>NC_013740.1:600000-1200000 GCF_000025305.1 Acidaminococcus fermentans DSM 20731 | reverse complement strand
CCCGCCCGGCCTTGAGGGAATCAATGCTTTTCAGAATTTCGGCAGTCAGTTCTTTTCTTGTCATACTGCCGAGAGCTTTTAGATTGTAAGAGGGGAACGTGAGTTCAGCAAGTTCTTCGATATTTTCCATATTGCGGCGTTCTTTTTCACGGAGGGATTTCACGTGGCTTTTGTAATCGTCCCAGGTTTTCATGAGCGGACCTCCTTCTGATGGAGTATTGACATCATCATAGTGTTCTACCCTATATTAAATAAAATTTCAAAGGATAAAACGATTTCCGCAGCGCAGGCATACATAGGAATGTTCCCAATCGCGCATTTTTTGCGGGAATGTATATTTGTTCCATCGGTAGGCATCACGAGCCATGAAGAAAGCTAAAATAACGGCTCCCCAAACGAGAATATTCACTATCAGATAATGGAAATTCAAATATTTACAAATTACACCTGGAATTGAAAACACCAACCAACTACCGAAGAAATCTCCTGCAGGACTTCGTTTTTTAGGAGGAGCTGTACTGGCTGACATGGCTGTCTGCTGGGTTCCATGACTTTCGGCTCTCCCAACTCCTAGGTTATTGGAATACCCAACACCGACAGTTGACAAATCAATTTTAGAGATACCCATGGAATGAATTAATGAATAGCTTTGTATATTTTCTGAATGACAGCGAGGACATTGATATTTTGAATTTTCTTGATTATCCGTCATAGTATGCCTCCTTTAGCTAGGCTTTAAAGTTTAAAACGGGCTCCACAACGCAGGCACATATATGAATGTTCCCAATCCTGTATCAGTTGGGGAAATACTGATTTGTTCCATTGAAATGCTAAGTAGGCTAGTATGCATCCCAAGATAAGTGATCCAATTTCTGCGATTTTAGCGATTAAATCAAATCTGCAAAGACGAAGTATCCAAACAATAGGCCCGCTTCCTATGGCCCAGGTAAAAAGAAAACGCTTCCAGACAGACTTCTTCTTGGGAGGAGTGGTGAAGGCAGCAAGATTTGTCTGTTTTGTTCCATGGCTTTCTGCCCGTCCTACTCCTAAAGAATCGGAAAATCCTACACCTACAGTTGTCAAATTGATTTTAGAGAACCCAGTAGAATGGATTACAGGATAGCTCTGAATATTTTCTGAATGGCAACGGGGGCATTGATATTTAGTACTTTTCTGATCATCTGCCATAACGTGTCTCCTTTGAGAACTAAATGCTTTCTTTTATTTTCGGACAAAACAAATAGACTTGTCAATAGTTTTACAGAAATACGGCATGTATTAATCGTTAGAACACAGAAACGGCTGAAGGCCCAGCGGAACCTGGCTTATGGGATAGGGACGGTGCTGCTGGCGGCTTTGGTGCGGAAATGAGTGCAGCCATGGTGGGAGTGTTCCTGCCATGGCTCTATTTTTATCTATATTTATAATAGCCTGTACCATTTAATTGATTAGCCGTACTTTGGGAAACGGGATGTGGTGCACTGTCTTTCAGAATTGCTTCAGCCGCAGAGTCTTTGTACATTATCTCTGATCCAAAATTTCCTTCTGCATTAAAAAGTTGTTGATAGGTGTTAGTATCAAAAACCTTGAAGCTTTTCATTACGACACTGAAGGCACCTTTGGCTGCAATCCTATAGCTGCATATAATTGTACCTGCATAAGTGCCTGATCCCATCGTTGTTCCGTAAACATTTAACGGGACAATTTTAACTTGGAACTGAAAACTGTGGTTATTATACTCATGGTGGTTATCACCAGTATCTGTTGAATGATCATGTTTATAATAGACATCATATGGTAACTGACTTTCAGAATCCCTCATAGACGTAATTCCGCGAAAGGTTGTTAGATGATTGATTAAATACATATCTACATTATGTGCAACTGGTGGGGTCCATAACAGACCAAATCGCCCAGCGTAAGTCCAGTCGTCATCCGCTGCAGAGACTGATGATGAAAACGCAAAGGTAAAAAGTGCAACAAGTATGAAAAAGAATTTTTTCATTTTTTCCAACCTCCCTATGTGAATAAAATTAAATTAATATAGCGGCTTTAGTTGGGAAATGAAGAGAGCTATGGTGGGATAGTTCCTGCCATGGCTTTTTTATTATAAACCAAATATTTTGTAATATTATAGTTATAGTTTTGTCATTTAAGTTGACTTTACTTTTTTGAATAATTTTTGAGATAGAAGTATTTAGCAATTTTGTATATCTTTTCTGAAGCGGTTTCAGGAACAACTGGTTTCCAAATTCGATTATTTTCATCATCTTCTATTTGATCTATGAGATTCCAATTCATATCATAAACATATACATTGTTCATCGAGAGCTTTCTATTTATAAGATCTACAGTCCAGTCACATTCCATTATCTCTTCTTTTGGAGAATTTCTATAAAATAACAACCATAAATTGACCTTTTTATAGCCATCTTCTTTTCTTGCATAGATTGATTGTCTATCAAACCATATACTTCTAGTAGAATTTGATGCAATCCATGTCCATCGCTTAGGATTTGGTTGAAACTCTGCAAAACAAGGTGTTAGAAAGCAAGAAAACATTGCAATAAGTAGAAAAACATTAATTATTTTTTTCATTTTAACCTGCTCCTTTTCAACAAAACGGAACTTGCTAGAACTAAATTTCATCTATAGAAATTTCGTCCATGCGTGTGTTTCCGTTCCTTACCGTAAACAGTGTCAAACTATAGCTTGTATATTGAATTCCATCTCCAAAGGGACTGGGTTTTTCTTCTATTTTTACTGGTTGTGATTTTGATCCAGCCTTAGCATCTTGTTCTTCATAAAGATATTTAAAACGGACATCATAGTTCCCAGGAGTTATATTTTTTGCTGTGAATTTTTCACCCTCTCTAATGGTAAAACACCGTACAGGTCTAGGGGAGCCATCTAAGGACCAAATCCTCACATAAACTGGTGCACTGTTCTGGGAATTGTCGACTTCGATCGTGCTATACCCTTTATTATTTTTAATGGGTTCTCCTTTGACATATCCTGTTACTACACCTTTTTTGGGAGTCAATTTAGAAGCGGATTTTACTGGGGCTGCTTTAGCAGGGGCTTTATTTACTGCTTTATATGGAGCTTTTGGCGGTTGAGATTTTTTACTTGTAGAATTCGATGAACTTACGCCTGCAAAAATTATTAAGCCCCATATAGCAAATGCAACAGCTTGCAATAATTTAAATCCGGAAGATCGCCTAGAACTTATGATAATGTATGAATCCAGGGAAGGACTCAAAACACGATATTCTTTTATAGGAAAAACAGGAATCCATAGAATGGTAAACCAGTATGATTTAATATAGCTTCCGCTATATTTATCTTCTTCTTTTTTTCCAATTAAGGTAAAGCCAATTCCGTTTACTCGCCTTAATGTTAATGGATCCTCTGGATTGTATATTTTTTCACCATTTTCTTTGGCTAAATGTAAGGCACGGAGAATACAAATTTGCAATGGTGATAGGTCATCGTATGTACTGTCATCTTGATATTGTTGTTTCTGTCTTTCGGTCGTGTTTTGGGATGAGTTTCTTCTTGAAGAAGATGTGTTTCGACTCTGATTATTTTGGGTTGTTTTACTGGCAGTTCCATTTCTCTGAGCATCATAAGCTCTTCTTTTGTCAGGATTACCTAATACATCGTAAGCTTCATTTAAAATTGCCATTTTTTTAACGGCAAATTCCTTGTCTGGATATACATCAGGATGATATTTTTTGGCCAAAGTAAAATAGGCTTTTTTAATTATTTCTTGGGATGCTTTTGGATGCACCTCTAAAATTTCGTAATAATCTGTCATCAATTAATACCTCCTGATGGGATATCGTGAATATATAGTTGTCTCTTATTGAAAAAAATTAAAACCACATAAATATTTTTTATTCTTTTAAAGACAAGAGCCGGTGTATGTTAGTAAATTAATTTTACCGCATTTTTCAAACAAATGCATTAGCAAAAATTGTACTCATCTTAAAGTTTAAATATAAGCTCATAATGCATTAGAATCCAACTTTACTGTCGATTTTTTCACCCAGGATATGTGATATAATGATTAAACTAGGAGATAATGATCGCAAAGTGAAAAAGGATTTTCGATTATGATTATTGGGAGAAGTTATGAAACGAAAGGGGCAAAGAAAATGAAAAGATTAAGCAGTCGAATTGTTATAGTTTTAGCAGTCTTACTTTCTTTTATGACTCTTTGTTTTGCTGAATTTCAGCCGGATCCAAGTAGATGGGTATGGATAAATTCCAATGAAACAACAGGGTTGTGGTTTGATAAAAGAACGGTATCCGTTAAACAAAATTATGGTAGGTATCAAGTAAGATTGTGGACATTACAATATGAAAATTCGCCAGATGAATATTATGCTAAAATTCTATACAATGTAGATATAAATAATAGACAGATTTACATTATGGAAGGCCTTAAATACGATATGCAGGGAAATTTAATAGACTCTGTGTATGCAAATCAAATTAAAGATAATCCAGTTAATGTTGTTCCCGATACGAACAGTGAACTTATATATTCAATTGCTACTATTTACATTCCTCATAAGGCATAGAATACAAGGAAATTTTCATACGGAACGAGCAAAGTCTGCATTTTTTGTGCAGTAATAAAGAGAGCCATGGTGGAAAAAATCCTGCCATGGCTTTTTTTCGTGGAAAAAGTACTTATTTCCCCCTTTCCTGTCCTGTTACCAGTAGAAACAGACAGAACAGGAGGTTTGAAATTATGGAAAGTAAAGAAATCCCCATCAACCAGAGGTACGCTCTGACCGTGAAGGAGGCCAGACAGTATTTCCACATTGGGGAAAAGCGGCTGCGGCGGATTGCGGCGGAACACCCTGGAGCGGAGTTTTTGGTCTGGAATGGACGGAAGGTGCTGATCATCCGGGAGGAGTTTGAAAAGTTCCTCCGCCAGACGTCCTGTATTTAAGTTGACTTATTTGACATTTGGAGTGATGAATTAGGATGCCAAACAAGGAGAAAGGGGAAAACCAATGAAAAAAATCCATATGCGGGGCCGTGTGCGCCGGGACAAGAAAAGAAGGATCTTACGGGCGGGAGAGTCCGTGCGGATCGATGGAAAGTATCAGTTCAAATATATGGTGAACGGGCGGCCGAAATTCCTGTACAGCTGGAAGCTGGAGCCTACGGATCCCTTGCCGCCGGGACGGAAACCCTGCCTATCCCTCCGGGAAATGGAAGACAGCCTGGAAGTGAAACTGGTGATCTGCCCCAATGCCCATTCGGATTCCATGACCGTCCTGGAACTGGTCCAGCGGTACCTGATGCTGAAAAAGGGTGTCAAACCCAATACCCTGAGCAACTACAAGTTCGTGGTCAATGCCCTGAAGAAAGAACGCTTTGCCCAGAAAGCCATTGGGAAAGTGAAAATGTCCGATGCCAAATTATGGCTGATCAAATTGCAGTCCGAAGGAAAGGGATACAGTTCCATTCACAGCATCCGGGGTGTGGTGCGGCCCGCCTTCCAAATGGCTGTAGATGATGAAATCTTGTGGAGAAATCCCTTTAATTTCGAAATGAAAGAGGTCTTGATCAACGACAGTGTGAGAAGGGAAGCTCTTTCCAAAAGAGATATGCGGATTTTCCTGGATTTCGTAAAGAATGACGAGTATTATTGTAGATATTATGAGGGAATTTTCATCCTGTTCCATACTGGGCTGCGGATCTCGGAATTTTGCGGATTGACGGTAAACGATATCGACTTGGAAAAAAGAACAATCAACGTGGACAAGCAGCTCCAGAAAGGGAACGAGAGGAAGTACTACATCCTTTCTACAAAAACCAAGGCCGGAGCCAGGCTGCTGCCCATGACGGATGAGGTTTACCAATGCTTTGTGACCATCCTGCAGCGCAGAAGACCTCCGAAGGTAGAACCCATCATCGATGGCGTTGGTAAATTTCTCTTTTATGATAAAAATGGGAATCCAATGGTAGCCTTGCATTGGGAACATTATTTTAAGCAAATCGTGAATAAATACAACCGCATCTATAAATATCAGCTTCCAAAAGTTACACCTCATGTCTGCCGCCACACCTACTGCACCAATATGGCTCTGTCCGGGGTCAGTGCCAAGACCCTCCAGTACCTGATGGGCCACAGCGACATTTCCATCACCCTCAATGTGTACACCCATATCAAGTTCGATGATGCCCAAAAGGAAGTGGAACTGATCCAGATACGGCAGCAGAAGGAGATGGAAAACGTACGGAAAGAACTGGAGCAGGTGGGAGAAATCCAGCCCAAGGTGATCCGGTTTCCCAATAAGGCGTGATAAATTAACGTAAAATAAAGGCCCATAAATCATTTCATTGAGGGTCTTTATTTTTTTAGTGAAAAGTAAATTTTTTTCTGTTACAATAAAATTACAAGTTTTCAATTTAGACTTAACTAATTCATGGAAACAGGAGGCTAAAATGCTCAAGACAATATTCATTGCCATATACCTGATGATGATACCAATTTTCACGTATGCCAATGATAACAGATGGGAATGGTTTTACCAAAATCCTTTTCATTTGAATTCTTTCTTTGATAAAAAATCAATTCAATATAATCCTCAAAAGAGAAAAGCAGTTGTATGGGTAAAATCAGAAGCCTTAGATGAACCTGGAACGTTCATAATAAGTAAATACTTGTTGGACTATGAAATTAAAAGCTATATTAGATTAGAAGAAGGAAGCCAAGTTAATCAACAAACTTCACATTTGAAGAAAGCAAATAAAGTCTTGATACCTAATGGGATTTCGCCGGAAGGATATGAAAAAGACTTAGCAGATAGAGTTTCTTCCTATTTAAAAATTCCTAAAGTATATGGAGATAAGCCCATCCAATGGAACTACATTGGCCAGTTTAATGGAAAATTGTATTATATAACACCTGACGCAAATGTTTACTTCAAGGACATAAATTATTTTAGAGCATTTTTTAAGACTAAAGATGTTCTTGAAAGCAGCGATAAAAGTGCAATGAAGCAGGTAGTGGATCAAATTCTTTCCATCAGGGGCTTTGGTTGTGAATTTAATAAACATAAGATTATTATTGGCAGGGGACCAGAAGAAATTATACCTGAATCAAGAGAAGAGGCTATTTATAACGCTGCTTTCAAGATGTTTAAAGATAAAAAATTTTATATAACATCAGAAGGAAAGAAACGATTAGTTTTATATGATACTAATGGAAATGCCGTAAAACATGATTTAAAAAAGGAAAAGAAGAAAAAAGTATTTCAAAAATCAAACAGGCGATCGAATAATTACAAAAATGAATAATAACAGTAACGTTTCCAAGTGTAGTTGAATAAGAAGAAAAGACCGACAGTCTAAACAGTTGTAGGTCTTTTCTTTTTGGTTAAAGATGCAGAGCCCTCATTTTCTGTTATAATAAATACGCATATCATATTACCGACAGTAGAAGGGATTTGTTAAAAGAAAGTCTTACTAATCTGATAAAGGGTAAAAAGATGATACTTTTGGAAATGCCCAAACCGTTCGTACCATTTTGGAGAAGGCCATAGCCTTTCAAGCAAATCGCTTAACAGGATTAAAAACACTTCCAAAAGACCTATCAACGTTAAATGAAGCAGATATAAAAAGATGCTTTCAAAAATTGTAAGGGAATTGATTAAGTGGATAGATTGTTAATGTATATTCATTTTCGTAATGATGAGCAGCTGTTTGTAACTAACTCTACCTCACAGGTGTAAAACAGAAGATTGCATGAGAAAAGCTGGTGTGGAGCATCGGGAAGGAGTTCCATACCGGCTTTTTTTGCTCCCAAAAGGTACTTAACCGTAAGCGCTTAAAAATCCGGTGTATGGAATCCCCACCTCCAGTTTGAGATAATACGAATGTAGAAAATGTCACACGAAAAGAACGAAATTCCCTACGGCGTAGAGATTGTCGCTTTTTTCGAGCCATTCGTGCTACTCATTCCTGGAGGTGGTTTTTTGAGTAAAATCCAAAACATAAAACATCAGCAGGCTCTGGAATACTGGATCCACATGGTGAAGGAGCAGCAGGAAAGCGGACTGTCTGTCAAGGCATTCTGCCGTTCCCGTCAGATAAGCCATCATGCCATGTACTACTGGATTAAAGAAATGAGGGAGGAAGTGCTGCTGGCCAATGCAAATCCCAATGCTTCTGCCTGCCCAACGACCCAATTTGCCGCCGTCTCTCAGGCGCGGGAGGAACACCATCCCTGCGGAAATATGGTTGTTCATGTAGGGCCTGCTTCTCTGGAAATCCCAGCAGGAATCTCTGCATCAGAGCTGCAGCGCATGCTGCAGGTGCTGAAAGATGTGTTTCTGTGTTAATATATGGAGTCCATCCAGGATAAGTCCTTTACGTAGTCCGATGGTTTCCCGTTGCCCCTTACCTAGATTCCAACAAATATGCTCCCAGATGTCAACAGCCTGGTCTGATGGACCTGTTGATAGCTGGGAGCATATTTGTTATAGATTTCCCGAAGGGGCAACGGACTTAAAATACCCGTACGCAACGTATCATGTCTGATCTGGGCTGCCTCTTTCAAAGATACACTCCAGATAATGTTTAATCCGCCATCTCACGGCCGACCATATCTACCTTGCCTGTGGATATACGGACATGCGGAAATCCATCGACGGCGTTGAAGCAGAATTGCAAGTGAAAATGGTCCCGAAAAGAAGGAAACCGTGGTAGGAAGACCCTGCCACGGTCCTTTTTTCTTGTTGTCCCAAAATTTGCACATTGCCTATGTTATAATAAGTGTAAATGCAGGGAGAAGTGGAAATGGCTTTGTGCCAGAACACTCATCTACGTACATGTTGATTTGCGGGGGGTTACATATGGAGAAAAAAATATACCATCAAAATAGTGGCCTTGCCGAGAAGCTGCGGAAAAATGCCAACGAACAAGAAAAAGTAGATACTGGTAAAATTGGCGGTTCTCTTTATGGATCAATGGATAGTGCCGCACACAACGAACAGATGTTACGGTTTAATGCCAGACAGGGGCAGGGATTTGCTGCGGAGCAGGCAAACGACCTTATTGACAGTATGGGAGGAAAAAACGCACAAATTGTTGGCAACGACAATGCTAAAAATGGTGCAGATCGGCTGGTGGATGGAATGCTCATCCAGAGCAAGTACTGTCAAACTGCCCAGGCTTCCGTCAATGCAGCATTTAACCCCCAGACGAAATACTACAGATACATTGATAGAAACGGAACACCAATGCAGCTCGAAGTACCCAGCGACCAATATAACGAAGCCGTTCAGCTTATGCGCAGAAAAATCGCCGAGGGCAAAGTGCCAGGTGTGAAGGATCCAGATGCTGCGACTAAGCTTGTACGCAAAGGGAATGTTACCTATCAGCAGGCCTGTAACATTGCCAAAGCCGGTACAATAGATTCTCTCGTCTTTGATGCTACGCACGGGGCAGTCATTGCCAAAAGCGCGTTTGGTATTTCTGCTGTGATCACATTTGCAAGGAGTATGTGGTCTGGGCAAAGTGTGGAGCAATCCATTGATAACGCCATGTACGTTGGGCTTCAATGCGGCGGTGCTGCTTTCATCAGCTCCGTCATTTCTGCTCAGCTGACGAGGACATCCCTTAACGCGGCTATCCAGCAACCAGTAATTGGTGCCATCAAGGCACTTCCACCGGCAATAAGAAAATCCCTGGTATCTGCCATGAAAAACGGGGCCCTGTTCTATGGCAGGGGAACGGCGGGCAATCTGGCAAAACTGTGGAGCAGTAATATCATTACTTCTGCAGTATTTACAATCGTTCTTTCTGCTTCTGACATCAGTCATTTCTTTAGTGGCAAGATTTCGGGGAAACAGCTCTTTAAAAATGTTACTACACTGGGTATCAGTATGGGTGGGGCCTATGCAGGGGCTGCAGCAGGGGGCGCACTTGGAGGACCCGCAGGAGCAATCATCGGTGGCATAGCAGGCGGTATGCTCGCGGGAAAGGGAGCGGATAGTGTTCTGGGGCATTTCATTGAGGACGATGCGGTCGCAATGGTAAGAATCCTGAATGACAGATTCGTAGTACTGGCTCAGGAGTATTTGCTGGATGAGGAAGAAGTCAACCTTGTTTTAGAAGATCTTAATGTCCAGCTTGTACAAGATAAACTACTCCAGATGTTTGCCAGCAAGGACAGAAAGCAGTTCGCCGACGAGCTTCTGAGAGAAATCATTGATAAGATTGTAAGGCTCCGTACCCGGATCCTAATTCCGGAGAATAGCGATTTTATGGAAGGACTTGGCAGGATTTTGGAACTGGGAAAAAATCCGGTTGCCTTGCAGAACCATCTGAAAGGAATACAGGTGGATACTGTCGCTATGGGAAAGCAACTGCTGGGTAGGGATATTTCTAAGCACGCGGCTGATAAGGCCTGGTACGCGACAAAGCAAATGAACCTGGTTGGCTTGCAGCAGGAGATGTTTCTATCAAGAATGAAACGTGATGAGGAAAGACACACTGAAAAAGTTAGGCGGCAGGAAAAAGAATTAACCGAGCTGAAAAATGCACTGGACGAACTTGTGGAGGAGTAAAGGCTATGGACAATCAACTGGCAATTGTAGATGGGAATGCCGTATTTACGGTAGAGGAGCAGAATGCTCTGAACCAGGAAATCGACCGTATCATCAGAGCTCATAAAAACAACCGGCAGGAAATCAATCGGCTTGCCTTTGAATGCACGGCTGCCCTTACGGAAGCGGATGACGCCTCAAGCCAACTGGCCAATAAAGGCTTTTTTCGCAGATTGATTGGTGGGATTACCGGAAGCAATAAACGCCTCCAGGACAAGATCAACAGTAATATGCGGGCTGCACGGTATGCTTCTCAGGTGACGCTGCAGAAGCTGGCGGAGCAGAACATGATGACTTTTGACTTGGTAACAGCCATCAACAATAAACTGAACGCGTCTATCGAGGCAACGAATGAGATGTTCAAGAATCAGTTCATGATGATGGGCAAGTTCTTCCTCAAAAATCGCAGGGACATTGTAAACCTTGAAATGCGGATGAACGCGGTCGAAAAGAATGTGAAGCTCCTCAACTGGCAAAATGCTATCGAATATCTTGACTATGATGGGATAGAATACAGCGAGCTGGATGATGCAAGTAAGATTGTCTGCCTGACCCGTGACTTTTATGATATTACAGGCGGCAACTGGACGACGTCCGATCTGCTGCTTTTAAAAGCAGCAATGGGGCAAGTGGGAATTTCTCCACATCAGAAAGTCAATTTCTTTGCAACAATCAAGGAAATTGCAGAAAATCCTAATCTAAAACAGAAACTCTTGGGGAAACAGGAGCTTAAAACGATTGATGATCCGTCCTATCTGATTTCTCTTGGTACTTTGGATAAGCTGGATGCGTTGGAAAACCGGGAAAATTATGTAGTAAATACTACGGTTTCCTGTGTGAAAAAAATAGGCGTAAATATGGCACCTGATACCATCAAAGACCAGTTGGTCAACGAATACATGAAACAGTGCGCCGCTGTGGACCTGCAATGCGATATAGAAGCGTATGATTTTCTTCTGGATCTGCTTTTTAACCTGTCGGAAGCTAAATCTGAAAAGCTCTTGAAACCTGTAGGTGATTCCCTCTCTCGTCTGTTTGTCGAAGACCATTCCAAGGAGGCTTTTGATACCATTCGTGAGGCAGCAGAACAGGAGGATGGGAAGGCACTCTATATGCTAGGAAAGTACTATGGAGGCGGATATGGAATTGTACCGATAGATTCAAAAAAGGCAGCGGAGTGTTATAAGAAATCCTTTGAGGCGGGGTACGCTGTTGCAGGATATGATTATGCAAGCCGGATGCCGGATTCTTCAGAAGAGAAAAATAAAACTATTGAAGAAGTAAAGAACGAAATATCTGTATTAGCAGATAAGGGGGATTTTTTGGCAGAGAACGTCAAGGGCCTTATGTATGACAGTGGAGTTGGTTTTCCTAGTAGCCAAACAGAAGCGGCCAAATGGTATCAGCGGGCTGCAGAACAAGGTTACGCCCGAGGTCAATGCAATCTTGGGTTTATGTATGAGTACGGGCAAGGAGTAGAGCAGTCGTACGAGAAGGCGGTAGAGTGGTACCGTAAGGCAGCAGAACAAGGAAATGCCAGAGGTCAATGCCATCTTGGTGTTATGTATGAGTACGGACAAGGAGTGGAGCAGTCGTACGAGAAGGCAGTTGAGTGGTATCGAAAGAGTGCTGAACAAGGAGAGGCATGTGGACAATATAATCTTGGGAGTATGTACCGATATGGGAAAGGGGTAACCCGGTCGATTGAAAAGGCACGTGAGTGGTACAAAAAAACCTCTGACCAAGGGATTGAGCAAGCAAAAAAAGCCTTAGCATCTTTAAAGGCTGCTGAAGAAGCTGCCGGTTCTAAGGTGAGCAGCTTCACTTCTCCCACTTCGGAGATTCCGCATGAAGAAAACATGGGATTAATAGAAAGCATAAGAAAATGCTTCCAAGAAGTGAACAAAAGGAAGTGAACAAAATGAGAGTATGGATACAGGCACACAAAGGGGATCGTCCTGACAACAAGAATTTTTTTGAGGCCATGTGCGGGTTTGAAGAACTGGGGGCTGAAATCCGCTTTTTTCATAATCCAACGGAAATGCGGCAGGCTGAGCCGGAAGATATTTTGGTCGGTTATGTAGAAGCGGTCCAGAGACATTTGGACGAAATGGGTTTCTCCTATCCAGACTTGGATTATCCGGCAGAGAATGTCCGAAAGGAACTGGAGCAGGTGGGCGAGAGCCAGCCCAAGGTGAGTGCAGAGTAAAGAGTGAAGAGTGCAGAGCGGTACGGAGGAAATCCAATGAGCTATTGCAATATCGTAGGACCCGCAGGTCCGGCGTTCCCGCTAGATGCACGAACCTATGACTCCAACGGTGTAGGGGCTGCCCGCAGGGAAGCCCATCCCCGGCCGCCCAGGGGACAAAAAAGCAGGCCCGCAGTCGAATTGATTGCGGGCTTTTTTCTGTCGTGATTTTTGGATAGGGCATTTGCTATAATGAATATAAAGCAAGAAGTAAGAGTGACTGTGGGTAAAGAACCAGGATGGAGGTGCGGCAAGTATGAGTACAAACCGTAGTCATAAACATGGGCTGTCCATTGATACAATGTGGAAGGACTTGAAACCCCAGGTTCATCAGGTGATTCAAAAATACTTTGTAGAACATAACCTTTCCGTATAAGGACGACGGCAAGTGTGTGTTGAATGATTCCGTTGTCTCGCCATTTTCCATAAAGAGTTTGATGTATGGTACGGTGATAAGGCGGAAACCATGACAAGTATAGATGATGTGATGAATAAACCGTTTTTTGATGGAAAAAGTCTTACGGAAATTGTTCCCGAAATTGAAAACCTGGAATTGTGAAACTGAGAGGTGAGCAAAATGCTCAACGACGTTATGACTTTGGCAGAAGCCTCTGTTATCTGGGGTATCAAGTATGAAGGTCTACTAAAATGTATAACTGCTGGGCCTTTAGATCAGCCCAAATTTCATGATGATGAAGTGGATAAAATTCAAGATACATGGGTAGTGACAAGGCAGGCCATGGAACGGCTTTTTTGGCCTATGCGGACCATTACTGCTGATACAGCCTACATGCTTGCCCAATTAGAATGCCCTGGTGCCCTAATTACAAACTATTATGAAACCGAGCGAGGATTCGTATTTTCTGGGCGATGGTATGGTGGGGGACTCCCAAAAGTAGAGAAAAAGACAGGTCGAGTCGGCTGGTATTTGGAGGAATGGGGGAATAGGGATAAAGCCAAGTGGAAAGCAACAGAAAATCTCTTTATGGGCAGTTTTGAGGCCTCTTTGGGACCAATTTACGATTCTATAAAGGAAAAACAGGAAATAGTAAGAAAAAACCAGCTTCCTGGTGTCCACAACCCCTACCCTAAATCTAAAGAACATAAAACCCTCTTTCAAAAGTTTTTAGATAAAATCGGGTGGTAGAGAATAGATGGATAAAAGGTAAACCGTACCCCTTGTCAAGGACAGTTTCTAAAAGTAGGACCCCTTGTTTTAGACAGTTCAACAATCCTGGTACCTTTAAAATGGACGTTTGGTAATTGTCTATCAGAAGGCCCCTAACCATCCAATCTTATGCACTGGCTCCTTACTCATAAAATGGCTGCTTTTGCCATTTTATGAGGTGAGCTGGTTCCCCAGCTCACAGGCTCTCCGCTTCAATGTAGGAACCTCGGGCATCTTGGGAATATCGAGCGGATAAACCCCTGTTGTTACAAATTGGTAGAACTCGTTTGGCGACAGTTTCGCCAGTTCCCACTGGTAGCGCTCGTTGTTGTAATAATCCATGTAATCATCTACGATGGCCTTCACCTCCCCAAAGCTCACTGCTGCTGCAATTTTCTTTTTCACATGGTCTTTCATACGGCCGAAGAAGCTTTCCTGCGGCGCATTGTCCCAGCAATTCCCCCGCCGTGACATGGATTGTCTGAGATCCTTGTCATGGAGGATATCGATGAAGCTGTGACTCGTGTAATGGCAACCCTGGTCAGAATGCACGATGGTTTCAGCATGCAGTGAGACGCCGTGATCTCGAATCAGGTTGTTCACCGTTTCTACCACGAAATCCACCTCCAAAGAATCGCTGAGGACATACGCCAGAATCTGCTTGGTATAGGCATCCAGTATGGTGGAAAGATAAGCAAAGATCCCATTGTAAGGAAGATAGGTAATATCTGTCAGCAGTACCATGCGAGGACCATAGTCCTCAAACTGGCGCTGCAGCAGATTATCGGCCACCGTATTGGTCTTCAGGGCTTTCGCCAGCTGCCGATAGGGATTCGCCTTCCTGATGGGGCAAAGCAGGTGGAACTTTTTCATCAGACGACGGATTTTCTTCACATTCATAATGACGGGCGGATCCATGTGGAGCAGCTCCATATAGATGCTGCGGGCGCCCTTCTTGTACCCTCGTCTTTTGTAAGCGGCAAGGATCAGTTCAAAGTCCTTGCGGTCCTGTTCTTGCTGGGCCTGCCGAAATGCTTCCGCCTTTACCCAGGCATAATAACCGCTTCGGGACACGCCTGCCATCTTGCATAAACTGCTGATGGAAAGTCTGTTCTCGCTGGTACTTACCGTCTTTTCTATGATTTCGAACACACAAGAGGAATCGTTCATGAGCAGAGAACCTACCTTTTTGTGTTCTTGATCGCGGAAATTTTTTTTAAATATTCCACTTCCTGCCGCAAGTATTCAACTTCATGTCTGAGGGCCTTAATGTCATCTTCAGGCTTGACCTTGGCGGCGGTGTCAGACCTGTCGGCGGGTCTCCTGCCTTCATAGAAACAACCATATTTGGCATATTCCTCTTTGATATGCTGGAGAGCACCGCCAATGCGTCTTTCGCCCAGCACAGCAGGGTCAAAGCCGTATTTTTTGAAGATGTCTTTAGGATAGACTCCTTCCATATATTCGGTGTAAAAGATTTCTTTAAAGGACTTCCTCAGGACCAGGGTAGAGCGGCTTACGCTATACACATAAGGGTTCTGACGCAACGCTGCAATCTGTTCCTCAGTAAAAAGTTTTCTGCTCATGTGGATTCTCCTTGGCTTTATTGGATTTGAGGATACCACATACATATGATTGTGTTCAATAGGTTGGGTCCAAAATGAGCACGTCAATTTTAAAGGATTCAAATTGTAGCCTGTCCAATTTTATGGGCAGGTGCTACTCTTAAAAAGTGTCCACACTTATGGGTACAGTATAAGGGGGGGGGTGAAACGACCAATAATAATATGACCGTAGGAGAAGCTTTGAAAATTGCCGAAAACCATGTGGGAACTAAATTTCATAAATATGCTGATTCAGAAGATAGTTTTGCCTTTTCCATTTTTAAACCCGGAGAGGTGGTATATGGTCCAAAGTCATATATAGTGTCTAAGAGTACAGGAGAAGTTAAGCAAGATCCCCATAAATTCTTTGATCCATGGCCATTTGGAGAATGGCATGTAGTGACGGATGATTTGAATTGAAAGGTAGTCGGCCATGACGAAAGAAGAACTGGAAAATGAAATGTTGGGAGACGTCATTTGTTCCCTAGAAAATTTTCAGTTTGCAATATATACGGGGTTAAAAGGCCCTGGTAGCATTACCGCTACTACAGATATATATGGAAAATACAAAGACTCTGCTCAGGAATTTAAAGACATGGACGATTTATTGAATAATTTCATAGTGAGCGGACGTCCTTTGAAGGAAATTTTGCCAATGGTAGATGTGTCCCAATTGGATTAAGATGATTGTATTATGCGCAAGAAAAAAGCACCCAGCAAAAATGCCAGGTGCTTTTTTCTTGCCTGATTGCTATAATAACAGAGAAAAATTTCACCCCACAAAAAGTGCAGTAGTAATAACATCCCGTTTTACTACCATTTTTACTACTACAATGGGGAAAGTTGTGCCGTTTTTTGCAAAATTATGTCCTTTTCTCCGTGAACAGGTGAAACGGGCAAACCCGCAGTAATTCGGCATATTTCGGCATAGAAGGGAGTTTCGTGTCCATGATCAAAATACTATTTATCTGCCACGGCAACATCTGCCGTTCCACCATGGCGGAATTTGTTATGAAGGAACTGGTCCGGCGAGACCATCTTGGGGATGCGTATGAAATCGCTTCGGCTGCCACCAGCCGGGAGGAAATCGGCAACGATACCCATTGGGGGACGAAGGAGCAGCTGGAGCTCCACCACATTCCTTACACGTCCCGGAAGGCCCGGCAGATGACCCGGGAGGACTATGGGTACTATGATCTTCTCATCGGTTTTGACGATGAAAACCTGCGGGAGATCCGCCGGATCGCCGGGGGAGACCCGGACCGGAAGATCCATCTGCTGCTGGATTTCACGGATCACCCCCGGGAAATCGCCGACCCCTGGTATACGGGGGATTTTGTCAGCACCTATCGGGATGTGATGGATGGGTGTGAGAGCCTGCTGCATGAGCAGCAGGCCTGTCAACATCCACGTTTAGGGAAACAGGGTCTGATTGATTGAATGGAAAGGATTCGACCAAAAGGGGCCTTACGACAAACGACTCACGGCCCACGATGAACGAACCCTGCTTCCTAATAATTCTCCCAAAACAACCGGGCGGACTCGTGGAGAGCCCGTCCTTTTTTGCGTACCAGGCACACCTGGCTTTCCAGGGCCTGTTCCTGGATGGGGACGGCGGTCAGTCCCTGGCTCAGGTTCACCACGCTTTCCGGCACCAGGGCCACACCCAGCCCGGCCTGGGCCCACTGGAGGCAGCTCCGGGCATCGTCGGCCAGGCAGCGGAAATAGAGCGTGAACCCCTGTTTCCGGCAGGTGTCCTGGATAATCCGCTCCCACCGCCGGTAGCCCAGAAGGGGCAGATCCTGGAGATCTTTCAGGGCAAAGGTTTCCGGCACAGGGTGGGGGAACAGGTCTTCCATCCCCACGGCGCAGAACTTTTCCCGGCACAGCTCCTTTCTCTCCACCCGGCTCCGGGAAAAGGGGGTCCGGATCACGGCCAGATCCACGGTTTCCTTTTCCAGGGCATCCAGCATCTGGTAGGTGTTCCCTTCGTACAGCTGGAAGGCGATATCCGGATACTTCTGGAGAAAATACCGGATCCCCCGGAAAAACCGTTTCCCGGCTCCCGAGGAGATCATCCCCAGATGGAGACTGCCTTTTTTCCCCAGATGGAAATTCTTCATATCCTCCTGGGCTGCCAGGGTCAGGCTCTGGATCCGTTTGGCGGTATCGTACAGGCTTTTGCCCGCTTCCGTGAGACGGATCTTCCGGCTGCCCCTTTCCAGCAGCTGTACTCCGCACTGGGCTTCCAGCCGCTGGAGCTGTAGGGATACCGGGGGCTGGGTAAGGTTCAGGCGTCGGGCTCCTGCAGAAATGGAGCCTTCTTCCACTACGGCAATGAGACAGTTCAGCTGTTCCAGATTCATGTTCCATCCTCCTATTTAGAAAACATATAGATATCTATAGATTCAATATCTATTATATAGCAATATCGGTGGTAAGATAAAGACAGTTCAAAAAATGAGGTGCGAATCATGAAAAAATTTCTTCCCTATTTTCAGGGATATGGCTGGGACTGCATCCTGGCGCCCCTGTTCAAACTGCTGGAAGCCCTGATGGATCTGGCGGTGCCCCTGGTGATCGCCGCCATGATCGACCGGGGCCTTTCCCAGGCGGATAATGCTTTCCTGTTCCACTGTTTCCTGGGGCTTATGGGGCTGATGGTGTTGGGCATGGGCTTTTCCTTTACCGCCCAGTATTTTGCCGCCCGGGGGAGCGTGGGGGTCATTACCCGGCTCCGGCAGGCCCTGTTCGACCATATCCAGAGCCTGTCCTACCGGGAACTGGATACCCTGGGCACCGATACCCTGATCACCCGGCTGACCAGTGATGTGACCCAGGTCCAGACGGGCCTGAATCTGGCTCTGCGGCTGCTGCTCCGGAGTCCCTTCATCGTGTTCGGTTCCATGGTCATGGCCTTTACCATCGATGTGCCCAGTGCCCTGGTCTTTGCCGCCGCAATTCCTTTGCTGCTGGTGGTGGTCCTGGGAATCATGCTCCGGAGCATCCCGCTGTTCACCCGGGTCCAGGAGGCCCTGGACGGCCTGCTCCAGACCACCCGGGAAAACCTCACCGGGGTCCGGGTGATCCGGGCCTTCTGCCGGGAAAAGGCGGAAGTGGATGAATTCGACAGCCGGAACGCCGACCTGACCCGGAAAAACCTCCATGTGGGCAGCTGGTCCGCCCTGATGACTCCGGGCACTTACCTCTTGGTGAACCTGGCCACAGTGATTCTGATCCGCCAGGGAGCCATCCGGGTGGAACTGGGTGCCCTGGCCCAGGGCGACGTGGTGGCCTTGTACAACTATATGGCCCAGATGATCATCGAACTGGTGAAACTGGGCAGCATGGTGATTACTTTGAATAAATCGGCAGCTTGTGCAAACCGTATCCAGAGCATTCTGGAGGTGAAAAGTTCCATGACCTGTCCCTCCGCCGACGGACCCCTTCAACCGGTAGGCCAGGGACCGGCCGTGGCTTTCCATCAGGTTTCCTTTGGGTATGCAGGGGGTGCGGATGCTGTTTCTGAACTTGATTTTACCATTCCCAAGGGTGCGACCGTGGGGATCATCGGGGGTACTGGCAGCGGCAAGACCACTCTGGTGAACCTGATCCCCCGATTTTATGATGTAATCCGGGGCCGGGTGGAAGTGGACGGCCGGGATGTGCGGGACTATCCTGCAGGCACCCTGCTGGACAAAATCGCCCTGGTGCCCCAGAAAGCGGTGCTGTTCGAAGGCACCATCCGGGATAACCTCCGGTGGGGCAAAGCCGATGCCACCGATGAAGAACTGTGGCAGGCCCTGGAAACCGCCCAGGCCAAAGACGTGGTGCTGGGCAAGGAGGGGCAGCTGGATGCTTTGGTGGAACAGGGGGGACGGAACCTGTCTGGAGGCCAGAAACAGCGGCTGACCATTGCCCGGGCCCTGGTGAAAAAACCGGAGATCCTGATCATGGACGATTCCGCCAGTGCCCTGGATTTTGCCACCGATCTCCACCTGCGCCAGGCCATCAAGGCTCTGGGAGGGGAAATGACCGTATTCATCGTATCCCAGCGTACCAGCAGTGTCCGCCAGGCGGATCTGATCCTGGTGCTGAACGACGGACGGCTGGTGGGCCAGGGAACCCACCGGCAGCTCCTGGAAACCTGTCCGGTGTACCAGGAAATCTTTGATTCCCAGTATCCGGGCCGCCGGGACCAGGAACTGGCACAGGAAAAGGAGGAAGCCTGATGGGCAAGGAAAAGAACGATTCCAGTTGGGAAACTCTGAAAAAAGTCTGGCAGATCATCGACGCCTACCGGCTGCTCCTCGTGGGGAGCCTGGTCCTGGCCGGGGCTTCCGTGGCCCTGCAGCTGTATGTGCCCATCCTGTTCGGCCGGGCCATCGACGGCATTGCAGGGCCGGGCAAGGTGGATTTCGCTCTGGTAAAAGGGTACACCTTCCAGATCCTGGTGCTGGTGGTCCTGTCCAGTCTGGCCACCTGGGCCATGAACCTGATCAACAACAAACTGGCCTTCAACACCGTCCGGGATATCCGGAGCCGGGCTATCCGGCAGATCCAGCAGCTGCCCCTTTCCTTCCTGGACAGCCACAGCACCGGGGACCTGGTCCAGCGGGTGATCGCCGATGTGGACCAGATCTCTGACGGGCTGCTCCTGGGCTTTACCCAGCTGTTCTCCGGTCTGGTGACCATTGTACTGACCCTGTACTTCATGTTTTCCACCCACGGGAAGATTTCCCTGATGGTGATGGTGCTGACCCCGGTCAGCTTTCTGGTGGCCCGGTTCATCGCCAACCGGTCCTACCGGCTGTTCCAGAAACAGACCGCCATCCGGGGGAAACAGACCGCTCTCATCAACGAAACCGTGGGCAATGAAAAGGTGGTCAAGGCCTTCCGCCATGAAGAACGGTCCTCCAGACAGTTCCGGGGCCTGAACGAAGACCTGCAGCAGGCCACCCAGGGAGCCCTGTTTTACAGTTCCCTGACCAACCCCTCCACCCGGGCAGTGAACAATGTGATCTATGCCCTGGTGGCCCTGGTGGGGTGCTGGGAGATCCTGGCGGGAGGGCTCACCGTCGGGGGGCTCACCGTGCTGCTCTATTACGCCAACCAGTACATGAAGCCCTTTACGGATATCAGCTCCGTGGTCACCGAACTCCAGAATGCCCTGGCCTGTGCCGCCCGGGTGTTCGCCCTCATCGAGGAAACGCCTCAGAGCCCGGATCCGGACCGGCAGCTGACCTTCCAGGAAGGCCGGCTGGCCATCGACCATGTGTATTTTTCCTACAATAAAAAGCGGCCGCTGATCGAAGACTTCAACTTCCAGGTGGAGCCGGGCCAGACCACCGCCATTGTGGGGCCCACCGGCTGCGGCAAGAGTACCTTCATCAACCTGCTCATGCGGTTCTATGATGTGGATCGGGGGACCATTGCCATCGACGGCCAGGATACGGCCCGGGTGGACCGCCATTCTCTCCGGCGGACCTACGGCATGGTGCTCCAGGAAACCTGGCTGAAGCAGGGGACCATCCGGGAAAACATCGCCTTTGGAAAACCGGAGGCTACGGAAGAAGAAATCATCCGGGCCGCCAAAGAAGCCCACAGCTGGGAATTCATCCGCCGGATGCCCCAGGGACTGGATACGGTGGTGAGCGATGACAGCCTGAGCCAGGGACAGAAACAACTGCTGTGCATCACCCGGGTGATGCTGGCCCTGCCGCCCATGCTGATCCTGGACGAAGCCACCTCCAGCATCGATACCCGGACCGAGATCCTGATCCAGAACGCCTTTGCCAAGCTGATGGAAGGACGCACCAGCTTCATCGTGGCTCACCGGCTCAGCACCATCCGCAATGCGGACCGGATCCTGGTAATGAAAGACGGGAAGATCATCGAACAGGGAACCCACGAAAAACTGATGGAACAGGGCGGGTTTTACAAAGACCTGTACAACAGCCAGTTCGCAGGGTGACTTTTCCCATTCATGCCGGTAAAACGCCCGTTCTTATCGGTGAGGGGTTTTCATTTCCGGAAACTCCGGTATAATGGAATCGAGGGGATATAAACTACCGAGGAGGAAGATCATCCATGGACAGAAACAAATCCGACTTCAGCTATGAAATCGCCGACGAACTGGGCACCCTTTCCACCAGCCCCAAAGGCTGGACCAAAGAGGTGAACCGGATCTCCTACAACGGCCGTCCGCCCCGGTTCGATATCCGGGAATGGGCACCGGGCCGGGAAAAAATGGGCCGGGGGATCACCCTCAGCGAAACCGAAGCCAAGGACCTGTGCAAGATCCTGTTCCAGTATTTCAAGAATCGGGGCTGAAAAAGAAGCAGAGGGGGTACCGCAAACGCAGGCGGTACCCCCTTTTGTGGGTTCTACCTCCATCTGGTGGGTTCCACCCTGCTGGCGCCTCCTTCTTCTCCCTTTCCCTGCAAAATGGTATAATAAAAACACCATTTCAGCTTTTCTAAGGAGGGGATCCTTTGGTGCTTTCTCGTATCCATTCTTTCTTCCTGGGCATCTGGGAGCGGAACCAGCGGTTCAAACCGGCTCTGATCGCCACCTGGGGCATTGCCCTGGCCTGGTTTTTTGTGCTGGTGTCCGGCAACCTTTCCTGGCTGCTCCAGAAGAACAACTTTTCTTCGGCCCTTTTGGCCGCGGGTGTCGTCGCCCTTGTTTCCGTGCCCTGGCGCCTGTACAACGAACGGTACGGCCGGGTGGAACTGCGTCGGGATGCAGCCTGCTTCCTGTTTTTTCTGCTTTTGTGGCGTTTTTTGGAGCGACTTCCCGGTACCGGCTTTTCCCAGTATGTGCTGCTGGTGCTGGTCGGCCTGATACCTTTCTGTCTGGGACTCAGCCTGTTTTTCTGTGACAGCCGGGAAGGCAAACCCCAGCTGTTTGGCCATTTTGTGGTGGCGGGCGTGAAGACCTTGCTGCTGGCGGCCGTGGTGAACTGTATGCTGGGTCTGTGCTATGCCAGCGTCAGCTTGCTGCTGTATCCCCTGGGCCTGCCCTGGGTGCTGTGGATTTCTTATCTTTCTTTTGGTGTGGTGGGGTTCCAGTATTTCATCTCCTGCATCCCCAAAGCTGACGACCCGGTCTCCGTGCCGCCGCTCTATACCACTCTCTGGAAACGGATCCTGCTGCCCTGCGCCATATTCCTGCTGCTGGTGATCTACCAGTACCTGGTGCGCATCCTGTGGCAGAAGAGCCTGCCCGTGGGGTTCATGAACCCCTTCGGCCTGTTCCTGATGGCGGTGTACGCCCTGTTGTATTTCTCCTTCTGGAAGGGGGAACCGGCCTGGCAGAAAAAAGCCCTGCACTGGGGCGCCCTGCTGCTGATTCCGGTGCTCATCGGCCAGTTTGCCGGCCTGCAGATCCGGCTTTCCGCCTACAGCCTGACCTCTCTGCGGTACCTGTCCCTGTGCTGTACGGGCTTCGGAATCTGCACCCTGGTGTGTGGCTTCTTACGGTGGAAACCCCGGAAACTGTACCTTTTGAGTAGCCTGCTGACTCTGGTACTGATCCTGACGCCGCTCAATCTCATCGACCTGCCCGCCTGGTTCCAGGCCCGGCGGCTGGATGAGGTACTGGCCCGGAACCAGCTGGTACAGGGAGATCAGCTGGCCAGCGGACGGAATCTATCGCCGGAAGACAGTAAACTCCTCCGCAGCAGCTTTGCTTACCTGTCCCATAGTCCGGGCAGATGGCGATATCCCAATGTGGAACGGATCCGGCAGCAGCTGGACTTTCTGGCCACGCTGCCTCGGGAACCTGTCCAGACCGCACGGGGCAATAACCTGCATTATCGGACTGAACGGCTGAAGATCCCTGTAGCCGGATATAGTACCGCAAGCCTGGAACGCGGGTTTGCCATCCGGGCAGGGAAACTGCAGTACGGGCTGCCCAGTCAGACGGAACAGACCTGGGACGTGTCCCGGCAGCTGAAGAAATTGACTGAGAAATACCCTTCCGGCGGCGCCGTTCCTCCGGAGGCCCTGGAATTCCAGCTGGACGGCCAGCACAAGCTGATTCTCTTCTCTCTGAGTGGAGACCGGGCAGGATTCCAGGCCCAGCCGGGTAAACAGATCAATGGCAGAGGAACCCTGCTGACAAAATAAAGAAAGAAGGCATCCTCCTCTATGACCAAGAACCAGAAGGCCATTTTCTGCATGCTGCTGGCAGGGGTCCTGTTCAGCCTGACGGAAGTGGCCATGAAAAAGATCAATGCGGATCTGAACGGGGTCCAGGTGAACGCCACTCGGTATTTTCTGTGCGGAGTGTTTTTGATGCCCTGGAGCCGGGCCCGGCTGAAGGCCACGGATACACACATCCATGCAGCCCAGATGAAGCTGTGTGCCCTGCTGGCCTTTTCCGGCATTACCATCGTAGGCCCCCTGTACCAGATGGCTTCAGCCACTCTGGGGGCAGGCAACACCGGCGTCATCTTTTCCAGTACGCCGCTCTTCATCATCATGCTGGCGGCCCTGCTGCTCCATACGCCTGTTACCCGGCGGGAGGGAATTGCCCTGGCGTTGCAGGTGCTGGCCATTGCCATTCTGGTGGATCCCTTCCATATGACCATGGAACCGGTGGGAGTGGCAGCCCTGCTGGTGTGCGTGGTCTGCTACAGCCTGTACGCCGTGGGCGGCAAGAAGCTGATAACAGATCTGGGCAGCATCACGGTGACTGCCTGGTCCTTTTTCTGGGGTGGTGTCCAGCTGCTGCTGGTGGCCGGCCTGTCCCACATCCCGGCTGTGTCCCAATGGCTGATGGCCCACGGCTTTGCCAATTACGCCTGTGTTCCTCTCTTCACCGGCTACACCTGGGAAAATCTGCCCTGGGTTCTGGTACTGTACATCGGCATCACCCTGGTGGCCTTCCTGAGCTGGTTCCTGGCCATCGAATGGGGTGGTGTGGCCCTGGGCAGCCTGACCTATTTCATCAAGCCGGCCCTGAGTCCCTTGTTTGCCCTGATTTTCGCGGGGGAACCCATCACGACGAAAATGATGATCGGCATGGTGCTCATGATCGGAGGGGCGTTTGTGGCATTAAAAAGATAAAAAAGTCTCCAGGCACTCGTCTCGAGTCTCTAGCCGATGGAGCAAATTTGCCTGAGGCAAATTTGGATCAATGGTAAACAATTAGAAAGCGAGCGTGTAGAATATGAAAGAAATCAACGATGCATTGCTGCAGTCCTTCCGTGCCAAAGTGGCAGCGGACCCCAGTGTTTCTGTTTTGAACAGTGCCCTGGCCAAAACCGATCTGGCCGACCTGTCCTTTGTGCCCATGGCGGCGGCCCGGCACCGGGGGCCTTTTGCGGTGGAAGTGAAGACCCGGGGCATCACCGCCCAGCAGAAATCCGGCCGGTGCTGGCTCTTTGCGGCCCTGAACATCCTGCGGGAAATCGTGGCGGAAAAATGCGGCCTGGAAGAATTCGAACTGTCCCAGAACTACCTGAGCTTCTATGACAAACTGGAAAAGGCCAACAATTTCCTGGAAATGGTCATTGAACAGGCCGGGGAACCGGTGAAAGGCCAGAGTATGCAGTACGTGCTCCGGGGCATGGTGGATGGGGGCTACTGGAGCGAAGCGGCCCATCTGGCAGCCAAATACGGGGTGGTGCCCAAAACCGTCCATCCGGAATCCTATCAGTCCGGCCATACGGACCGGTTCCTGGCCGCCATGAACCGCCTGCTCCGGAAAGACGCCATGGAACTCCGGGACCTGGTGGCTGCCGGGAAGGATCCCTATCCCCGGAAGAAGGAAATGCTGGCGGAAGTGTACAAGGCCGAATGCATCGCCTTCGGGGCTCCGGTGGAAACCTTCGATTTTGCCTGGCGGGACAAGGACAAGAACTATCACTGCGACCGGAACCTGACACCCAAAGCTTTCTACGACAAATACGTGGGCCTGGCCCTGGAGGACTATTATCCGGTGATCAACGAGCCCACCCCG
The DNA here is from genome assembly GCF_000025305.1 of Acidaminococcus fermentans DSM 20731. NCBI lineage: Bacteria > Bacillati > Bacillota > Negativicutes > Acidaminococcales > Acidaminococcaceae > Acidaminococcus > Acidaminococcus fermentans. The sequence continues at coordinate 1,174,374 of NC_013740.1, read as the reverse complement.
GACAAGGAAATGGATACCCCGGTGGCTTTCCATGCGGTGGAAAACATGGTGGGGAAGGATATGGAAGCCCTGAACCTGTCCCAGGAGGCCCTGGAGGATCTGTGCATCCGGCAGCTCCAGGCCGGGGAGCCGGTGTGGTTCGCCTGTGATGCCGGAGCCTGCGGGGCCCGGAAAGAGGGCATCTGGGATCCGGACAGCGTCCAGGTGGAAAAACTCCTGGGCGGGATTTCCTGGGAGATGCCCAAAGGGAAACGGCTGGAATACGGAGCCAGTTCCGCCACCCACGCCATGCTCCTGACCGGTGTGGATTTCGACGGGAACGGCCGTCCCACCCGGTGGAAGATCGAGAATTCCTGGGGCAGTGGGGTGGGCGAGAAAGGGTACTTCGTCTGCTCCGAAAAGTATTTCAAGGAATACGTCTACGAAGCAGTGATCAAAAAATCCCATTTCACCCCGGAACAAAGAGAAATGCTGAAAAAAGAACCCATCCGGATCAATCCCTGGGAGGAAGACGTATAAGGAAAGAGGGTGTGAAAAAATGCTTTTTCACACCCCGTCACTAGTCACTAGTCTCTAGTCACTAGCCGATGGAAGCCAGCTGACGCAAGCGAAATAAAGGCGCTGTGGATGATTTTTTCACAGCGCCTTTATTTATAGGATTACGCTCTTTCCTTCTTTGCCAGTTCCGGCAGGATGAATCCGATGCCGATCAGTACCAGCGGGGTCAGGATATTCATGGCAAACTGGAAATACCAGGTGTCCGTACCGCTTTGCACCCCACGGGGGAACATGCCCATGATGCAGGCAAAAGCGGTAAAGGCAAAGCACCAGAACCCGGCCAGCATGCCCAGGCCGCGGCTCTTCACAAAATGGTATGCAGAAACATACTGGTCCGCGTGTTTCTTCAACATCATGTAGGCGAAGAACACCCACAGGTACCGGAGCGGCATGCACACCGCATTCAGGCGGATCAGCCAGTTGTAGAGGCTGGTCATGTCGCCGATCCCCAGGGCCGGGACGATCAGCAGGATGGAAACCAGCACGGCGGTCAGTTTATACCCGGTGACCGGCACCCCTTTGGCGTTCACTTTGGTGAACACTTTGGGCACGAACTGGGGATCCACGTCCGCCAGCAGGATCTTGATGGGGGCGTCGATGGAAATGGCCAGGGTGGCCGCCTGTCCCAGGGTGTTGCAGATGGCGTAGATGATCACGAAGGTCTGGCCGATGCCATAGTATTCACCCAGCTTGGAGAAGCTGTAGTAGGCCCCGTTCATCATCAGGTCCTTGGGGATGTTGGTGGGGTCGAACATCAGGCCCATGGCAAAGGTCCCCAACAGGGCGGTGACCGCCACCATAGTGGCCATGAAGATCATGGATTTGGGATATTCCGAAGAAGGTTTCTTCAGGTTGTTGACATAGGGGCTCAGCCGTTCGCAGCCGCCCACCGCAAAGACCAGGATGCCCAGTGTGGTCATGTAGTCAAAATCGAAGGTGGGCATCAGGGTATCCCAGTTCAGGCTGTAGGTGAAGGTCCTGGCGGTGGTCAGGTGAGGAGCCGCCAGGGCCAGCAGGATGTAGAGGATGCTCATGACGAACATGAAGCTCCCGGCCAGGGCCCCGATCCGTTTCAGGGCGTTGACCCCTTTGGAGGCGTACCACAGGAAGAAAAAGAAAATCACCAGAGCAATGCTCTGGAGCACCAGGGGCGAGATGGTCTTGGTCAGGCTGCCGTTCTGGAATACCGCCCAGCCAAAGGCAATGAGCATGTTCTGGGGCTTTTGGGCCAGATAGGGCATATGGACGATCCAGTAGGTCCAGCCGGCGAAGTAGGCCAGTTTGGCTCCGGAGGTGGAGCGGATCCAGGAGGATACCCCGCCTGCGCTTTCCTTGAAGGTGGAGCCCATTTCGCCCACCATGAGCACATAGGGGATGAAGTAGAGGGCAAACATGAGGATCCAGGATACCACCGCTTTGAGACCCTGGTTGGCATAGCCGTTGACGATGTTCCCGAACCCCCATACGGAGGTGAAGGTCATCAGGCCCAGCGCCTGCCATGACAGAACTTTGTTGCTTCCATTGAGTGATTTTTCTTTTTCGGCCATTGGAAAGCCTCCTTTTCAAAAGATGGTATTATTATACCATGGAAGCTTTTACTTTCCCAGTTAAATGAAAAAGTTTTTGAACAATTTTGTATCTTATGATACAATGGCCCCAGGAGGTGTCAACATGAATCAAACCACAAAAGAGTTACTGAACCTGATCCACAAGAGCACGTCCCCGTATCATACGGTGGCAGCCAGCCGTGACCTGCTGCTGGCCAACGGCTTTGCTGAACTGTCCCTGGCAGAGGACTGGACCCTGGCCCCGGACGGCAAGTATTTTGTCACCTGCTTCGATTCGTCCCTGTTTGCCTTCCGCACCGGCAAGGCAGGCTCCCGGGGACTGAAGATTGCAGCAGCCCATACGGATTTTCCCTGCTTCCGGCTGAAACCGGCTGCCGAAGTCAATACCCAGGGCTACGGCACCCTGAACGTAGAAGGGTATGGCGGCATGATCGTATCCACCTGGATGGACCGGCCCCTGTCCCTGGCCGGGAAGATCGTCACCCGGACCGAAGATCCCTTCAAACCCCATACCCACCTGGTGGATTTCAAACGGCCTCTTTTGAGCATGTCCAGCCTGGCCATCCACATGAACCGGGAAGTGAACGATGGATATAAATGGAACAAGCAGAAAGATGTGCTGCCCCTGGCCACCATGCTGGGAGAAGATCCGGAAGACAAGCACTTTTTCACCAACTTCCTGGCCAAAGAACTCCAGGTAAAGCCGGAAGACATCCTGTCCTTTGAACTGTCCACCTATCCGGTGGAAGAAGGCTGTACCTTCGGGCTGAAGGACGAATTCATCTCATCCGGCCGGCTGGACAACCTGACCTCCTGCATGGGCTGCCTGAAAGGCATCATCAACGGCAACGGCACGGAAGGACTCCATGTGGCCTGCCTGTTCGACAACGAGGAAGTGGGCAGCAACACCAAACAGGGTGCGGATTCCCTGGTGCTGAACAACCTGCTCCACCGGATCTACGCCAAACTGGGGCTGACGGAAGAAGCCCTGTACCAGGATATGGCCACCGGGTTCATGCTCAGCGTGGACGTGGCCCATGCCCTTCATCCCAACTATACGGACAAATGCGACATCACCAACAAGCCCCTCCTGGGCAAAGGGGTGGTGCTGAAACAGGCCTGCAGCCAGTCCTATGCCGGGGATGCGGAAGCGGTGGCCATTGTGAAAGGGCTCTGCGCCGCCAACGGGATTCCCTGCCAGCTGTTCGTGAACCGCAGCGACATCAAGGGCGGATCCACCCTGGGCTCCATGGCCTCGGCCCTGACTCCCATCCGGACCATGGATATCGGTGTGGCCCTCCTGGCCATGCACAGCGCCCGGGAAACCATGGGCGCCGCCGACCAGAAGGCACTGGAAGATCTGATTACGGTGTTCTTTGGGTAAAGAGTGTGAAAAAGAAAAGGTGTGACCGCGGTCACACCTTTTCTTTTTCCTTCAAAATAATGTCATACGCCTTGTTCACATTCTCCCGGATGGCCGCTGCGCAGGCTTCGAACTGTTTCTGTTCTTCCGGGGTCAGGGGCAGTTCCAGGACCTTTTCCACCCCTTCTTTGCCGATTACAGCCGGGACGCCGATGAACAGGTCCTGCTGGCAGTATTCCCCGTCCAGTTCCACAGAGCAGGGGAGCACCCGCTTTTCATCCCGGAGGATGGTGCCCACCAGGGTGGCTGCAGCTCCGGCAATGCCGTATTCCGTGCACCATTTGCCGGAAACCGTCACCCAGCCCCCTTTGATGGCCTGTTCCTGGATGGCTGCCCGGGCAAAAGGCCGGCCGCTGTGCTTTTCGTACTGGTCCACGGTCATGCCGGAGAAGTTCAGCAGGGACCAGGGGACAAACTGGGCATTCCCGTGCTGGCCCAGCATAAAGGCGTTGAAACTGCGGCTGTCCAGGCCGGTGGCATCGCTGAGGGCATGGCACAGCCGGGCCGAATCCAGCAGGGTGCCCGTGCCCATTACCTGGGAACGGGGCAGGCCGGACAGATTGGCGATTTCCGCCGTGATCAGATCACAGGGGTTGGTGATATTCACAAAGATCCCGTCGAACCCGGCATCCATGATCCGGGGAATGAAACGGGCCACCTGGACCACACTGTTTTTCAGTTCGTCATCCCGGTTGAAGTTCCGGCACAGGGAAATATCTCCCACTGCGTTGACGATCACCGCACAGTCCTTGAGACCGGCATAATCCGTGGTTTTATACTGGACCCGGTGGGGCATGAAAGGGACGGCATCGTTCAGATCATTGCATTCACTGGCAAGCTTTTTGGCATCGATGTCACAGAGCAGGATTTCGTCAGCAATTCCCATCATCCCCAGGGAATAAGCCACATGGGCGCCCACATGGCCAACGCCGACAATGCCTACGGTGGTTTTTTCAATCATGGCAGAGCCTCCTTGGTTTGGCATAAAATGAATCCCTTGTGTCATCTATTGTAACATGGTTCCAGAACTGTCGAAAGACAAAACAGAAATGTATACTGGATACAGGGAAATGGTCATGGGCAAAGGAGACCATCTGCCGGCGGCAGCCGGGCCTCCCTTATTTTTTGAGGATCTCCGTCAATGCCAGGCTGGCCTTTTTGTAGATCAGATAGGTGATCCCCGATACCAACGCGTACTTCAGCAGGTTAAAGGGAAGTACCGTCAGCAGCAGAAAATCCGTCAGGCTGTGGACCAGGGGATTGGTGGCACTGGCCATTTTCAAAATCGCCGCCAGGGGGATCTTGTACAGCTTCACATACAGGGGAATGGCCAGGAACCGGTTGGCCCCCACCGCAAACACACTGGCCACCAGGCTGCCGGCCAAAAGCGCCGTCATGGCCCCTTTCCGGGTCCGGTGCAGGTGGTAGAACACCGTGCAGGGCAGCACATAGGCCAGGGCGCACAGCAGGTTCATCCCTTCTCCCACAAAGGCGGAAGAACTCCCCACCAGCACCAGTTTGATCAGGATCTTCAGCAGCTCCGTCAGCCCGCCGGCCAGAGGCCCGATAAAGAACCCGGCAAAGAGGGCCGGCAGATCCGAAATCTCAAATTTCATATATGCCGGGGCAAAGGGCAGGGGGAATTCAAAAGCCATCAAAAGAGAAGACAAAGCCCCCAGCACCGCAATAAAGACCATGGCCCGGGGCGTAAGTGCACGATTCATGGGAAAATCTCCTTTCCATATAAAAACAAGTCCAGTGTAGCAAAAGGGGTGGGGGATGTCAACGGAAGAAGGGGAGTGGAAGTGACCAGGTGGGTAAGTGGGATGTCAGCTGACTAACCACCTAACCACCTAACCACCTAACCACCTAATCACTTACCCCCTGATTCCCCTACAAAATTCCCTCCCCATCTGATATAATAAATAGTCAAAACAATATCCATTCCAGCCATCTGCGGCTGTTTACTTTTGGAAAGGATGGCTTCCATGCCCAAACAACTGATTGTCAATGCTGATGATTTCGGCCGCCATACCCTGATCAACCGGGCGGTGGAACAGGGAGTGGCCCGGGGACTGATCCGGTCGGCCACGGTCATGGTCACCGGCGCCGCCTTTGCAGAGGCGGTGGAACTGGCTCGCCGGACCCCCGCCCTGGGGATGGGCATCCATTTCACCCTGGTAAATGCCAGACCCGTCCTGCCTGCAGCGGAAATCCCAAGTCTGGTGGATCCGGCCACCGGGGAACTGTATCCGGACCACGGTGCTTTCGTGAAACGTTTCCTTACCGGCAAGATCCGGCTCCAGGATGTGAAGCGGGAATGCACCGCCCAGCTGGACCGGTTCCTGGATACGGGACTGGTGCCCACCCATGCGGACAGCCACCAGCACATGCACGTGCTGCCCGGGATCATCGACATCATCCTGGACCTGTGCCTGGACCATGGGATCCCGGCAGTGCGGATCCCGTCCATCCCGGTGAGCCTGCTGGCCACCCGTCCTTCCAACCTGGGGGAACAGGTGGGAAGGACCGGGCTCCATGTGCTGGCGGAACGGGCCCGGAAAAAAGCCCGTGCCCTGGGCATCCAGGCCCCGGGTCATTTCGGGGGCATCGTGGCCGGGGAAGCCGTGGACAAAAAGGCCCTGCGGACCATCCTGCTGAACCTGAGGGAGGGCACCACGGAAGTGATGCTCCATCCGGGCACCAGCAATGAGATCCTGATCCCCGCCACCCAGTGGGATCACGATTTCGAAGGAGAACTGGACGCCGTAACCGACGACGGAATCCTTCAGCTGGTGCAGGAACAGAAGATTAGCGTACAAAATTTCAGGGACCTGTAAAAAAGGAAACGGCGCCGAACAAAAGCGGCGCCTAACCCACCACTTCCATCCAAACAGAAAGGAAGCTTTTCATGATTTACACCATCACCTTCAACCCCTCCCTGGACTACGTGGTGACACTGTCCCAGCTCCAGGTGGGGGCCATCAACCGGAACCAGGCCGAGGAAATCTTCCCCGGAGGCAAGGGCATCAACGTATCCTGGATCCTCCAGAACCTGGGGGTCCCCACCCGGATCCTGGGCTTCAAAGCCGGCTTCACCGGGGACGAAATCCAGCGCCTGGTGGAAGATCGGGGCATTCCCTGCAGCCTGCTGCCGGTGGAAAGCGGCTTTTCCCGGATCAACGTGAAGATCCGGGCGGAAGAAGAGACCGCCCTCAACGGCAAGGGCCCGGAAGTGACCCCTGCCCACCTGGACCGGCTGTGGCAGCAGCTGGAAGCCTTGGCAGAAGGAGATTTCCTGGTTCTCTCCGGCAGCGGTCCCAGCGGCTGCGCGCCCTCTTTGTACGGGGACATTGCCGGAAAAATGCACCAGCGGAACATCCCCTGTGTGGTGGATGCCACCGGGAAACTGCTGGCCGGGGCCCTTTCCGCCCATCCCTTCCTGGTGAAACCCAACGGGGAAGAACTGGAAGACCTGCTGGGCCGGAAACTGCCCGATGATAAGGCCCTGATCCAGGGCGCCCGGGAACTCCAGGAACGGGGGGCACGGAATGTGCTCATCAGCCTGGGAGGCGACGGCGCCCTGCTGGTGGATGAAACCGGCAAAGTCCACCGCCACCAGGCCCCCAAAGGGACCATGGTGAATACGGTGGGAGCCGGGGACAGCATGGTGGCCGGTTTCCTGGCCGGCTATCTGCGGAACAAAGACTATGGGGAAGCCCTCCACTGGGGCATCTGCGCCGGCAGCGCCACGGCGTTCACCATGCATCTGGCAGAAAAGGAAGCTATTGAACAACTGGTAAAGGGGAATTGACATGCAGATCACAGATCTACTGAAACGGGAAAGTGTGGAACTGAACGGTTCCGCCGGCAGCAAGGCGGAAGCACTGGACAAACTGATCCAGCTCATGGTGAAACAGGGGAACATCGCCGATCCGGAAGAATACCGGAAAAAGGTCTTTGCCCGGGAAGAAGAAGGCAGCACCGGGGTGGGCGAAGGGGTGGCCATCCCCCATGCCAAGACGGCAGCCGTCACCCGTCCGGGCCTGGCCTTTATGCGCTGCACCGACGGGGTGGAATTCGATTCCCTGGACGGCCAGCCGGCCAGGCTGTTCTTCCTGATCGCCGCACCGGATACCAGGGACAATGTGCACCTGGATGTGCTCAGCCGCCTCTCCACCCTGCTCATGGATCCGGATTTCATCGACGGGATCATGGCCGTGGACAGTGTGGATGGGCTGTATGACCTGATCGGCAAAGCGGAAAAAGAGAAGTTCCCGGAAGAATCCGGGGAAGATCAGCCCGCAGAAGAAGCCACTCCTGCACCGGAAGCCGCTCCCCAAGGGTACCAGGTGCTGGCGGTCACCGCCTGCCCCACCGGCATCGCCCACACCTATATGGCGGCGGAAAGCCTGGAACAGCACGCCTCCCGCCGGGGCATTTCCATCAAGGTGGAAACCAACGGTCAGAGCGGGGTGAAGAATGCCCTGACGGCGGAAGACATTGCCGGTGCCACCGGGATCATCGTGGCGGCGGATAAGTACGTGCCCATGAACCGGTTCAAAGGCAAACCGGTGGTGATCGTGAAAGTGGCCGACGGCATCAACAAGGCGGACCAGCTGCTGGATGAAGCCCTCAGCGGCCAGGCACCCATCTACCAGGGCGAAGCCGGTGGGGAAGCTGCCGGAGAAGCGGTGGCGGAAGAAAGCGGCGCCCGGAAAGCCTACAAGCATCTGATGAACGGGGTTTCCCACATGCTGCCCTTCGTCATCGGCGGGGGCATCCTGATCGCCCTGGCCTTCCTGTTCGATATGGGAGCTGCCGGTACCGCCCAGTTCGGTTCCAGCACTCCCCTGGCCGCCTTCTTCAAGAACGTGGGCGGGCTGGCCTTCAGCTTCATGATGCCCATGCTGGCCGGGTTCATTGCCGCCAGTATCGCCGACCGTCCCGGGCTCCTGGCCGGGTTCGTGGCCGGGGCCATGGCTTCTGCCGGGGGCAGCGGATTCTTCGGGGCCCTGGTGGGAGGCTTTGCCGCCGGGTATCTGATCCTGGCCCTGAAAAAAGCCCTGTCCTTCCTGCCCGAATCCCTGGAAAACCTGAAACCCATCCTGCTGTATCCTGTACTGGGACTGATGATCATGGGGGCCCTGATGGTGGTTCTCATCAACCCGGTGATGGGGGCTGTGAATCACTGGGTCAATGACGGGCTCACCGCCATGAGCGGCGGCAGCAAGGTGCTCCTGGGCCTGGTGCTGGGGGGCATGATGAGTATCGACTTCGGCGGGCCCCTCAACAAGGCGGCCTATGTGTTCGGGACCGCGTCCCTGGCCGGGGCGGATGGCCAGGCCGTATCCTCTCCCTTTATGGCATCCGTGATGATCGGGGGCATGGTGCCGCCCCTGGCCATTGCCGTGGCCTGCCGGCTGTTCCCCAAAAAGTTCACGGAACAGGAACGGAACTCTTCCGTGACCAACTTCGTCATGGGGCTCAGCTTCATTACCGAAGGGGCCATCCCCTTTGCGGCGGAAGATCCTTCCCGGGTGATCCCCGCCTGTGCCATCGGGTCTGCGGTGGCCGGGGCCCTGTCCATGGTGTTCGGCTGCACCATCCCGGCTCCTCACGGCGGCATCTTCGTGTTCGGTGTGGTCCACAACTGGCCCATGTACCTGGCCGCCCTGGCCGTTGGAACGGCCGTAGGCGCCGTGCTGCTGGGTGTGTTGAAGAAGAACAGGGAATGAAAAAGAGGGGTGTGAAATTTTTCACACCCCCTTTTTGTCAGCTGACTGAATTTCCTGTATAATAGAACCAAAAGGAGCGTACCTCTGCCATGACATTTTTTCCTGTGATCCTGCTGCTCCTGGCTGCGTTGGGGGTAGCCTGGGGCGGGTCTTTCTGGATCGACCGGCTTTATGACCGGAACCGGCCCATCCTTACTTTCCCCGACGCCACAGCCTCCCGCAGCCGGTGGCGGAAACCCCTGCTGGGTCTGGGCTTTTTCGGCTGCGGATTCCGGCTGCTCCAGATGACCTCCGGCCTGCCCCTGGTGCTGATGCTGGTGTTCACCGCCTTCCTCCTGTGGATGACCGCCACGGATTTTGAGCAGTACTGCCTGTTCGATACCATGATGCTTCCCTTTGCCCTGGGCGCCCTGGTGATGCTGGCCCGGTACCCGGATATGCTGGTGAGCCACCTTTTGGCCGGCCTGGCCGGGGGCGTGGTGTTCCTGGCGGTGGGGCTCCTGTCCCGGGGGGCACTGGGCGGGGGAGACATCAAACTGCTGGCCGCCCTGGGCCTGTGGATGGGGCCCCGGCTGGTGTTTGTGGCTGCCGCCGGTACTGTTTTAGGGGGAGCGGCGGCCCTGGTGCTGCTCCTCACCGGGCAGAAAAGCCGGAAAAGCGCTTTTGCCTACGGACCGTATTTTACCCTTACCGCCCTGGCCCTGATGCTGGTCCGGGGATTGTAAGAAACCTGTTATCTGCTGTTTGAAGGAGGCGGCTTCGTCATGATGAGTCTGCATAAAGAACGGAAACAGAAAGGGGCCTTCCTGGTGCTTTTCGCCGTCCTGCTGCCGGTGTTCCTGCTGCTGGTGGCCCTGGTCAGCGAAATCGGCCGGATCTGGGCCTACCACACCAAGCTCCAGAACGCTGCTGACGCCGCCGCCCTGGCCGGAGCCGCCAATTTCGTCAACGGGGATACCATCGATGCCCATCCCAATGCCGATACCTTCGCCGCCCGGTACGTGGCCGCCAACCTGGGCCACAACCTGACCAGCAGCCCCAACCTCCAGCAGTTCGAGGCCGAAACCAAAGCCGCCTCCGGCAGCGAAGGAGAAAAAGCCTACTACCGGGTCCATCTGGAAGAAGAGATCCCCCTGATCCAGGCCACCGCCGCCTGGCTCCACCGGCCCACATTCCTGGTAAAGGCCACCGCTGTGGCGCTGATCGGGAAGGAAGGGACCAGTGGAGGGGGAGATGGAAAGAAACTGGGGAAAATGATCAGTATTGGATTGGAATTCGCAGGTTCTGTAAATGAAGCCAATAATGCGGCTATATACGGAAGTGTCTTTGATGGTGATGTTGCGATTTGGAATCGACAAACCTATGAGCGAATGATGCAGACTGAGAAGGATTCCAAATATTTTATGAAAGAGGCAAAGGATCGTTATTTGACCAGAGAACAGGCAATCGCAGCAGGCTTATATAAAGAACCCCTATGGGCAGGGAATGAGTATCCAGGATTGGATACTCAGGCCTTGATGAATCAGCGAAATGCCATCATTGCTGAAGATGCGGAATCTGTAAAAAAAATATTTGACAATGCCAACAACGTTGTTGTAAAAAATGACCGGCAAACCTATAATTTGCCACAAGATACTGGCTCAGACAGTAGGTATTATAAATTGACCTCCAGCGACAGCAATAATTTTACGATTAACTTGTATAATTTTGGCGGCAATCAGGATGAACCGGTTTATATTTATATTCCCAATGATTACCCATCCATAGAAATACAACTGCAGGAAGATATTGTTCGACCGATCATATTTTGTTATTTTGGGAAATACCCAAATAACCCGTGGTATATGCCTTCTGATACCAGAACAACAATTCGATTCGTGGGCAATTATCACAGCTTTAGAGGAAGTATTTACACACCAACGGCAAAAATAGAACCTTTCAATTATGAATATGGTAATTTCACAGGATCTCTTTATGCTGATAAAATTCAGTTCAATTCGAATCACGCCAATTTCAAGTTTGAGGAGTTCTCTCTTCCCGGTGGTAGCGGCGGAAGCGGCTCCCCGGCTGTCAAGCCCCGGCTGGTGGACAACAGCCTGTGGTGAGAAAAACAGTGAAGAGTGCAGACTGCTATAATAGATACCATCCTATACTACAACGGAGAGATTACCATGCCAGGAGAATTGCCGACCATTGCACAGCTGGAATGCTTCATTATATATGGACGGGTGGGGAACTTTGCCCGGGCAGCCCGGGAGGCCAACATTACCCAATCGGCCTTCAGCGCCCAGATCAAACACCTGGAGACCACCCTGGGGGTGACCCTGATCCACCGGTCCAAACGGGGGAGCCAGCTGACAGAAGAGGGGAAACTGTTCCTGGCCCGGATCACCGGCTGGATCGACGGGCTGCGGAAAATCGTCTACGACACCCGGGCCACCGCCGAAACAAAGCCCACGGAATTGAACGTGGGGATCCTCCGTTCTCTGGGAGACATCCATATGAACCGGCATATCGCCCATTTCCGACGGGATCTCCCTTCTCTGCGATTCAATGTACTGGACCTGCCCACCTACCAGATCCACCGGGCCCTGACAGAGGGACGGCTGGATGTGGTGTCCACCTATTTTGTGAAGGAGAGCCTGCCCCAGAAGGCCCGGCCCGGGGATTTCACCATTGTCCATTTCTGTACGGACAACCTGGTCTACTACGCGCCGCTGCTGAAACTGGAGGAAAGCCGCCTGACCCGGGAACGGATCCTCAGTTTTCCCCTGGTGCTGTATCCCACCAGTTATTACATGAACGAGATCTACCACCGGTACTTTGCCGGGTCTCCCATGGAACCGCTGATCTATGCCCGGCTTTCCACGCCCTATGCCATGATCCACTACTGTCAGGAAAACGAAGTGGGAGCACTGCTGCCGGAACGGCTGCTGAAGACCCTGGGGCTCCGGGAAGGGTGGCACCAGCTGGAGAAACCCCTCAAAGCCGGAGGATTCCTGATCTATCGGAAAAACAATCCCAAACGGCCTCTGATCGAAGCCTATGTGAACCAGGTGCTCTCCAGTTTCCATGGGAAAGAGCCGCCGGCCATCCAATAAAGGGGTACTTTACATGTTATCGTTTTTTGCGATAACATGCATCTTTTTTATCCGCTACAAAAAGGAGCGGCATCCTCGTATAATCAGGGTAGATACAAAGAACCGTAACCCTGTACAAAGAAAGGATGCTGATTTCTGTTATGGCTGCCAAACCTCGTCTGTGGACCAGAGGGTTCGTGCTGGACACCCTGGTCAATTTCCTGATCTACATCATCTATTATATGCTGATGGTCATCATTGCTTCCGAGGCCATCCATTCCCTGAATGCTTCCGTCAGCGAAGCGGGCCTGGCTTCCGGGCTGTTCGTGCTGGGGACCCTGGTGGCCCGTCTGTTCGCAGGCCGCTCGGTGGAACTGTACGGCCGGAAGAAGATGCTGTACGCCGGGATCCTGTTCTACCTGGTGACCACCTGCATGTACTTCCTGGTGGAATCCCTGCCCATGATGTACGGGGTGCGGCTGCTGAACGGGGTGGGCTACGGCATTGCCTCCACCGCCACCAGCACCATCGTGTCCGCCATGATCCCGGCCGAACGCCGGGGCGAGGGCATCAACTACTATGCCCTGAGCATGAGCCTGGCTGCGGCCATCGGACCGTTCATCGGCATGCTCCTGCAGCAGATGTTCCCCTTCAGCGTGATCATTATGTTCTCCATCGCCATGGTGCTGGTGTGCCTGGCCGCTGCTTTCGTGATGAAAGTGGACGAGATCCAGCTGACCGAAGAACATCGGGCTGCCCTGAAACAGCTGTCCCTGTCCAATTTCCTGGAACCCCGGGTGATGGGGATCTCCATCGTGGGCTTCTTCGTGGCAGTGTGTTATTCCAGCGTGCTGAGTTTCCTGGCCACCTATGCGGCTGAACTGCAGCTCATGACCGCCGGGACCCTGTTCTTCGTGGTCTATGCCCTGTCCATCACCCTGGCCCGCCCTGTGGCCGGCGTGATGTTCGACCGGAAAGGGGAGGACTTTGTGATGTATCCCACCTACGCCTGCCTGGCCATCGGGCTTCTGGTGCTGTCCATCACCACCCAGAGCTGGGAGATGCTCATGGCCGGTGTGTTCGTGGGCCTGGGGTACGGGACCTTCATGTCCAACGGACAGGCCATCTGCGTGAAGCTGGTGGAGGAAGTACGGATCGGGGTGGCGGTATCCACCTATTTCGTCATGCTGGACCTGGGGCTGGGGGTCGGTCCCTATATCCTGGGTGCCTTCAAGGAATCCCTGGGCTTCCAGGGCATCTACTCCGCCGTAGGCCTGGGGGCCATCGGCTGTGCAGCTCTGTACTGGCTGCTGTATGCTAGAAGACGCAGCAGCAGGGTAGAAGAGGAAGAAGCCGAAGAACTGGAAGAGGTGTAATAGGTAAAACGGAGACTGCAAAATTCGCAGTCTCCGACGTGTGACGAGCGAGTGAAAACTTTTTCACTCGCTCTATTTTTTTTGCACCACTCCCCGTGCACGCACCCCTTATACTACTTCCTTAGTAAGAAATACTATCCATGATTTAACTGGTAACGAATTAGTTTTGAATTACTCAAAGTATGAATTCAATAAACGGTCCGGAAAAGATGTGTACAGCTATGATTGCAAACCGGGGGAAGGCTCATTCCTGGATAATCTTCCGGATTTCGATCTGGAGGAACTGGTCATTTCCTACATTCAGCTGAAGGAAAACTATTATGTGCTTTCCAACTCCATTGCCAATCATTCTACAACTATCAAAATTGAATGTGAATTCATTTCCAGGGACCCGGCTAAAAAAGGACAACGTGCAGTTGTACAGGTTAAAGGAGGCAGAGACAAAAAGCTGAAGGCTGAAGATTTTAAGGAATTTACGGAAAAAGGGTGTTTGGTGTATTTGTATGCCCCTCATATCGAGAATCCGGAAAAGGATGAGCGGATCATCGTCATTACAAAAGAAGAACTGGAGCGATTTTATCAGGAGTACAAAGGGCTCCTGCCGGACTCCATTACCCAGTGGGAGAACCTGTTCCAATAATGTAAAAAGGAGTCCTTATCGTGTCTCACTTAGTGGACATCCAACCTTGGTTATTGATGCATCCGGGAAATGATGTGCTGGCGCCGGAAGAGATGAAAGCTGCCACAAAAATCATGGGGAAGTTACTCAGAGGATATATCGATTTCACAGGAGCTTTGATTGAATCCTACAGCTAGTGACTGTGGACTAGTGACTAATGACTGGGAAGGGGGGGAGTGAAAATATTTTCACTCCCCTTTTCCTTATGGTATAATCAAGGCATAAGAACTGACGAAGGAGAATTGCCATGCTGGCCGATTTACATATCCATACCACTTTTTCTGACGGCATCTACACACCGGAAAAAATCGTGGCCCAGGCCCGGGCTTCCGGGATCACGGCCATTGCCATTACGGACCACGACAACATCCAGGCCTACAACCGGGCAGCCCGGACCATCCATTTCCGCCATCTGGATCTGGAACTGATCCGGGGGGTGGAAATCGATACGGATTACAAGGGAAAGGATGTCCATGTGCTGGGCTACCATTTCGACCCGGATAACCAGCCCCTGCTCCAGGCCATGGCCTGGACCCGGGTGGGACGGATCGCCCGGATCCGGAAGATCGTGGAAAGAGTCAATGCCCTGGGATATCCCCTGACCTTTGCCGAGGTCCGGGAGGAAGCCAATGGTTCCAAAAGCCTGGGCCGGCCCCACATTGCCCGGGTGCTGGTGAAAAAGGGGCTGTTCTCCCATACCCAGGCGGTGTTCGATGCTCTGATCGCCAGCGGCCGTCCTGCCTACTGCCGGCAGGTGAAGCTGTCTCCCAAAGAGGCGGTGGACCTGCTCCATGGGGCCGGGGGCATTGCGGTACTGGCCCATCCGGCGGAAATCGAAGACCCGGCCCTGGTGGAAGAACTGCTGGATACGGTGCCTTTCGACGGGATGGAAGTGTGGCATCCTTCTGTGCTGAAGGAAAATCCCCGGCACGACTGGCTGAAGGTGGCCCGGGACCATGGCCTCCTGACCAGCGGCGGCAGCGATCTCCACGGCAATGCCGGCCGGTTTCCCCTCCATCTGGGGGAATTTCCCATTCCCTATGCCAGGGTGGAAGGGATCATCCGGGGAAAGAAAATCTGACGGAAAAAGCAGGTGCATACCATGAAAGTCGTAGCTTTTGTTGGCCCCAGCGGTACCGGAAAAAGCTTCCGGGCCATCGGGGTCGCCCATGACCATCACTGCGACGGCATCATCGATGACGGTCTCCTGATCGAAGGGACCAAAATCCTGGCCGGGACCAGTGCCAAAACGGAACAGAACAAGGTCCAGGCGGTGAAACGGGCCATCTTTATGGAAAAGGACCATTGCCGGGAAGTCCGTTCCGCCCTGGCCGGCAGCGATATCCAGACCCTGCTGGTGATCGGCACTTCGGACAAGATGGTGGGGACCATCTGCAAACGGCTCCAGATCCCGGCGCCTTCGGAAACGGTGTACATCCAGGATGTTTCCACCACCCGGGAGATGAAAAAGGCCCGGGAGACCCGGATCAAGGAAGGCAAGCATGTGGTGCCGGTGCCCACCATCGAACTGAAGCCCCATCTTTCCGGGGTGCTGGTGGACCTGCCTCACCGGCTGTTTTCCCGGAACCGGAAGCACCAGGCCCTGCCGGAAAAATCCATTGTCCGGCCGGCTTTCAGCTATTACGGGAAGATCACCGTATCCGATTATGTGGTCAGCGACATTGTGCGGATCGTGGTGAAAAAGAACAAGGAAGTGGACCGGATCACCTCCATCAAGGTGCGCCGCCCTTCGGACACCAGCAAGGGCATGACCATCTATCTGGAGATCATCCTGTTCTTCGGGGCACCCATTTATGAAGTGGTGAAGAGTCTCCAGACCAGGATCAAACTGAAAGTGGAAGGCATGACCAGCATGCCGGTGAAAAATATCGATGTCTCCATCCGCAGCCTGACGGTGCGGCCCCCGGATCTGCCCAAACATCTCCAGGAAGCGGCAGCCGGCGGGGAAGGAGATGCAAAGGAGGAACCCGGGGCATGACCCCTTGTGATTTTGCGCAGTATGTACGCCAGGTGCGGGAAAAACTCCAGCAGCTGACGGAAGAACCGGTGGAAGAAAAGGAAATCAATTACGGCCGGCAGCTGAAGGTCCGGAAAGGACCGGATACGGTAAACCTGGCCCTGTACAACGGGAAAAAGGGCCTGAAGCAGGTGTGGAGCGGCAAAGTATCCCCTCTCCAGGACCAGTGCCGGAACGCCCTGGGGGAGGGGGACACTGCCTCTTCCGGGGCCATTTCTCCTGCCCTGGAACCGGGGGGAGTGACCCTGCTGGCGGGAAAACCAGGGTTTGACGGTCTCTGGTGCGGCAGCGACGAAAGCGGCAAGGGGGACTATTTCGGTCCTCTGGCCGTGGCGGCGGTGTGCCTGGACCTTGCTGCGGCCCGGCAGTATGCGGCCTGGGGCATTTGTGACAGCAAGGCCCTGACGGACGGAAAGATCCGCCTTCTGGCGGAAAAGATCCGGCAGACGGCCCGGGCCCATACGGTGCTGGTGCTGAAACCCCGGTTCTACAACCAGCGGTATGCCCAGCTGAAGGCCCGGAAACAAAACCTGAACCATCTTCTGGCCAGCGGCCACATCCATGCCCTGGGCCGGGTGATCCAGCAGGTGCCGGAGTGCCGTTTTGCCCTGGTGGACCAGTTTACCCGGCACAATGCCATCGCTTCCACCCTGGAGACGGGATTCCCGGGGCTGAAGGTGTACCAGCAGCCCAAAGGGGAAGCGGATATGGCGGTGGCGGCGGCGTCCATCCTGGCCCGGGATGCATTTGTGGAAGTCATGGACCAGCTCTCGGCACAGGCCGGCTTCCCGCTGCCCAAGGGGGGCGGGGACCAGGCCACGGCGGCGGCCCGGAAACTGGTCCGGGAGCAGGGAAAGGACGCCCTGGAACAATATGTGAAGCTCCATTTTGCCAACACAGGAAAGCTGTAAGACCGATTCACGATTTGTTTTATGTTTTTGTCCCGGTCCTATGGTATAATGTACAAAGATTGGTTTCAGCATTTACAGACTGAAGTTTTTTTCAAATACAACGATACTGGCAGGTCATATTCTATGAACAAAACCCTTCTGCGCATGCTGTGCGTGCTGTTTTTTGTGGTCATCCTCGTATCAGCAGGCGTTCTTTATTTTACTTTTGATGTACGGGCCCTGGTATATCTCACCACCTTCAAGTGGTACTATGCGCTGCTGGCGCTGGGTGTCCTTTCCGTGGGGCTCTTTTTTGATGCCACCCGGCTGATCACCCTCACCCGGCTTTCCGGGGAAAAAATGGACTATGCCCATATTTTCTACGCGGTGTTCAGCAACTATTTCCTGGCTCTCCTGACTCCCGGACAGGGAGGCGGGGGCATTGCCATGCTCATGTTCATGAAGCGGGCGGGCGTGCCGGTGGCCAAATCCACCCTGATCGTCATTGTCCGGACGGTGTTTTCCATCCTGTTCCTGTTTTTGATGATGCCCCTGGTGTTCTGGTTCGACCCGGAACTGGTGAGCTGGATGCCCACCAGCGTCATTGCCTTGGTCTGTGCCTTTTTCATCGGGGCTCCCTGGCTGCTCTGGCATCTGGTGATGGGGGGACGGCTGGAAAAATGGCTGGCCCGGTTCAGCCGCCGGTTCTCTCCCCGGGTCCAGGAGGCCATTTTCCTGGGCTACCGGGATTTCCAGCAGGCCATGTTCATGCTGAAGGACAACCCCCGGCAGGTGCTCCGGGCTTTTCTGGAATCGGGGATCAGCCTTTTGTTCATCTATTCGGTGGTGCCGGTGTTCATCAAAGCCTTCGGCATCGACCTGCCCCTGCACATTGTCATGGGGCGCATGTGCCTGATCAACCTGGTGCTGTATTTTACCCCCACACCCGGCGGCAGCGGCGTGGCGGAAGGGGGCTTCCTGGTGCTGTTCAATTCCCTGCTGCCCCCTGGGACGGCCGGGGTGCTGGCCATTTTGTGGCGTTTCTTCTGTGAATACATTCCTTTCACGATCGGCGCCGTGGTAACCATCAAATGCTTTGGTCTGGATATCCTGACCAAAATTCGGGATCGGAGGGATATGGATTCATGAGAAAGATTCTGGTAACGGGAGGGGCCGGGTTCATCGGCTCCCATGTGGTACCGGCGCTGTTGGGCCGGGGTGATTGTGAAGTGACGGTGCTGGACAACCTGTCCACGGGGAAACGGGCCTATGTGCCGGAAGGCGCCCGGTTCCGGCTGATGGACATCCGGTCCAGGGAACTGACGGATTTCCTGATGGAGGAAAAATTCCAGACGGTAATCCATCTGGCGGCCCAGACCCTGGTGCCCTATTCCATGGAGCATCCGGAAGCGGATGAGGACCTGAACGTGACGGGCCTGGTCCATGTGCTGGAAGGCTGCCGGAAAAGCGGCGTGGAACAGATCATCTTTTCTTCCAGTGCGGCCATCTACGGGGACAACCAGAACCTGCCCCTTCTGGAAACGGAAGTGCCGGCGCCCACTTCTTTCTATGGCCTGTCCAAAGCGGTGGGAGAGGATTACATCCGTCTGTACAGCCGGTGCTTCGGCTTAAAGCACATCATCTTCCGGTTCGCCAATGTGTACGGAGAACGGCAGGGGGAAACCGGCGAGGGCGGCGTGATCTCCGTCTTTGCCCGGAAGATTGCCCGGAAGGAACCGGTCACCGTGTTCGGAGACGGGAACCAGACCCGGGATTTCGTCTATGCCGGGGATATTGCCCGGGCCATGAGCCTGGGGGTGGGCTACGCAGGCTGTGCCACCCTGAATGTATCCACCAATGAGGAAGTTTCCCTGAACCAGCTGATCGGCACCATGGAAAAGATCCTGGGACATAAAATGGACGTCCATTACGGACCGGTGCGGCCGGGGGACATCTATGCCTCGGTGCTGAGCCACCAGGCGCTGGTGGAGACCCTGGGGATGAAGGAATACACGGATCTGGAAAAGGGCCTTGCAGGAACGCTGGCCTATTTCCAGAAATAACAGGAGCAGGGAGAACAAGGAGGGACTTATGAAGAAAATCATCCTTTCCGTTCTGGCCCTGCTCCTTTTCTGCCTGGCAGGATGCAAAGACCAGACGGGTACGGTTCCCCGGCGGAAAGCGCCGCCCAGGGAAATGGTGCTGGCGGCCGGGCAGACGGTGGGCGGTTACGGAAGCCTGGGAGGGGATCTGGTGAATCTGGTGAACCAGGATGGGAAACAGCCTCCTTTGAAGGCGGCGGATAGTACCGGCTCCCTGGCCAACCTGGAACTGCTGCGCCAGGAAAAAGCGGACCTGGCCCTGGTCCAGAGTGATGCGGCCTGGTATGCCCGGACCGGCACGGGGCCCTATGAAGGGCGCCCCATTGAAGACCTGGAACAGGTGGGGACCCTGATGCCGGAAACGGTCCAGATCATCACCTACGACCTGACCGGGATCCGGAGGCTCCAGGACCTGAAGGGAAAGACGGTTTCCGTGGGAGCCCCCGGCTCCGGTTCCGCCCTCAATGCCCGGCAGCTGCTGGAAGCGGCGGGGATTGCGGAAGACGATGTGCGGATCCAGTATCTTACGGTGGAAGATACGGTACGGGCCCTGAAGGAGGGGACGGTGGATGCGGCCATTCTGACCAGCTCCCTGCCTCATCCGGCCCTGAAGGATCTGGCCCGGCAGCGCCGTCTGGTGCTGGTCCCTGTGGAAGGGCAGGACCTGGACGACCTGGTGGCTGCCTATCCCCTGTACCAGCCGGTGACCATTCCCATGGGGACCTATCCCAACCAGACCCGCCCCTGTGCCAGTGTGGCTCTCCAGTGCCTTCTGGTGACCCGGCAGCGGGTGGACCAGGAACAAGTACGGAACTTCCTGGCCCGTATATGGCCCCATTGGCAGGAACTGAAGGCTGGCCATCCCGTCCTGCCAGTGGATCTGAAAAAACGGTTTTTCCAGGATCCGCTGCTGCCGTTGGCCCCCGGTGCCGAACAATTCCAGAAAGACAGCCAATCCGGTTCCTGAGCCTCACCCCAAAAGTTTATTTGCAAAACAGGCATCAAACCTGTATAATGTTGAACAAGAGACTAGTCCTATAGGGTCCGTCCGGTTCCAATCGTTCGGATTCGTAGGGGATACGGGAATTGAAAACATAGTTTCGAAAAGGGAGTATGGAACGCGAAGATACTCCAGTCTTTTGATATGCAAATTTTATCCTGACCAAAAATATTGAGGAGGTGTCCCTTTGAATAACAACAGCAAAGGACAACAAAAAAAATTATCCATCATTCCGCTGGGCGGTCTGGGGGAAATCGGCAAGAACATGACGGCATTCGTCTACGGCAATGACATGATCCTGGTGGATGCCGGGCTGGCATTCCCGGATGATGACATGCTGGGGATCGATCTGGTGATCCCGGATACCACGTTCCTGATGGAAAACAAGGACAAATTCAAAGCCATTTTCCTGACCCACGGCCATGAAGACCATATCGGTGCCCTGCCCTATGTGATGAAGGATTTCGACGTGCCGGTATATGGAACGCCCCTGACCCTGGGCATCCTGTCCGGCCGTCTGAAGGAAAACGGCGTTTCTGACAGCAAATGCAAAATGGTGAAACCGGGGGCTACGGTCCGGGCCGGCGCCTTCCGGGTGGAATTCATCCGGGTCAACCACAGCATTCCCGATGCGGTTGCTCTGGCCATCCATACCCCGGTCGGGGTAATCGTCCACACCGGTGACTACAAGTTCGACCAGACTCCGGTGGACGGACAGGTGACGGACTACGCCAAGCTGGCGGAAGTGGGCCGCAAAGGGGTCCTGCTGCTGATGAGCGATTCCACCAACATTGAACGGACCGGCTACACCCCCAGCGAAAAGAGCGTGGGCAAGACCCTGGATGAACAGTTCCGGCTGGCCCGGAACCGGGTGATCGTGGCCACCTTCTCCTCCAATGTACACCGGATCCAGCAGGTGATCGACGCTGCGGTGATGACCCGCCGGAAAGTGGCGGTCATTGGCCGGAGCATGGTGAACGTGGTGAACATTTCCATTGAAATGGGCTACCTGAAAGTGCCCCAGGGGGTACTGATCGACATCGATGAATGCCGGAACTACGCACCCCGGCAGATCGCCATCATCACCACCGGCAGCCAGGGCGAACCCATGAGTGCCCTGACCCGGATGAGCAACAGCGATCATCGGAAGGTCTCCATTATGCCCGGGGATACGGTGATCATTTCCGCCACCCCCATCCCTGGCAACGAAAAGGGTGTGGCCCGGACCATCGACAACCTGTACAAACAGGGCGCGGAGGTGATCTACGGACGGGAACAGGGCATCCATGTTTCCGGCCACGCCAGCCAGGAAGAAATCAAACTGATGCACCGTCTGGTCCATCCCAAGTTCTTCATGCCGGTCCACGGGGAATACCGTCATCTGGTGAAACACAAGAAACTGGCCATGCAGCTGGGGATGTCCAAGGACAATATCGTGATTGCGGAAAACGGGTCCGTGGTCGACCTGACCAGGGATTCCATCGGGATCTCCGGCAAAGTCACCGCCGGCCGGGTGCTGATCGACGGCCTGGGCGTGGGCGACGTGGGCAATGTGGTGCTCCGTGACCGCCGGCAGCTGTCCCAGGACGGGATCCTGATCGTGGTGGTGACCATCGACCACAGCACCTACCGGATTGCAGCCGGTCCGGATATCGTATCCCGGGGCTTTGTGTATGTCCGGGAATCCGAAGAACTGATGGAAGGGGCCCGGGACCGTGTGCTGAGCACCCTGGACAAATGCCATGAAAACAACATCACCGAATGGTCCGCACTGAAGAGTGCCGTCCGGGACAGCCTGGGCCGGTATCTGTTCGAAAAGACCAGACGGCGTCCCATGATCCTGCCTCTGATCATGGAAATCTGACACTCCAACAAAAAATCTTCAGGAAGGGAACAGCGTGGAAAAAAAAGAACGGACTCGCAGAAACAACAGGAAAATCGAATTCACCTTCAACCGGGAAGTCCTGGGCATCCTGCTGGCGGCTTTCGCCGGCATCATGCTCTGCGCCCTGGGGGGATTCCCCATGGGCAGCGCCGGGGCGTTCCTCCGGAAGGTCCTGACCTACGCCCTGGGGGTGGGAGCCTTTCTCTTCCCCCTGTACGTAATGGTGCTGGGGTTCGGTTACATCCTGAACCATGAACATCTGCGGTTTTCCAAAAAGTTCTTTACGCTCCTGCTGTTCCTTGTTTCTGTCCTGAGCCTGTGGCATATGTACAAGGTGCCGGAAGGCCATGAACTGATCCCTGAGTATCTGATGAACGGTGGTGGCCTCCTGGGAGGCACCATCGTGTTTGTTTTAACGAAAGTGGTGGGCCGCATCGGGGCGGTGATCGTCCTGGTGGCTTCTGCCCTGGTTTCCATGGTGCTGTCGGGGAAATTCTCCCTGCGCAGCCCGCTCCTTTCTGCCCAGGACGGGGTGAAGGAAGGGGCCGAGACCGTGGCCCAGAAATGGGAAGACTATCAGGAACGGCGGAAGAAGAACCATGATTCCTTCTATGACCAGGAAAAGGATGACGGTTCTTATGCCCGGAAGCCGGCGGCGGAAAAGAAACCCACCCTGGCAGAACGGCTGAAGGATAAAGTGACGGCCGCCGGGAACGCACCGCTTCTGAAATTCCAGAAGGATCAGGTGGGGTCCGGGGAACCGCCCCGGAAGTTCACCATCACCACGGCGGAGGATGCCCGGAGCCAGGAGGAACCCCAGTGGGAAGCTCCTGGAGCGGAAGCCCAGACCACCCGTCTGGAAAATGCGGAAACGGGAGAAGTGATCCCCTACGAATTCCCGCCCCTGGATCTGCTGAACCGGGACAAACCGGTGAACAAGAAGAACTTCCAGGCGGAGATCGAAACCCAGGGAGGGACCATCGAACAGACCCTCCACGATTTCGGGGTGAACGCCACCCTGGTGAATGTGACCAAAGGGCCGTCGGTGACCCGGTACGAACTGGAACCGGCTCCCGGGGTAAAGGTGAACAAGATCCAGAACCTGTCGGAAGACATTGCCCTGAAACTGGCGGTGTCCAGTGTCCGCATCGAGCCCATTCCGGGGAAGGCGGCCATCGGCATCGAAGTGCCGGCCAGGACTTCGGAGCCGGTATCCTTCCGCTCCATCGTGGATTGTCCGGAAGTGAAAAGCGCCAAGGGGAAACTGGCCATCGGCCTGGGGAAGGATATTTCCGGCCATGTGGTGGTGGCGGATCTGACCAAGATGCCCCATCTGCTGATTGCCGGATCCACCGGGTCCGGGAAAAGTGTGTGCATCAACACCATCATCTGCAGCCTGCTGTACAAGGCGGCACCGGATGAGGTGAAACTGATCCTGGTGGATCCCAAGGTGGTGGAACTGACCAACTACAACGGGATCCCCCATCTGCTGACGCCGGTGGTCACCGGGCCCAAACAGGCGGCTTCGGCCCTCCACTGGGCTGTGGTGGAAATGGAACGGCGGTACAGCCTGTTCGCCAAGACCCAGGTCCGGAAGATCGACGATTACAATGCCCAGGTGCAGCCGGGAGAAAAGCTGCCCTTCATTGTGGTGATCATCGACGAGTTGTCCGACCTGATGATGGTGGCGGCGGTGGACGTGGAAGATGCCATCCTGCGGCTGGCCCAGAAGGCCCGTGCCGCCGGGATCCATCTGATCCTGGCCACCCAGCGGCCGTCGGTGGACGTATTGACCGGGACCATTAAGGCCAATATCCCCTCCCGGATCGCCTTTGCCGTATCCAGCCAGATCGACAGCCGGACCATCCTGGATGCCAGCGGGGCGGAAAAGCTCCTGGGCCGGGGGGATATGCTGTTCTTCCCTACCGGGGCCAACAAACCCATCCGGGTCCAGGGCGCCTACATTGCGGATGACGAGCTGAACCGGGTGGTGGATTTCATCAAGGCGGAAGCCATCCCCACCTCCTATGCCAGCGAGGTGACCACCCAGAAGCTCAATGGGGCGGACAGCGAGAAAAAAGAGGAAGGCAGCGAGGAAGACGAACTGTTCCAGGATGCGGTGGAACTGGTCATGGCCACCCAGCAGGCATCGTCCTCCATGCTCCAGCGAAAGTTCCGGATCGGGTACACCCGGGCGGCACGGCTGGTGGATGCCATGGAGGAAAAGGGCATCATAGGACCGGCGGACGGCAGCAAGCCCAGGCCGCTGATCATGAGCCCCACCACCATCAAGGAAAAGTTCTTCACCAAAGGGCTGAAGCAGGAAGGGGATTGAGCCCGGCCTGTGCCCTGAAACCCCGTTTAGAAGTGAGGTCGTACGATGAAAAATAAAATTGGAACCTATTTACGGCAGCATCGGGAAGAAAATCATCTGACCCTGGAACAGGTTGCCGAACATACGGGCATCCGGGAACCCTACCTGGCGGCTCTGGAAGACGGCGATTTCCACAAGATTCCCGGGGATGTATTCATCCGGGGATTCCTCCGCAACTACGGAAACTATCTGGGACTGGACGGCAACGGACTGGTTGAGGCCTACCGGACCGGCAGTGAACCGGAAAAGATCCTGAAGACGGCGGAACACCTGGTGCCCGAACCGGAGCTGCCCAAAAGTTCCGATACCATGATCCTGGGACCGAAACCTTTTTCCGGAACCCGTGGGGACCAGTCCGCTGACCGGGCGGAGAAACCGGCCGCCGAAGCCGGGGACCATCAGCCGGAACCCTTTGACAAGGTCCAGGCCCTGAAGCAGATGGAGCCGGTGGGATTCGGCGGAAGCCGCCGGGCGGACCGGAAGGAGACGGCACCCCAGGACCCTGTAAAAGAATCCATGGATGCCACCCGGGTGATGAAACCGGTGAAACCGGCCCCGAAACCGGAACCGGTGCCGGAAAAACCGGACCCGGTGAAGGAAGCTTCCCAGCCGGCAGAAAAGAAACTGGAACCGGCAGCAGGAGAAAAACCGGCAGCCGCACCGGTGGAGAAGGCCGTCCCTGAGAAGAAATCCGGGGAGAAGACGCCGGAGCAGCCGGCCAAAGAGGAAGGGAAAGCTTCTGCCGGTGAGAAGGGAGCCGTACCGAAAGGGGCGGCAGCAGGAGCCGCAGCGGTGGCTGCCGCAGATGCCGGGGAAAAGAAGAAGCATGAGACACCCAGGGAAGCCCTGAAAAAGATGGAAACGACCCTGAACCGGGAAAACATGGAAGAAGCCCTGGACGCCAGCAAGGCCAAGATGGGCAGCTGGCTGGACCGGATCCGGGATTTCATCGATGAAAATCTCTATGAAACCGTGCCGGAAGATGAAGCCGGGGAAGAATACGGCGCCACCTCTGCCGGCAGCAGCAAGACGCCGGCTTTCAGCTTCAAGGTGTTCACGGGCGTGTTCGTGGCCTGTCTGGCGGTATTCACCGTGGTGATGGCTTACTTTGTGTTCGGGGGCAAGACCACGCCGGATCTGAAGGAGACCACCAGCATTTCTGACGGCGTGAAGTCGGACCATTCTTCGGAAAAAAGCGACAAGGACAAGAAAGAAGCCGAAGAAGTAAAGGAAAAACAGGAAGAGGCCACGGGAGATGAAAAGACCCTGGGCCAGGGCAACGGGGTTACCGTGGTGGTCACCTACAAGAAGCCCGTGTGGACCCAGACCACCATTGACGGCAAGCAGGTGGAAGCGGCCACCATCGCCAAAGGATCCACCCGCACCTACAAAGGCAGCAAAAGTGTCTCTGTGAACCTGGGCAGCATCCGGGATGTGGAAATCACTGTCAACGGGAAGAAAGTGCCCTATGGCTCCAAGGAATGGGGCGTAGTGACCCGTACGTTCAAAGCAAAATGATCTCTCCGGCTCAAAGCCCCTGGAACGGGGCCTGACCGGAGACTGTGGATAGGGGACAGCCGGCAGAACGGCAGTCCCGAAGGAAGGAGAACAAGTTGGAAATCGGAGTAGTCAGCCTTGGGTGTCCCAAGAACCTGGTGGATTCGGAAGTGATGATGGGCCTTATCAGAGAGCGCCAGTGGACCATTACCAATGACCCCACCCATGCGGATGTGATCATCGTCAACACCTGCGGCTTCATCGAAAGTGCCAAAACAGAGTCCATCAACACCATCCTCCAGATGGCGGAATACAAAAAGGATGACCCGCACCGGAAGCTGATCGTCACCGGCTGTCTGGGCCAGCGGTACGCGGATGAACTGTTTGCGGACCTGCCGGAAGTGGATGCCATCATCGGCACCGAATGCTATGACCAGATCGGGACGGTCATCGACCGGGTGGAAAAGGGGGAACGGTTCACCCTGCTGAAACCCCCGCAAAAATATACCCAGAAGGCCAGACGGGTGCTGACCACCCCCCAGTACACGGCTTATCTGAAGATTGCCGAAGGATGCAACAACCGGTGTTCCTACTGTGCCATCCCCAAGATCCGGGGGCCCTACCGGAGCCGTCCCTATGAGGAAGTCCTCCAGGAAGCCCGTGATCTGGTGAGCCAGGGCGTGCGGGAACTGATCCTGGTGGCCCAGGACACCACCCAGTACGGCATCGATCTGTACCACAAGCTGCGGCTGGCGGATCTGCTCCGGGATCTGAACACCATTCCCGACCTGAAATGGATCCGGATCCTGTACTGCTATCCGGATTCCTTCACCGACGAACTGATCGAGACCATGGCCCAGTGCGACAAGGTGTGCCATTATGTGGATCTGCCCCTCCAGCACGCCAGCAACAGCCTGCTCCACACCATGCACCGGCGGGATACACGGGAACAGGTGGAGGAACTGCTGGCCAAACTGCGGAAACGGATGCCGGATATCTGCCTGCGGACCACCTTCATCGTGGGCTTCCCGGGAGAAACCGACGGACAGTTCCAGGAGCTGCTGGATTTTGTCCGGAAGGAACGGTTCCAGTGCGCCGGGGTGTTCCCCTACAGCCAGGAAGACGGCACCGAAGCCGGGGCCATGCCCAACCAGATCCCGGACGAAGTGAAACAGGACCGGTACCATGCCCTGATGAGCCTCCAGGCGGAGATTTCCGAAGAAATCCAGCAGGAACGGGAAGGAAAGGTGCTGGAAGTGCTCATCGAAGGCAAGGATGAGGAAGATCCCAACCTGGCCCTGGGCCGCAGCTATGCGGAAGCCCCGGACATCGACGGGAAGATTTATGTGGAAGAAGCGGCGGATCTGAAGGCCGGAGACTTTGTGAAGGTCCGGATCAGCCAGGGCTTTACCTATGAAGCGGTGGGGCAGATCGTAAAGGAGTGATCCCAGTGAATGTTGAAGTCATCAATACAGGTACGGAACTGCTGCTGGGGGATATTGTGAACACCAGCTTCCAGTACCTGTCCCGGACCCTGAACGATGCGGGTTTCAATGTGCTGTACCAGACCACCATCGGGGACAACGGGGACCGGCTGCTGGAAGCCCTGTCCATTGCCCTGGAGCGGGCGGACATCATCATCACCACCGGGGGCCTGGGGCCCACCCGGGGAGACATCACCAAGGAAATGGTGGCCAGGAAACTCCATCTGCCCCTGGTGCCCAGCGCCTTCTGGCTGGATAAGCTGACCCGGTATTTTGCCGCCCGGCATGTGGTCATGACGGAAAACAACAAGAAACAGGCCATGATCCCGGAAGGGGCGGTGGTCTTCAACAATGATGTGGGAACGGCACCGGGAGTGGGTGTCTGGACCCCGGATCACAAACTGATCGTTATGCTGCCGGGCCCCCCGGCGGAAACCACCCATGTGTTCAGCCGGCAGGTGATGCCCTATCTGCGGAAGAGCTATGCGGCCCAGGGAATCATCCATTCCCGGGTGCTGCACCTCCGGGGACTGACGGAATCCATGGTGGCGGAAAAACTGGATGCCATCATCATGGCCCAGACCAACCCCACCATTGCCCTCTACGCCCGGAAAGGGGAAATCATCATCCGGATCACCGCCAAAAGCGACACCCTGGAAAAGGCGGAAGCCATGAACCGGGATGTGGAGGAAAAGATCCGGGCCATCCTGGGGTCCTATATCTACGGGGTGGATTACGAAACCCTGCCGGAAGCCCTGGGGAAACGGCTGAAGGAAAAAAATCTGACCATCGCCTTTGCCGAATCATGCACCGGGGGCCTGGCGTCCAGCCTGGTCACCGATATCCCCGGCAGTTCGGAATATCTCATGGGTTCGGTGGTCTCCTATACCAATGATGTGAAGCACCGGCTGCTGGGGGTGAAACAGGAAACCCTGGACACTTACACCGCCGTCAGCGAACAGACGGCCCGGGAAATGGCCCAGGGGATCCGGGAAAAGATCGGAACGGATCTGGGCATCAGCATCACCGGCATTGCCGGCCCCGGGGGCGGAACCCCCACCCAGCCTGTAGGTCTGGTGTACATCGGTGCAGCAGACAAAAACGGAACGAAAGTCCTGGAATGCCGGGTCAAGGCAGCCCGGACCACCATCAAACTCCGGGCGGCCATGAACGCACTGTCCCTGGCCATGGACCGGGTCAAAGAGCTGTAACGACAGCCTTTGTTTTTCATAAGGAGAAATCATGACAGAAATCAATAAAATGGAAAATACAACGGCGGAATCCAAGCCGGAAATCACGTCTTTCGAAGACCTGAACCTGGACCGGAAGATCCTGGCAGCCCTGAAGGAAATGGGCTTTGAAGAACCGTCCCCCATCCAGAAAGGCGCCATTCCCATGGCCCTGGAAGGGGAGGACCTGATCGGCCAGGCCCAGACCGGTACCGGCAAGACCGCGGCTTTCGGGATCCCCATCATCCAGAAGATCAATGAAAAGGACCGGCACATCCAGGCCCTGGTCATGAGCCCCACCCGGGAACTGTGCATCCAGGTGGCGGACGAAATCAGCAAGATCGGCAAGACCAAACGGATCCGGGTACTTCCGGTGTACGGCGGCCAGCCCATCGAACGGCAGATCCGCAGCCTGAAACGGGGCATCCAGGTGGTCATCGGGACTCCGGGCCGGCTGCTGGACCATATCCGCCGGGGCACCATCGACCTGGAATACGTGAACTTCCTGGTGCTGGATGAAGCCGATGAAATGCTGGATATGGGCTTTGTGGACGATATGGAAAACATCATCAAGAACGTTCCCCCGGAACGGCAGACCATGCTGTTTTCCGCCACCATGCCCCGGCCCATCCTGAGCATCAGCAAGAAATACATGCGGGCTCCCAAGGTGGTGGCCATCCACAAGGAAGTGGTGACGGCTCCCACCATCGACCAGTACTATTATGAAACCCGGGACAAAGTGGACGGCCTGTGCCGGATCCTGGACACCACCGACGACTGCAAGATGATCATCTTCTGCCGCACCAAAAAGGGTGTGGACGAACTGGTCATCGCCCTGGCCACCCGGGGCTACGAGGCGGAAGGCCTCCACGGGGACCTGAGCCAGAACCAGCGGGACCGGGTGATGAAGAAGTTCCGCAGCGGCCAGGTGGATATCCTGGTGGCTACCGATGTGGCGGCCAGAGGGCTGGATATCGACAACATCACCCATGTGGTGAACTTCGATGTGCCCAGTGACAGCGAAAGCTACGTGCACCGGATCGGCCGTACCGGCCGTGCCGGGAACACCGGTGTGGCCCTGACCTTCATCACTCCCCGGGAATTCCGTCAGCTGAAACTGATCGAACGGAGCATCAAGACCAAGATCATCCGGGGCACCCTGCCCACCGACGCCAGCGTACTGGAACGGCAGCGGGAACAGATCGTTTCCAAGATGCAGACCATCCTGGAACAGGATCGGTACCAGGATTATCTGCCCATTGTGGAAACCCTGGAAAAGGATTATGATGTGCAGGATATCGCCGCGGCAGCCCTGAAGTTCATGCAGGAAGGGGCCAAGGCCCTGGAAGAACCGGCGGAGGAAGAAAGCCTGCCGGATGCCCTGGCCAACACCGGTGCCAAACCGGGGATGGTCCGTCTGTTCGTGAACATCGGCCGTTCCAGCCGGGTCACCGTACGGGATATTGTCCAGAGCATTGCCATCGAAGCGGAAATCCCTGCCCGGAGCATCGGCCGGATCAGCATCTACGACAAATTCAGCTTTGTGGAAGTTCCCATGGAACATGCGGAAAAAGTTCTGGCCGTGATGCACCGGAACACCATCCGGGGCTGCCGGGTGAACATGGAACCTGCCAAAGCACGGGTATAATACCAAGAGGAGTTCTCCTATGACTCAAACGATCTACGGAAAGACGGAGGGCCTGAAAAAACAGGTCCTCACCCAGTTGGAAGGGATCTATGAGCTGAGAGCGGACGAGGGCCAACTGATCAGTCAGGAGTTGGCCCTTGTTTTGCGGGACCTTTCCGATGCCATCAACCGGGAAATCTCCCTTTACATCGACCGGAAGGGACGGGTGACCGCCGTTGCCGTGGGCAGCGACTGCCATGTGGAACTGCCCGGGACGGATTCCCGCCGGAGCCAGAACCGGCTTTGCGGGGTGGCCTGCATCCATACCCATCCTTCCGGGGCGCCCCGGCTCAGCGGGGTGGATCTTTCCGCCCTCCGGGACCTGCGGTTCGATGCCATGGCTGCCATGGCCTGGGAAACACCCCAGAGCGAACCTCTTCTCAGCTTCGGGATGATCACCGACCTGGATGAGGACCAGCAGCCGGTGCTCCAGGAATTCGGCCCCTTCAAGGTGAAGGATGTGGCTGCCATGCCTTTTGGGAACGTGGTCCACACTGTGGAAAAGATCCTGGCCAAACGGTCCCGGAACCACAATCTGGCGGAAGGGCCGGAACGGGCCATGCTGATTTCCCTGGCCTGGGGGGATACGGCCTCCCGCTGGAGCGCCCAGGATTCGGTGGAAGAACTGGCCCAGCTGGCGGAAACCGCCGGTGCGGAAGTGGTGGGCAAATTCGTCCAGTCCCGGCCCAAACCGGACCCGGTGTTCTTCATCGGCAAGGGAAAGGTCCAGGAAATGGCCCTCTTTGCCCAGCAGGAAGACATCGACCTGTGCATTTTTGACGATGAACTCTCCCCGGCCCAGCAGCGGAACCTGGAACGGGCCCTGGGGGTGCGGATCATCGACCGGACCGGGCTGATCCTGGATATTTTCGCCAAACGGGCCCGGACCAGCGAAGGGAAACTCCAGGTGGAACTGGCCCAGCTCCAGTACATGCTGCCCCGGATCATGGGCCAGGGCACCAGTCTCTCCCGTCTAGGGGGCGGCATCGGTACCCGGGGACCCGGGGAAACCAAGCTGGAAGTGGACCGGCGGCGGATCCGGGATCGGATCGCCTTCCTGGAAGACCAGATCCGCCGGATGAAGGGCAACCGGAAACAACAACAGCGGGCCCGGAACAAGAACGAAGTGAAGCAGGTGTGCCTGGTGGGGTATACCAACGCCGGGAAGAGCACCCTGCTGAATACCCTGACCCATTCGGACATCTATGCCCAGGATCAGCTGTTCGCCACCCTGGACCCCACCACCCGGCAGCTGGATCTGCCTGACGGCAGCAGCTGCACCCTGACGGACACCGTAGGGTTCATCCAGCGGCTGCCCCATCAGCTGGTGGCGGCCTTCAAATCCACCCTGGAAGTGGTGAAGGATGCGGACCTGCTGCTCCACGTGGTGGACAGCTCCCATGAACTGGCCCGGGAGCAGACGGAAGCCGTCTATCAGGTGCTCCAGGAACTGGGTGTCACTGATAAACCCATCCTGACCGTCTACAACAAAGTGGACCGGCTGAGCCAGCATGAAGGGTTGCGCCGTCGTCTGGAACAGGAAGACAACGCCCTGTGCATCTCCGCCCGTACCGGAGAAGGGGTCCCGGAACTGCTGGAGACCCTGGCCCGGCTCCTGGGCCAGGACCGGGTGGAAGCGGATCTGTGCATTCCCTACGGGGAAAGCCGGCTGGCCGCCCGGCTCCACGAGGAAGCCCAGGTGCTTTCGGAAGAATACGGGGAAACCGGCATCCTGATCCGGGCCAGAATGGACAAGGCCCTGGCCGACAGACTGGCGCCCTACATCCAGCCGTGAAAAAGTATGAATCAATTGAATAATTAATAATGATCAAGGAGGAAATCCAATCCAATGATACAATGGGATGAAATCGAAGGGAAAGCCCTGGACGCTGTAGCCAGACATGCCCAGAGCCATGAAGCCGCTGCCCTGGTGAACACCAAAAAGGTGCTGGACGCCTTTGCCAAGTACCAAGTGGCCGACTATTATCTGAAACCCACCACCGGCTACGGCTATTCCGATACCGGTCGGGATCAGCTGGACCTGATCTACGCCGATATCTTCAGGACGGAAGCCGCCCTGGTCCGGTCCCAGTTTGTGTCCGGCACCCATGCCCTGGCTGTGGCCCTGCTGGGGAATCTCCGTCCCGGGGATGAAATGATCGGGGCCACCGGGGAACCCTATGACACCATGCAGACCATCATCGGGTATCCGGTGAAGACCCCCGGTTCCCTGGTGGATCTGGGCGTCACCTACAAGGAAATCCCCATGGAAGGGGATCATCCGGACATCCCGGCCCTCCTGGCCGCCATCACGCCCCGCACCCGCCTGATCCATATCCAGCGGTCCTGCGGCTACAGCAGCAAACGGAAGACCCTGACCGTAGGGGAAATCGGGGAGATCTGCCAGGCGGTGAAACAGGTCCGTCCGGACATCATCTGCTTTGTGGACAACTGCTACGGGGAATTCATCGAAGAAAAGGAACCTACGGAAGTGGGCGCAGATCTGATGGCCGGTTCTCTGATCAAGAATCTGGGCGGCGGTTTTGCCCCCACCGGCGGCTATATCGTCGGGAAAAAAGATCTGGTGGAACAGGCCTCCTACCGACTCACCGCTCCCGGTCTGGGCGGCGAAATGGGCTGCACCCTGGGGGATACGGCCCGGGAATTCTATCAGGGACTCTTTATGGCTCCCCATGTGGCGCTCCAGGCGGTGAAAACGTCCCTGTTCGCCGCTTCCGTGTTCCAGTCCCTGGGCTTTGAAGTGTCTCCGCTGCCCGATGATGTGCGCAGTGACATCATCCAGACCATTACCCTGAAGACGCCGGAAAACCTCTGTGCCTTCTGCGAAGCCATCCAGGCCCATTCTCCCATTGATGCCCATGTGACTCCCGTACCCTCTCCGCTGCCCGGGTATCAGGATGACATCATCATGGCTGCCGGCACCTTCGTCCAGGGTGCCTCCATCGAACTGAGCGCCGATGGTCCCATGCGGGCCCCCTACAAGGTCTTCATGCAGGGCGGACTGACCTTTGAACACGGCCGGATCGCCGTGATGGCCGCCGCCCGGCAGATCATGGAAAAACAGAAATAAGGAACCAAAAAACGGCCTCTGAATTTTGTTTCAGAGGTCGTTTTTCTATTGCTTGCATATAAGGAGTCATGAAAATAGAAAAAGACGCTCAAAATGGAAATTTGAGCGTCTGAAGGGAAATCGTCTGTTTAAAGGCGGAAAACTCAAAGAGTCCGGAATACTGCGATGACTTTTCCCTTGATTTCGATGTTGTCGGTCCCTACAATGGGCGGGTAGGCATCATTTTCCGGCTGGAGACGGATCTGTTTCAGTTCCCGGAAATACCGTTTGATGGTGGTTTCCTCACCGTTGAAGAGGGCCACTACAATATCCCCGTTGGTGGCATAGTTCTGCTTCCGGACGAACACATAATCATGGTCCAGGATCCCGGCATTCTTCATGCTGTCGCCTTCCACCACCATCATGAATACATCCTCGCTGCAGCCAATCAGATCCAGGGGGATGGGGTAGGTGTCCTCGATGTTTTCCACCGCCAGCATGGGATCACCGGCATGGACGGCACCCACCAGAGGCACGGGGACCATGCTCTTTTTCCTCCAGCTGATTTCTTCCCGGAGCCCGTAGGTGCGGGGCTTTTCCGGATCCCAGCTGACAAAACCGGCTTCCGCCAGCTTTTTCAGGTTGTTGTGGACGGAGGCACTGGAAGAGAGCCCCACAGCACTGCCGATTTCCCGTACAGAAGGGGGATAGCCGTTATTGAAGATATATTGACGGATAAAATCAAGGATCTGGCTCTGCCGGGTATTGATGCCCCGGGACCGGGTGGATTTCTTTTCTTCAGATTCAGTCATAATGGAACTCTCCTTTAGACAGGATGGAATTTGCGTACAAGTTTCCAATCTAATTAAATTTAGTATAACAGGAAAACAATTGTGTGTCAAACGAGTGTTTAGGACAGGAACAGAATCTCCGGAAAAACCCATCGATTGGAAAGAAAACCTGCTCAAAGAAGAAAAAAACGGCAAAATCCAAAAGAAAAATCTCAGTTTCAAGACAATTTGAAATATCTGGTTTTCAAGATTATTGCGTCCAATAATATATATTATGTAAAATAGTGTGGATAAAAGCCCGGGGGAGACACGGTTCCGCCCCAGAATTTTTCAAACCGTTCCTTTTATCCGGCGTTCTTCTGTTGGCGGAAAGCTGCGGCATCAAACTGCGGGTACGTCATTTTGCGTGAAAACAAGGGGGATGCTGCACAGTGCGTGCACCACATCCCCCTTGTTTTTGTCAGCGGTCAACAGTCAGCAGTCAGCAGCCCCCTTATTTCCTCTTCTTCTCCAGCAAATGGGTCACGATAATGGCACAGGAGGCGTCACCGGTGATGTTCAGGGTGGTCCGGCCCATATCGAAGATCCGGTCCACACCGGCCACCAGGGCAATGCCGTCCACCGGCAGGTTCACCGAAGCCAGCACCATGGCCAGCATGATCATCCCGGCCCCCGGCACACCGGCCGTCCCCACGGAAGCCAGGGTGGCGGTGATCACAATGGTGAGCATCTGGGGCAGGGTCAGGTCGATTCCGTAGCAGGATGCGATGAATACGGCGCAGACCCCCTGATAGATGGCCGTACCGTCCATGTTGATGGTTGCCCCCAGAGGCAGGGCAAAACTGGTGACTTCCCTGGAGGCTCCAAGCTTGTTGGCACATTCCATGTTGATGGGAAGGGTCCCTACGGAAGAGGCGCTGGAAAAGGCAAACAGCATGGCCGGCATCATCCCTTTGAAGAATTTCAGCGGGCTCATGCCTCCGATGGCCCGGACAGCCATGGAATAGACCAGGATGGCATGGAGGGCATAGGCAATGTAGGCACAGAGGATCACCTTGGCCAGGGAGCCGATCACCGCCGTCCCGTTCTGTGCAATCACCGGGCACAGCAGGCAGAATACCCCGATGGGAGACAGGGCCAGGATCATTTCCATGACTTTCATGAATACATCATTCCAGGTATTGATGAAAGCGGCCGCCTTTTCTCCCTTCTCTCCCAGGGCGATGATGGCAATCCCGATCAAAAGGGCCATGACGATGACCTGGAGCATATTGGCGCTGGTCAGCGGAGCCAGAAAATTGGAGGGGAACAGATCCACCAGCATTTTCATGGGCCCGGGGCTGGCATTTTTGACCTTAAAGGCCAGATCCGCCGTGGACAGAACCGGAAACAGGGGCTTGAAGCTGTTGGCGATAATCAGCCCGATGGTGGTGGCAATGGCAGTGGTAAAAAAGTAATAGACCAGGGTAATGCCGCCGATGGATCCCAGTTTCCGGATATCACTGAGGGATACCACCCCTGCCATAATGGAAAACAGGACAATGGGCCCTACGATGAATTTCACAAGATTCAGAAAAATCGTCCCGAATGGTTTGATGTAGGTAACGGCAAATTTCACATTGCCCTGAAGGGCCAGGCCGGCAATGATGCCCAGGATCAGGGCAATGAAAATCTGCCCGGCCAGAGGCATTCCCTTTTTCTTTTGGACTCCATCCATAACAATCAACCTCCTTTGGAAAAACAAAACAGGGAAAACTGTATCCTATCCTTCAACAGTATACTGTAAATCTATTATAGCATACTCCAAAACGAAAGAAATCTGAAAACAGAGAATATTGCAGGCAGTGTTAAAATCAATTTGCAAAAATTGATTTCCATCGGCTGCGACCGTTGACAGCTGACAGCTGACAGGGGCTGTTACCCGGGCAACAGCCCCCTTCCCTATCCTGCCAAAACCGCCATCACCCGCAGGGCCATGCCGCTGATCATGAGCAGGCCGAACAGCACCAGGAACAGGCCCAGGATCTTCTGGATCCGGGGCAGCCAGGCATAATGCCGGCGCAGATGGGGACCGATCTTTTCCCAGAAAAGAGCCGCCAAAAGGAATGGCACACAGAAGCCCAGGGCATAGGCCAGCAGCAGGAACACACCTTCCTGTACGGTCTGCCGGCTGCCGGCGGCCATCAGGATGCCGGTAAGGATGGGGCCGGTACAGGGAGTCCAGCCCAAGGTAAAAGCCGCGCCCAGCAGGAAGGAACCCAGGACTCCCTGCTTTTTCTGCTGCAGGAAAGGCCGCCGGTCCCGGAGCAGGAACAGGGGCGTCCACAGGCCGCTTAAAAACAGACCCAGCAGGATCAGCAGCGCTCCCGCCAGTTTTTCCAGCACTTTCCAGTATTGGAGCACCAGCTGCCCCACCAGGGTGGCCGTGGCACCCATGGTCAGGAATACCAGGGTGAAACCGCCCAGGAAGGCCAGGGTGTTCAGGAGCAGCCCTCCCCTTCCCTGTTCTTTTTCTGCCCCGGATCCGGCCAAGAGCAGCAGGAAGGTGGGCAGCATGGGCAGGACGCAGGGAGAAAGGAAGGACAGGAAGCCGGCGCCGAAAGCAGCCCCCAGGGTCAGGGAGCCCATCAGAGCTTTCCTTTCAGGAGCGTTTCCAGCTGTTGGGCGGTAATCACCCCTTCATGGCGCTGGAGGATATTCCCCTTTTCATCCAGGATCACCGTGGTGGGAATCACCCGGACCTTGTACAGGGTGGCGGCTTTTCCTTCCTGGTCCAGGAGCACCGGCATGGTGTAGCCGTTGTCCTTCAGGAAACCCTGGACCTTGTCCCCTTCTTCCTGGAGATTCACTCCATAGAACTGGACTTTTTCTTTGTGTTTCTGGGCAAAGGTATTCAGCTCCGGCATTTCGCTCCGGCAGGGCGGGCACCAGGTGGCCCAGAAATTGATCACATACACTTTGCCGTCGCCGGGCTGGACGGTCCGTTCCGGACCGGCTGCTTCCTTCAGGGTAAAGCCGGGGGCCGCGGCCTTCTGGGCAGAGGCCTGGGAAGAAGCAGGGGCATTGGTCTGGGCTCCGCCGGAAGAGCCTCCGCATCCTGCTGCAAGAAGAACGGCGGACGCAAAAAGGGCAGTCAGAATCATCTTGGCTTTCATAAATTCCTCCTGTAGAAAGAATCGTAATCAAGAATTTTTCTTCATAATACCATAAAGGACC
This sequence comes from Acidaminococcus fermentans DSM 20731, assembly GCF_000025305.1. NCBI lineage: Bacteria > Bacillati > Bacillota > Negativicutes > Acidaminococcales > Acidaminococcaceae > Acidaminococcus > Acidaminococcus fermentans. The sequence continues at coordinate 1,136,689 of NC_013740.1, read as the reverse complement.
TGCTGCATGCAACAGGTCCCTGTTTCTTTGCTCAGTGATGACAGCCGCCTTCGTGGTGTTCACCGTGGTGATCGCACCGGATGTCTTCCTGATACTGGAGCTTGTCTGCCTGGAGTACGCCCACCAGCGCTCCATGGCCCTGGCCCTGGGTGCTGCACACTTCTGCTTTCTGGATTTTCCCATCTGCCAGGTCATAGACCTTGAAGGTTTCCGTCCGGCCAAAATGCTGGAAAATTTCTCCGTTTTCCGGGTTGTACGTTACGGCAAGTTTCATTTCTTTTTCCTCCTGTTTTCATCAAGAAAAGTGCACAGTTCGGTTTCCCTGTAAAATGTTCAACGAATCGGCGAATTTGGCGGGCTGCCCGGCGTGCAGCCCCTACGGAACCGGTTACAGTCACGGCCTGTTGGGATGCCGGGTTCCTGGGTCCTTTGCCCGGTTTCAGATGCCCTTCTGCAGACGCAGGGGGAGTTCCAGGCCACAGGCTTCCAGCAGGGTCTGGTTGGACAATACTTCCCGGGCTGCCCCATCCTGCTGGATCCTTCCCTCCGACAGCAGGATCACCCGGTCACAGGTATCCCAGATGAAATCCAAATCGTGAGAAGCGATGAGCTGGGCGCAGGACAGCTGCCGGAGGATTTCCGCCAGTTTCCGCCGGTTTCGGGGGTCCAGGGCAGCAGAGGGTTCATCCAGCAGCAAAAGCTCCGGTTCCCGGGTCAAAAGGCCGGCAATGGCGGTGAGCTTTTTCTGTCCTCCGGAAAGCCGGTAGATCTGCCGCCGGGCCAGCCCTTCCATCCCCACTTTTTTCAGGGCTTCCGCCGTGCGCCGGGCTGCTTCTTCCCCTGGCACTCCGGCATTCCGCAGGCCAAAGGATACATCGCTTTCCACCGTAGGCAGGAACAGCTGGCTTTCCGAATCCTGGAACACGTACCCGGCCTTTTTCCGGATTTCCGGAAGATTTTTCCGGTCCATGGGGAGGCCGCATACCTCCATGTTCCCTTCCTGGAGGGGCAGAAGCCCGATGACCAGTTTCAGCAGGGTGGACTTCCCCACCCCGTTGCAGCCGATAAGCCCCACTTTTTCTCCAGGCGCCAGGGCAAAGGACAGATCCTGGAATACGGGAACCGTTGGTTTTTCAGGCCCCGGCAGGATATAGCAGAACCGGATATGGGACAGGGCAAGAATGGCAGACATGGGCAGGACTCCTTCCGCAGCAGCATACGATGATCAGATTGGATGAATTTCACCCCGGGAACCGGCACAGAAGGCACCAGGCCAGGGTCAGGACCAGCAGCAGGATGCTGCCTCCGGGATTCCCCTTTTTTCCCGTTTCCGGGAAACGGCCCCGGAAGCCCCGGAGCTCCATGCTTTCGTAGACGGACCGGGCCCGGTCCAGGCTCCGGAGGAACAGCAGGCCCAGCAGGCTGCCGGCGATTTTCCAGGGAATTCCCCGGCTGTCCGGAGCCCGGAGATGGAAGGCCTGTTCCATGCGCCGGCTTTCCTGGAGCAGCAGCACCAGGTATCGCCAGGTGAGCAGGGTGGAAACGATCAGCACCCGGGGCAGGGGCAGTTTCTGGAGGGCGCAGGCCAGCCGTTCCATGCCGGTGGTGGCCAAGAGCAGATACCCGGCCAGCACGCAGCCCAGTCCCTTCAGTACCAGAACCAGGAAGGCGGCGGTTCCGGCGCCGATCCGGAACGGTCCCACCGGAACCGGCGGAGCCTGGACATAGAGCAGGTTCACCAGTCCCAGCCCGGCAAGGAGCAGCACCGCCGGCAGTGCCTGCCGGAAAGCGATCCGGAAGGGAATCTTCCCCGCCCGGTACAGCACAGGCAGGGGCAAAAGCATCAGCAGCCCGGAAAGCAGCGCCCCTCTCTCCAGGCTGGTCAAAAATCCCAGATACAGGAACAGGGCGGCCAGCTTGGCCAGAGGGAACAGCCGGGTCAGCAGGGTGTCCCGGGCAGCCAGGTCATCCAGCCAATGGATGGCTTCAATGGCCCTGTCCAGAGATTTCATGGGTCCTTCCTTTCTGCAGCTTCCGGCCCAGCGCCCACACCAGGCCCAATACGGCCAGGGTGCCCAGGATTCCGGAAAGAGCCGTGCCCAGAGCCGGACTGAGACCGGGCACCTGGTAATCCGGGAACAGGGCCGTCAGGTTCTGGAACCAGGCTGTCAACCCGTGGACGCCCTGCTCCGTCCCTTCCAGTTCGGTGGAACCGGTGATCCGGGCCAGGGACCATTCCAGGCCGTCAGGATCTTCCGAAGCAAAGTGGGACAGGATCCCTCCCATGAACAGGGCGGCAGCCGTCAGGACTCCCAGGACTTTTTTCCGGTTTCCCACAGCCGGGGCATCCGTCTGTTCAGCCGGGGACCGGAGCAGTTCCGGACGGTTTTCATAGAGAAACACCAGCACGGCGGCGGTGATCATCCCTTCCACCAGCCCGATGGCCAGATGGATGGGCTGCATCAGCAGGAGAAAGGTGGAAAAAGGCAGTTCCGCAATGCCGGACAGGGTGGTTTCCGCCGCCACGGAAAAAGCCCCCATCTGGAGGGTCACCACACTGCCCAGGATACTGGCCAGGATGATGCGTTTTCGGGTCATTCCCCGGCGGACCAGAAAAGGCCATACCAGTCCGCCCCCGATGAAGCAGCCGTAAAAAGCCATGTTCCACACATTGGCTCCCAGCGCCAGCAGGCCCCCGTCCCCAAAGGCCAGGCACTGGAGCACCAGCACCCCGATCAGGGTCAGAAAGCCTCCCCAGGGGCCTACTACGGCTGCAAGGAGCATGCCCCCGCACAGATGGCCGGAAGATCCGGTCCCCGGGATGGCAAAATTCAGCATCTGGGCGGCAAATACAAAGGCCCCCAGTACCCCCATTTCCGGCACCAGAGCCGGGTCCTCACTGTTTTTTACTTTCCGGGCCGCCAGACAGGCCGCGGTCCCTGAAAGTACGTACATCACCCCGGCTATTCCGGGAGAAAGGAGTGCATCCGCCATATGCATGGGTCAGCCCTCCTTTTGGGCAGCCCGGGCCAGGTCTCCCAGCACCTGCTGCCACACTGCCTGCCAGCTGCGGCCGGTACGGGTACACAATTCCCTCATGGATTCCGCTTCCGGATACAGCCGGGTTTCCGTTTCTCCGGTGAGGGCCCCTTCCGGAGAAAGCACCGGTACCTGCACTTCCTTTGCGGCCACCGGTCCCAGAGCCGTCTCCACGGTCTTTTCCCGGCGTCGGAGAATGCTCCGTTCCATCCGGCTCCGGCGGATCCCGATGGTGGTGGTTTCCCGGAACAGCAGGGCCTCCAGGGTCTTCCTCTGTTCCTCTTTGCACAGGACGGTGATCAGCCAGCCCGGACGGTTTTTCTTCATCTGCACAGGAGCATATTGCACATCCCGGGCTCCGGCGGCAAAAAGCCGGTCCATTACCCGGCCCAGGGCTTCCCCGGTACAGTCGTCCAGGTTGGTTTCCAGCTTCCAGATGGAATCCTTCTCCCAGGGAGATTGTTCCTCTTCTGGCTGCACCTCCAGCACCATGGCTCGGAGGATGCTGGGCATGGCCTGTTCCCGTTTTCCCGCGCCCAGGCCCACTTTGGCAAGGGTAAAGGTTTCCGGCAGATGGCTCCGGGTGCGGATGGCCGCTGCAATGGCCGCCCCGGTGGGTGTTACGTATTCCCCGGCAAAAGGCATGATGTGGAGGGGCAGATGATGGGCTGCGGCGATGCTGGCCACCGCCGGCACCGGAATGGGCAGGATGCCGTGGGCACAGCGGACGCTGCCGGTCCCCTCATTGAGCACCGGGATCACCGCTTCATGGATTCCCAGATTGTCCAGGCACACCGCCGCAGCGGCAATGTCCACAATGGAATCCACAGCCCCCACTTCGTGGAAATGGACCTGGTCCAGGGTGGTGCCATGGGCTTTTGCTTCCGCTTCCCCCAGGATGGTGAAGATCTTCACTGCCAGGTTGTGGGCCCCTTCCGTCAGGTCTCCCTGAGACAGGATATCCAGCACGTCCCGGAGGCCCCGGTGTTCATGATGATGGGCATGATGGGGTTCCGTCCCTGCCATCTGGTGCTCATGGTCATGGTGATGATGATGGTGGCCATGATGCTCCTCCCTTTCCGGGGCTTCTTCCCGGTTTTGGGCAAAACCGTAGAGATAGTCCATGTCGTGGTCGTGGTTCTCGTGTTCTGCATCCAGCCGCACCAGGAAGTCACAGCAGTCCAGGCCGGCCTTCTTTACCCGGCTGATTTCCACCGTATATCCGGTCAGGGGCAGGGAGGCCAGGGCCTTCCGGAGCACCTGTTCATCCGCACCCAGATCCAGCAGGGCCCCTACGGTCATATCCCCGCTGATGCCGCTTTTGCATTCCAGATAGAGTATTTTTTCCATACCGTCACCGTTCCTTTCCGCAGGCCAGCCGGTTGATCTGGGTGGCCATGTATCCGGCTCCGTAGCCGTTGTCGATGTTCACCACCGCAATGCCGTTGGCACAGCTGTTGAGCATGGTGAGAAGAGCCGAAATCCCCTGGAGGCTGGCCCCGTAGCCGATGGAGGTGGGGACGGCGATCACCGGATTGCTCACCAGGCCTCCCAGCACACTGGGCAGGGCCCCTTCCATGCCCGCCACCGCAATGACGCAGTTGGCTTCCTGAATGGGGTCCAGGCTGGCCAGGAGCCGGTGGAGTCCGCTGACTCCCACATCATAGACCCGGTTCACTTTACTGCCGAAGAATTCCGCCGTCTGGGCCGCCTCTTCCGCCACCGGGATATCCGCCGTACCGGCCGTGCACACTGCTACGGAGCCCCGGAGTTCCACCGGTTTCCGGATGATTTTCACCAGGCGGGACAGGGAGTCATATACCGCATCCGGACACAGGGCGCGGATCAGTTCATATTGTTCCCGGCTGGCCCGGGTCCCCAGCACATTGCCTTCCTCTTCCGCCAGTTTCCGGAAAATCTGCTGCAGGTGCTCATCCTTTTTTCCGCTGCAGAACACCACTTCCCCGAAGCCCGTACGGATCTTCCGGTGGGTATCCAGTTTGGCAAAGCCCAGGTCGTCAAAAGGCTTCTGCCGGAAGAATTTTTCCGCGGCTTCCACGGAAATCTCTCCATTCCGGACTTTTTCCAGGATCTTTTTCGCTTCCATGGTCAGGCCTTCTTTTCCGGGGACAGGGTTTCATTCATGCTGCCGGTCCGGTAGCCCAGAAGGTCCAGTGTCACATAGGCAAAACCGTATCCCTTCAGTTTTTCCGTGATCTCCAGCCGGTGATCCAGCACTTTCCGGAGTTCTTCCGGCATCACTTCGATCCGGGCCAGGTTCCCCCCGTGGATCCGCACCCGCAGCTGATGGAAGCCCATATCCAGCAGCAGCTGTTCTGCCTTGTCCACCATACCCAGCCGCCGGGGCGTGATTTCTTCCCCATAGACGAACCGGGAGGACAGGCAGGCAAAGGACTGCTTGTTCCAGGTGGGGAGCCCCAGCTCTTTGGAAAGCGCCCGGATTTCCTTTTTGTACAGGCCCGCCCGGCGCAGGGGGCTGGCGATCTTCAGTTCCGCAATGGCCTGGAGCCCGGGACGGTAATCGCCCTCGTCATCCAGGTTGGAACCTTCCACCACAGCCGCCAGGTGGTTCTCTTTGGCCACTTCCAGGATCTTTTCGAACAGTTCATGTTTGCACAGATAGCACCGGTTGGTGGGATTGTGGGAAAAGCCCGGAATGGACAGTTCTTCCGAATCCACTACCAGATGGCGGATCCCTTCTTTCTCACAAAAAGCTTTGGCTTCCTTCAGTTCCCGTTCCGGGAAAGAACAGGAACGGGCCGTTACGGCCAGTACCTTGTCTCCCAGTGTATCATGCGCCACCTTCAGGAGAAAGGTGGAATCCACCCCTCCGGAAAAAGCCACCGCCACACTGCCCAGGTCCCGGAGGATGGCCTGGAGCTGTTTCAGTTTCGCTGTATCTTCAGAATTCTGCATGTGAAAATCCTTTCTGGTTCTGTTTCTTCCATCTTACAGAAATAGAGTCTTGAAAGGAAGACTCTATTTCTAAGACAACCTATTCATTTTATTAAGGCAACATCTCAAACCGCATTGTTATTATTATAGCATGGAAGTGTGCCGAAAGACATGGCCTTCACCGCTTCAGCAGCACCCGGATCAGCCCCAGGCTGATTTCATACAACAGCATCAGGGTCAGGTTGAAGAAAATCCCCACCGGCAGCACCATCAGCACCACGAAATCCAGATCTGGCGGGCAACCGGCGTGCGGCCCCTACGGCATCGCAATGGGTCATTGGATTTTCAGCGTCCGTGCTCTTCACTCTGCACTCTGCACTGAGTATGGTATAATATGCCGTATGACTATGCAAAGGAGACTTTTCCATGACTGAATGTGTGATCGTTGGTCTGGGGGGCTGTATCGGCGCCATCTGCCGGTATCTCATCGGGCTGCTGCCCCTGAGCCACAGCAGCGGCTTTCCCCTGAAGACCTTTTTCATCAATATTGCCGGTGCCTTTCTCATCGGCCTGGTAACGGCCCTGGCCGCCCGAAACTCCCTCCATCCCCGGCTGGCCCTGTTCCTCAAAGTGGGCATCTGCGGCGGGTTCACCACGTTTTCCTCTTTTGCCCTGGAAAGCCAGCAGCTGGTGGATAAGGGAGCCGGAATCACCGCAGCTCTCTACATGGGGCTCAGCCTGTTTTTCGGGATCCTGGCCTGCATCCTGGGCCAGAAGGTGCTGTAATGGAACTTTTTCTCGCTCCGTCCTCCCTGCCCCAGCGACTGAAATCCTTTCTCCGGGACCAGGGCCTTTCCGGCACCTACTGGAAGAAGCTGAAGGCCGCCGGTGCCCTCCAGGTGAACGGGGAAATCATCCAGCGGGATCTGCTGCTCCAGCCGGGAGACCGGGTTGCCTGGACCTTTCTGCCGGAACCCTGCACCCTGGAACCGGAAGAAGCACCCCTGTCCATCCTGGAGGAAACGGAGCTGTATCTGGCTGTGGACAAACCGGCCGGCCTGGTGACCCACAATGCAGGAAAGGAACGGACTCCCGCTCTCAGCCGCCGGGTGGCCTGGTATTTCCAGACCCATCACATTTCCAGCGCCGTCCATCCGGTATCCCGGCTGGACCGGGAAACATCCGGAGTGGTGCTTTTTGCCAAAAACGCCTGTCTCCACCATATGCTGTCCCGGAACCGGCTGGAAAAGACCTATCTGGCTCTGACCCTGGGCCATTGGGAACAGCCGGCAGGGATCCTGGACTGGCCCATCGGCCGCCGGCCCGGTTCCATTGTGGAACGGCAGGTGGATCCGGATGGACAGCCTGCCCGTACCCGGTACCAGGTACTGGGCGAAAAGGAGGGCCTGTCCCTGGTCCGGTTCCAGCTGGAAACCGGCCGCACCCACCAGATCCGGGTCCATGCGGCAGCCGCCGGCCACCCCCTTCTGGGGGATACCCTCTACGGCACCCCCGGGGCTCCCGGCCGCCATTATCTCCATGCCTGGAAGGTGGCCTTCCGGGAACCCTTTACGGGCAGACCGGTGGAAATCACCGCTCCCCTGCCGCCCGATTTCCGGAAAGTATGGTATAATAAACAATAACTGATACTCAAGGAGGTTTCACCATGCCATTTGTAACCACGAAAGAAATGTTCAAGAAAGCCTACGAAGGCCATTATGCCGTTGGCGCCTTTAACGTCAACAATATGGAAATCGTCCAGGGCATTGTGGATGCTGCCAAAGAAGAAGAATCTCCCCTGATCCTGCAGGTATCCGCCGGGGCCCGGAAATACGCCAAGCACAGCTACCTGCTGCACCTGGTGGAAGCCGCCATGGAAGACACCGGTCTGCCCATTGCCCTGCACCTGGATCACGGCGCTGATTTCGATATCTGCAAGGCCTGCGTGGACGGCGGTTTTACCTCTGTCATGATCGACGGCTCCAAATATCCTTTTGAAGAAAACATCAAACTGACCAAACGGGTGGTGGACTATGCCCACAACAAAGGGGTCGTGGTGGAAGCCGAACTGGGCAAACTGGCCGGCGTGGAAGATGCCGTAAAGGTCAACACCAAAGACGCCACCTATACGGATCCGGACCAGGCTGTGGAATTTGTGGAACGGACCGGTGTGGACTCCCTGGCCATCGCCATCGGCACCAGCCACGGGGCTTACAAGTTCAAAGGCAAACCGGAACTGGATTTTGCCCGTCTGGAAAAGATCACCAACATGCTCCCCGGGTTCCCGCTGGTGCTCCATGGAGCTTCCACCGTTATCCCGGAATTCGTGGCAGAATGCAACAAATACGGCGGCAAACTGGCCGGTGCCCAGGGCTGTCCGGAAGACATGCTGAAAAAGGCCGGCACCTACGGGGTCTGCAAGATCAACATCGATACCGACCTGCGTCTGGCTATGACCGCTTCCATCCGGAAGTACCTGTATGAACATCCGGAAGATTTCGATCCCCGCTCCTATCTGGGCAAGGGCCGGGAAGCCATCAAGATGATGGTGGCCCACAAGATGCGGGATGTGCTGAATTCCTCCCACCGTCTGTAAGAAAGTGCGGGATTCCGGGCCGCCCGGCGTGCGGCCCCTACGGGACCGTGGATATGATATTCATCGGGTCCGCAGGGCGGCACACCCGGCCGCCCGCCATTCTGCCACAAAAAAAACTGCCTCCCTTACCGGGTGGCAGTTTTTTCTTTGTGTCCGTACAGGAACCGGTCGATCATGCCATCCACGACCCTTTCCCGGTTTTCTTTGGTAAAGGCTCCCTGGTTGCTGAGCATGAAAATACTGAAATAGAAATTCTGGCTCATCAGCTGCAAATCTGTAAGAGGCTTCAGATACTGCCTGTCGATGGCTTTCTGGAAAATGCTCTGGAGCAGCTGGATTTCCCCATAAATCAGCTCCGCATACCGCCGTTTCATGGCCACATCCTTTTCTTCCGGCTTTTTGCCCCACCGGACATCCAGCCGCCAGTCCTGTTTCTTTTCATCCCAGAGAAGCCGCCAGCCGGCCTGCTGGTTCAGCAGTTCGAACAGGATCACCGACCACAGGGTCTCATTCTTCTCCAAAAAATGCAGGAACGCTTCCACATAGCCCCGGAACTGATCGGAAAAAGTTTTCCCTTCCTCCACGGCCGTTTCCATGGCCTTCATCAGCTTCCGGTTTTTGGCCTCCACCAGGGTATAGAACAGATTTTCCTTGTTCTTGTAATATTTGTATACAGTCCCCTTTCCGGTATCCGCGATCTGGATGATCTCATCCAGGGTTGCCTGGGTGTATCCCTTGTGGGAAAACACCTGTTCCGCGGCTTTCAGGATTCTTTTTTCTTTGGATAAAGATGCATTGATTTTTACCATATCTTTGGGGACCTCCCTGTTTAGACTGTCTTTACAGATAGTATATCATTTTTGGAGTGTATTTTTCAATTTGATCATAACAGTCCCAGATTTTTCGTAATGAACACCCAGAGGAACATGGTGATACAGGAAAGAGCCGAGCTGAAAATTACGCAGTTGCCGGCCAGCTCCCCGTCACTGTCCATCTGTTGGGCCATGGCAAAGGAAGCCACGGCGCAGGGGGTGGCGGACATGGCCATAAGAGAAGCCAGATCCACCTGCCGGTAGCCCAGGGCCACGGCTCCCCCGATGACGATCAGCGGAGCAATCACCAGCCGGCCGGTCACCGTAAAGGCCAGTTCCCGGATTTCACTGATGGCCCCCTGGAGGGTAAAGGAAGCACCCAGGACGATCAGGGCAAAGGGAGTGGTGCTGCCGGCAATGGCCTTGATGCATTTCAGCAGGGCCACGGGCAGCGGAAAGGGCAGCAGCTTGCACAGAAGACCGGCCACCGCTCCCATGATCATGGGATTCCGGGCTACCCCGGCCAGGATATGGAGCGGATTGAAGGTGCCGCCCCGGAAAGTTTCCAGGGTGAACACCGCCAGTACATTGTAGATGGGGATGATGATGGCGCAGAGCATCAGAGGCACAGCCGCCGCTTCTGTTCCGTAGAGATTTTCCACCAGGGGCACCCCCAGCAGGATGAAATTGCTCCGGTAAAAGGCCTGGATCATGGCCCCCCGCTTTTTGTTGTCCTTCACCAGGGCGGTCACCAGCACCCAGCCCGTTACAAACACCGTCAGCAGGGCTCCCACCGCAAACAGCACGAACCCGGGCCGCATCACCTTGCCAATGTCGGTGAAATACACCGAATAGAACATGTTGGTGGGCAGGAACACACCAAAGACGATTTTGTTGAAGTTGGAAATATGACTTTCATTGAAGTGATACTTCCGCCGGGCCAGAAGACCGATGGCCATGTAGATCATCAGAGGCAGCACCGCCCCTGCCGCAATCCAGAAATTTTCCATAAGGCTCCCCCTCAGTGCAAAGATATACAACATTCCTTTCTAAGGGTACCATATTTTTCAAAATTCATCAATAATTATGCCCTTTCCGGCACCGTAGCCAGACGCCCGGCGGCCTGGATCACCCGTACGAAAGCCGGAGGCACTTCTTCCTTCTGGAAGGACTGGCCGATGAGCCGTCCCAGGATGACCCCCTTGTTGCTGTAGAGCCAGGCAAAATAATACACCCATACCGGTCCCTTATGGGGTTTGGCCTTGTACAGGGGACCGGGCGGAAAGTCCCGGGGATCCAGCTGGAGCTTGTGACAGGCCTTTTTCACCATGTCGTAGCTGGTCCGGCCCGTGCCGCCGCATGCCACGTCGATGATTCGGTCCAGAGCCTGGCGCTTTCCACGCTGGAGCATGGTCTGGGACAGGTCCATTTCAAAACAGACTCCATCGGTGAAGTACACCCCTTTTTCCCGCTTGTGGGCCTCCTTCACGTCCGCATCGTACAAAGCCACCACCGGCAGCCGGAAATATTCCAGCAGCTTCTTGATCTTGGCAATGGAACTTTCGCCCCGGGCGTTGATGAGACAAATGCCGTAATAATCGAAAGGAACCCCTACCGTCCGGCCGAACAGCTGGAAGCAGCCGTACTCCGTCTCCCCTTCCACCAGGATCACACTCCGGGCGTAAAGTGCCTCCTTCACTTCCGGAAAATGCATGATCAGATGCTTCTCGATTTCCCGGTTGACATGGAAACTGGCCCCGCAGGCCGCCTTGACCAGACCCCTGCGGTCATGGTACAGCCGGAGGATGTTCCGGTAGTCGTCGATCAGGGAATCCGTGGAATGTGTCACCACAAACAGCTGGCCCCGGAGCCCGTCCAGTCCGAACAGATCCTTGAGCAGGGCACAGAACTGGGGATCCTCGTTGTTCAGCAGCTGCTGGTAATACTGGAGGATGGAACGCTGCATATAGGGGTGCAGATGGATTTCCGGTTCGTCGATGGAAATAATCAGGGGCAGGTACCGTTTGCCCTGGCTGTCCACAATGATGGTATGCTCCAGAGGAACGGAAAGACTGTGGGCCATCTGGTACACCTGGGTGATGATCCGGAGAGCCGCCAGGGAAATGAACTTTAGATTGTCCGCCCGATGCCGGTTGCTCCGGCAGAGGATCCGGGACAGGTAGAAAATGCATTCATAATAGGAAGAATCGAAATACCCCACATTCACTTCGTGCTGGATAAACTGCCGTTCCTCCTCCGGCAGGGGACCGCAGTGGCTGGCTTCCCACTGGGCCAGACACTTTTCCAGAGCCCGGTACACCTGGGGCCGCACCGCCTGGTCCTCCTGGCTGATGGCGGAATAGCTGATGTAGCGGAGCCGGCGGATGGTTTCCAGGGGCATTTCCTGTCCGGTCTCCCCATCATAGAGATGGGGACAGATATCCGTCACCTTCATTTCCAGCCGTACCCGGATTTTTTCCGGATGGTCCTGGGGGGTGTCGGCAAAGTATTCATTCGGGCTCTGGAGCAGATGGAGATCCAGGGTGATCCGGATGGGCTGTTTGGGATCGTCATAGTCGTTTTCCGGCAGGGTCCAGGCGTTGGCCATATAGGACAGGAGCCGGAGGAACCCGCTTTTGCCGATGTCGTTCTCCCCCACCAGATAATTGGCCAGGGGATGGAAGGTCATGGTGATGTCTTTGAAATTTCGGTAATTCTGGATACGCATACTGGATAAATACATGGGTGCACCTCCAGGAGCCACAGACAGCAGAAAAAATCCCGCCGGGAAGGCAGGGCGCCAACAGGCCCCGGTCCCTCCCCAGCGGGACTTCAGGATGCAGCCTTACCGGCTGCAAACTGGATTATTTTGCGAAGTAACGGGCCAGCAGACCATCGAATACACGGCCGTGACGGGCTTCGTCCTTGGCCATTTCATGGACGGTATCATGGATGGCATCGTAGCCCAGCTGTTTGGCCAGGGTGGCGATTTCCTTCTTGCCGGCGCAGGCACCCTGTTCAGCGGCAGCCCGCATTTCCAGGTTCTTCTTGGTGCTGTCGGTGACCACTTCACCCAGCAGTTCAGCGAATTTGGCAGCGTGTTCCGCTTCTTCGAAAGCGATCCGTTTGTAGGCTTCCGCCACTTCCGGATACCCTTCCCGGTCTGCCACACGGCTCATGGCCAGATACATGCCCACTTCAGAGCATTCACCGGTGAAGTGCTGACGCAGGCCTTCCAGCACCCGTTCATCCACGCCCTTGGCAACGCCGACCACGTGTTCGTCAGCGTATTCCTTGACGCCTTCCTTCAGTTCATCGAATTTATCTTTCGGAGCGCCGCACTGCGGGCATTTTTCCGGAGCTTCTTCGCCTTCATACACATAACCGCACACTCTGCAAATGAATTTTTTCATAAGAAAAGCCTCCCCTTGAAACTGTGGCCATCGGACTGTTAATCCGATAAGTCTACTTTTTAATAATTTTTATTAAAAACTTCTTACAGCCCTAATTATAGCAGGTTTTTGAGGAAAAGCAAGGGGGAAAATAAAAGAAGGCAGATCCAAACCACCATGCGTCCACCGAAACCGTAGGGGCTGCACGCCGGGCAGCCCGCAAAACATCGTACACCCGTGCGGAAACGGGCCAACCGGCCTACGGCCCCTGCATCTGGTGCGCAATCAGTCTTCCTCTCCTGTTTTCTTTTCCCAAATCGGATCTTCCTGTATGCTGTATTCCCCTCTCATGGTTTTTGCGTTGTCTTTGGTAATGGCATAGGCAGGATGGGAAAGGTCATACTGGGGATTGTAATGGTTGGACGGAGCCTGGATCAGCCCGCATACGGTTTCAAAAATCAGGTCGTTGGTGAACACGGTGTTTTCATGGGCTTGAAGAGCCTTTCCTGTGGCAGGATAGGCTCTCCGGTACGCCGGGGAAAGATAAATCCACATAGGGATCCGCACCATATCGAAGGTAAACGGATGGGAAACATGCTTGTATTTCATGTTTTCTCCATGATCGGAAAAATACACCATCACCTGAAGGTTCAGATGTTTATGGCTGTACTGATACACCTGCTGAAGCACTTCATCCGTATAGGCCAGAGAGGTGTCGAACTCTCCCTCTTCCTTCGGGACTTGAGAGAAGGTGTGGTCCTGGGCAAACTTTTTGGGCACCCGGTCCCGATACCGATAGTGACTTCCATTCAAATGGAGGATGATGAAATTGTTCTGATCGGCCGGTACCATTTTCAACAGTTCCAACAGCTGGCCATCATGCTTCCAGGGCATCCATTTCCGGGTATCCGCCTGACTGGCCAGTGTGGTAATGGCCGCATCCCACACTTCGCCCTTTCCCTGAGTGGAAAACCAGTAGGTATGGTAACCGGCTTTTCTGGCCAAACTGACCAGATCCACGGATTCTCCCAAAGGCATGTTGTTATACTGATTGGAGCTGGTAAGGGACTGACTGAGGGCCATCACGGTATTGGAAAAGTTGGAATAGGCCTGGGGGAAGAAGAAAAAACCATCGGTTCGCCGTATGCTGGACTCCCAAGGGGTGGTTTCCAAGGGGTATTCTGGGTTGAAGGCAGCCATATAATCCCGACAGGCAGTTTCTCCCACCACCAGGATCACTGTTCCCGGCAACTTCATGGGCAGGGCTTTCTCTTTGTCTAAAGAAATCTGTTGTTGATTCTTCCGGATGTTTTTCTTCAGAGCATCGAATGCGTGCATGGGGCCCCCCTCCAGTTTATGCAGCCCCACATACACATCCAGAGGGAAATAGGCACTGCCTTTATAGGCAACGGTGAAAAACATGACAAAGACAAAAAACACAAGGACGGCCTGCTGGAGTTTGGTGTAGAGGATTTTCCTCCGAGGTTCCCGTATGCTGAATTTCCAGCTGATTGCCAGAAGAAGCAACAGCCCACAGGCGAAAATGGCCAGCTGGCCTCCGGAAAACATGGAACGCAGGTATTCTCCGGCTTCCTTAACATTGGTGGCCAGAATGGAAAGAAGCGAGATATCGTCAAAAAGGCTGCGGTATTTCATAAAATATCCAACATAAACCAAAGGACAGAGCTGCAGGAAGAATGTGAGAAAAAAAGCGGCCCCCTGCTGGATCCACAGCAGCAACCTGTTTTTCTTCTGATTGGCCAGCAGAAGTTCCACCATCAGCAGAAACAGGAAGAACATGATGCCGCTGCGGTAATACCGGACATACAGTCTGGTATACATGGTGATGTTGTACGGATTGTGGACCAGATGGAAAAAAATCCAGCTGTATCCAGCCAGCCAGCTGAGTATGGCCAACAAGGCCGCCCTTGCTTTGGAACGGAATTCTTTCAAAGGGAAAATGCCGGTAAGGAAATAAACCAGGCCAAAAACCACGGCCAGGGATTTACCAAGGGGCAAATAATCCTGGAAAGCAACAGGAATTTGTCTGGATACACCGAATGTCGATAAAAAAGCAAAACTGTAAAGTACCAGGACCCAAAAAAGAGTAGAACCCAAACGATCTTTTCCCCGGTTTTTCATGAAAGCTGAAAAATGGACACATTTCTTTTTGAAAACAAGCTGCAGCTGCTGCAAAAGACTTCCCCCCTGATTGCATGTATTTGTCTACTCGAGGTATTTTTCCATTCCGTCGGCAAACGCCTTTGCATTTCCCTGCAGGAGATGGTCCAGCAGGGATTCCAGACGGGATACGGAAAATCCCGCCCGCATTCGATCCAGGATCTCGAACCGGTAGATGTCCTCCACTTCCCTGTGAAGAAGATGGAAGAGATTTTCCCGGGTTTCCGGTTGTATCTGTTGAAGCAGCAGACGGATGATTCTGTTTCCGGATGTATTGACCCAGTAATCCCCTATCTGCCCTTCCTTGAAGAAATTGATGACGGACCAGGGGTTATAGATCTCATCTTTTCCAAAATGATACCCGTCATACCCAAAGTGAGCGTTTTGCCAAACCGTCTGGAGCGGGTCAGCAGGGTTACTGCGCTGTGTCCATCGATCAACTGCCGGATAAAATCTGTCTTATCCACAAAATAGTACTGTTCTTTTCGAAGTTTACCAAAATCATCGATTCCAATGGGCATTGTCCACTGCATCTCCCATACCCTCTCTTTCTATAAAATCACCTGGAACAGGTCTACGGTCTGAAACAAGCTGTTCTGTGACCATTATACCAAAGAAACAGCTTTCAGGCGAATCGGGAAAAGTGACCCTGCAGGCTGTGCACCCAATCCCCGACCACTTAACCACTCAACCACTCGTTCACCTCCCCCTCACCCCCCAAATATGCTACAATATTCCCTGTAACTACAATATGAAATGAGGTCTTGTTTCCTATGCATACGTTTTCCCATACTCTTTGCCGTGCGGTGCTCCTTGGATGCATGGGGGCCGGATTTTTGACACTTCCGGCCCGGGCGGCTGCCTTGCCTCCCGTCCGGAAACCGGTGGCTGCAGCCAAAACGGCGGTTCCCGTTCTGCGCCGGCAGCCGGTGCCCCAGTTCACCACCCACTATACGGCGGCCCATCCCGCTTCTCTCCACCCCACCCTCCGCTGGAAACCCATTCTGGGGACGGTGTACTACAATGTATCGGTAACCCTGCCCAACGGCACAGCCCTGCCCGATGACCGGACCTATGTGGCCGGATACAACCTGTCCCTGCCGGCGGGCACCCGGGGGGATGTTTCCGTGAAGATCCAGTCCTTCAACCTGGACGAAAAGCCGGTTTCCGCCCTGTCGCCTGTGGAAAAGGTCCATGTGGATCCGGAGAAGAAAACCGCCCTGTATCCGGAACCCATCAGCCGGTTCAACAGCGGCAACGGCACCACCCTGCTGTACCCGGTGTACAACTGGGTGCCCCTCCACGGGGTGCGGAACTATCAGGTGGAAGTGCTGAACACCAGCTCCGTTTCCCCCACCCGGGAAGCCGCACCGGAGCAGCTGCTGGAACGGGGCAGATCCACCGGTTTCGACTGGTACGATGACGAATCCCACTATGCGCCCTACACCATGTACTGGCGGGTACGGGGTGTGGACGAAGCCGGGAACCCGGTGGGCCAGTTCTGCCCGCCCCAGCCCATGACCGTGAATCCGGAGGACAACTGGCAGGTGGGGACCCTGGGGGACAGCATATCCCACGGGGGAGGCGATCTGTCCTATTCTCCCAGTGATTTCACCTACAGCTATCAGTATTATCTGCCCTTTGACACCATCAACCTGGCGGAAAGCGGGGACACTAGCGAAGCCACCCTGGCCCGGTTCGACAAGGACGTGGTCCCCTTCCATCCCAGATACCTGATCATCATGACCGGCAGCAACAGCCTCCGGGGCTGGGTCCGCGGAGAAAGCGTGATCAGCGATCTGAAGGGCATCCGGGAAAAATGCGAGGACAACGGGATCACCCCCATTTTCATGACCCTGCCTCCGGTGAACCCTGCCAACATCAAACGGGCCTTCGATGAACCCACGGCGGAAGGCTGGAGGGCGGAAATGGCCAAGGTGAACCAGTGGATCCGGAGCCTGCCCTGGTTCATCGACCTGGGAACCCAGTTCGACGAAAACCAGGACCTGCCCACCCGATACGCCCTGGACGGCCTGCACCTGAATTTTCGGGGCAAGCGGCTTATGGCCAGAGCCATAACGGAACAGTGGGACGGGATCATGGCCAAAATCAAGATGGCCCGGGAACAGGAGCAGAAAGCGGATCAGGAAGAAGAATAACTGCCGCTATCTGCGGCCATAGGTCTTTTCGGTTCTTTTGTATTTACAACTGCCCTCCTTTTATGATAGAATATGAAACATATTACAGCTGAATATCAGCAATTTTATCAAATACTGTATACATTTATTTTTTGTATACCATGAGGGGAGAAATTGGTTATGACCATTCGCATTGGGATTTTAGGCTACGGAAACCTTGGACGAGGGGTGGAATGTGCCCTGGAAAAAGCGACGGATATGGAACTGGCAGCGGTATTCACCCGCCGGGATCCTGCCCAGGTGAAGATTGCCTCGGCTCATGTGCCTGTAGTGAATGTGAAAAACATGGCAGACTGGAAGAACAGCATCGATGTGCTGATCCTCTGCGGCGGCAGTGCCACGGATCTGCCGGTGCAGACTCCGGAAATGGCCGGGCTGTTCAATGTGATCGACAGCTTCGATACCCATGCCCGGATTCCGGAACATTTTGCGGCGGTGGACAAGGCGGCCAAAGCTTCCGGACACCTGGGAATCATTTCCGTAGGCTGGGATCCCGGCCTGTTCTCCCTGGCCCGGCTGTACAGCAATGCCATCCTGCCGGACGGGAAAGATTACACCTTCTGGGGCAAGGGTGTGAGCCAGGGCCACAGTGACGCCATCCGGCGGATCCCCGGAGTCAAAAACGCCAAACAGTACACGGTACCGGTGGAAGCGGCCCTGGAAGCCGTGCGCAGCGGCAGCCAGCCGGAACTGACCACCCGGCAGAAACACACCCGGGAATGTTACGTGGTGCTGGAAGAAGGGGCCGATCCCAAGGCCGTGGAACAGGCTATTGTGACCATGCCCAACTACTTTGATGAATATGATACCACCGTCCATTTCATCGATGAGGAAGAGTTCCGGAAGAACCACAGCGGTCTGGCCCACGGCGGGTTCGTGATCCGCAGCGGAGTGACCGGACACAACCGGGAACACAAGCATGTGGTCGAATTCAGCCTGAAACTGGATTCCAACCCGGAATTCACCACCAGTGTGCTGGTAGCCTACGCCCGGGCCGCCCATCGCCTCCATCAGGAAGGCCGTACCGGCTGCCTGACCGTATTCGACGTGGCACCGGCCTATCTGATGCCGGAAGATGGGGAATATCTCCGGGCTCATATGCTGTAAGGAAAAAACGGGGGTGTGAAAAAATTCACACCCCGGCTGCAGTCTGCAGCTGTATAAATCGTTCCCGCAGGGGCGGCAGGCCCGGCCGCCCGCCAAATCAGCGATTGTCCATGTGGTATGCGGGCCGCCGGGCCTGCGCCTCCTACAGTTCATGCTGTTCAAAATCAATTTGCAAATTTGATTTCCACCGACAGTTGCCAGCTGACAAAAAACAAGGGTTGCTGCACAATTTATGCAGCAACCCTGTTTTTTTATGATTACTTCCGGTTCTTGATTTCGTCCTGGAGTTTGGCGATGAATTCGTCCACGGGCATTGCACCCTGTTCGCCGTTGTCCCGGCTGCGGACGGAAACGGTACCGCTTTCCACTTCTTTTTCCCCTACAATCAGCATGTAAGGAACTTTCTTGACCTGGGCTTCCCGGATCTTGTAGCCCACTTTTTCGTTCCGGTCGTCCAGATGGGCCCGGATCTTCTGGGCTTCCAGTTTGTCCACGATCTGTTTGGCGTATTCGTTGTACTTGTCGGTAATGGGCATTACCCGGACCTGTTCCGGAGCCAGCCATGCAGGGAAGGCACCGGCGTAGTTTTCGATCAGGATGCCGATGAACCGTTCAATGGAGCCGTACACTACCCGGTGGATCATAACAGGACGGTGTTTCTGGCCGTCTTCCCCGGTGTAGGTCAGGTTGAATTTTTCCGGCAGCAGCATATCCAGCTGGATGGTACCGCACTGCCAGGTACGGCCGATGGAATCCTTCAGATGGAAGTCGATCTTCGGGCCGTAGAAAGCGCCGTCCCCTTCGTTGATGGAATACTTCAGGCCAAAGTCGTCCATGGCTTTCCGCAGGGCGTTGGTGGTCATTTCCCAGGTGGCATCGTCCCCCATGGAGTTGTCCGGACGGGTGGACAGTTCTGCATGGTAGGTCAGGCCGAAGGTGGCGTATACTTCATCGAACAGACGGATGGTTTCCTGGATCACGTCTTCGATCTGGTTGGGCATCATGAAGATGTGGGCATCGTCCTGGGTGAAGCAGCGTACCCGGAACAGACCGTGGAGCGCGCCGGACAGTTCATGCCGGTGCACCAGGCCCAGTTCGCCCACCCGCAGGGGCAGCTCCTTGTAGGAATGGGGTTCGTTGGCATAAACCAGCATGCCGCCGGGGCAGTTCATGGGTTTAATGGCGTAATCGTCCCCATCGATCTGGGTGAAGTACATGTTTTCTTTGTAATGATCCCAGTGGCCGGAGGTTTCCCACAGCTGCCGGTTCATAATCATGGGGGTCATGACTTCCTGGTAGCCGTATTTGCGGTGCACTTCTCTCCAGTAGTCGATCAGGGTATTCCGGATGATCATGCCATTGGGCAGGAAGAACGGGAACCCGGGGCCGTAATCGCTGAGCATGAACAGACCCAGCTGTTTGCCCAGTTTCCGGTGGTCACGTTTTTCCGCTTCTTCCATCATGTGCAGGTAAGCTTCCAGGTCTTCCTTGCTGGCAAAAGCCGTGCCGTAGATCCGCTGGAGCATCTTGTTGTGTTCATCCCCCCGCCAGTAGGCACCGGCAATGCTCATCAGCTTGAAGGCTTTCACCCGGCCGGTGGACGGGCAGTGAGGACCGGCGCACAGGTCCGTGAAATCGCCCTGGGTATAGGTGCTGATCACCGCATCTTCCGGCAGGTCTTCGATCAGTTCCACTTTGTAGGGTTCATCTTCCGCCTTGAATTTGGCCAGGGCTTCCGCTCTGGGGATTTCGTTCCGGACCAGAGGATAGTTGGCTTTGATGATCTTGCTCATTTCCTTTTCGATGGCCCGCAGGTCATCAGGAGTGAACACATGGTCGCTGTCCAGGTCGTAGTAGAACCCTTTTTCAATGGCAGGACCGATGGCGAATTTGGTGCCCGGGAACAGGTGCTGGATGGCCTGGGCCATAACATGGGAAGCGGTATGGCGGATGGCATGGAGCCCTTCTTCGCTGTCCGGCGTCACGAATTCCACTTTGGCATCGTGATCCAGTACATCGCTCAGGTCTTTGTTTTCCCCATCCACTTTGGCCAGGAGAGCGGTCTTCCCCAGTTTCTGGTTCAGGCTCTTGGCAATGGACAGCAGGGAGCTGCCGGCTTCGAATTCTTTCACGCTGCCATCCGGCAGGCTTACTTTAATGTTGGACATATTGATTTCCTCCTTGAAAATACCAGCAAGGTCAGGACGGACATACAAAAAAGACCCGTCCCTCACAGGGACGGGCCATAAGCTCGCGGTTCCACCCTTATTGAACTGGCTGGGCCAGTTCCACTCGGTATCCTTTAACGCAGGATATACGACCTTGCCTACTTTGTTCAGCAGATGGCTCCCAGGTGGTTGACTGTCATTTGTTTCCGGGCCCTTCTCAGCTTCCGGGCTTCTCTGTACTGTATCCCTGACAGGTTGTCCTCGTCATTGCCATTGGCTCTTTGAAATTGTTTACATTATACCACCGGGAAAAAGTTTGTCAAGGAAATTTTAATATTCTTCCTGGGCTTCCCGATGATTGAATCGGTCCTGCTCTTCTTCAATGATCTGCACCATATCCGCGGCGCAGGTTTCCCGGTCTCTGTAGCCTTTTTCTTTCCAGTCCCTGGCCATTTCCCAGGCCAGTTCTTCGATTCCCTGATCCATCTTTCTCTCCTTTTCCGGCAGCTTCACCACAGGCTCAGCTGCTCGCCTTCGTCTTTTTTGTTCAGCTTCTGCCGCACCTTCTCCAGGAAATCCTCCAGGGAGGGATACTGGCGGCCGGCGTCTTCCTTCAGTTTCCGGAAACAGGTTTCCGTGGTTTCCACATCGCTGAGGGCCCGGTGGGCCTCCTTGTTCTCCACATGATACCAGGCGGCCAGGTTGTTCAGCCGGTGATGGTCCCACAACGGGAACAGGGTCTGGGCCATGGGCAGCACATCCACCCAGTCATTGGCCAGAGGCCGGTACAGCTGGTCCTGGAACTGCTGCTGGAGAAAGCCCATGTCGAACCCCACATTGTAGCCCACCGCCACCCGGCTGCCCAGGAATTTCCCGAAAGCTTCCAGGGCCTGCCGGGGCTGGGGGGCCGCAGCCAGCATTTCATTGGTAATGCCGGTGAGCCGGGTGATGAAGGGAGAGACGTACTGTCCTTCCAAAGGCGTCCGGGGCTGGAGCAGGGTGGAAAATGTCCTCCCCCGCTTTCCCGCCGTCACTTCCAGGGCCCCGATCTCGATGATCTGATCCCGTTCCGGGTCCAGCCCGGTGGTTTCCAGATCCACCACCACATAGGTGTCCGGAAAGGCCACCAGACCCCGTCCCGTACCGGGAAGAGACCCGGCAAAATTCTCTTTTCGCTTCACAGGTGGTCAGTCCTTCTTCAGCAGCTTTTCCAGTTCCGGCATCACATCGAACAGATCCCCCACAATGCCGTAATGGGCAAACTGGAAAATGGGCGCATCCGGGCTCTTGTTCACGGCAATGATCAGCCCTGCCTCCTGGATCCCCAGTTTGTGCTGGATGGCCCCGGAAATCCCCAGAGCAATATAGATCTTGGGCGCAATCTTTTTGCCGGTGACCCCCACCTGCCATTCATAGGGCGCCCAGCCGGCATCCACCAGGGGTTTGGAAACCCCGAAAGCCGCACCGATCCGTTTGGCAAAGGACTGGACTTCCCGCATCCCCTCTTCGTTCTGCACACCCCGGCCGGCGCCTACCACCAGATCCGCCGTATCCAGAGCCAGTACATCCTTCAGCTGTTCCAGGGAGGTGAAATCCAGCATCTTTACTGCTGCATCTCCCGTCACGCCCTCCAGAGACACCGGGAAAATCTCTCCCTGCCGGGATTCGTCTTTGGGATTGCCGTGGAAGATCTTGTCGCTGACCGTACCCAGCTGGGGACGGGTGGTGGTCTGGATCTTTACGAACAGTTTGCCCGTATAGGCAGGACGGATCCAGGTCAGGGTATCGTCCTCTCCTTCGTACCGCACATCGGTGCAGTCAGCCACCAGCCCTGCATCCAGCCGGGCGGACAGCCGGCCGCCCAGATCACGGCCGTTGGGAGAGGCGCCGATGAACAGCACACTGGGAGTATAGAGGCTCAGGGCTTTGGCCACCGCTTCCGTATAAAGAGCGGCATCAAAGGAGGCCAGGGCGGGAGCCTGGAGCAGGGCCACCCCGTCCGCTCCATAGGCGATGGCTTCCTGAGCGGCGGCTTCCAGGTTGTCACCAGCCAGGATGCCCAACACCTGATTGGGCCGTGCATCCGCCAGCTGACGGGCTTTCCCCAAAAGTTCCACACTGAGAGAGGTGAGCCTGCCGTCAGAGGTTTCCAGATAGACTCCGATATTGTTTTTCCATTCCATGATAACGCCTCCTTACAGCAGGTTCTTTTTCCGCAGTTCATTCACCAGGTTGGCTGCCGCTTCCGCCGGGGTAGCCCCCTGGATCATGGTGCCCACAGGATGGGGCTCCGGTGCGAACAGTTCGGTGACGGCCGTGGCGGATCCGGCTTTGCCGGCCTTTTCCGGCTCCAGTTCAATGTCTTCCAGACGCCATACGGGGAATACGGCCTTTTTGGCGGCCATTTTGCCCCGGATGCCGGGAGTACGGGGATTTCCGCATTTTTCCGTTACGGAGATCACTGCCGGCAGAGCCGCCTGGAGGGTTTCCACCCCGCCCCGGTTCAGTCGGCGGATGGTGGCCTTTCCTTCCTTCACTTCCAGTTCGTCTGCATAGGAAAGCAGGGTCATACCCAGCCGCTGGGCCAGAGCCGGAGGGATTTGCCCGGTATCCCCGTCGGTGGACCGCTTCCCGGTCAGCACCAGATCAAAAGGTCCCAGTTTGCCCAGCGCCGCCGCCAGGATCCGTCCGGTGGCCAGGGTGTCGGATCCGGCCATCCGTTCATCGGACAGCAGGATCCCCTTGTCCGCCCCCATGGCGATGCCTTCCCGGAGGATATCGCTGGCCAGGGCCGTCCCCATGGTCACCAGGGTCACCGTGCCCCCTTCCTGGTCCTTCAGAGCCAGAGCCGCTTCCAGGGCGTGGAGATCCACCGGGTTCAGCATGGAGGGAGCCCCCACCCGGACCAGATTGTTGTCTGCAGCCAGTTGGATATCCGAAACCGCCGGTACCTGTTTGAGCAATACCGCTATATTCATGATGCAGCCTCCTTTATGAGAAAATAGTCTTTTATCGATCTACAGTGATTATACTATGTATTCAAACTTTTCGCAACTGATAATTATTCTTATTAAATCAAAAGAGCATCATCTCTGGAAGATGGAGGCAAAAAAGCCATGATGCGCTTTCTTTGTACACAGTCTTTTACAGTTTGATCCAGGAAAAGGAAAATTTAAAAAATCTCCGTAACCCTATTGACAGTATACTGTATCCATGGTATCATTTCATCCATAGTCAACAAACGCCAAAACGCGATGACGCAAACTAGTACGCCTGATTCCTGGCTCCAGAGAGCTGCCGGTTGCTGCGAGGCAGTGGAAGGGACGGGCCGAACTGCCTGCTGAGCGGCCGGACCGAAATCTTGCAGTAGGTCTCTCCGGGAACTCCCGTTACAGAGCATGGATATCGCCCACCGGCCGTATCCGAGAGTGCGTCCCCAGGACGAATCAGAGTGGTACCGCGGAAGGTCACAAACGCCTTTCGTCTCTCAGCTGCCAAATGCGGAGAGACGGAAGGCGTTTTCGTTTCTCTGGAGAAACCCATTCCAAGGAGGAAACAATCATGATCAACGGAACATCTGCCATCAAAGGGGCTTCCCTCTCCCTCTGCTTTTCGGTGGGCGCAGTGCTGTTCAGCTCCCACGCCGGCGGCGGCTTTGCCACCGGCAATCAGGAAAACGTCTATTTCATCAGCCTGGGGTGGCTGGGCCCCATTACCGCCATTGTGACCATGCTCCTGTTCACCCTGACCATCAAGGAAGCCATGAACATGTACAACAGCCGGCACCTGACCAGCTACAAACAGCTGTTCCAGAATCTGTACCGTCCGGTGCCCGGCATTGAATTCCTCTTTGAAGGGTTCTTCTACATCATGGTCCTGATGGCCGTTTCCGCCACCATTTCCGGTGCCGCTTCCGCTCTGGCCGCCCAGACCGGGCTCAACTACTACACCGGCATCGGTGTGGTGGGCGCCATCATCTTCGTCCTGACCATTTTCGGGGCTGACCTGGTCCGCCGGGCCACCACCTACATGGGCATCGCCATCCTGGCCATGGCCATCACCATCTTCTCCGTGGGCATCGCATGGGCGGTCAGGTGGAAGGCACCCGGTTCTTCCTGGATGCCATGGCCCAGGATTTTGCGGTCAACGGGTTCAGCAAACTGCCCACGGCCATTCTCCACGCCTTCACCTATTCCGGCTTCCAGTGCGTGGTCATCCCCACCATGATCGTGGTGGGCACCCCTCTGGTGACCCGGAAGAACTGCGCCGCCTCCATGTGGATGTCTTTTGCCATGAACGCCACGGCCCTCACCATGGCCGTCTGCATGCTGCTGGGCTGGACCGGCATCTACGGAAAGACTCCTCTGCCCACCCTCATGAGCCTGAAAGCCATGGGTATGCCCTGGCTGACCCTGCTCTATTCCGTTTCCCTGATGCTTTGCCTGATTTCCACCGGGGTGACCACCGTATTCGGTTTCACCGCCCGGTTCTCTGAAATGGACTGCCTGAAAAAAATCACCGGCAGTTCCGTGAAACGGTCCGCCCTGGTGACCCTGTTCATCATCTGCCTGTCCATGACCGTATCCATGGTGGGCCTCACCAACATCATCAAATACGGCTATGGCTACTGCGGCTATCTGGCCATCGCCATCATCATCGTTCCCTTCCTGACCATCGGCCGGGCACGGAACAAACGGTATGCCGCCGATGCAGAATACCGGGAACGGATCGACGCCATGAACCAGTATCCGGGCCTGGAAGAAGCAGAAGTGGAAGAAGCATAAGAGCTGACAAAAAAGGGGGTGTGAAAAAATGCTTTTTCACACCCCGTCACTAGTCTCTAGTCACTAGCCGATGGAAGCCAGCTGACGCAAGCGAAATAAAGGCGCTGTGGATGATTTTTTCACAGCGCCTTTTCTTATGCCCCAAAGGGGAAATTGAAAATTCCCATAGGGCCTTTTTTCCACTGATACGACGTGTCATTGAGGACGAACACAGCATGCTCTCCCCATTTGTTCATGCCCAGCACCGTCACTGAGGCGGGCCGGATATCAAAGGAGATCCTTTTTTCCGCCACTTCCTCGATGCTCAGCCCCAGCCAGGCAAAGAGGATGTTCTGGATGGTCCCCTTGTGGGAGACGATGATCAGATCCCGGTCCGGTTCCTCCAGTTCCCGGAAGCCCCGGATGGTCCTTTCGTAGAAGGTCCGCCGGGTCTCTCCCCCATCGTAGTTCACATGGTCCAGTTCCCGGCCTGTCACCGGGGGATGGTAAAAGGCCAGGGCCTCTTTTTTGTTCAGTCCGGCGGCTTTTCCGTTGTTCTTTTCCCGCAGAAAGGAAAAACATTCCACCGGGTCCGTCCCCAGTTTTTGGGCGATGATCTCGGCCCCGGTCCGGGCCCGCCGGAGATCGCTGGAAACGATCCGGGGCAGGCTCCGGCCGGCAAAATCCCCGGCCAGGCAGTCTGCCAGCTGCTGGAACTGCTGCTGGCCCCGCACCGTCAGGGCGGAGTCCGTCCAGCCCCCTGTCAGTTCTTTTACATGATGATCCGCTTCCCCATGCCGAATCAGTAAGATCATAATGACATCCTTCCTTAGATGTACCGTTTCAGGGTAATGGCATACCGTCCTTTTTTTGTGGTGCCCCGGACTTCCGCCAGTTCCACCCGGCCCCGGGACCGGAAAGAGATCACATCCCCCTCTTTCACCGTCTGGGACGGGCTTTTGGCTTCCTGCCAGTTCAGTTTCACATTCTGTCCCTTGATCTCATCCGCCATCCGGCTCCGGGATACCCCATAGCCGCTGGCCGCCACGGCATCCAGCCGCAGGGCCGCCACCGTGGCAGAGATCAGTTTGATTTTCTGTTCCTTTTCCTTCAGGTCTTCCAGGGGGATGACCTTCACTTCCACCGTGGCTGCCCCGATCTTGGTCAGGTTGCTCAGGATGAAATCCACCATGGGGGTATCCACCGCCAGCTGTGCGCCTTCGTCGATGAACACAATATCCCCCAGGATCTCCCGTTTGCAGCCCAGGCCCATAAAGGCCCCCAGCACATCCCGGTGTCCGATGTCATAATACCGTTTGTCCCAGAGGATTTCCAGGGCGGTAATGGCAAAATCCGGCTGACCGTAGAAATCTTCTGCAATAAAAGCCACCTTCTGCCGTTCCGCGTTCTGGAAGCCCCCGTTCATCTCATACCGGACCTGCGGATAGTTGGCGGCCACGATTTCCGCCACATTCTGGCCATGAGGGTCCAGAAATCCGGACACCCTGGCCCGGCGGCTCTTCCGGGCCCCTTTTGCCAGATCCAGCAGCTGGGCCGCCAGTTCCGCATCCCCGCTGGCCTTGAAATACCGTAATACCGTTTCCCGTTGTTGTGTGGTGTTTGCCATATTATTTCTTCAATGCGGCACTCCGGTCCAGGACGGCCTGCACCGCATCGTAAAACGCTCCTCTCACTCCATGGTTTTCCAGGGCCTTGATCCCTGCAATGGTGGTGCCGCCCGGGCTGGTTACCTGATCCCGGAGCTGGGCCGGATGGAGACCGGTCTTCAGCCCCATGACACCGCTGCCCGCCATGGTCTGGGCCGCCAGTTTGATGGCCAGGGCCCGGGGCAGTCCGGCCATGACTCCGGCATCCGCCAGGGCATCCATCACCACGAAGAAATACCCAGGGCCGCAGCCGCTGATGGCGGTAATGGCTTCCATGGCTTTTTCGTCCACCCGGACCGTTTCGCCGCAGGACTGGAAAATGGCTTCCGCTTCGTCCAGCACTTCCGGCGCCACCTGGTCATCGGCAGTAAGGGCCGTCATTCCCATGCCTACGGAAAGGGGCGTGTTGGGCATAGTCCGGATCACCGGATGGCCGGGCACCAGATCGTGGAGCATGGCCAGATCATAGCTGCCCATAATGGACAGGATGGTGGCCTTTTCCGGCAGGGCAGCCACCAGATCCCCCGTAACCGCTTCCTTGGCCATCTGGGGTTTCACTGCCAGGATCACCAGATGGGCACCGGCCACAGCTTCCCGGTTGTCCCCGGTCACAGGGATCCCGTAGGTTTCTTTCAGATAGGCCTGCCGTTTGGCCGTGGGGACCGCCGCCGTCACCTGTTCCTTCCGGACCAGTCCCCCCTGGAGGATGCCTTTGAGGATGGCTTCCCCCATGGCACCGCAGCCGATGAAGACGATTTTATCCGTTTCCTTTATCTTTGCCATGGATCATTGCTCCCTTCCGTCCCAAAATTGGTGTTTTCCGTATCGATATCCACATTGGGAGGTGCACATACCAGCAGGTTCCGGCCGATTTTCCGCAGAGTCCCGTCCAGGGCATAGATGGTGCCGCTGATGAAGTCGATGATCCGCTTCCGCACATCCGCATCCGTATCTTCGAAATTGATCACCACCGGCTGGTTCTTGCACAGGTAATCCGCCATTTTCTGGGAATCATTGAAATCGATGGGCTCGATGACCACCACACTCACCGGGCTCCGGTTCACCGGCATGGAAAGCACCTTGTCCCCGGTCCGGCTGGAAGAGACTTCTTCCTTGGGCGCCTCCGGAGTGCTGTCATAGTCCCGGTCGAACACCTTGTCATAGGGTTTGTCATAGGTTTTTTCGTAAGGCCGGTCATAGTCCTTTTCGTAGCTTTTGTCCCGCCAGGAACTGCTGCCGCTGCCGAACATGGGAACCACTTTGCTGTCCTCCTGTTCCGGGGCCGGAGCCGTTTCTTCCTCTTCCTGCCGGTTGTCACCGTTGTACAGGCCAAAATATTCCAAGAGCTTGCTGATTTTTTTCATACAATCCACCATTTCTGTTTAAAATTTTAATGAATAGTCCCGGGCTCCGAAAAGAGCGGAACCCACCCGCACTTCATTGGCTCCTTCTTCCACCGCGATCCAGTAATCGTGGGTCATCCCCATGGAAAGGATATCCACCGGAATGTCCGGAAGGGCATCCCGTAAAAACAGGAAATCCCGGTACCCGGCAGCAAACACCGGACGGGTTTCCTCCACATGGTCCGTGGCCTGGGCAATCACCATGACCCCCCGCACCCGGATATGGGGATAGTTCTTCAGTTCCGGAACCGCAGCCCGGAAATCCTCCGGAGCGAAGCCGCTTTTCTGCACTTCTCCCGCCTCGTTGATCTGGAGCAGCACATCCTGGACCTTGTCCAGTTCAGCCGCCGCCTTTTCCAGATGGGCCATCAGCTTCAGGCTGTCCACGCTTTCAATCAGGGCAAAATGCTCCACCGCATGCCTGGCCTTGTTGGTCTGCAGATGGCCGATCAGATGCCAGTTGCCCCCAGGGGGCAGCACCGCCTGCTTGTGCATGGCTTCCTGCACCCGGTTTTCCCCGATTTCCGTAAGCCCTGCCGCCAGGGTTTCCGTGACGATGTCCGCCGGGTGATTCTTGGTCACCGCCAGGATGGTCACCTTGTCCCCCGTTGCCTTGGGCTCCTTCCGGTTGGCCAGGGCTTCCTGGATTTTGGCCTCCACCGCTGCAATCTTATCCTGTAACATGGGATTCCCCATCTCCTTTTATTTTCGATAAATCACCGCATACAGGCGGCCTGTTTTCCCCTTTTCTGCCCGGTAGGAGAAGAACCGGTCCCTGTGGCAGCTGGTGCAGCAGTCCGCCCGGAAAATCTGTTCCCGGGGCACTCCCGCTTCCAGGAGTTCCAGGGTATTCAGCTGCCACAGATCCAGCATCCAGTGGCCGGGTCCGTGAGGGGTCAGGCAGCCGGGCCAGGCTCCCGCCCGGTCCGCCACTTCCTGGCTCACTTCATAACAGCAGGGACCGATGGACGGACCGATCCCTGCCGCCACATCCTGGGGCCGGGTGCCAAAGGCTTCTTTCATCACTTCCAGGGCATGGGGGACGATTTTCCCCACACTGCCCCGCCAGCCGCCGTGGACAGCGCCCACTGCTCCTGTACGGGTATCCGTCAGCAGGATGGGCACACAGTCCGCATAGGAAATCAACAGGGGCAGCCGCCGGCAGTCCGTCACCATGCCGTCCGTTTCCGGTACGGCATCCGCCAGAGTCAGGGTACCCTTGCCGGCATCCTTCTCCGTTACCACCGCCACATGGGTGCTGTGGACCTGCTGACAGGCCACTGCCCGTTCCAGAGGAAAACCCAGGGCCGCCGCCATTTTCTGCCGGTTGGCCAGGACGTTGGTCCGGTCATCTCCCACATTGTAACTCAGGTTCAGTCCACCTGGGAACTGGGGACTGCAGCCCCCGTTCCGGCACAGGAATCCGTGGACCACACCCCACTTTTCCCAGGCAGGAAAACAGCCCCATTCCACACCTTCCGCTTCTGCAAAGGCAAAATCAGCCATTTTTCCCACCTCATTCCGTCAAATTCTGTCCTGCACAGCAGGAAATCCTGGAAAGAACTTCCAGTAACCTTCATTGTACTGTTTTTTTACGGGTTTGTAAACGTTAAAGCACCGCTTCCATCCGATGGATCATGGTTTCCAGGACTTTCAGCCGGGCATACAGTTTGTTGTTGGCTTCCACCACCGTCCAGGGCGCCTCTTTGGTGTCCGTCCGATAGAGCATTTCGTTCACCGCATCCACATAGGCATCCCATTTGTCCCGGTTCCGCCAGTCTTCCGGGGTGATCTTCCAGGTTTTGTTGGGATCGTTTTCCCGGGCCTGGAACCGTTTCAGCTGTTCCTCCGGATCGATCTGCATCCAGAACTTCTGGACGATGATCCCCTGTTTCACCCACTGGGCCTCCATATCGTTGATTTCCTCGTAGGCCCGGCGCCATTCGCTGATCTTGGCAAAGCCTTCCACCCGTTCCACCAGCACCCGGCCATACCAGGTCCGGTCGAAAATAGCGATTTCTCCCGGGGCCGGGATTTTGGTCCAGAACCGCCACAGATAATGGAACTGCTTTTCCCATTCATTGGGGGCGCTCACCGGATTCACCCGGTAGCCCAGGGGATCGAAGGATTCCGACAGCCTCTTGATGGCGCCGCCCTTGCCTCCGGCATCCTGGCCTTCAAAGGCCACAATGGTGCTGATTTTCCGTTTGGCCAGTTCAAACTGGAGTTCTTCCAGCCGTTTCTGGTATTTTTTCAGCTTCTTGCTGTATTCTTCCTGTTCCATGGGCTGATAGGGGGTATAGGTGGAAAGGATATCCGGGATGGTCAGGTCTTTGGCCGGTCCTTTTTCCGGATCCACCGGCCGCTGCCGGTCCTTCAGGGCTTCTTCCAGGGCGGTGATCAGGACCCGGAACACCGCTTCCGTCCCGGTGCGCTTGTCCTCCATGGGAACGATGTGCCAGGGAGCCAGGTCCGTATTGGTGGCGGTCAGCATGGTTTCATACACATCCCGGTAGGCGTTGTAGTCGATACCCTCGATGCCTCCGGGGGTCAGTTTTTCCCACCGGCTGCCCATGGTTTCCTGTCCTTTTTCCATATTCTCCTTCTGCTTCTTTTTGGAGATGTGGGTGAAGATCTTTATCAGCACACAGCCGCCCTGGACCAGTTCCTTTTCAAAATGGTTGATTTCATCAAAACTTACATCATACCATTCCGAAGCTTCATCCGGATCTCCCACTGCATGTTCATTCCGCAGGAAATACCAGGCCCGGTGATGGATGGTGATCTGTCCCGCCGGCGGCAGTTCCTTCCAGAACTGGAGAAAGAACGGGCTTTCTTTCTGCCTTTCCGTGGTCTTGGACGAGGAAAACACCCGGAATCCCCGGGGGTCCAGGGCATGGATCACCTTGCTGATCAGCTGGCTCCGCCAGGACGCCCGGAAACCTTCAAACAGGATAATTACCGGGATTCTGGCATCCCGGACTGCCCGCTGGAGAAAGCCCAGGCGGTTTTCTTCCTCTTCCATCCGCTTTGTATATTCTTCTTTGGAAATTTTCGTCTTCAGATCGATTTTATCCAGCACGGAAAATCCCTTCTTTCCCAAACTCCCATATTTTCCTTATTATAGCACGAAAAAAGGGTGCTGCACGGACTGCAGCACCCTTGGGAAGGAGCAAAATTATTTGATCTTGTTGGGGCAGTCGCCGGTTTCAGCCAGATCTTTCAGGTTCTGGTAGGAAACTTCCACCATGTTCTTTACGGCTTCGTCGGTGTAGGAGCCCAGATGCGGGGTGATCAGGACTCTGGGATACAGGTCAACCAGTTTTTCGAACAGCGGATTTTCCAGTTTCTGGCCTTCCAGATCCTTGCCGAATACGCTGGCTTCCCCATCCAGAACGTCGCAGCCGTAGCCGCCCAGTTTACCGCTTTCCACAGCTTCGATGACAGCTTCGGTGTCAACCAGCTGGCCGCGAGCGCAGTTCACCAGGATGGCGCCGTCTTTCATCTTCTTCAAGAAATCGCGGGTAACCACAGCGCCGTTTTCTTTGATGTACGGAGCATGGATGGTGATGATGTCGGATTTTTCCAGGACTTCATCCAGGGAAACCTGGGTGCAGTAATCTTCGATCCCTTTGATTTCGAAAACGTCTTCCCCGATAACGGTAGCGCCCATGCCATGGAAGATCTGGGCAGCCACACGGCCGATCCGGCCCAGACCAACAACACCCACGGTGCAGTTGCGGACTTCTTTGGAGAACATGAAGGCATCAACCTTGAAGTTCTTCTTGGCAGTGCGGGAAGTGGTGTAAGCGGTATGACGCAGCAGCATCATGGCCTGGGTTACAGCCAGTTCAGCAATGGCGTTGGGGGAATAACGGGGAACGAAAGCCATGGGGAAGCCCAGTTCCTTGGCATATTCCTTATCGATATGATCCGTGCCGGCGGTACGGGTCAGGATGTATTTTACGCCCAGTTTTTTGTAAATGTCCAGGTTCTGTTTATTGGCGAAGCAGTTGCCGCGCAGGATAACCGCATCAAAGCCAGCAGCCATTTCGGCGGTTTCTTTCGTGTTCAGATAATCAGGGACACATTTGATGTCGTAACCAAATTCTTTGTTGCAGGCTTCAAAAATCGGCAGTTCTACATCTCTTACACCATAACATAAAACCTTCATAGCAATACCTCCTATAATGGGAAACACACAATTTGGGCAATCCGGAATATGCTTCCGTCTGCCCGCTGACTACATTGTAGCATGGAAAAAAGATTTTTCCAATGTTTTTCGTATTTTGTATACAAATTGATTGAAAATTTTGTGGAAATCACCGGTTCCTTTCCTTCATGGCCCGGTCCATGTCCCGCTTGGCCGCCCGGTCCGCCATGGCCTGGCGCTTGTCATAGAGCTTTTTCCCGGTAGCCAGGGCCAGCTTGCATTTCACCAGTCCGTGGCTGAAATACAGCTGCAGGGGCACCAGGGTGAATCCCTTTTCCCGGGTCTTTCCGATCAGCTTCTGGATTTCCCGTTTATGCATCAGCAGTTTCCGGTCCCGGAGCGGGTCCACATTGAACCGGTTCCCGTGTTCGTAGGGACTGATGTGCAGGTTGTACAGGTACACTTCGCCGGATTTGGTCACTGCCGCATAGGAATCCTTCAGGTTGGCCTTGCCCTGACGGAGGGATTTCACCTCCGTACCCGTCAGGACGATGCCGGTTTCATAGGTTTCGTGGATGTTGTAATCATGCCTGGCTTTCCGGTTTTCTGCGATTGCCTTCACTGGTTTTTCCATGTTTCCGATCCCTTCTTCTCCGCCGCCGGCGGTTGTTTTTCTTCTTTTTTCCGCTTTCCCCTGCAGGAGTCGTTTCCTGGGGCACCAATTGGCTCAGTCCGGTCCCGTTTTGTCTGGGGGAGCCGTTCTTCTTCTTTTTCCGGCGTCCGCCCCGGCTGTTTTTCTTCCCGGATTCCTTCCGTTCCCCGGATTTCCGGCCGGTGGTGTCATTCCGCAGCTTCCCGGTGGCAATGCCGGTCTTGGTCTTTTTCTGACGTCCCAGTTCCCGGCGCATCTGATCCGCCGCTTCCGGCGCCAGTCCGGCCAGGACAAAATCAATCTTCCGCTCCGCCACATCCA
This sequence comes from Acidaminococcus fermentans DSM 20731, assembly GCF_000025305.1. Classification (NCBI taxonomy): domain Bacteria; kingdom Bacillati; phylum Bacillota; class Negativicutes; order Acidaminococcales; family Acidaminococcaceae; genus Acidaminococcus; species Acidaminococcus fermentans. The sequence goes on along the minus strand of NC_013740.1, from coordinate 1,103,321 downwards.
CCTGGAGCACCTGGATATCCACCTGGTCCCCCAGCCGGTACCGGTGGCCCAGATGCTGGCCGATCAGGGCATACTGGCCCTCGATATAGTCATAATAGTCATCGTTCAGGCTGGACACATGGACCAGTCCTTCCACCCCGTTGTCCAGTTCCACGAAGAAGCCAAAGGAGGAAACCCCGGAAATGGTCCCGGTGAATTCCTTCCCCACGAACTGGACCATGTATTCGGCCATTTTCAGATCCACTGTCTGCCGCTCCGCGTCGATGGCCGCCCGTTCCCGCACGGAACAATGGGAGGCCACCAGGCTCAGCCGCTGGGTCCGCTCTTCCGCCTGCTGCCGGCTCAGCCGTTCTCCGTCCAGCTGACGGCGCAGGAGCCGGTGGACCATCAGATCCGGATAGCGGCGGATGGGAGAAGTGAAATGGGTATAGAAATGGGCTGCCAGGCCGAAATGGCCGATGTTTTCCGTCTGGTACACCGCCTGGCGCATGCTCCGCAGGGCCACCGTGGAAACCAGCTTCTCTTCCGGTTTTCCGGCCACCTTGTCCAGGGCCCGCTGGAGATCCTTGGGCCGCATCTTTTCTTCCACCTTCAGGGTCACCCCGAACAGGGCCATGAGTTTGGCCAGGTTCTGGATCTTTTCCGGATCAGGCAGGTCGTGGACACGGTAAATGAAAGGCCGTTTGTGTCTGGCCATGAATCCGGCCACCGTTTCGTTGGCGGCCAGCATGAATTCTTCAATGAGCATCTCGGCCACGGACCGTTCCCGCTTCACAATGGCCACCGGATGCTTCTGATCATCCAGCAGCACCTTCTGTTCCGGCAGCTCGAAGTTGATGGCGCCCCGCCGTTCCCGTTTCTTGTGGAGCACCTGCTGGAGCCGGGCCATGTCTTCCAGCATGGGGACGATGTCCGCATATTTTTCCCGCAGGGCCTCATCCTGGTCCACCAGGATGGCCCGCACATCGGGATAATTCATCCGATGGTGGTTGTTGATCACACAGGGGGCGATGGTAAAGGAAAGGGTCCGGCCGGTTTTCCCGTCCAGGAGCATTTCACAGGCCATGGTCAGCCGGTCTTCCCCTTCGTTCAGGCTGCAGATGCCGTTGCTCAGTTCCACCGGCAGCATGGGCAGCACCCGGTCCACCAGGTACACGCTGGTGCCCCGTTCATAGGCTTCCTGATCCAGGACGGAATGGGGCTGCACATAGTAGCTTACATCGGCAATGTAGACCCCCAGGAAATAGTTGTCCCCCTGTTTTTCCACATACACCGCATCATCCAGGTCCTTGGAATCCACTCCGTCGATGGTGATGATGTTCCAGTCCCGCCGGTCCAGCCGGTTCTGGATTTCCTTCTTTTTGATCTTCTGTTCCACTTTTTCCGCGGCCACCTGGACAGGAGCCGGGAATTTGGTGGGCAGGTCGTTGTCCTTGATGATGGAAAGGATTTCCAGACCGATGTCCCCGGGTTTCCCCAGGATCTCCACGATCTTCCCTTCCGCGTTCCGCCGTTCGTCCGGCCAGGTGGTGATCTCCACCACCACCTTTTCCTTGTCCCGGGCCCCGTTGAAGTCTTTCCGGCGCACATAGATGTCCCGTCCCACCCGTTTGTTGTCCGGGATCACGAAGCCGAATTCCCCGGATTTGCTGAAGGTCCCCACCAGTTTGTGATGGGCCCGGTTCAGGATCCGGATGATCTTTCCTTCCTGCCGGTCATCATAGCCGCTCTGCATCACCCGGGCGATCACCGTATCCCCGTCCATGGCGCCGCTGAGGCTGCTGGCCGGGATGAACAGATCCCCGTCTTCCGTCTTTTCTTCCGGGATCACAAAGGCAAAGCCCTTGCTGGTCACCTGGCAGCGGCCCACCACCAGACCCATGGCCGCCGGCAGCCCATAGATGTTGAACCGGGTCTTGATCACCTGGCCCCGGTCTTCCAGCTCCTTCATCACTGTCCAGAACAGTTTCAGGTCCGCCCCTTCCAGGGTCAGGGCCTGGAGCAGTTCATCGGCGGACAAGGGAGCCGTGGGGTGTTCCTTCATATACCCCAGGATCTTGGTTTCCATTTCTGTATTTGTCATGCTCTCTCCTCGTACATCAGCTTGCCGTCCGCTTCAGCCGCCACGGTACCGTCTTCCCGGATCACCTGGCCGGTCATTTCCAGCAGCATTCCCTTTCTCCGTTTCACTTTGGTGATCACATCGATCCGTTCCCCGATGCGCACCGGCTGCCGGAAGCGGACTTCCAGCCGGGCCGTGTAGGCCACCTTGTGTTCATACATGTAGGGATAATTGCCCATGGTTTCGTCCAGCAGGGTGGAGATCAGCCCCCCGTGCATCCGGCCGTCATAGCTCTGGTGCACCGGCTGGGGCACGAAACTGGTGTAGCAGCCGTTTTCGTCCGTGCGGAAATGGAGATGCAGCCCCATGGGGTTGTCCTTCCCGCAGCCGAAACACATGGTATCTCTGTTGTTTTCCATATCTCTATTCCTCCAAAAAGGCCTCAATGGCAGCATAAATGGCCTGCCGGCCTTTGTATAATGTCATCACATGCCGGGCCTGGGGCACCCACAGCACCTGTTTCCGGGCCGACGCCGCATGTTCTTCGATATAGGATGCGCTTTCCGGCCGCACCGTGTGGTCCGTCCTGGACTGGATGATCAGCAGGGGCTGCCGCACCCGGGGCAGCCAGGACCGTTTCACCGCCTGAAGCAGCCGCACCAGCTGATGGACCCCTTTGATGGGCATGCACCGGTAGGCCACATTGTACCGGGCCGGAGCGTCGATGGTCCGGGGACGCTTGGGAATGGCCCAGTAGGGCAGCCGGTCCGCCAGCCACAGGAAGTACACCCGCCAGTCGTACAGATAGATGGGGGTGGAAATCACCACCAGTTTGTCTGCGGACGTTGCCGCCCCGGCGTACAAAGCCAGGAGCCCTCCCATGGAAAGACCGATCACCGTCACCTGGGCACAGGTTTCCTTCAGATGGGCCACACCCTGGCGCACCTGTTCCTCCCACTGTTCCGCTTTTGCCTCCAGCAGGTCCCGGGGATCCGTCCCGTGGCCCTTCAGGAGAAGGCCTTCCACCGTATACCCTTTCCGGTGCAGGATTTCTCCCAGTTCCCGCAGTTCCGACGGACTGCCGGTGAACCCATGGACCAGCAGCACCCCTTTTCCCCGGGTCCCGGGCCAGAAATACGGTTCCGCTCCCTGGAGCATGGTCTCCCCTCCTTCCCCATAGCAAAAATGGCATTACCCTGCCAGGCAATGCCACTGTGAAATGTATGAACGTTCTTTAATTGCTTACTGCAGGCGGGCAATTGCCACGTTGATGACCGCAAAAACCAGCCCCAGCACCACGGTGATCCGTGCCAGTGCTTCATCCATGTCCGTAGGTTTGCCGCCGAACAGGGATTCTCCCCCGCCCAGACCGCTGAACCCGGCGCTTTTGCCGGACTGGAGCAGGATGGAACCGATCATCAGGATGCTCACAATCACATCAAGAACCATCAATATATCCAAAGCCACAGGTATTCCCTCCACATATCAGATTCTTATATTATAGTCCATACAGAGGCGTTTTGTCCAGAGTTTCCAAACCATAGTATAATTCACGGTGTAACTGTTCCTTCAATCCGTTCCATTGTCGCTTCACCTGCCGTCCCTGAGTTCCATAATTTTCTACTATTATATCATATTCCTATTTTCTTCATCAAAAATACGGCAGAGAATCCTGCGTTTCCTCTTGGATTCTCTTCCGTAATCCTTTTTTCCTGCTTATGCTCTGATTTCCGTCCCGTCCTTGAAGGTCACCCGGATATCGTCTTTGCTGTACACTGTGATGAAATCCACCCGGCTGCCCCACAGCCGGGCGTCGAACTCCTTGATGAGTTCCTGCTCCCGAACCTCCTGGATGAAGTTGTCCATCTGACGGCTCCGGGCCTTGCGATAAGGGAACACTCACCTTGCCATCAGCGAACCGCTTCCGATGGCCCCAGGTGACGTTTTCCGAGATGCTCCGGCTTTCTTCCTGTGCCAGGCTGCTCATGATGGTGATGAGGAGTTCCCCTTTACCGCTAATTTTGATACAAAATAACGATGCACCCCCTAAGTTATTAAATCAGCTATTTCTTGCCTGACGTTATTAACCAGACATATGGCTAATGAGAAAAGGTCAATGATTCGCCCACACATTTGCTCCTGTAATTTCCCTGCATTTTCTTTTCCGTATTTCTTTTCCAAAAATAAGCAACGCACCCCAAACAGCTCCGCATTTCACTTTTGCACCGCCAGCGTAAGGTGCGGCAATGTATTTTGCTTCAGCATGGGAAATGCCTGCATCATCGCAAAAGGCACACATTACAGACTGGGAGCAGCTATATGAGCCTTTCCATCGACAGGATTTTTTCTTTATCAATTATGCCTATCAAAACAGTTATGCCGCCCTCTCGGCAAAGGATAACCGCCTGATTACTATTGGCGAGGGGGAGTGCTATATCGGGCAGCCATATAGTGGCCATGCCTTGCGCGGAGCGGCTGCCGATTATGATAGAAGTTACCCGCCGCTTTGCCATAGATAAATCCGATATCCGTCCTAAATCCATTTCCGAGCAGATTATGGATTATGAGGAAATATCCGCTATGCTTGGCTACAGCAACCACAGCAACTTTTACAAGGCATTCAAGGAGTATTACGGGATAACACCGCGAGAATACCAACACTCAAAAGCGACATAAAGCTAATCCTTTTGTATGCACTCCACGAACTTATCAAGCGCCGGGTTGGTATTTTTTTCCTGCCAGATAGCAGCTACTTCGGCGGGGAGCGCGCTGTCCTCCAACGGAATAAACAGCAGATTGATTCCTGCCGGAGCGCATGGCAGGAAATACTCGGGAACGATAGTGATTCCTTTGCCCAACGCCACAAACAGCAAAATACTTTCTATGGCCTGATGCTGGAAGTTTATATTCGGAACGAGGCCGACATCCGCAAAATCAGCCAGAATGGCCTGTGTGGGGTCATATTCGCTGAGAGCGTTTTGCCGATAGGAAATGAATATCTCATCTGCCAGCTGCTCCCTTTTCAGGGAATGGAATTCTGCAAAAGGATGCTGGGGCGGTACTGCTACATACAGCGGATAGCGAGCAAGCACCATTTCTTTCAGTCCGGACTTCTTTTTGCCGGGCAAGGGCAGATTGAAAATAATATCATACTTTCCTTCTATCACCCCATCATATAAGGCTGCCACTTCATCCCGTTCGATAAGGATTTCAATATTTGGGTATTCGTACTGAAAATCCTGCAAAACTCTCGGAAAGACAGTACGTTCAAAGCCCCATTGGTAGCCCACATGGATTTCTCCGGCGAATCCCTCGGCGGCATCCTTGGTGTGTTGGACGGCTTCCTCGATTCTCGTGATGATGCTTTTGGCTTCCTTGACAAAGACTTTTCCTGCTGGGGTGAGAAGAACCTTTCGATTATCCCGCTGAAAAAGCTGCACGCCCAGTTTTTCCTCTAAGGCTTTGATTTGATTGGAAACCGCCGTTTGTGAAATATAGTATTTTTCCGCTGTTTTGGTAAAACTCAATGTGTCGGCCAAAACGAGGAAATATCTTAGCTGCTGAATGTTCATGTTCAGAAATTATCCTTGTTTTCGGCGTAAACTTCCGGCAGGATTGCAGCCAGATTGGTAAACTCTTTGATATTATGGGCAAATAAGCCCTTGGATACTTCCACTGGAACTTTCGCACCCTCGGGCAGAGTGCAGCGAATCTCCCCGTCCACCACGCCGTAGCCGATCCAAAAACGGGAACACAGCATCACGCCGTCCTGATAAGGATACCATTTATGCACCATCGCCGCTGCGCAGGAGCCATCACCGATGCCGCAAACAAGGGATGCGCAGTTTTCCTTGCCAATCAGGGACGTGTCAAAGCCAAAATCAGCAGGGCTTTTGAAGCAGATCTTCAAAAAACCGGGGCCATCACCCACATCCTCCAAAATATAATGATTAACTCCCCATGTCTTTTCGTTGACCGGCACATTGGGGTCACAAACATAATCCGCTTTATCGGCGCGAGCAAAATAATGGTCTTCTGAATCCCAAATCTTATAGCGCAAATCCGAGCCTACGCTGTGCCACGGGAACCACCAGTCCAGCATTTCCGGTGTGACACCTGGCATATAGGTTTCGTTGCAGACAAAGCCGGTGCCGTTTGCCGCCGTGCCGTAACCGACTTGGGCACAGTCCTTGTCTTTCCCTGCCAAATAGAGGTTTTTCTCTTCAAAAGGCACAGCGGACTTTTCCTGCGGCGCATCCAGAAGAGCGATTTTCTCCGCCGGGATGTTCGCCATATCCCGCTCAAAGAATTTGTAATAAGAAATTGCCTTCTCCTCTTTGCTCACGCCGACCTTTTTGCCCAAAAACAGTTTCATGATGATTTCCTCCCTGCAAAAGTCATGTTATTTGAAATATGTCCTTCCGTGAAACGCAGGATGCACTGCTGCACTGCATTAAGAAAGGCACCGACATACCAAACGCCGACTGCCATTGCCACGGCTATCTGTATGGCATAGCTGCCTTGCAAGCCTTGTTCAAGGGGTGACAGCACCGTAAGGGTGATTGCCCAGCCGCAAAGCCATGACGGACAATGTATCATCTCTGAACCCATAGCCGCTATGATGACCGCCGCTCCGCCCAGCAAAAACAACGTCATGAAGGTGGTGACATCTGCGTTCCAAGAGGAATTTTGCATAGCATTCACTGCCAGCCACCCCCAAAGATTCCCCAGCAAGAATCCAATGGTTATCTTGGGGGCATCCATCAGCTTGTTGCCATTGGTGACATACAATCCGGCGCAAATCAGGGCAACCGCACCCACATCGACGCTGAGATAAGGTGCCAAGACCGCCCATATTGGCGGAAGAATGGCGATACAAAGGGCAAGGCTCCATGTTTCTGCCGACAAATTTTTCATAACCGCATTTCCTCCCTTCTTGCTTTGTTGATTTCATTATACAGAAGGAAGGCGCAGAAGGGAAATATCTATTTCGTTGGTTGCTATAATCAAATGGTTATGATAGGGGAATTTGATGTAAAGCCAAAGCCATGTACCGTAACATTTCTCAAGTATGTATCCCCGTCCCATTCCGGAACATCACGGTCAGCCGCTTGTCCACGCCCACCGTCACATAGTCCACCATCGCACCCCACAGCCGCTCATCGAACTCTGCCACAGGCTCCATCTGCGCCTCAAGCGTCCTGATGACCCCCCTTGCCCCCCTGCCTATCGTTAAGCAAGTATTCCTCGGAAGCCGCACGGGACAAGGCTTCGACAAAAAAAGAAGGGGGGTGCACTTGCACCCCCTCGGTGGGGATTTTGCTCCCCCTAAATTGGACAAGTTCTGTCACTTTTCCATTTGTTCCATATCCTCATCAGTTCAAAAATGGCGCATACCACGAACGTTCCCGTTCTGCCCCCACCGTAGTCGGTTCCGTATGTCCGGACAGCAAGACGGTTTCCTGCGGCAGTTTCAGTATACGCTGTGTGATACTCTGCACCAATGTTTGCTCATCCCCACCGGGAAAATGTGTCAGCCCGAAACTGTTCTTGAAAATGGAATCACCCACGAAGGCCACATTGTCCTTGGCGCTATAATAGAATACGCTGTCCGTAGTATGACCGGGAACGTAGTGCATGGTCAAAGAAAATACAGGATTCCTTTCGAGGGCAATCCTGCTCCCGTCCGGCAAATAGCTCACATCATCCAGTTTGATATATAGCCCGCAACCTTCCGAGAGATTCCAACGAGGATTCTCTGTATATTCCCGCCCTCTCTCGTGCATACAGATAGGGATGGACAGTGCATCCTGGATTTGCGCTGCGGCACCCATGTGGTCGAAATGTCCATGGGTGAGCAGAATTTTTTCGATGACGAATCCTCTTTGTCGAATAACGGCTAAAAGAGTATCTGCTTCTGCGCCGGGGTCGAGCAAAAAGCCGTGCCCTGTGGCATCATCAACATAAAAGTAGGCATTGGTGTTAAAAACGCCTGTCACGGGCAACGATAAAATCATGATGCTCCCCCGCCTTACTGCACAATATGGCAGCCATCCGCCCCGCAGACCATGCCATCTAATGATGTTGCCGCTGACGTTTCCTCAGCCAGTATCTTTTCGATGGCTTTTTTCAGCATGGCCGTCGGTTGTGCACCTGATGCCGTGTACTTGCCGTTGATAAGGAAATAGGGTACGCCGTGAATGCCGTGCTCCATTGCTTCCTGCTCATCGGCACGTACCTCATCGGCGTATCGGTCGCCGGACAACACTGCAGTCACTTCGTCCTTGTCCAAGCCACATTCGCCTGCGATTTGTGTCAGCACATCATGGTCGCTGAGTTTCAGATTCCTGGTGAAGTAAGCATCAAATAACTTCGTGATAATTCCTGTTTTCCCTTTTTCCTGGGCATATTTCGTGAGACGCAGGGAGTCAAAGGTGTTGGTGTAACGTGTAGAGACGTAGCGAAAGTCGATTCCCTCACTCCTGCCCATGCGGGAGATGGCTTCAATACGCTCTGCTGCCTCCTCTTTGCTCAGATGATACTTCGCGGCAAAACGATCCACCGTAGAGGAAACGACCTCCCGGCTGGCATAAGGGTCAAGTTCAAAGCTCTTGAATTCGATTTCCACTTTATCTCCGCCGTCAATTTCCGCCAAAGCCTTTTCCAGCCGCTTCTCACCGATATAGCAGAAGGGACATGCGTAGTCCGACCATAATTCGATTTTCATTTTCCGTGCCTCCTTAGCAATATATAGAACTTGTTCGATATTGCAATTATACACAGAGCAGTATATAATGTCAATAGAAATAGAGCGTGTTCTAAAAATATTTTCAACGAAGGGAGCAAGCCATATGAAAAAATGCGGACGTCCACCCAAGAAAGATAATCCGGAGGAAAACAGAGAAAAAGTCATAGCTGCGGCCATAGCCCTCATCGAGGAACATGGCGCGGACTCCATCACGGTGCGGCGTGTCTGCGAGAAAGCGGATATTGCCACGGGAACATTCTATTATCACTTCCGTAATAAGGATGACCTGATGATGCACTTTGTGCGAGGGCTCTCCTTCGAGACAGTCGAGCTTACGGCTCCACCCTTCGATATTGCCGGACGCATAACAGAATTATATATGCTCCTTATCCGGAAGTACATGAACCTTGGCATAGCTTTTATGCGTAGTTTTTACACGCCGGACAATCAGGCACTCCACACCTATATGGGAGAAAAAGACGGGAAGTTTGCCGCTGGAACGGTCATGGCCAGATGTGAGCGGGAACTTGTCACGGCACAAGCGGGGGGCGGCATACCAAAAAAAGCAGATATCCACCAAATGAGCGCGGATATCTGCACGATTGTAAAGGGCTGTATCTTCGAGTGGTGTCTCAGCGAGGGGAAGATGGATATAGAAGCGGCGGTTCAACGAATGCTAAAAGCATACATATATGGCATAGAAACCGATTGACATTGATATCATTCCTCAACCTCGGGGATGTCAAGAATTTTGTGTTTTTAGATTAACCAATCGTATTTAGTGATTCATTTGCTCATACGTTCGTCAATCAATAATTGGTTCATAACAGCCTGCCAGTTAAAGACCTTTCCTTTGCCCTTCCATTTGTGTTCCCCTTCAGGAAGGACAACTATGGTACAATGGTAGCAAATTTGATCAGTAACGGAGGTCTTTCTCTATGATTCGTGAAATCATGCGTGACGAATATTTCCTGCAACAGAAATCCCTGCCTGCTTCCCCTCTGGATAAACCAGTAGCCATCGACCTTCTGGAAACCCTGAAGGCACACCGGGACGAATGTGTGGGCATGGCAGCCAATATGATCGGGGTGGCCAAATGCATCATCGTGGTGAACCTGGGGCTCATGGACATGGTGATGTTCAACCCGACAATCATAAAGCAGGAAGGTCCCTACGAAACGTCCGAAGGGTGTCTGTCCCTTTCCGGCGAGCGGAAAACCACGCGGTACCGGAAAATCCAAGTGGAATTCCAGGACATGGATTTCAAGAAGCAGACTTTGGAGTTCACAGGCTTTCCGGCCCAGATCATCCAGCACGAGGTGGACCATCTGGCAGGGATTTTGATTTGAAAAATGGGGGTGTGAAAAAATAATTTTCACATCCCCGTCACTAGTCACTAGTCTCTAGCCGATGGAAGCCAGCATGACCCCAATGACGCCTACGGTGATGCCATAAGTAATTTTATTTTTCATACCGCTCCCCCATAATCACTTATTATGGATTCCCTTATCGCTAAGCACGATATTGCCAGGCATATTCTCAACCATGTGAGTCATGCTGAACATAGGCATGACCTCCATCATATATGTTTGGCATGCTTCGGAAGCCTGATATTTTTCGAAAGCTTCTCTGTCACGATAGATTTCCATGGTATGGATGACGTTTGGTGCGTCGTGTTCTGCAGTAACGAACATCCCCAGAACACCGCCATCTTCGTTTACAGCCCTGCGAGCCTCCTGGGTTACCAGCTTCTGATACTTGGCCAGCTTTTCCGGGATGACTTCATAGCGGTGCATGTAAACCACCTTGCCCACGCCCTTGTCTTTTTGCTCCAAGGCGATGCCATCCGCTTCCAATATCTGCAAATTTTTCAGAACAGGCAGTCTGGCTGCCCGATATGCCTGAAAAGCTTCACTGGTGCTGTGTATGCGATACGCTTCATAACTTTCATAGATTTCCAGAAGCCTCATCACATCTGGATTCTGGGCATCGATACCACCATACAGCGCATACGTGCCTGCTTCGCGGGCCGACTGCGGTCCAACCGTTTCCTGGGCAATGCGTCCCATAGCTATCATACCTCCCGGCGTAGATTCCACCACTGCCCAATGCACCATGGGCATATTCCCCTCCGGGGTACGGATAGAATGGGCTGAACAAAAGGAATGAAACATGGCTCTTCCCTCCCAGTCAAAGATTCTTGCCCGCTTCATAGGCTTCCTGCATGGCTGCCGAGGCACGGATGGCTCCCGGTGCCAGAGCCGAAGTGCCGATGATGGCTCCGGCATTCCTCATATTGGCATGGGGGTTGAACTCGCTGAAGCAAGCCACATACATATTGAAATCGGACAGGATATTGGCCATGAGCTTCTTGTCCGGCACTCCTCCCAAGGTAATCAGGTAAAAATCCTTGTCATGGAGTGTTGTCAAAAGGGGATAAGTGCGGTCAAGGAAACGCTTCATCAATCCCGTCCAGGTAAAATAGTACATGGGAGAAGCCAGCACAATAACATCGGCTCCCCGCAACTTGTCCAAAATCTCTGCCATATCATCCTGTTGTACGCACTTGCCGCCGTTGTTGAAACAAGCCCTGCAGCCAAGGCAATCGCCAAATTTCTTATCACGCAGTTCCACTATTTCTGCCTTGTGGCCTGCCTCTTTGGCTCCGCGCACAAATTCTTCCGACAAGATTTTCGTGTTGCCATTCTTTCTCATGCTGCCATGAATGACTAAAACGTTCATGATTGCCCTCCTCTTCAGTCCATCTTCTTTCCCCACTCGCGGATGGTGTTTACCTCAGCCTTATCAGCCAGGGTCTCCAGATGATTCATTTCTTCTGCAGACAAAATCACACTGGCCGCCTTTGCTGCGTCTTCCAAAATCGCATAGCTGTGAAAATCAACCTTCTTGCCCTTTGGAAGCTGTTTTTGATGCATTGTCTATCCTCCTAGACCAACAGCTTTTTCAAGCAGGTATAACTAAGCTCATAAATTGAATGGGACACGAAACCGACTCCGGCATCCTCCATGGCCTTTCCCTGCTTCTCTGTAACCACCGCATAGGGATAAATGCCGAACATGAAGGGGAAATATACATAAAGGACCTCTTCCTTGTCCTGTTCGCTCATCTCCGGGCAGAACTTATTCAAACAGCGGGCCACGGCCCGGATGGATTCACCATAGGCCTTTTTAAATTCTACCAGATTCTCATAGCGGCTGTTTTCCTCCAGATCAAAATGATTCATGGAAAGAAGCTTCAAAAGACGTTCATGTTTTTCTAATAAATGCGACAGAGCCTGCGCTATCTCATCCCGCGTCATCTGCTCATGGTCCTGCACCAGCCCGTCCACCTCTGCACTCCAGCATTCATACTCCCGCTGCATCAGGGCAAGAAATATCTCTTCCTTGCTGTTGAAGTAATTATAGATGGCTGTACGGTTGAAGCTGGTAATCTTGCCAATCTCCTTCAGGGTAATGTCCTTGAAGCTCATGTTTTCATAAAGCTTGGCACAAGCATCGAGAATCTCTTCCCGCCGGGCCAGCAAAAATTCTTCTGAAACTTTCGGCATCGAACTCAACCTCCAAATAACTTACATCGTGTCATTATAATACATGAAAGTTGACATCACGTCAATATTTCTTCCAGGAATAATTTACATCGTGTCATTCCTTCTTCATGTGCTCAATGCCAATCGTTGTTCAACCCCTGCAGCCACCGTATTCCCCATTCCCTGTTTATGCTCTGATTTCCGTTCCGTCCTTGAAGGTCACTCGGATATCGTCTTTGCTGTAGACTGTGATGAAATCCACCAGGCTGCCCCAAAGCCTAGCATCGAACTCCTTGATGTAATTCGTGTAATAGTCCACCTGTGCGGCATAGCTGGTAACCTGGTCATCATGGTCCGTGGAAACACGGGCATAACCAGCTACTCTCCGATTCTTCCGGCTGTTAATCGGGGCCAATGACCCGAGCTGCGTATAAAGCCGTAAATCACAACAGCCCCTGCGGTAGCCAGAGCCAGCAGGATGGCAAGTCCCATGATGAAATCTGGCCAGGGAAGTGTACCGGCCATCATGCCGAGACTGCCCAAAAGCGTTGGCACGAAATTGATGAGTGATGACGCCGTGCCGATATCCTTCTCAACGATATTGAGCAGGACATCCATCGCAAACAGGCGGATGATGGCTTCCATGATCGTGAAAGGCAGGAAGCCCAGCAGGAAACAAAGCGGCCCATGCACTGAACGCATAGAGCAAAATGGCCGAAAGTGCCGAAACGGCAAATATCAGGCGCGTGATAGCCTGGTTGGACACACGGTGCGTGAGCTGCAGATACAGGATAGGACCGGCAACGGCTGCAACCGAATTTACGGCATAATAGAAGCTGTACGTCTGCGGCGTGAGGTGGAATTCATCGATGTAGACGAAGGACGAGATGGACAGGTAGCCATATAAGGAGCAGCGAGCAGGACTTTCCTACGGCCGTACTTATCGGCCAGCGGGCCAAACAAGATGATGCCCACGGTAAAGACCAGGAAGAACCCGGCCAGGGTAAGATTCACCAGGATCTCCGAAGCAGAAAACACTTCCGCCATCTTCGGCAGTGCGGGCAGATAAAGATCGATGGAAAGTGGTGCGAACATCTGCATATAAGCGATGAATGCCACCATGCCTGTCGGCTTGATATTCTTCTGTTTTACGAAATCCTTCTATTTTCAGACGCGGCAAATGCCATGAACAAAAAAGCCGGATAAGACTGCGGCAAAAACCGCTATCTTATCCGGCATACGGTACCTCCGATGAACAGGAGCTATTAAATCACATGCATTCGATTTTCGCAATCATCGTTCCGCCATATACCACTGCAGCAATCAACGAGACGATGTATGTTTTGAGATGGAAGCAGTACTCAGAAATACGACATGAGTTTTGCAATAGCTTCTGGTATCCATCTTTTACGAAAAACCAGGAATTGGCTTTGCATATGCATATCATAGCCCTTTATTTGAAAGGGAACGATACGCCCGGCATCTATTGCTTGCTTTAACGTATAGGAGGGCAGCAATGATACACCAAGATCTTTAGCCACAAAATCAATGATATTGCTCGTCGATCCGATTTCAATACGAGCGCGGATATATTGATGTCTTGCTGCTAAATCCTGTTCCAGCTGCCAACGATAATTCGTACCTTTTTCGGCCAGGATCCATGGGACTTCCGATAGTTTCTCGATGGGAACCGGGCTGCTGGTTGCAAATGGATGAGAAGGAGCGCAGAAAAACACGATTGGGACACTCGACTCATGAACGACCTGGACGTCAGCAGCATTGACCGGCCTGTCAATCAGCCAGACCATTGACAATTCGCCATTCCTTAATCGTTGCAACAGATGGAGCGTCGTATCGATTGTGACCATCAGGTTTACCTTCGGATACTCATGCATGAATTGTGCAAAACGATCCATATAAGAAGATGTGCTGATGGATTCCAAGATGCCGATGCGGTACTCTCCCGAGAGTTCCGTGTCGCGGGAAAACCGCGCATGCACATCTTGATGCAAGGCCTGGAATTGATACGCGTACGGGAGAAACATCTGCCCTGCGACAGAAAGCGATATCCGCTTTCCACGACGGATGAATAATTCAGCTCCCAGCTCTGCCTCCAAAGTCTGGATTTGAGCCGTAATGGTTGACTGCGCGTATTCGAGTCTTTCTGCTGCCCGTGTAAAACTATTCGTTTCTGCTACGTGAATGAAAGCATTAACATTTTTCAGATCCATACCGATTGACTCCTTATGGTTTTTATCGAATTATTCGATAAAGCAAATCATCATTATCCGTTTGTGTTATTATACGAATTATTATATCATAACTATAAGAAATTTCGCGAAATTATATCCTATCTATCTATCTGCATTGTGCCTCTTATGCGTCGGCCAATGTCCGCCATCCCGTGAACCAGGGATTATCCGGCATGCTGGGGGTGTTTGTCACAACGATCATCGTTTGCAGCTGCACAGCTTTCTGCATCTTGCTGTCTGGTCAACTCGGGAGCGGTCTGCCGATGTTGTAGAGCTTTACAGGAAAGAAAAAGCTGAGCAAAATAAATAATAGGAGGAATTCTTCATGCAAGACCTGAAAAAGGATTTAAGACTGGCACTCGTCCAACTGGAACCCGTACTTTTTGACAAAGCTGCCTGCCTGGGTAATACACTGAAAAAATTGGCAGAGGCTGCAGAAAACGGTGCAGAATTCATTGTATTCCCCGAATTGTCCATTCCCGGCTATCCCTTTGGTATGACTTTTGGGTTTAAGATTGGCAGCCGCAGCGAAGCTGGACGAAAAGACTGGAAACGCTATTACGATGCATCCGTCGTCGTTCCAGGCCCTGAAACAGATGCGATTGCCAAAGCAGCCCAAAAGTACCAGGTATATACCAGCATCGGGATTTCGGAACGCGACGCCGTAACCGGAACCCTGTACAATACCAATCTGATTTTCTCACCGGAAGGACGTCTTGTATCCCATCATCGGAAATTAAAGCCAACCGGTGCGGAACGACTTGTTTGGGGCGACGCACATGAAAAATATTTCCCGATGGCCGATACGCCCTGGGGATCAGCTGGCTGCATGATCTGCTGGGAAAGTTACATGCCCCTTGCCCGTGCAGCTTTATATGAACACGGCGTTACCCTTTATATTTCTGCCAATACCAACGACGTTCCCGAATGGCAACATACGATCCAGCACATTGCCTTGGAAGGCCGCTGCTTTGTCATTAACAGTGACTTGTTCTTCACCAAGCACTCTTACCCGTCTGATCTCGAAGCAAAAGAAGAACTTGCGCAGCTTCCGGAAATAGTATGCCGCGGCGGCAGCTGCGTGATTGATCCATTCGGTCATTATTTGACGGAACCTGTTTGGGATAAAGAAACCATCATTTATGCAGATCTGGATATGGATCAGGTCGCAGCCAGTCGTATGGAATTCGACCCTTGTGGACACTATGCACGTCCAGATGTTTTGAAATTTGAAGCCAGCAAAGCATAAACTATCTAAGAAAAAGCAGGTATTCCTGCTGCAATAACAAATACAAGAACGAACCAGGGCTGTTGCACGTAATGTGAATGTGATGTGCAGCGGCCCTATATTTATGTGCCAATTCAAGGATGACGCCGCATTGTCCTTCACGAGTCGGATAGATGGCCAGGTCGTACCGCCCCAGGCCGCTTTCCCGGTTCGACTTGACTTCGTACTCTGAGCCGAGCAGGGTGGTCATGCCCAGCAACAAGCCGTGATAAAAGGCTTCCCGGTTTGCTGTATCGTATACACTATATATCACTCTGTTTGATACAATTATTATGTTTTCCATTATTTTGTAATCTATCAATCATTGAAGAAGGTTATGCCACAAAGCAACACGTTTTTTAAATGTTTCAGGACTAATAGGTTTATGTGGCCCTCTCGGTGTACTCATATAACCATCCGTCTTTCTAAATCTTATTATCCCAGAGTAACAAGTTCTTGATAATAAACAAAAATCATAAGGATTATGGTGACGATTAAATCGGTCTTTAATTTCATTTTCAGAAACCTAGATGTATTAATCTATTTCGCTATTCATACTTTCAGTATATCAGAAAAAACCGGTACAGAACATACTTCCCGATGTCCCGTACCGGCTTTGCTCATACAATCTTCTGCTTTACATCAGCCACGATGGCTTTGACCGCCTGCTACAGGCGGTTGCGGATTTTGACCCACCAGCTGGTGGTGGTCTGAATTTCCGTTTCCAGCGGGTCCGTGAGGTTCTTCATCTGGGCTTCCACCAGCTTATGGACGTCATCCAGGTCGATGGACTTGATGGATGCTTCGGCTTCGCTCCTGGCAAAGGATACGACGGCATCGGCGACGGCTTTCTTGAATTTTTCACGGTTCATGGTCATTTACCTCTTAGAATCAGCTGTTCATAAAGGGGAAGGGGCCCGCTTGGCGGGTAAAGGGTCTCACTGCCGATGTGAGACCTATCCGCCGTCCATACGGACGGTCCCCCTTCCCTTTCAGGGAAGGACAACTATGGTACAGTGGAATTCCAGGACATGGAGTTCAAGAAGCAGACTCTGGAGTTCACAGGCTTTCCGGCCCAGATCATCCAGCACGAGGTGGACCATCTGGCGGGGATTTTGATTTGAAAAATGGGGGTGTGAAAAAATGATTTTCACACCCCCGTCACTAGTCTCTAGTCGATGGAAGCAAGCATGACCCCAATGACGTCTACGGTGATGCCATAGATAATTTTATTTTTCATACCGCTCCCCCATAATCACTTATTATGGATTCCCTTATCACTAAGCACGATATTGCCAGGCATATTCTCAACCATGTGAGTCATGCTGAACATAGGCATGACCTCCATCATATACGTTTGGCATGCCTCGGAAGCCTGATATTTTTCGAAAGCTTCTCTGTCACGATAGATTTCCATGGTATGGATGACGTTTGGTGCGTCGTGTTCTGCAGTAACGAACATCCCCAGAACACCGCCATCTTCGTTTACAGCCCTGCGAGCCTCCTGGGTTGTCAGCTTCTGATACTTGGCCAGCTTTTCCGGTATGACTTCATAGCGGTGCATGTAAACCACCTTGCCCACGCCCTTGTCTTTCTGCTCCAAGGCAATGCCATTCGCTTCCAATATCTGCAAATTTTTCAGAACAGGCAGTCTGGCTGCCCGATATGCCTGAAAAGCTTCACTGGTGCTGTGTATGCGATAAGCTTCATAGCTTTCATAGATTTCCAGAAGCCTCATCACATCTGGATTCTGGGCATCGACACCACCATACAGTGCATACGTACCTGCTTCGCGGGCCGACTGCGGTCCAACCGTTTCCTGGGCAATGCGTCCCATAACTGTCATACCTCCCGGCGTAGATTCCACCACTGCCCAATGCACCATGGGCATATTCCCCTCCGGGGTACGGATAGAATGGGCTGAGCAAAAGGAATTTGCCATAAATATACCTCCAAGAAATGTAAAATGCTTATATTTTTAGCTTGCGTCATACATTAAAGTACCTGCTCCCTAAAATAGAAGCAGGTACTTTTATCGCATACGGCCGAAAAGAGAATCTTTGATGGAACTGCGCACCTCGCGCTCGTCAATCAGACGGATGGTTACGAGCCGATAAGACAATCCGTCGCTTGTTGCTCATCTGCCCGGCAGTGTACGAACTTTGTGAGCGGCAGGGCAGCGGCCGCCAGCAGCAGGCCACCGCAGACGACGAAGGGCAGTCCGAGGCTGCGGATGAAAAAGCCGCTGATCATGGTTCCCGCCATGCAGCCGAGATTGGCCGCTGTCAGGAACAGGCCGTTGCTGAAATCCGGCGCATCCGATGCCACGCAGGCCAGCAGGTACTGATTGATGTTCGCATTGATGCCACCGAGGATGCCCCAGGCCCCAATCAGTGCCGCGAGAAGAGGCAGCAACTTCCCACCACCTGCAAAGAGCAGGCAGTAGAGCGCGATGGTACACAGCGGGAAAAGGCGGACGGTCACGCTGGGACACCTGGCGAGGAGATTGCCCCCCAGATAGCTTCCGCAGATGTTCAAGAGACCATAGACGAAGAGCAGCACTGCGATGAGCTCTCCCGGCAGTGCCGCGATCTGCTGCAGGTAGTCAGCGAGGTAGTTGTAGACGCCGAAGATGGAGCCATTGAGGCAAATAACCGCCACGATGGCCAGCCAGACCGGCGGACGCTTCAGAACGGAAAGCTGCGCGCCGTAGCGCATTGGCTGCGTCACCGGCAAGTCCGGCACAAAGGCCATTGTCAGCAGAAACATGAGCCCCGTCACGCCTGCAAAGAAGGCCATTGCCACTGAGAAGTCAAACGTCGCTGCCAGGACATTGCTGATGGGCACGCCGACAACCATGCCGGCTGCGACACCCATGTTGATGCGCGCCACAGCCCGCGGCGCATCCTCTGGAGCCACCGAAGCGGCGGCCACGCTGAAGGCGAGTGCACAGTAGACCGGGTGGAAAAAGGCCGGCACGACGCGCAACACTAAAAGGAGCTGGAAGTCGCTCGCAACCACGGCCAGTGCATTGCAGATCGTGAACACGCCCAGCACAAGCAGCATCACGTGCTTGCGATTGAAGCGCGAGCACAGCAGCGGCATAGTCGGCCCTGCGATGGCCACGCCAAGCGCGAACAGACTGACGAGCATCCCCGCCTGTACGATATCCACCTGGTACATCTCCGCCGCCATCGGCAGGATGCCGATGATGCCCATCTCCGTATTGAGGATGCTGAACACACCAAATGCCAGAATCAAGAGCAATAGCTGCTGTCGTTTCATATCATCTCATCCTTTCCCCCTCCAGACCGCTCTCCCCATCTCATGGTTGCAAGGTCAGGAATACATCACCTGCCCCCAGAGCAGCGTCCAGATCATTGGCTGCTTCGACGCGACCCAGGCGCGTGTAGCGGTAGGTCGTCTGAAAATCCTGATAGAACACCACGACATACTGGCCGTCAAACAGCATGACATCTCCCTTATGGATCTCGCGGACATCTTCGTCCGCCGCTGTCAGGTGCTGCGGCAGTTTGTAGTATTTCTCGTTGCCATGGAGTTCTGTAAACGTTTTGGCCAGCGGCAACTGCTGCCGCAGCTCGGCAGCAGCCTTCGTATCAGCCCACTTTAGAGCATACACTTTGCTGCCCGCCAGCAGGGATGCCGTTCCTGTCTCGTGCATCTTTGCCTCCTTCCCGGACAAGGATGTGGCTGTCACTCCGGGGCCGGCACATCCCAGCACGAGAAGTGCAATCAGAGCACAACAGCAAAAGAACAATCTGCTCATCAAACATCCTCCTCCCAGGTACGTCTTTCCAGCAATCATTCACCGAGGTACTTGTTGAAAAACGCGACGAGGCGGTCGAAGGGAATCTTGTCCATCTGGTCGTAGAGATCCGTATGCGTAGCACCCGGAACGACAATCTCCTCCTTCGGACCATCTGCCGCTGCATAGACCGCATCCGAGAAGTACTTGGAATGCGCCTTGTCCCCTGTGATAAGCAGCAGCGGGCGCGGGCTGAGTTCCTTAATGTGCTCCATCAGCGAGAAGTTGAAGAAGCCGTATGGCGTCGTCGAATCCCAGGCCAGCGTGTTGGAGTTGATGGCGCGCGGATGGTAAGCGCGGCTGACGTAATAATCGTAGAAACCCTTCACGACATCCGGTGCATCCGCCGGCAGCTTGTCGGGGAACATCGTCTTTGTCGAGATCACCTTGCCATCCTTATCGACGGCGAGCTCATGCGAGCCGGGAATGGACTTGCCTGTCTTTGCCTCCTCATCGCGCATCTCGGCCAGGTGGTGCTTGACGATCTCGCGCTGCTCCGGCGTATAGTAATCCCCTTGATAGTGGTTGCGGATGCTGTCCGACATGTCGTACATGGCCGAGGTCGCGACCGCCTTGATGCGCGTATCATTCGTCGCTGCCGTGATGGCCATGCCCGAGAGACCGCAGATGCCAATGGCACCGATCTGCTGCGGGTTGACGAACTTGAGGTTGCTGACGAAATCGACCGCCGCGCTGTAATCCTCCGTGAAAATCTCCGGCGAGCCCATATTGCGGCGCTTACCGCTGCTCTCCCCCGTGGTCGATGGATCGAAGGCGACGGCAACAAAGCCATTCTTGGCCATCTCCTGTGCGTAGAGGCCTGAGGACTGCTCCTTGACTGCGCCAAACGGGCCCGTCACGACGACAGCCTTGTACTGTTTCTTGTCATCGAAATCCTTTGGCAGGTAGAGGTGGCCCGCCACATCGAAGCCGTAGCGGTTCTGGAATGTGACCTTCTTGGCCTCAATCGTCTTGTCCACGGCGAAGACGCGCGTGTCGTTGTCCAGATCCTTGATCGTCGCATGCTTCATCTGTGAATCGTGCACGAGCGTTTTTGTCGGCACGGCTGCATAAGTCGTATGCATCGTCATCCCTCCAAAAGTGAACGTCCCCATCATCACAGCAGCCATCAGCCAAGCAGCTCTTTTCTTGCTCTTGAATATCTTCATGGAAAAACCCCTTCCTTATTGTTGCATCTTTGCAGCTCATCGCTGCATGCCCAGTTGTTTTACTTGATGCATTCATTATAAGGGAAGGGGTATATGATTACAAATACTTGGTTTTCATAACCTATGATACATTTCAGGCATGATGAGAGAACGCCTCGTCCAGGGCCGCCACGACGAGACGACCGGTGCGGGAGAAGACCTGGTCTCTGCGCCAGACCACGTAATTCGCCGAGCAAATCACGGGGTCCACCTGAAGAAAAAATTGGTCAGGCTATTTACGATACGTACAGACCACAGTCTGTAGAAGAGATTCAGACTGCCCTGAAGAAAATTTTTGCTCCCATTTTTGAAGCCGCTCTTAAAGGAGAACTGAAAAATCATCTTGGATATCCCAAGAACGGCACAAATCCTGAGAAATCCGGTAACTCCCGTAATGGCTATTCTATGAAAACCATGAGCCAACGGGATATTGCGTCCACTATTGAAGATATCTACAGCTTTTCCATCTCCCACGAGCAAATCTCTCATATTACCGACTGTATCCTGGATGAGGTCTATGAAGGATAACGAGCACTAATCGTTATATTCAGGCCGCATACGAACCCTGTACCCATTTGCCGATTCAATGTTATCAGCCGTGATAACAGCCTTCCAAAGTTTTAGTATCATTCTCTTTCATGTTTCCCTCCTTTTCAGGTATAAGAAAAGCCCGCTGCCGGAGCAGGGGGCTTCAAACTTAAACACCGGGCGTCACATCTCTAATGCCCTTCAATAACCTATAAGCCTTTTTCATCATAGTATTATCAGCCAGATATTCCATTCCGGACAACGACAAATGGGGACTAATCAAAGAGATGGCTGAACCGCATTTATCAGTTACGATTTTGATTCCACCAATATATCCGGCTTCAATCAACGACTGAAGAATATTCAAAAATAAAGCATCGCTGACGGCAAAATGGGATGCAGTAAAATTTTCATCATCGAAGTTTTTCACCTGGCTGTGGACTCGTGACTAGTGACCGTCGACTGTTTCTCCCCTCACGCCTTATTGGGAAACCGGGTCACTTTGGGCTGGATCTCGCCTACCAGATTTTGTTAGTCGTTACTGTTTTAATTTATAGTAAAATATGTTGCAAAAATAGAACAATATCATTTATTATATTGCTCTTTTCATTATTTTAACATATAATTAAATTGATAAAAAGAAAGAGGTGAGTCAGGATGACTACTGCCAACATCAATGTCCGCGTGGACGCAGAGCTGAAAAAGGAAGCGGAAGGATTATTCAATGATTTGGGACTGAATATGTCGTCTGCCATCACCATGTTTTTAAAGAGTGCGGTCAGATGTGACGGGATTCCCTTCCAAGTCCGCCGCAATGCATTCAATGCTGAAACACGTGCTGCCCTTGCCGAGTATGAAGAAATGAAAACTCATCCGGAAAAATACAAACGGTATCACAGCTTTGCTGACCTTATGAAAGATGTGGACAATGAAGCTTGACATCGTTGTACTGGAATTGTTTCTTTTTCGCACTGGTTCCCATTCTGACTTGTTCTGAAACATTACATATCGAAAAAAGCAGGCCCGCAATCACCTTGACTGCGGGTCTGTTTTTTTGCCCTCTGGGCGGCCGGGATGGGCTCCCCTGACGGGTAACCCCTACGCCATCGCAACGGGTCATTGGATTTTCATCGACCGTGCTCTTCACTCTGCACTTTGCTGCATAACTATACTGTGATGAAAGCTCTACCGAGAACTTGTTGACACATACACCTGGAAACTGTGCGCCGCCCTCTCCAGCACTTCACTGGCGGTGAGGGTCATCTGCAAATACGCCTCCGCCTCCGCTTTTTTCTTTCCGTTCACGATCCGGGCATAGTCCCCGAACTCTTCCACCATCCGGTTCTTCCGTTCCGGCGGGGCCCAGCTTTGGACGGATTCTTCCTTTTTCCCGGCACCGGTGCTGAACTGGTCCCGGTCCGGGCCCTGGACAAACTTCCACACCATCCTGTGCGGATGGATGGGTTTCCCTTCCACCTTCAGCCAGCCTTTTTCTCCCTGGATCTGGAGAAAAGAGGGGCTGTTGGAATCCTTGGCGGCGGTGAGCACGGCCTGGAACCCGGGATACTGCAGGAACAGCACCCCGGAGGTATCCACCCCATTCCATCCCCGGTTGGGGGCATAGGCCACTTTTTCCGGCCGGCCGAAGAGTCCGGCGGCGAAGGCGATGTTGTACACGTCCAGGTCGTACAGAGCCCCGCCGAAAGCCGCCGGATCAAAGGCCGGCAGCACCTCTTTCTGCAGGTACCGGTCATACCGGCTGGAATACTGGGAATAATTGCACTGGACCACCCGGATGGGGCCCAGCCGGGGAACCAGCTCCCGGACTTTCCGGAACAGGGCTCCATGCCACAGGGGCATGGCTTCCAGCAGGAAAAGCCCCTGCCTTCGGGCCAGTTCCGCCAGGTCCTGCGCCTGGGCAAAAGAGGGGCAGAAGGGCTTTTCCAGAATCACGTTTTTCCCGGCCAGGAGGGCTGCCCGGGCGTATGCATAATGGACCGGGTTCACCAGGGCGATGTACACCGTATCCACGCCTCCTTCCCGGAACAGGGATTCCAGGTCCGTGAACACCTGGAAAATCCCATACTCCCGGGCCAGGGCTTCTCCCCGCTGCCGGCTGTGTTCCCGGCACCACAGGGCCTTCACCCGGATCCCCGGCACCGCCTCCATGGACGCCAGGGCCACGGGAACAATGGCTCCGGACCCCAATACTCCCACGTCCATACCAACCGCCTCCCTGCTCCGTTAGAAAGTCACCCCGAAGGTGATCACGCCGTCCTTGTAATCCACCTGGATCTTCCCGCCCAGCAGCCGGGTGGCTTCTTCCGCCATGGAAAGGCCGATCCCGTACCCGCCCTTCTGGCTGTTGTGGCTTTCATCCCCCCGGTAGAACCGTTCAAAGAAATGGGAATAGTCCACCTGGGCACCGTTCTTGTAATCATTGGACACAAAGGCCCGGAAGCCCTGCTTCCCATGGGGTTCCAGCACTGCCCGGATGGTGCCGCCCTCATCACAGTATTTGGCCGCATTGTCCATGAAGATGGTGAAGATCTCGTAGAGATACTTGGGATCCGTCTCCCCCTGGAGATTCGGGTGGATTTCCTTCACCAGGGTTTTCTTTTCCCCTTCCACCACCGGAGCAAAAGACTGGACCGCTTCTTCGAAGGTCCGGCTGATATCCACCGTTTCCCGTTTCAGCAGCTGCTGGTTCTTTTCCCCCATTTTGGCCAGCATGATCAGCTCGTTGATCAGACGGGTCACCCGTTTCACCTGGAACAGGATGTTGTCCGTCCACTGGCTTTTGCCGCTGATCAGTTCCAGAGCTTCCGCATTGGCGGAAATAATGGCAATGGGGGTCTTCAGCTCGTGACCGGCGTTGGTGATGAACCGTTTCTGGCTGGCCACGTTTTCCACAAAGGGCCGGATGGCATAATTGCTCAGGAACATGAGGATCATCATGTACAGCAGGATGCACACCAGGCCGAACCGGAGGGAATACCGCATAAAGGCATCCACGGCTCCCACATCCCGGGTGCAGTCCATGACCACCACCAGCCGGCCGCCCCCGGACCGTTCCGTAACGCTGTAACAGTAGCTGGCCCGTTTGTTCTTGAACACGCCCTGGGCCTGGGGACTATCCGCCAGAGCCCGGGCGATTTCCAGAGCCTGGAGTTCGTTGAAGGCGGAAATGTTGGACAGGTTCAGCCGCTGGATCCGGCCGTCATGATCCAGGATCACGCTGAAATACCGGGTCTGGTGGGCAAATTCCGGGGTGTCATTGTACCATTCCGGGTCGCTGAGCCAGCTTTCCGTACTGGTCCCCGGCTGATGGGAGGGCATGATTCCATCGTTCTGGACAATGGCGGTCAGCAGGGTGTCCACTTCCGACCGCATTTTCATATAGGTAATGCCATTGATCAGCCCCAGGGCCCCGGCCAGGATGATCACCACGGCCACAAAAGCCAGCAGCAGGAATTTCCGCCGCAGACGATGGATCATATCCATAATGGACCTCTTTTAATTGGCCAGGGCCGGAGCCTGGAGCACAAAGGCCCCGTCCGGATGGCCGTCGATGGTAAGATTGCCGCCGATGGCCTTGAGCTTTTCCCGCAGGTAGGATACGTAGATCCACACGATTCCCTGATCTTCCTGCTTTTCGTCCTGCCAGATCCGGTCAAAGAGCATCCGGGTTTCGCAGGGTTTCCCCGGGTGCTGCATGAAGTACTTCATCAGCTGGGTTTCCTTGGGCGAAAGCCGGACACTGCTTTTGCTGGATAACTCCCCTTCCGCACAGTTCAATGTCACCGTACCGGCCTGGAGGGTATTCCGGTTGAAATCTTCCTGCCGCCGGGTCAGGCTCCGGAGCCGGGCCAGCAGTTCCCCCATGGCAAAAGGTTTGGTCAGGTAATCATCGGCCCCTGCGTCCAGTCCCGTGATCCGGTCGTCCACTTCGGCCTTGGCCGTGAGCATGATCACCGGGGTCCGGTCCCCTTCCTGCCGGAGTTCCGTCAGGGCGGTGATCCCGTCCTTTACCGGCATCATGATATCGAAGATCATGGCATCGTAGATATTCTGGCGTGCCTTGTCCACAGCAGCCTGTCCGTCATAGACCGGATCCACCTGGCAGCCGGAATGTTCCAGCACGGCGCACAGGGCCATGGACATGGCTTTTTCGTCTTCTGCAAGCAATACTTTCATGGATGGTTGACTCCTTTCCCTGGGTAAATGGTTCAGGTTTCCCGGATCAGTTTCCGGATGGTCTCCATGGACAGATCACAGGCGGCCAGCTCATCGGCGCACCGCTTCAGCTCCTGGCCGATCAGTTCCGGGTTCCGGATGGATTTTTTGTACTTCATTTCGTGTTCCAGGCTGGCCCAGGAATCCATGGCGATGGTCCGGAGCTGGACTTCCGCATAGAAGATTCCCGGGGTGTTCCCTTCCACATCCGGGAAGGGCTCCTCCAGCCGGAGAATCAGATGGTAGGACCGGTAGCCGTTGGGTTTCACATTGTGTACGTAGTCTTTTTCCTGGATGACCGTACAGCCGGGAATGGCCCGGATCAGCCGGAGATTCCGGTCGATGTCGCTGAGGAAGCGGCACACGATCCGCAGACCGATGGCATCCCGGATATCGTGGAGGGCCGCTTTGGCCGTAACCGGGAGCCCCTTCCGCCGGCATTTTTCTTCCATGCTGGCCGTGCTTTTCACCCGGTAGAGCAGATGCTCGTAGGCGTTTTCTCCCTGTTCCTCCTGCTCTTTCCGGTTGTAGGCCCGGATGTCCCGTACCAGCTGCTCCAGCACCTTCTCCAGCACCGGCCGCCAGTCTCCGTAGCTGCTGCCCATGGGTTGGTTCAAGTTCATTCCTCCTTTGCCGATTCTCTTATTGTCTGATTATTGTACCATAATATTATGGACTTTCTATGAAGAAATGCCGGAAACCTTCTCCAGCCGTTCTTTCACCTGATCCAGCTGCCGGGCGCTTTCCGGATTGCCGGGCTGGAAATCCAGCAGTTTCCGGAAATATCCCTGCTGCCGGACCAGTACCAGGCTGGGAGCGCAGGTGATATCGAACAGCTGGCACAGACAGCCGGTAAAGAAGTCCAGGGCCGTCTTTTTCTTCTCCGTGTGGACCAGTTTCCCGGCCAGGGCTTCTTCCATGACCCCGGGAGAGATTGCCTGGCTGCCCAGGTCTTCCAGGGATACCTGCCACACCTGTTCCGGATGATCCAGATACCCGGCATAGACCCGGAACAGGTCGATTTTGTCCGCATCCCGGAGCAAAAGGGCAAAATCCCGGGCTTTTCCGGTGACCCCGGCCGGGACGGCATAGGCATTGTGCCACAGGATGGCCAGTTCCAGGATCCTGTCCCGCTCTGGTTCCGGATCCGGCAGGAAATCCCGGATATGGCCCTGTTCGAACAGATACCAGACTCCATACCGGGCATGGTCCATGGATTTGTAATCAATGAAGGTGTGGAACCGCCGGGCCTGTTCGAATCGACCAATGTCGTGGAGCAGCCCCAGCACCCAGGCCAGCTCCTTTTCCTCCTGGGACCATCCCAGCTGCCGGGCCAGAGTCTCACAGAGGCCGCTGACGATCCGGGAATGGCGCTGTTTGCTGAGGATTCCCGGGGTATCCGGATCGAACTGGGAAACATATCGGTCAAAGGCCGCAGAAACAGATAATTTGTCAAGCATGTGTATTTCCTTTCGTAAAAAAGGTGTGCTGCACGCTCCATGCAGCACACCTTTTTGTCATCCGGCTACTGACCGTTGACAGCTTTTTATCTGATATTGTAGAACACATCCATCCCGTTGTACTGGGCAGCGGCTCCCAGATCTTCTTCGATCCGCAGCAGCTGGTTGTACTTGGCCACCCGGTCGGTCCGGCAGGGGGCCCCGGATTTGATCTGTCCGGCGTTGGTGCCCACCACCACATCGGCAATGGTGGTATCTTCCGTTTCACCGCTCCGGTGGGAAACGATGGCGGTATAACCGGCCCGTTTGGCCATTTCAATGGCGTCCAGGGTTTCGGTCAGGGTCCCGATCTGGTTCAGTTTGATCAGGATGGCGTTGGCCACGCCCATTTCAATGCCCTTCTTCAGCCGTTCCACATTGGTGACGAACAGGTCATCCCCCACCAGCTGGACTTTTTTGCCCAGAACATCGGTGAGCTGTTTCCAGCCGTCCCAGTCATCTTCGGCCAGGCCGTCTTCAATGGAAACGATGGGGTATTTTTCGCAGAGGGAAGCGTACCATTCCACCATTTCGGCAGAAGTCTTCACAACCCCTTCCCCTTTCAGGTTGTACTTGCCGTCTTCGAACAGCTCGCTGGCAGCGGTATCGATGGCCAGTCGTACCTGTTCACCGGGTTTGTAGCCGGCTTTTTCGATGGCTTCCACAATCACCTGCAGGGCTTCTTCGTTGCTTTCCAGGTTGGGGGCAAAGCCGCCTTCATCCCCTACAGCCGTAGCCAGCCCTTTGTCCTTCAGGACTTTCTTCAGAGCCTGGTAGATTTCCGCGTTGATCCGCAGGGCTTCGGCAAAGCTGTCAGCCCCTACCGGCATGATCATGAATTCCTGGATATCCACGTTGTTGTCCGCATGGGCACCGCCATTCAGGATGTTCATCATGGGAACCGGCAGTTCCTTGGCGTTGACCCCGCCCAGATACTGGTACAGAGGCAGGCCCATGGACAGCGCCGCAGCCTTGGCCACAGCCAGGGATACCCCCAGGATGGCGTTGGCCCCCAGACGGCCCTTGTTGGGGGTGCCGTCCAGACGGATCATGGCTTCATCGATTTCCACCTGACGGGTGGGATCCAATCCGATGATGGCATCAGCAATGGTGTCGTTCACATTGTCCACGGCTTTGGAAACCCCTTTGCCGCCGAAACGGGTTTTGTCCCCGTCCCGCAGTTCCACGGCTTCGTGGACACCGGTGGAGGCCCCGGAAGGAACCGCTGCACGGCCTACAGTGCCGTCATCCAGCAGCACATCCACTTCCACCGTGGGATTGCCCCGGGAATCCATAATTTCTCTTGCACACACATTTTCAATGATTGGCATTGTTTTCACCTCGTTATGGTTGAGCCTGGGGAATGGATTCCCCAGGCTGGTCACTAGTCACTAGTCTCCAGCCAATGGAAATCAATTTTGGCAAATTGATTTTGAACAAGCAAAACAGCGTAAAAGTTTACTTCCGCATCAGCAGGGAATGGCCGGTCATGGCCTCCGGTTTGGGCAGGTCCAGCAGGTCCAGCAGGGTGGGCGCAATGTCGGACAGGCCCCCGTTTTCCACCCGGGTATCCGGATCCGCTCCCACCACCAGGAAAGGCACCGGGTTGGTGGTATGGGCGGTCATGGGCGCATGGGTCACCGGATCTTCCATCTCTTCCAGGTTCCCGTGGTCCGCCGTGATGCACAGGGCACCGCCTTTTTTCAGCACCTTGTCCGCCAGGCTGCCCACACATTCGTCCACGGCTTCCAGGGCCTTCACCGCCGCCTCCAGGGAGCCGGTATGGCCCACCATGTCCGGGTTGGCAAAGTTCAGGATCACCAGATCGTACAGATCCTTGTCCAGGGCCTCCTGGAGCTTTTCCGTCACCAGATAGGCGCTCATCTCCGGCTGCAGGTCATAGGTGGCCACTTTGGGAGAAGGCACCAGGATCCGGTCTTCATCGGGGAAGGGCTGTTCCCGTCCCCCATTGAAGAAAAAGGTCACATGGGCATATTTTTCCGTTTCCGCAATGTGCAGCTGATGGAGTCCGGCTTTGGACACCACTTCTGCCAGGGTATCCCGGATCTCTTCCGGCGGGAACGCCACCGGAGCCTGGATGCCCTTTTCGTATTCCGTCATGGTGACGAAGTGGACGGGCAGCTGGTCTTCTTTCCGGGGAAATCCCTGGAATTCCGTATCCGTAAAGGCATGGGTCAGTTCCCGGGCCCGGTCCGGGCGGAAATTGAAGAAAATCAGGCTGTCGCCTTTTTCCACGGCTCCGTCCACGCCGGCCACCCGGAAGGGTACCACGAATTCGTCGGTCTGTCCGGCACCATAGGCAGCTTCAAGGCCTTCCGCCGCACTGGGAGCTTCCAGGCCTTCGCCACCGGTCATGATGTCATAGACTTTCCGGATCCGGTCCCACCGTTTGTCCCGGTCCATGGCATAATACCGGCCGGAAACTGTGGCGATCCGTCCCACCCCCAGCTGCTGACAGGCTTTTTCCACCTGGTCCAGGAAAGGGGCCGCACTTTGGGGAGGCGTATCCCGTCCATCCAGGAATGCATGGACACAGACCTTTTCCACCCCCTGCTTCCTGGCCATGGCCAAAAGGCCCAGCAGATGGTCAATATGGCTGTGGACCCCGCCGTCACTGAGCAGGCCCAGGAGATGGAGTTTCTTTCCGTTGTCCCGGGCTTCTTCCATGGCCTTCACCAGCACCGGATTGGTTTCCAGGCTGCCGTCTTTGACGGCCCGGGTGATCCGGGTCAGGCTCTGGTAGATGATCCGCCCGGACCCAATGGATAGATGCCCCACTTCCGAATTCCCCATCTGGCCATCCGGCAGACCCACTGCTTCTCCGGAACACTGGAGCTGGCTGTGGGGATACCGGTTGAAATAAAAGTCCAGATGAGGGGTCCGGGCCCGGGTCACCGCATTGGTGGGGCTGGGGGGAGCGATCCCCCAGCCGTCCAGGATCATCAGCATTACAGGTTTCTTTTTCATGACTGCCTCAGAACGTGTTGGCAATGGCGCAGAATTCCTGGGCAGACAGGCTGGCCCCGCCTACCAGTACGCCATCGATGCCGTCTTCATGGAAGGCATGGGCATTTTCGCTGGTCACACTGCCGCCGTAGAGGATCCGGACCCGCCGGGCCGCCTCTTTGCCGAATTTTTCCGCAACAGCTTTCCGGATCAGGTCCGCAGCAGCCACGGCATCCCGCACTTCAGCGCTCTTGCCGCTGCCAATGGCCCAAACCGGTTCGTAGGCAACCAGCAGATGCTGGATCTGCCCGTCGGTGAGCACATTCAGGACCGGCGTCAGCTGGCTCAGGATCTTGTCTTTGGTGGAGCCGTTTTCATGTTCGTCCGCGTCTTCTCCCACGCACAGCACCGGATCCAGGTCGTTCCGGAAAGCAGCCAGGACCTTCTTCACCACCAGGTCATTGGTTTCATGGAAGAATTTCCGCCGTTCGCTGTGGCCCACCAGCACGTACCGGGACCCGATTTCCGCAATCATGGGGCCGGATACAGCGCCGGTGTAGGAGCCTTCATCTTCATAGAAGATGTCCTGGGCCCCGTAGCCGATGCCGTCTTCATCCACCATGGCCGCTACGCTTTCCAGGGCAGTGAAAGGCGGGAACAGCACCACTTCAGCCCGGGCCATTTCCGTGCCATGGGCCACCTGGTGAGCCAGTTCCATGGCTTCCGCCACGGTCTTGTGGCATTTCCAGTTGCCGGCCACAATGGGAGTCCGCAGATCATCCAGGGCAGCCAGGCCGGGCAGCACTTTGCCTTCCAGGTATTCCAGGGAAGCACCGCCACCGGTGGATACATGGCTCATCTTATCGGCCAGGCCCATCTGCTTCACAGCGGCTGCACTGTCGCCGCCGCCCACGATGGTGATGCCGTCAGAAGCGGCCATGGCTTCTGCCACCCGCCGGGTCCCTTCCGCATAGTTGGGCATTTCGAACACACCCATGGGCCCGTTCCACACAATGGTCTTCATGCCGGCCAGGGTCTGGGCATACAGTTCTGCCGTTTTGGGGCCGATATCCAGGGCCATGTAGTCCGGGTTCAGGGCATCCAGGTCTTCTGCTTCATGGTCCGCCTCATTGGAGAAGCTGGCAGCCATGATCAGATCCACCGGCAGGAGCATTTTGGTCTTCTGGGCTGCGGCTTCCGCCAGCAGATCCTTGGCGATTCCCAGGCTTTCCTTTTCCACCAGGGATTTCCCCAGGTTGTAGCCTTTGGCCGCCAGGAAGGTGTTGGCCATGCCGCCCCCGATCAGGATCACGTCAGCCTTTTTGATCAGGCTGCGGATCACGGCGATCTTGTCCGCCACTTTAGCCCCGCCGATGATGGCGGCAAAGGGACGCTGGGGTTTGTCCACGGCATTGCCCAGGTATGCGATTTCCTTTTCCAGCAGGAAACCGGCCACGGCGGGCAGGTAGTGGGTAACGGCTTCCACGGAAGCATGGGCCCGGTGGGATACCCCGAACCCGTCGTTCACATATACATCCCCCAGAGCCGCCAGTTCCTGGGCAAAATGGGGGTCATTCTTTTCTTCTTCCGGATGGAACCGGAGGTTTTCCAGCAGCAGGATATCCCCGTTCCGCAGCTGGGCAGCTGCATCCTGGGCATCCTTGCCCACGCAGTCCGGGCAGAACTGCACCGGACGGTGGATCAGCTGGCTCAGGGCTTCCGCCACGGGCTTCAGGGTGAACTTGGGGTTCACCTTGCCTTTGGGACGGCCCAGGTGAGCCATCAGGATCACTGCGGCTCCCTGGTCCAGCAGGTAGTGGAGGGTGGGCAGAGAGGCTTCGATGCGGATGAAATCCGTGATTTCCCCTTTGTCGTTCATGGGAACGTTGTAGTCTACCCGGACCAGCACCCGTTTGCCGGTCAGCTGAATATCTTTAACGGTTTTTTTATCCATGTCTCCGTGCACTGCCTTTCTCTTACAGGCCCTTTTTGGCCACGAACAGAGCCAGTTCCACCAGACGGTTGGAATAACCCCATTCATTGTCGTACCAGGAAACCACTTTGGCCACACGGGGACCCACCATCATGGTGGACAGACCATCCACAATGGAGCTCAGGGGGCAGCCGCTGTAGTCTTTGGAAACCAGAGGCAGTTCGTTGTAGCCCAGGATCCCTTTCATGGTGGTTTCAGAAGCGACTTTCATGGCTTCATTGATTTCTTCCTTGGTGGTGTCCTTTTTCAGGGTCACAACCAGGTCGGTCAGGGATACATCCGGAGTCGGGACGCGGATGGCCATGCCTTTCAGTTTGCCTTCCAGTTCCGGCAGAACCAGGCCGATGGCTTTGGCGGCACCGGTGGTGGTGGGGATGATGGAGCAGGCACCGGCACGGGCACGGCGCAGGTCTTTGTGGGCTGCATCCAGGATCTTCTGATCGTTGGTGTAGGAATGGACGGTGGTCATCATGCCGTTTTCAATGCCGAAGTTGTCTTCCAGCACTTTGGTGAAGGGAGCCAGGCAGTTGGTGGTGCAGGATGCATTGGAGATGATGTGGTCCTTTTTGGGATCATACTTGTCTTCGTTGACACCCAGGACGATGGTGATGTCTTCCCCTTTGGCCGGGCAGGCGATCAGCACCTTTTTGGCGCCGTTGTCCAGATGGGGCTGTACGGTTTCACGGGTCTTGAATTTGCCGGTGGTTTCCAGCACTACATCCACGCCCAGTTCGCCCCAGGGGATTTCCTTGGGATCGGTGTAACGGGTGAATTTGATGGCTTTGTCCCCAACGTGCATGATATCGCCGTCAACGGATACTTCTTCATCGAAAGTTCCATGGACGGTATCATATTTCAGCAGATGGGCATAGGTATCGATGCCGGAACGGGCATTGACTGCCACAACTTCCACTTCCGGGTTCTTTACGGCGATACGCAGAGCGCAGCGTCCAATACGACCAAAACCATTGATACCGATTCTTACCATTTTTCATTCCTCCTAAAATTTTTACTGATTGTTGGGATCAGACTGCAAACAATCGATGATTTCCCG
This sequence comes from Acidaminococcus fermentans DSM 20731, assembly GCF_000025305.1. Classification (NCBI taxonomy): domain Bacteria; kingdom Bacillati; phylum Bacillota; class Negativicutes; order Acidaminococcales; family Acidaminococcaceae; genus Acidaminococcus; species Acidaminococcus fermentans. Next base: position 1,070,134 of record NC_013740.1, on the reverse strand, counting down.
GGCGGCCGCCTCATCAGTGACCAGGATGTCGTCCTGACCGCTGCGGAGCATGGAAAGGATGGCCCTTCCCTTGGACCGGCCCCCGGCAATGCCCATGACCGTATGGATCTTTTCCAGATCGTTGACCATGAGTCCCAGGGTGTCTGTGCTGTAAACCACATGGCCCTTCAGGTCGAAATACTGCCCCAGGGCTTCCCCTACGGCACCGGCCTGTTCCAGCCGTTCCACCAGTTTGGGGTCCATCCCCCGCTTTTCCGCCATCACCCGGGCCTGCCCCATGCCATGGACCAGGATATCCGCGCTTTTGATGGTTTCCACCACCTGTTTCACCCGGGCATCCTCTTCCAGAATCTTCTGGAGCACGTCTTCACTGACGCTGTCCGGCACATACAGCTGCAGATACCGGGTCTTGAGACGGCCGGCCAGCACCGTGGCAATGGTGTTGGCCTGGAGTTCCATTTTGTCCCCCAGACCGCCCCGGGCCGGGACCACAATGGTCTCCGGTTCGTGGCCGAAGGTGTTTTCCGCCATGGCAGCCACGGTGGTCCCTCCGGTTACCGCCACAATGTGCTTCCCGTGATCCGCCAGAAGGCGCAGCAGGATACCGGCTGCCACACGCCCGATTTCCCGGGTGACCACTTTGTCCTGGTCCGCATCCCCAGGCAGCACCACCACCTTCTGGAGATGGAGCTTTTCCTGAAGCAGGGATTCCATGCTGGAAAGTTTCTGGAGCCGGTTCACATAGTCCCGGAGCTCCTGAAGGAGCACTGCCCCCTCTTCCGTGATGCTCATGCCGGTGAGGGTGAAATCCAGCAGCCCCGCTTCCTTGAGGAAATCCACATGGGAACGGAGGATCCGCTCGCTGAGCCCCAGCTTTTTGGCCAGGGTCCGGCGGCCGATGGGCTGGTCGTGGCTGATCTGCCGGAGCACCTTGTAGCGCTCGGTGATCAGGTCCACCATTTCCGGAACCAGTTTATTCTGCAGGTTGATGATTCGATCCAAGCTGATGTTGCACATTTTGTCCCTCGTGGTACTTTTTTTGTCCCACCCTGTTCGAAAAAAATATTTTACTACGTCTTCATTATAGCATAGATAAGAAAAAAAGGAAGGGGTTGTTGCACGAAACCTGCAACAACCCCTTGTCATATGACCGTATTTACTTGATCTCCCCCACATCCAGGCTGATGTCCAGGGCTTTTACACTGTGGGTCAGGGCTCCTATGCTGATCACATCCACCCCGGCGGCTGCAGCGGCTTCCAGGTTGTGTTCATCGATGCCCCCGGAGGCTTCCACCACCGCCCGGTGACTGATCATGTCCACACATTCCTTCATGGCATCCGGCGCCATGTTGTCCAGCATGATCACATCGGCACCGCCTTCCACTGCCTCTCTGGCCTGCTCCAGGCTTTCCACCTCGATTTCGATTTTCGTCATGTGGCTGGCGTAGGCTTTGGCCCGTGCCAGGGCTTCCTTCACGCCGCCGGACACGGCGATGTGGTTGTCCTTGATCAGGATGGCGTCGTAGAGCCCCAGCCGGTGGTTGTGGCCGCCACCGGTGCGGACGGCGTATTTTTCCAGCAGCCGCAGTCCCGGTGTGGTCTTCCGGGTGTCCACCACCCGGGTGCCGTAGGGTCTGGCCAGGTCCGCCAGTTTTCTGGTCCGGGTGGCGATGCCGGACAGGTGCTGGAGCAGATTCAGGGCCAGCCGTTCCCCGGTGAGCACGCTCCGGGCACTGCCGGTGATCTTGGCGATGAGGGTCCCCGGTTCCAGCGGTTCTCCGTCCCGGGCCAGGGCTTCAAAAGTCAGGCCGGGGTCCAGCACCTGGAACACCCGCCGGGCCACCTCCACCCCGCAGAGGATCCCTGTATCCTTGGCGTGGATGATGCCGCAGGTCACCGCCTCTGCCGGCAGCAGGGCCTCACTGGTCAGATCTCCGCTGCCCACATCTTCCGCCAGCCATTCCTCCAGCTGCTTATCCAACATTCTGCTGTACATGGATGGTGCCTCCTTCATTTTCTTCGATGCTGTGGTGCTTCCAGCAGTCCCTGGGTTCCGGGAAATCCAGCCGGTAATGGGCACCCCGGCTTTCTTCCCGCTGGAGCGCCGCCCGGGCAATGAGCCGGGAAACCAGCAGCTGGGCTTTCAGGTCCAGCTGGTCCGGATTTTCCGCTGCCCGTCCTTCATATTTCCGGGCCAGGCCGTCCATGGTTTCCAGGGCCTGTTCAAGGTCGTCCCGGTCCCGGGCAATGCCCAGCTGCCGGCTCATCAGTTCCTGGAGCTGCTGCCGGTCCGCCGCCTGCTCCCGGGAAGAAACCGTCCAGGGTGCCAGCTCTGCTTTCCAGCTGCCTTCCGGTTCCGCCGGCCGGTTTTCCGGAATATCCTGGCACAGGGCCCGGGCTGCCCGGCGTCCGAATACCAGCCCTTCCAGCAGGGAATTGCTGGCCAGCCGGTTGGCCCCCTGGAGCCCCGTACAGGCGGCTTCTCCGCAGGCGTACAGGCCTTTCACCGTGGTACGGCCCCAGCCATCGGTACGGATGCCTCCCATCATGTAATGGGCTGCCGGAGCAATGGGGATCCGCTCCTTCCCCATATCCACTCCGTAGTCCAGGAGGGTCCGGAAGATCATGGGGAACTTCTCTTCCACCTTTTCGATTCCCGTGGCATCCAGCCACACATGGTCACTGCCGCACTTTTTCATTTCCGTGGCAATGGCCCGGGCCACCACATCCCGGGGAGCCAGTTCCTTCATGGGATGATACCCGGGCATGAACCGTTCTCCCCGGGTGTTGTACAGGAGGGCGCCCGCACCCCGGACCGCTTCCGAAACCAGGAAGCTGGGCCGGCCGGGAATGGCCAGGGCCGTGGGATGGAACTGGACGAATTCCATATCCATCAGTTCCGCTCCCGCCCGGCAGGCCAGAGCCAGGCCGCTGCCGGTGGCCCCCTCCGGATTGGTGGTGTGGGCGAAGAGCCGTCCCACGCCTCCCGTGGCCAGTACCACCCCATTGGCCGCCAGACGGACCGTCCGCCCCTTGTGGAGTGCCATGGCGCCCTGGCAGCGGCCCTCCCGGACCAGGAGATCCGTTACATAGCAGTGTTCCAGGGTGGCGATCCGTTTTTCTTCCCCGGCAATGGCCCGGAGAGCCCGGGACACTTCCGCCCCGGTACTGTCCCCATTGGCGTGGACGATCCGGTTCCGGCTGTGGCAGCCTTCCCGTCCCAGGGCCAGGGTTCCGTCAGGATTTTTATCGAACCGGGCCCCGTGATGGAGCAGGTCCAGCACCGCATCCGGCCCTTCCGTCACCACGATCCGGGCCATGGATTCATCGGTCAGGCCGGCTCCCGCCACCAGGGTATCCTGATAATGGAGGGTGGGGTCATCATCCTGACCCAGGGCTGCGGCAATGCCCCCCTGGGCTTTGGCCGTGTTGCTGTCCTGGAGTTCATCCCGGGCCACCACCAGCACTTCCCGGCCGGCTTCCGCCAGGGACCAGGCCGTCTGGAGCCCGGCGGCCCCGGACCCGATCACCAGGATATCCGTCTGTATCACCGGCGTCTCCGCCGTATCAAAACTTGTCCAATAGGTTTCCATAAGGAATCCTCCTTTGATAAGGGTCTGCTGCTTTGGCAGCAGCCTGTCACAGGTCATAGATCATACACCAATGGAAGAAACCCGATTGACGGGTTTCCCTTCATTGCCTGCGGAGCAGGCTATCTTCGGCTATCGACCCATTGTCAACCCAGTCACTTCACTTCCAGCATCCGTTCCAGGGCCGTCCGGGCCTTTGTCCGGATCTCTTCCGGCACCACGATCCGGGGTTCCAGGGTCTCCAGGGACCGTTTCACCAGCTCCAGGGTGGTCTTCTTCATGTTGGGGCACAGGAGATTCCCTCCGGCCATGTAGAACTTCTTGTGCGGGCACTTCCATTCCAGCTGGGTCAGCACCCCGCATTCCGTGGCAATGATGAATTCCTCATCAGGGCTCTGCTGTGCATAATGGATGATTCCCATGGTGCTGCCCACGTAATCCGCCAGGGCCCGGACTTCCGGCCGGCATTCCGGGTGCATCAACACTTTGGCTCCGGGATGGGCCTTTTTGGCTTCCGTCACTTCTGCCACCGAAAGGGCATGATGGGTGGGACAGGCCCCCCGCCAGGGCAGAATGGTGTGATGGGTCTTTTCCGCCGTAAAGGTGGCCAGATTCTGATCCGGCACAAACAGGATGGGCTGGTCCGCCGGCAGGCTTTCGATCACCTTTACCGCATTGGAAGACGTGCAGCAGATTTCACTGAGGGCCTTGACGCTGGCCGGGGTGTTCACATAGGACACCACCTTGTATTCCGGATGGTCCTTCAGGAATGCCTTTACCCGGGATTCCAGGGTATCGTCGAACATCCGGCACCCGGCATCGATGGCCGGCAGCAGGGTAATCTTGTCCGGGGACAGGATATTGGCCGTTTCCGCCATGAAGCGGACCCCGCAGAACACGATCACATCCGCATCGGTCTGGGCCGCCTGCTGGGACAGGGCAAAAGAATCACCGCAGAAATCAGCAATTTCCTGGATTTCTTCCGGTTGGTATACATGGGCCAGGATCACCGCGTTCCGTTCCTTCTTCAAGCGGGTGATGGCATCAAACAAGTCTTCCATGGGTCAGGTCTCCTTTGGGAAAAAGGGAAACTCCTCCGAGTCCCCCTTTTGGTTTTGTGTACATTATACACGATTTTTCTTCCATTGTCATGTCAGCAAATGTCAATGGATAATGCAATGAACCCATTGTAGCCGATTTTGGATAAAAGTGCAAGGAGGTCGCGACTCACGACCCGTGATCTTTTCCATTAAAAAATGCTCCCCGGAGGGAGCATTTTATCCTTATGAACTTATTCCACCGTCACACTCTTGGCCAGGTTCCGGGGTTTGTCCACGTCGCATCCTCTGGCCAGGGCGGCGTAGTACGCCAGCAGCTGGAGAGGGATCACGGCCAGGATGGGAGCCAGGTCTTCGTCGGCTTTGGGGATGATGATCACGTTGTTGGCATGTTTGGCCAGTTCCGTATCCCCTTCCATGCCGATGCCGATCACAATGGCACCCCGGGTCTTCACTTCCTGGAGGTTGCTGATGGTCTTTTCATAGATGTTGGACTGGGTGGCCAGCACGATCACCGGCACCCCTTCCGTAATCAGAGCCAGGGTCCCGTGCTTCAGTTCACCGGCCGCATAGGCTTCCGCATGGATGTAGGAGATTTCCTTCAGCTTCAGAGCCCCTTCCAGAGCCACGGCATAGTCCAGGCTCCGGCCCAGGAAGAAGGCATCTTCCCGGTTGGCATAATTGGTGGCGTACACTTTGATCTGGTCCACATGGTCCAGGATGTCGTGCATCTGTTCCGGCACTTCCAGGACGCTCTGGATCAGGGCATGGAGCCGTTCGTCGCTGATCTTGCCCTTCAGATCGGAAATGTACAGGCTCAGCAGCAGCATAACGATCAGCTGGGTGGTATAAGCCTTGGTGGAAGCCACGGCGATTTCCGGACCTGCATAGGTGTAAACCACCTGATCCGCTTCCCGGGCGATGGAGGACCCCACCACGTTGGTGACGGCCATGGTCCTGGCCCCCCGGCGCTTGGCTTCCTTCAGGGCTTCCAGGGTATCACTGGTTTCCCCGGACTGGCTGATCACGATGCACAGGCAGCTTTCGTCCACAATGGGGTTCCTGTACCGGAATTCGGAAGCGATATCCACTTCCACCGGGATCCGGGCCATTTTTTCAATGTAGTACTTGCCCACAATCCCTGCATGGTAGGCCGTGCCGCAGGCCACGATGAAGATCTTTTGGATATCCTTCAGGGTTTCCGGGGTCCAGTTCAGTTCGTTGAAGACCACCTTGTCGCTGCCCTTGTCCACCCGGCCCCGGAGGGTATCCCGGACGGCTTTGGGCTGTTCGTAGATTTCCTTCAGCATGAAATGCTCAAAGCCGCCTTTTTCCGCCGCTTCCGCATCCCAGGTCACCCGGAAGACTTTCTTGTCGATTTTGTGGCCTTCCAGGTCTTTTACCACAACCTTGTCCGGTTCCACTACGGCCATTTCCCCGTCACTGAGGATGTAGGTATCCCGGGTCTTGCTGATGATGGCCGGGATATCGGAGGCAATGTAGTTTTCTCCTTTGCCCAGGCCGATGACCAGCGGGTTGTTCTTTTTGGCGCAGATCAGCTTGCCGGGATCTTTGGCGCACAGGAACACCAGGGAATAGGAACCCTCGATGGTGTGGAGCACTTTCCGGACGGTGCTTTCAAAATCCCCGTCCCACAGGTCCGCCATCAGATGGGCCACGATTTCCGTATCCGTTTCAGAACGGAAATGATGGCCTTTTTTCAGCAGAGCCTGCTTCAGAGGCATGTAGTTTTCGATGATCCCGTTGTGAACTACGGCAAACTGGCCGCTTTCGTCCGTATGGGGATGGGCGTTGATGTCACTGGGTTTCCCGTGGGTGGCCCACCGGGTGTGACCGATGCCCAGGGTCCCTACCGGTTCGTGGCCCACGATTTTCTGGCGCAGGGCATCCAGCCGGCCCACGCATTTTTCCACAGCGATCTTCCCGTCGTTGTATACGGCGATGCCGGCAGAGTCATACCCTCTGTATTCCAGTTTGCTCAGGCCTTCCATCAAAAAGGGAGTTGCCTGATGACGTCCGATATATCCTACGATTCCGCACATTGTTGTTGTGCCCTCCTGCGATTTGTAGTTACCGTCTGCCGCCGCCCCTTCTGTGTTCCTCTGTTGCCAGAGGGATTTGTAGGACAGCTTACGGTCTGCAGCTTACCGGGAGGCATCCGCTGACTGTTCGATGAACCTCCACCTCGTCGGCCAGGCCAAAGCCCGGCACCTGCGCTCGATGATTTGCAGGAATCCCTTCAGCCCGTTCCCCCTCCAAACAGGCGGCCTTCCAGTCCGGTATTCCCGGAAGGCATGTTCCTACAGATACTTTATGATACTATGTTTTTGCCCCGGGGTCAACTGGAAAGGGGGCTGTTGCATGCGCAACAGCCCCTCTTCTCTTTACGCCAGTTCCTTCCGCACCACTTCTGCAATGGCTTCGGTAATGTTGTCCAGTTCCACCTGGTTGGGGCCCTGGGCCATGATCCGGATCAGCGGTTCCGTACCGCTGGCCCGCACCAGCACCTGGCCGTCGTCCCCCAGTTCTTCCGTGTACTTCCGGACCACATCGGCAATGGCCTGGTTTTCCTGCCAGCCGTTCTTGTCCTTCACCCGCACGTTCAGCAGGGTCTGGGGATATTTCACCATCAGAGCCCCCAGCTGGGACAGTGTCTGGTTGTGGCGCACCAGGCTGCCCAGGAGCTTCACCCCGGTCATCATCCCGTCCCCGGTGCGAACCAGATCTCCGAAGATGATGTGGCCGGACTGTTCGCCACCCAGTTTGTAGTCATGCTTCAGCATTTCTTCCAGCACATACCGGTCGCCGACGGAAGTCTTCACCGTGGAACCCCCGTGTTCCTTCATGGCCTTGGCCAGGCCCACGTTGCTCATCACGGTGGTGACCAGCACATTGTCCTTCAGTTTGCCGGCCTTCATCAGGTCCAGGGCGCAGATCAGCATAATCTGGTCCCCGTCCAGCACTTCGCCGTTTTCGTCCACAGCCAGCAGACGGTCCGCATCCCCGTCGTTGGCCAGGCCGCAGTCGGCGCCCACTTCCTTCACCTTGGCCTGGAGCGCTTCCAGGTGGGTGGAGCCGCAGCCGTTGTTGATGTTGATCCCGTTGGGTTCATGGAAAATGGGAATCACATGGGCCCCCAGGGTCCGGAGAATGGCCGGGGCGATTTCACTGTTGGCCCCGTTGGCACAGTCCATGACCACCTTCAGGCCGTTCAGCTTCACATCGGCGCAGTCCACAATATGCTTTACGTACACCATCCCCATATCCGGTTCCTGGATCACCCGTCCCAGGTTGGACCCGGTCACCGTCTGGGAATAGTCCACCGGCTGGTTCACGATGGCTTCGATTTCATCCTCCACCGCATCCGGCAGTTTGTAGCCGGTCCGGGCAAAGAACTTGATCCCGTTGTCTTCAAAAGGATTGTGGGAAGCGGAAATCACCACCCCCGCATTGGCTTCCAGTTTTTCCGTCAGATAGGAAACCGCCGGCGTGGGGATCACCCCCAGCAGATGGGCATTGCCCCCGGCACTGCAGATGCCGGCCGCCATGGCGCTTTCCAGCATGGTGCCGGAAAGCCGGGTATCCCGTCCGATCAGGATCTTGGGAGTCTTCACTTCCCGTCCGAAATACTGAGCCGCCGCACGGCCCAGCTTGTAAGCCAGTTCCACATTGAGTACAGGACCATTGGCGACGCCGCGGACGCCGTCCGTTCCAAACATTCTAGCCATCAGAGCCCTCCAGGTTGTACAGGTATTTGCTGCTTATTTTTCTTCTTCCACTTTCCGGCCTGCCATTTCCACTAGCATTTCGCCGGGGGTGATGTTATGGTAAGCCAACAGCACTAAGCAATGATACCATAAATCCCCCATCTCGTAAACAACCTGGTCCGCATCGCTGTTTTTCGAAGCCAGGATGGTCCGGGTGGTGTTGGCCCCCAGTTCCGTCAGGAGCTTGTCCTGGCTGGGTGCCGGCAGCAGCTTCCGGGCCTCCTTCTGTTTTTCCTGATAGCAGACAATCTGCTTGTACAGCTCGTTGATCACCTGGGGCAGCCGGTTGTCCGCCACCGGCAGGCTTTCTCCGGAGCCACTGTTCCACAGGGGATTGAAGAAACAGGAATAGTTCCCGGTGTGGCAGGCGGCCCCCTTCTGCTCCACTTTCACCAGCAGGGCATCCCCGTCGCAGTCATAGGTGATGCTGTGCACCTTCTGGGTATGGCCGCTGGTGGCACCCTTGTTCCACAGTTCCTGGCGGCTCCGGCTCCAGAACCAGGTATATCCGGTTTCCACCGTGCGGGCCAGGCTGGTGCCGTTCATATAGGCCAGCATCAGTACCTTGTCCGTCTTCACATCCTGGACAATGGCAGGGATCAGGCCCCTGTCGTCAAACTTCAGCTTGCTGATATCGATTTTCATAACCGTACGTCCACTCCTTTGCTCCGCAAGTATTCCTTCACCTGGCGGATCGTGAAATTCCTGTAATGGAATACGGAAGCGGCCAGAGCCGCGTCAGCCTTGCCGGCGGTCAGGACTTCATAGAAATCTTCCAGGGATCCGGCACCCCCGGAGGCAATCACCGGTACGGGAACCGCTTCGGCCACCTTCCGGGTCAGGGGGATATCGAACCCATCCTTGGTGCCATCCGCATCCATACTGGTCAGCAGGATTTCCCCCGCCCCCAGGGATACGGCTTTTTTCACCCATTCCAGGGCATCCAGCCCGGTAGGGGTGTGGCCTCCGTTGATGTACACTTCCCAGGAATCCTCTCCCCGGCGTTTGGCGTCCACAGCCAGCACCACGCACTGGTTCCCGAAGGCTTCCGCCCCCCGGGTGATCAGGGTGGGATCCTTCACCGCCGCCGTGTTCAGACTGGTCTTGTCCGCCCCGGCCAGGAGCACGGCCCGCATATCTTCGATGGAAGAGATGCCGCCGCCCACAGTCAGGGGCATGAACACTTCCCGGGCCGTCCGTTCGATGGTTTCCACCATGGACTTCCGTTTTTCCAGAGAAGCGGTGATATCCAGGAACACCAGCTCATCCGCCTGTTCCTGTTCATAGAGGGAAGCCAGTTCCACCGGGTCCCCGGCATCCCGGAGGCTGACGAAATTGGTCCCCTTGACCACCCGTCCGTCCTTTACGTCCAGACAGGGAATGATCCGTTTTGCCAGCATGGCTCTACGCCTCCTTCGCAATCGCAACAGCCTGGCGAAGGTCAATGGCGCCAGTATACAGCGCCTTACCTATAATACACCCTTCAATGCCATCTGTTTCTCTTTTTTTTAAAATTTTCAAATCTTCCAGGCTGGCCACCCCGCCGCTGGCCGTTACCGCCAGTCCGGAGGCCTGGGCCACCTTTACCGTGGCTTCCACGTTCACCCCGCTGAGCATACCGTCCCGGGCAATGTCCGTGAAGATGATCCGTTCCACCCCGGCTTCCGCCATTTTCCGGGCCAGCTCTTCCGCCTGGATGTGGCCGCTGGCTTCCCAGCCTTCCACTGCCACGTCCCCGTTCTTGGCGTCGATGCCCACCACGATCCGGCCGGGATATTTTTCACAGGCTTCCTTCACCAGATCCGGATTCTTTACCGCGGCAGACCCCAGGATCACCTGGTGGACCCCCCGGTCCAGCAGCCGGGCCACGTGTTCCATGGTCCGGATGCCGCCCCCCACTTCAATGGGAATGTTCCCCTGTTTCAGGATGGCATCGATGGACAGCAGGTTCCGGCTTTCCCCGGCTACCGCTCCGTCCAGATCCACCACATGGATGCAGCTGGCCCCCTCATCGGCCCATTTCCTGGCCATGGCACCGGGATCGGTGCTGTATACGGTTTCTCTGGAAAAATCGCCCTTCACCAGGCGGACGCAGTTGCCTCCCCGCAGGTCGATGGCTGGATAGATGTTCATAGTTTCCACTCCTTGAAAGCTTTCAGCATGGCCAGACCGGCGAAAGAGGACTTTTCCGGATGGAACTGGAAGCCCTGGACGCTACCCTGGCCCACGCTGGCCGTAATCCGGGTCCCGTAATCGCAGACCGACGTAATGATGGACGGATCCTCCGGCACTGCATGGAAGCTGTGGACGAAGTATACGTACTTTCCGTCAGCATCCTGCAGCAGGGGGGAGGGATTCACCGTGGTGATCCGGTTCCACCCCATATGGGGGATCTTGTATTCCGTGACGATTTTCTTCACCTGGCCCTTGAAATACCCCAGGCCCTTTACTCCCGGTGCTTCTTCGCTGCCTTCGAACAGCAGCTGTTCTCCCAGGCAGATGCCCAGGAAAGGCTTGCCGCTGTGGAGAGCCTGCTGGACCGCTTCTTCCAGTCCCCGGCCCCGCATGGTATCCATACAGTCCCCAAAGGATCCCACCCCCGGCAGGATCACTTTGGGCGCCGCTTCGATCACCTTGGGGTCCCCGGAAACCACCGGGCTGGCCCCGATTTTCAGCAGGCCGTTGTACACGGAGTGCAGGTTGCCCCGTCCGTAATCGATGATCACAATGGTGTCTTTGTCCATATTACAGTGCCCCCTTGCTGCTCATCACCCCGTGCACCCGGGGATCCAGGGCCACCGCCTGGCTCATGGCCCGTGCCACGCCTTTGAAGATGGCTTCCAGCATATGGTGGGTGTTCTTCCCGTAAGGCACGTTGATGTGGAGGGTCAGGCCGCAGTTCATGGCCAGGGCCCGGAAGAAATCCTCGCCCATTTCCGTATCGAAGTTCCCCAGGGTCACCCGGGGAATGAGGTCTGCATTCCACACCAGGTAGGGCCGGCCGGAAAAGTCCAGGGCGATTTCCGCCAGGGCTTCATCCATGGGCAGCAGGAAGCTGCCGTACCTGTGGATGCCTTTTTTGTCCCCCAGAGCCTGGGCAATGGCCTGGCCCAGGGCGATGCCCACATCTTCCACCGTATGGTGGCAGTCCACTTCCAGGTCCCCCTGGGCCCGCACCTTCAGATCCATGAAAGAATGGACCGCCAGAAGAGTCAGCATATGATCCAGGAAGCCCACACCGGTGGAAATATCCGCCTTTCCGGTGCCGTCCAGGTCCAGTTCCACCAGGATCCGGGTTTCTTTCGTATTCCGTTCCACTTTCCCTTGCCGCATAACCAATGGCCTCCCTCGTTTACAGAATGATATCCCTGATGGCTTCAATGATCAGGGGATTTTCTGCCGCCGTGCCTACAGAAATCCGCAGGCCCCCGGGCAGCCGGGGATTCTGGGAGTAGTTCCGTACCAGCACCTTCCGGGCCAGCAGTTCCTTGAACAGAAATCCGCCGGCTGCCATGGCCTTTTCCCCGCCGGGCAGATCCGCCGCACTGGCTTTGTCCGCCAGTTTGTCCAGGACTTTCCCCGCCGGCAGGGCCAGCAGGAAGTTGGTGGCGCTGGGCAGTACCCGGAAGTCCAGGGCTTCCAGCTGTTCCCGCAGGTACCGGCGGCCGCTGACCACCGCTTCCACCCGTTCCCGGAGCACTTCCGGCTTGCTGAACAGCAGTTCCGCCGCCAGGATGGAGATCCCGTTCACCGTATAGGGCAGCAGCACCTTCTTCAGGACCTTCATCACGGCTGCACTGCCCACTCCGTAGCCGATCCGCAGATTGGCCAGGCCGTAGGCCTTGGAGAAGGTCTTCAGCACCAGCAGATTGTCCACTTCATTGACCAGGTCCAGGGTGGACAGTTCTTCCATCTTCCCTTCTTCCACGGCAAATTCCATATAGGCTTCGTCCATGATCACTGGGCACTCCACGTTCCGGATGATTTTTTCCATGGCGGCTCTGGGATTGAAGTTCCCCGTGGGATTGTTGGGATTGCAGATAATGATGAGGGCCGGCTTCTCTTCCCGGCAGAATGCGATGACTCCCTCCGGATCCACGAACCCGTCCGCCGTCAGCGGGAACAGCACCGGTTCGCTGTCCGCCAGGATGGCGTAGGTCTGGTACATGGAAAAGGACGGCGTGGCGGAAGCAATCTTTCGGCCTGCGCCCCCGAAGGCATAGCAGGCTTTTTCCAGCAGTTCGCTGGAGCCGTTCCCGATGGCCACCTGGGCCGGATCGAACCCCAGCCGGTCGGCAATGGCCTGGCACAGGTCCTCCCCGTGCATGGACGGATACCGGTTGAAGGCATGTTCCGCCAGACGGGTCCCCAGTTCCAAACGGATTTCCGGGGTCATATCCCAGTTGGTTTCATTGGCATTGACAACAATATCTGCATCAGGTACAGTTTCCACCTGATAGTCTTCAATCCGGGACAGGCTTTCCCGGGCAAGAATCTCGCTCATCACAGAGCCCCCTTCCGGATCCGGATGGCGTTGGCGTGTGCCTGGAGTCCTTCCGCTTCGGCCATGGCGATGATGTCATCAGCGGCTTCCGCCAGGGCTTCTTTGGTATAGGAGATGATGCTGGTCTTCTTCATGAAGGTTTCCACATTCAGCACGGAATAGAACCGGGCCGTACCGCCGGTGGGCAGGATGTGGTTGGGGCCGGCGTAATAGTCTCCCAGGGGTTCCGGAGAATAGGCTCCCAGGAAAATGGCACCGGCGTTCCGGATCCTGGGCACCAGGGCAAAAGGTTCCCTGGTGTTGATTTCCATGTGTTCCGGAGCGGAAATGTTGGCCATCTCCACCACCGTATCCATATCTTTGGCCAGGATGATCTTCCCCTGCACCGCCAGGGACTGGGCGGCAATTTCCTTCCGGGGCAGCTTCTGGAGCTGGACTTCCACTTCCTCCGCCACTTTGCCCGCCAGGTCTTCGTCATCGGTGATCAGGATGGCGCAGGCCAGGGGATCGTGTTCCGCCTGGCTCAGGAGATCTGCCGCCAGGTACTGGTAATCCGCGGTTTTGTCCGCCACAATGAGGATTTCACTGGGCCCTGCCAGCATATCGATATCCACGTGTCCATAGACGGCCTTTTTGGCCAGGGTCACGAAAATGTTCCCGGGGCCGGTGATCTTTTCCACTTTGGGAATGGTTTCCGTCCCAAAAGCCAGGGCGGCAATGGCCTGAGCTCCGCCCATCTTGTAGATTTCCGTAATGCCGATTTCCTTGGCCGTGGCCAGCACATAGGGATTCATCTTCCCGTCCCGGCCGGCGGGAGCCGCCATGGCGATCCGGGGCACCCCGGCCACTTTGGCGGGCACCGCATTCATGATCACACTGGAGGGATAGGCGGCGGTACCGCCGGGCACGTAGATCCCCACGCTGTCCACCGGCGTCATCTTCTGGCCCAGGAAGGACCCGTAGGCCCGGGGCGTCAGCCAGGTCTTGGGCAGCTGTTCTTCGTGGAACTTCCGCACATTGGCAATGGCCCGGCGGATGGCCCCCATGGTCTTTTCATCCACGGCCTTTTCCGCTTCCGCGAATTCCTCTTCCGTCACCCGGATGGTGGCCGGTCTCAGATCCGCTCCATCCAGTTTCTTGGTGTATTCGAACAGGGCTTCATCCCCTTTGTTCCGGATATCGTTGACGATGATGTCCACTTCTTCTGCCGCAGTAAGCGGACGGCCGAACATCTTTTCCACAGCGGCGGCCACTTTCGGGGACAGTTTCACTTCATCAAAGGATTTCTTTTCCAGCAGGCGGCTGATTTCTTCCGCCGTGCTTTTTCTTTCATCATAGACTTTCATTCCGGTTTTTCCTCCTTCAGGACTACTTTCAGATCTTCCACCAGCTTCCGGATCCGGTCGTACTGCATCTTGAAGCTGACTTTATTGGCAATGAGACGGGCGGTGGACGGGAACACCGAAGCCACTTCCTTCAGATGGTTTTCCCGCAGGGTCCGGCCGGTCTGGACAATATCCACGATCATTTCGCTGAGCCCCACAATGGGCCCCAGTTCGATGGAACCATTCAGTTTGATGATTTCCATCTGCATCCCCAGCTTGTCGAAGAAATCCGCCGCGCACTTGGGATATTTGGTAGCCACCCGCATATGGGCGTAATCGGTGATTTCCGGCAGTACCTTGGATTCCGGCACCGCCATCATCAGATGGCAGCCGCCGTAGCCCATATCCAGCAGTTCGTAGATGTCCTTCCGTTCCTCATTGAGCACATCCTTGCCGATGATGCCGATATCCGCCGCTCCGTATTCCACATAAGTGGGCAGGTCCACGGTCTTGACGATGATGAATTTTACCTTGGTTTCTTCATTGGTGATGACCAGCTTCCGGGAATCCTCCACCACATTGTCCGCAGCATAGCCCACCTTGGCCAGGAGTTCCACAGACTTGGCAAAAAGTTTTCCCTTGGGCAGGGCAATTGTTAAGTAATCCATTCCCTTTTCTCTCCTATCCTACATATGCTACGGCTTCGCACCGGTTTTCCGCACAGGCCTTGGCCGCCTCTTCCGGGGTCAGGGCGTTGGTGGCCACTTTCACGTTCTTGCCGCCATTGCGCAGTTCCAGCGCCTTCTGGATGGCTTTTTCCTGGCATCCCGGAGCCCAGGCCACGTAAATGTCCCATTTGGATTCCCTGTTGAACCGGCCGTCCCGGCGCAGGGACAGGATGATCCGGTCGATGCCCAGGGCAAATCCCGTAGCCGGTTCCGGATCCCCGAAGGCTTCCATCATATGGTCGTACCGGCCGCCGCCGCAGATGTTGAACCCGATCTGGGGAGCATAGGCCTCGAACACCATACCGGTGTAGTAGTCGAAATTCCGGATCAGAGACAGGTCGAAGGACAGGTACTGGGCCACCCCGTAGGCTTCCGCCAGTTTGTAGATGGCCTTCAGGTTCTTCAGAGCATCCAGGCTCTTCTGGTTCTTCACCCGGCCTTCCAGGTCATCCAGCAGGTCCCGGCCTCCCTGGAGATACAGCAGATCCCGGAACAGGTCCTTCAGATCCTTGGGGATGAAGCGGACGGCAGCTTCTTCCAGGCCCACCGCGTTGTGGGAGAGGATCATGGTCTTTACGAAATCCGCCTGCTTTTCCGTCAGCCCGGCTTCTTCCATGATCCCGGCCAGGAAGGCGCTGTGGCCCACGCTGATCAGGAAATCCTGGAGCCCGGCGGCTTTCAGGCTGCTCACCGCCAGGGCCAGCACTTCCGCGTCAGCCATGGGCGCTTCCGCCCCGATCATTTCGATCCCCGCCTGGGAAAATTCACACTGGCGGCCGGCCTGGGTCTGTTCGTGCCGGAACACATTGGCGATGTAGAACAGCCGTTTCACACCCTTGTCGTTCTTCAGACGGGTGGCCACCATCCGGGCCAGGGGGGTGGTCATTTCGCTGCGCAGCATCAGTGTCCGGTTGTTCCGGTCCATGAACCGCATGCTTTCATCGCTGATGCCGGCGCCGCTCAGGGCAAAGGTATCGGCATATTCAAAGGTGGGGGTGATGGCTTCATCATAGCCCCAGGAAAGGAAATTGGCGGCCACCCGGTCTTCCAGTTCCCGTTTCAGCCGGGCATCCCCCGGCAGAATATCTTTTGTCCCGTAAGGGATCCGCAGTGCAGTACTGTTGCTCATTTCTCGTTAGCTCCTTCAGTCAAGATGGGGATCAGGGTTCGGTATCCTCCTGCCCCGTAGTTCAGACAGCGATTGACCCGGGATACCGTGGTGCTGCTGGCGCCCGTATCCTTGACAATCTTGGCGTAATTTTCGCCCCGGTGAAGACGCACCGCCACTTCCAGCCGCTGGCTCAGGGCCTTCAGCTCGTTGGGGGTGCAGATGTCTTCCAGGAAAGCCAGGCTCCCGTCCAGATCCTTCAGCAGGGTAAAGGCTTTGGCCAGCTGTTTCAGTTCCCGTTCATTCAATCCGGCTACCATGATCGTAACCCCTTTCTTCAATAAATATGCTTCCGTTCCGGAGAGCTCCGGAACAAGTGCTTTACTGATTTAATACTTTACTACGATGACGCGATAAATGCAAGTAGTTTTTTTGAATTTATGAAAATTTTTTTCGCATAAAAAAAGGGGGTGTGAAAGAATTCACACCCCTGGTCACTGAACGAAGGCAGGCAAACGCGTCTGACGTTTGCCTTGGAACAGAAACGCAGCTGCCCCTGGACAAAGGAGATGTTGCAGTTCACGTGCAACATCCCCTTTCCGTCGGCTGACCGCGGACAATTTTCAAATATCCATGGCCGCCCAATGGCCCCAGTACACCGCATTGGTGATGGTGGACACTTTGGCCGCATCCCCGATGACCCTTACAAAGGGGGCACAATCCCGGAGCGCTTCCACCACATCCGTCCGGGAACGCTGTCCCAGGGCGCAGATCACCGTATCCCCGGGCACCAGCACCTGGGCTCCGGAGGGATCCGTGCACAGGATGCCTTCCCGGGTCACTTCCATTCCCTTGTATCCCGTATGGACCGTGGCGGTTTTGGCGATTTCCGCCAGCAGCAGGGGCCGGTGGCGCACATTGGCGTCAGGAGCCAGGGTGGGCCGCATTTCCACAATCTCCACCTTTTTCCCTTCCCGGCCCAGGTGGATGGCACATTCACAGCCGGCCAGACCGCCGCCGAACACCACCACATGGTCCCCCACTTTGTCTTTCTCCCTGTAATAATTGTTCACGATCACCACATTGTCCCCGTCCAGCCCTTTGATGGGCGGAACCAGGGGCCGGGATCCGGCGGCGATGATCAGGGCATCGGGCTGCTCCGCTTCCACTGTTTCCGGGGTGGCTTCCGTGTTCAGCCGGATCTCTGCCCCCGCCTTCCGGGCCAGCAGCTCACAGGTATGGGCCAGACCATACATTTCCTTTTTGAAGGGAATGGCCTGCTCGCTTTTCAGGATGCCCCCCACTTCCCCTTCTTTTTCCATCAGGACCACCCGGTGCCCCCGACGGGCGGCGGTATAGGCGGCATACAGGCCTCCGGGGCCCCCGCCCACTACCACCACCTTCTTCCGCACCGGTGCCGGCTGGACTTCCGTGCCGTCCAGTTCCCGGCCGATGAGAGGATTCACCGTGCACCGGCGGGTACCGGTGGCAGCCCGTTCCGCCATGCAGGTGAAACAGCGCAGGCAGTGGACGATTTCCTCCTCCCGGCCTTCGTCGATCTTCCGGGGCGTTTCCGGGTCCGCCAGCAGCTGCCGGGCCATATACACCACATCCGCCTTCCCGGAAGCAATGATTTCTTCCATCATGGCCGGATCCGTGAGCCCGCCAATGGTGGCCACCGGCTTGGACACATGCTTTCTGATTTCCGCCGCCAGGTACACATTCCGGCCGTGGTCCTCGAACATGGAAGGATGGGTGATCCCGAACGTCTTCTGGTAGGTGCCGGCAGAGACATGGAGCAGATCCGCATAGGGCTCGATGGCCTGGGCTATCTTCACCCCTTCGTCCAGTCCGTATCCTCCCTCGGTGAATTCCGCCCCGCTCATCCGGAATTCAATGGGGAAAAAGGGCCCTACCGCAGCCCGCACCGCCTGGAGCACTTCCACCGCAAACCGGGTCCGGTTTTCCAGGCTGCCTCCGTAGGCATCCGTCCGGTGGTTGAACAGGGGGGACAGGAACTGGTTGATCAGCCAGCCGTGGCCCCCGTGGATCATCACCATTTCAAAGCCCGCCCGTTTGGCCAGACCCGCGGCGTGGCCGTAGGCCGCCACAATATCATCGATCAGCTCCTGGGTCAGGGCCCGTACGGGTACCCCGTCAGCCCGTACCCCGTCGCTGGGCCCCCACTGGTGCAGATTGTGCTGCCGGTTCTTGTCCGTCATGTAGGTACCGGCAAACTGGCCGGAATGGGACAGTTCGATGGAAGGGATGGCACCATGCCGGCGGATGGCATCGGCCGTACAGGTGGCTGCCGCCAGGGAATTCAGGATGCTTTCATCCAGATGATAGGCATGGGATCCATCGGTGGCCGGATGGACCATCAGCTCGGAAACGGTGACCGCTCCGGCCCCACCCCTGGCTCTCAGTTCGTAAAAAGCCGTGGATTTGGGGCCGATGCACCCGTCGTTGGTAATGTCCGTGCCTCCCATGGGTGCAGAAAAGATCCGGTTCCGGAAAGTGGTCCGGCCAATGGTGATGGGACTGGACAGATGGGGAAATTTGCGCAGCATAGTTTGCCTCCTTGGATTGTTGTACCTGTATTTTTCCTTACCACCCTATCATAAAAAATCAGCTGCCGTCCAGCAAGGAAACGGCAGCAGGTATCAACATTTTATTGACGCTTTTATCCTTCACAAGCAAAAGAACCCAGGATTGCCTGGAGCAGCGGTTCCTTTTCCCTCCCCTGAGGGCAGACCAACGCCACCTGCCAGGGAGCCGCCTCCCGGAGGGGGATCTGCCGCAAAGGCGGTTCCTCTGGATGGATGGCCGCATCGATGCCCACCCCCCGGCCTTCCTGGCAGAACCGGCGGATCAGGCTGCTTTCCATGGTCTTGACGGCAAAGTGAGGGGTAAAACCAAAATCCCCGCACCGTTCCGCCAGATTGTGGTAAATAGAAAAATGTTCGTTGAGGCACAGCAGGGGCTCCTCTTTCAGGTCTTCCACCGAAAGGCTCTCCGCTCCGTACAGAGGATGCCCCGGATACAGAATGGCGCACACCGGCGCCCGGAACAGCTCCTGCCGGAAAAAGCCGTCCGGGGCTCCCGGTCCCACACAGAAGCCGCAGGACAGCGTCCCTTCCTGCAGCAGTTTCAGGATATTCTCATTGAAATCCTCCACCCACTCCAGGTGGAATTCCGGATACCGGGCAGCCGTTTCCTGGAGCCGCTCCACGGAAATCACATGGAGCACCCCGCAGGCAAGCCCCACCCGGAGCCCCTGCTGCTGCCGTTTCATTTCCTGGATCCCCAGCTGGAGGTTCAGCAGCTGAGCCGTAAAAGGACGGCTGTGTTCATAAAAATACCGGCCTTCCAGGGTGGGTTCCATGCCCCGGGGCGTACGGACAAAAAGCCGTGCCCCCAGTTCCCCCTCCAGGACCCCGATGATCCGGCTCACCCCCTGGGGTGTCAGGAACAGTCCCCTGGCGGCCTGGTGGATGCTTTTCTTTTCATAGACCTGCTGGAAACAGCGGATGGCCCGGGTATCCATGATATCCCCTCCTTCGGGGGCATTGTAGCACAGAGGGGAAGGGGTGTCAACGGATGCGGGATGGCCGGGCGACACGGCTGCGCCGGTCATCCCCTACGGTTCCGGTATCGACAGGCCGTGCATTTCGCGGGCTCCCCGGCGCCCTACGGCACCGCAATGGGTCTGTCGGGGCCGCCTTCCTGCCCTGCGGTGGCCTGTTCTCTGCCAGCCTGCGCCGTCCTCTTCACGCTTCACTCAGAATTCCATATGCCTTCCGGTACTTTTCTACCCGTTCCCTGTCCTTTTCCGTCACTTCCGGCAGCCGGGTCAGATCCATGTTGTTCCGCAGATCCGCCTTTTTCACGGCGATGGCGTAGGGATTCCCGCTCTCTTTGATCTGCCGCACATAGTCCAGATAGGGCACCTTCTTGTCATGGGTCAGCAGAGCTACCGCATCCGCCACGGTTTTCCCAAACAGCTGTTCCAGGGTTCCCCGGTCCATGGCCGTGTCTTCCAGGGTATCATGGAGCATCCCCACCAGGGCATACTCTTCTCCCAGAGGAAGTACCTGATCCGATACGAACTTCACATGGTTGATATAAGGTTTCCCTGCCCGGTCTTTCTGTCCTTCGTGGAATTTTTTTGCCACCTCATAGGCCAATACCAGTTTATCCATCTTCACCACTCCTTGTCCTTATTTGGATTTTCCATGCTCTTCCAGGAACCGTACATCCCAGTCCTGATATTTTTCCATCAGATCATGGACGTGCTGGGCCATGATGATTGCGGGCACCCCGGCATTCACATGATACATGGACCGGAACTCCTGGAAGTGGAAGGGTTCCCCCAGAAGGCCGCTGTAAAACTGATCCAACACCTGAGGTGTCAGCAATCCCAGTGCTTTGCCCGTCCCTCCCTTTTGAGGAAATTCCCAGGCCTGGCCGTTTTCATCGGCGAAAAGATATCCTTTCTGTCCGAACCGCCGGCACATGGCGGTCCCTAGCCGCTCCAACACCGGCCGATACAGCACATTCATATGGACCAGCACCTGGCAGCAGGGTTCCCTGTCGCCCCATACCCATTCACAGTGGAAATCCACCAGACGAAGCCATTGCCGCAGCGCATCCAGATCTGCAGACTCCACTCCCAGGAACACCCCACAGTGCTGAGGACCGAACTGATCCAGCAATTGATTCTCCATACCTTGTTCCTCCTATAGAAACTTGTCTTTGGATTCTTGCTTCCATCCTTTTTCTATTTTTATTATACCTCATCCCCCGTCCAAAAAAATGGACAAAAAAAAGCCGCCGGAACCTCCGGCGGCCTTTGTCAACGGTCAGCGGCTGATGGACGCCAAATGCTTCGCATTTGCCCCTGGCAGATGGTATCCTTTTGCAGAAACGGGATGACCGGGCGACACGGCTGCGCCGGTCTTGCTCATCCCCTACGGTGCCGGTATCGTCAGGCCGTGCATTTTGCGGGCCGCCCGGCCTGCGGCCCCTACGGTATTGCAATGGGTCGTTGGAATTTCGTGCACCAGGCGGGGCAACCGGCCTGCGCCTCCTACGGGTAAGAAAAACGTCAGAACCGGTCCAGCAGGGCATACCCTTTCCCCTGGAGGAAGGTTTCGGTTTCGGGTTCGTCGGTTTTCAGCACCACGATGGGGCTGGAGGTTTTCCGGTCGAAGGAGATGTAAAGATACCGGACGAACACGTTGGCGTCCTTCAGATGGGTCAGGATCTTATCCAGGGTACCGGGCTGGTCGCTGGCCATATCCACGGCCAGCACATAGTCGATCCGGCACTGGTAGCCGGCTTTCTGGAGGGCTTCCAGGGCCTTGTCCGGATTGTCCACGATCAGCCGGATGATGCCGAATTCGGCGCTGTCCGTGGCCAGCATGGTGTAGATGTTGATGTTTTCCCGGGCCAGGTCGTTGGTAATCTTCCCCAGGGCCCCTTTATGGTTGGCTGCAAAAAGCGAAATCTGTTTCAGCATGGTATGTCCTCCCTATTCTCAGTAATCCACCCGTCCGGCCAGTTCCAGGATCAGATCCCGGGTCTTGGGCCAGCCCAGGCAGGGATCGGTGATGGATTTTCCGTAGACCCCTTCGCCGATTTTCTGGCTGCCGTCTTCGATGTAGCTTTCGATCATGATCCCCTTGACCATCTTCTTCAGGTCCGGGTTCATGTGGCGGCTGTAGAGCACATCGTTGGCGATCCGGATCTGTTCCAGGTATTTCTTCCCGGAATTGGCATGGTTGGCATCGATGACCACCGCCGGGTTTTCCAGGTCCCGCTTGCCGTATTCTTCATGGAGCCGGACCAGGTCTTCATAGTGGTAGTTGGGCAGGCTCTTGCCGAATTTGTCCACATACCCCCGGAGGATGGCGTGGGCCAGAGGGTTCCCCTTGGTCCGCACTTCCCAGCCCCGGAACAGGAACTGCTGTTCATGCTGGGCGGCGGCGATGGAATTGAGCATTACGGAGATGTCCCCGGATGTGGGGTTCTTCATCCCCACCGGGATTCCCACCCCGCTGGCGATCATCCGGTGGAGCTGGTCTTCCACGGACCGGGCCCCGATGGCTGCATAGGAGATCAGATCGGACAGGTACCGGTGGTTTTCCGGGTACAGGATTTCTTCGGCGCAGGTGAAGCCGGTTTCCCGGATCACCCGGATGTGCATGTTCCGGCAGGCGATGATCCCGGCCAGCATGTCTTCCTTCCCTTCGGGATCGGGCTGGTGGGCCATGCCCTTGTAGCCCACCCCGATGGTCCGGGGTTTGTTGGTGTAGACCCGGGGAATGATGTACAGGGTATCTTTCACCTGTTCCTGGACTTCGGCCAGACGTTGGCAGTAGTCCACCACAGCGTCCTCATTGTCCGCGGAGCAGGGACCGATGATCAGCAGAAAGCGGCTGTCTTTCCCGGTGAGGATGTCCCGGATCTCAGCGTCCCGGCGCCGTTTGGTTTCATAGATGGCCGGCTCCACAGGGTGATCAACCTTCAGTTCCTGGGGAGAGGGCATTTTGCGGATGAACTCCATTTCCAGTTCCATTGTATCCCTCCGTTTGGTGTAAATTGTATTCATTATACCACAAAAACAAGATAAAGGGACTGCCCCTGTGTAAAAAACATACACAGGGACAGTCCCTTTGTCACTGGTCACATGTCACTGGTCACTGGACGAAGGAAGGCACCCGCTGCACGGGTCCCTTTGCAGCGCCAGCTGCGTTTCTGTTCAAAAGCATCTGCCTCCGGCAGATGGTCTCCTCCGTCCGTTGACCGCATTTTACGCCTTGATCACCCGTTCAAACAATCCCTTGTTCTCTTCGATCTTCCCTTCGCCGCCTACCACGCACAGGTAGCCGTCGGAGAGCACATCCCGGACCAGGGGCGCCAGGGCCCGGATGTCTTCCGGGGTGCAGTCGATGATCTGGTCCCGTTTCTTCTGGGCCAGGTCTTCCGGGGTCCCCTTCATCTGGGCGGTGATGGCCTTTTCCAGGTGCATGGCCGGGGTCAGGGGGGTGTCCACCAGGCTGATGGTGCCGATCACGTACTTGGTCATTTCCCGGTCGGAAGCCTGGAATTTTTCCAGGTACTCCGGCAGATCCCGGTAGGCCTGGAGGCTTTCCGCCAGTTTGGGATCCCGGTAGCTGGACAGGTAGAAGGTGCCGGTGGGGTCGAACCGGGTGCCGGCCCCGTAGGCTCCGCCCTGGACCCGGATTTTGGTCCACAGGTAACCGTAGCGGAGGATGGTTTCCAGCACTTTCATGGCCCCGGTATAGTGGTAGCCGTGGTCGTGGAAGTTCCCCCCGGCCAATACGTACTGGACCTTCCCGGAGGTGGTGATTCCTTCGTTCTTCCCGGGAGCTGCCAGGTCCGGCGCCGGTTTCCCCGCATAGGGGGAATGGGGCAGCTGAGCCGTAAAGGCGGCCACTTTTGCCAGGGCCTCCTCTTCCATATCCCGGTCGCAGGACAGGGACTGGAGCTGTTCATCCTGATGGAAGAAGGCGGGCAGCAGGGCTTTCAGATTGGCGGCCACTTCTTCGGCCCGCTCATCGAAATGGGCCCACAGATCCTGGAGGAACTGGTAATAGGTCAGCTGGTCATGTTCCAGGCTCCGGGCGGACTTGGAGAAGTAGCTCATGAGCCGCAGGGTGGCCACGGTCATCCCCCGGGCAAAGAAGTTGTTGTCCCAGTCGGTCTTCACTTCGCTGACGATTTCCTTCAGCCGCTTCCTGTCGTCCACATGGCTCCGGAGGGCGATGCTGCTGAGGATGGCGAACAGCTTGTCCTCGTTCTTTTCCAGCACCTTGGCGGATACCTTGAACACGTTCCGGTAGCTGTTGGTGTCGCTGTACCTGCAGTAGGGCTTCACTTCGAAGTTCAGCCCCCCCAGATACAGGTCCGCCAGTGTGGTCAGTTCCTCGTAGGAATAGTCATCGGTGTCCACCTTCCCCAGTACGTCGGTGAGCAGGTAGGCATAGCACAGCTTGTCTTCCGGCAGGCCGGTAAGGTCGAAGCACCAGTCGAAATAGGCGATTTTGTTGGTGAACTGATGGAGCACCAGCCGGGTATGCTTCCCTTCTTCCGTCACCTGGGGATGTTCGAAATCGTTCTTCCGGGCAATGTCGGACCGCTGGAGCAGGGGGATGGAGGCCAGGGCTTCCGGGGTATCGGGAGCCGCCTGCCGGGCATGGAGCTCATCGGCGATGGCCGCCACTTCTTCCAGCTGTTTCTGGTCCATATGGCTCTTCTTTTCCGCCATGGTTTCCGCAAACCGGGCAGCATCCCGGGCTTCCTTCCCGGGTTCCGGGGTCAGGGTCACCAGGCATTTGTGGGTGTTGTCCAGCAGCACGCTTTCGATGAGCTGTTCATAGTACTTCTTGTCGATGGCGCTGCGCAGGAAGTCCAGACAGTCGGTGAACCGGAGGCAGGTGGTGGGGTCTCCCCCGTACAGCCAGGTTTCCATCACGTTCAGGCCGTAGATCAGGCCTTTGGGATAGATGTTGAAATCCGCTTCCCGCATCTTGAATTCTTCGGAATTCAGTTCTGCTTCCAGAAGCCGCCGGGGAATCCCGTTCCGGGACAGGTCCTGGAGGGTCCGGTAGAGCACCTTCACGAACTGGTCTTCCTTATCCGGGTCGGAGCCGCTGACTTCCACGGAGAACACGGGCTGGAGCTGGGAGCCGTTCAGGCTGCCGGATACGTCGCTGCCGATGCCCGCCCGAAGGAGCGCCAGCCGCAGGGGCGCATTGTTCCCGTCCAGGAGCACATGGGTCAGGAGCTTCAGGGCCATGATCCGCTTCTGGTCCAGGGCGGACCCCACCACGATGTTCATGGAAAGGTAGGTCTTGTGGGCGGTGTCATCCCCTTCGGGCACCGGGTAGGAGGCTTTCACTTCCCGGGTCTGGTCGAAGGGAGCCTGGAGGGGGATCTCCACTTTCAGGGTGCCGGTCTTGGGGAACCGGCTCAGGTATTCCCGGTCCATGTAGTCCAGCCAGTCGTCGATGTTCACATCCCCGTACAGGTAGATATAAGCGTTTTCCGGGCTGTAGTATTTTTTGTGGAAGGCCACGAATCCTTCCTGGGTCAGCTGGGGAATGGCGGAAGGCAGGCCGCCGGATTCGAACCGGTAAGGGGAATCCGGGAACAGGGCCTTCATCACCTCATGTTCCTCGATGGCGTCCGGGGAGGAATAGACCCCCTTCATTTCGTTGTAGACCACGCCGTTGTACACCAGGGGCTTGTCCTCTCCCTGGCCCAGTTCGTAATGCCAGCCTTCCTGGCGCAGGGTAAAGGGATTTTCCCCGGTCAGGGGATAGAACACCGCGTCCAGGTACACGTCCGCCAGGTTCCGGAAGTCCTTGGCATTCCGGCTGGCCACCGGATACACGGTTTTGTCCGTGTAGGTCATGGCGTTCAGGAAGGTGTTCAGGGAGCCTTTCACCAGTTCCACGAAGGGTTCCTTCAGCCGGTATTTCCGGCTGCCGCAGAGGACGGAATGTTCGGTGATGTGGGCCACCCCGGTATCATCCTGGCTGGGGGTCCGGAACCCGATGGTGAACACTTTGTTGTCGTCCTGGCTG
This sequence comes from Acidaminococcus fermentans DSM 20731, assembly GCF_000025305.1. Taxonomy (NCBI): domain Bacteria; kingdom Bacillati; phylum Bacillota; class Negativicutes; order Acidaminococcales; family Acidaminococcaceae; genus Acidaminococcus; species Acidaminococcus fermentans. Next base: position 1,044,419 of record NC_013740.1, on the reverse strand, counting down.
GCCAGGTAGAACAGCCGGGCGCCGCTGACCTCATGGATCATTTCATAGGCCGTGGCTTCGATATCCGGCAGAGGGGTGATTTTTTGTACGGCAAAACCATGGAGTTTTGCCCCAACAGAAAGTTCCATGCAGAATCTTCTCCTTTAATGAATGATGCATTTTTCATGCAAACGAAATTGGCAAAAATTGCTTTCCAAAAGGGCATGACCTATGACCTATGACGCATACGAATGACATAGGACCAAAGTCATACACAAAAGGGGTTGCCGCACATGCAGCAACCCCTTCCCTGTTTTGCTTACTTGAAGTACTGCACGCCGCCCAGGAACAGAGGCTGCAGTTTGTTCCCCGGGATGTTCTTCATGAGACCCTCGGTGAACCGTTCGGTGTGGCCCATCTTGCCCAGCACACGCCCGTCGGGGCTGGTGATGCTTTCGATGGCATACAGGGAGCCGTTGGGGTTGTAGGGGCTTTCCATGGTGGGATCCCCTGCCTGGTTCACATACTGGGTGGCCACCTGGCCGTTGGCGAAGAGTTTCTTGATCTCTTCTTCCGTGGCCACGAACCGGCCTTCCCCGTGGGATACGGCTACCGTGTGGATGTCACCGGGTTCGGTGAGTGCCAGCCACGGAGATTTGTTGGAAACCACTTTCGTTTCCACCATCCGGGAAATGTGCCGGCCGATGGTGTTGAAGGTCAGGGTGGGAGAGGTTTCCGTCAGCGGACGGATGTCTCCATAGGGCACCAGACCCAGTTTGATCAGGGCCTGGAAACCGTTGCAGATCCCCAGGGCCAGGCCGTCCCGGTTGTACAAGAGATCCAGCACCGCTTCCTTCAGGGCCGGGTTCCGGAACATGGTGGCGATGAACTTGCCGGATCCTTCCGGTTCGTCACTGGCGGAGAACCCGCCGGGAATGGCCAGGATCTGGGCTTCTTTGATCCGTTTGGCCATTTCTTCCACGCTTTCCTTGATGGCTTCCGGAGTCAGGTTCCGGATCACACAGATATCGGCTTTGGCACCGGCTGCTTCAAAGGCGGCAGCGGTGTCGTATTCGCAGTTCAGGCCCGGGAATACGGGAATGAACACCCGAGGCTGGGCCACGTTGTAGGGCGCGGTCAGGGGCAGGTCATTCCGGTAATAGGGCATCCGGCAGATTTCCTTGCCGGAATCCTTCACCACAGAGGGGAATACCCCTTCCAGGGTGCGGGTATAGGCGGCTTTGATTTCGTCCAGGGTGATGGCGGTGTCGTTGACGGTGACTTTGCCGTCGTCGGTCAGGGAGCCCAGCACCAGGAAATCATTGCCGGCGAAGACTTTGTCCGGATCGGCCCCCGGTGCCATTTCCACCAGGAACCCGCCGGGCTGCAGGGTGAACAGGCATTCCTCATGGAGGAAGGGTTTCACGAACCCGAAGCCCAGACCGTTGCCCAGGCACATGGAGGAGATGGCGGCTGCCACGCCCCCTTCCTTCACCACGCCGGCGGTGAGAATCCGTTTGCCCAGGATGGCTTTGTGGACGCTGTCCAGGAGGGTCCGCAGGGCGGGGTAATCCACCACTTCGTGTTCATCGCAGGGTACCGGGATGAACACCACTGTGTTGCCGGCCTGTTTGAATTCGTTGGAGATGGTATCCCGGCCGTCCATAACCCCTACGGCGAAGCAGATCAGGGAAGGCGGAACTTCCAGGTCCATGAAGGTGCCGCTCATGGAATCCTTGCCGCCGATGGCCGGCAGTTCCAGTTCGCAGCAGGCTTTATAGGCACCCAGGAGAGCGGCGAAAGGCCGGCCCCAGGTATGTTCCGTATGGAGTTTGGGGAAGTATTCCTGCATGGAAAGACGCAGTTTCTTCGGGTCGGCCCCCATGGCCGCAGCCCGGCACACGGCTTCCACCACGGCGTACATGGCCCCGTGGTACGGGCTCCAGCAGCACACGTTGGGATCATAGCCGCTGGCCATGATGGAGGTGGCGTTGGTCTTGCCGTGGAGTACCGGCAGACGGGCCGCCATGCCTTCGGTGCGGGTCAGCTGGTTCCGGCCGCCGTAGGGCATCAGTACGCTGCCCCGGCCGATGGAGCCGTCGAACCGTTCGCCCAGGCCCTCTTCACTGCACACATTGAGCCGGTCCAGGTTGGCCAGCCAGGCTTCTTTGATATCCTTTTTGCCTTCCACTTCTTCCGGGGTGCTGTTGAAGGGAGAGGTTTCTTCCACTCCGTCCACCACCACATTGGATTTCTGGGGAATGCCGTTGGTATCCAGGAAAGCCCGGGACAGGTCCACGATTTTTTCCCCTCTCCAGTACATCACCAGACGGGGATCTTCCGCCACTTCCGCCACCACCGTGGCTTCCAGGTTTTCCTTGGCGGCAGCGGCCATGAATTTGTCCAGGTCGCTGGCGGCGATGCACACGGCCATCCGTTCCTGGGATTCACTGATGGCCAGTTCCGTGCCGTCCAGGCCTTCGTATTTCTTGGGCACCTTGTCCAGGTTGATTACCAGGCCCGGTGCCAGTTCGCCGATGGCCACGGATACCCCGCCGGCCCCGAAGTCGTTGCACCGTTTGATCAGCCGGGTCACTTCCGGATCCCGGAACAGCCGCTGGATCTTCCGTTCGTTGGGGGCATTCCCCTTCTGGACTTCTGCACCGCATTCGCTGAGGGATTTGGTGGTGTGTTCCTTGGAGGCACCGGTGGCGCCGCCCATGCCGTCACGGCCGGTACGGCCGCCCAGCAGCACGATCAGGTCGCCCGCAGCCGGACGTTCCCGGACCACGGCGTCCCGGGGAGCAGCCCCGATGACGGCCCCCACTTCCATTCTCTTGGCCACGAATTTGGGATGGTAGTATTCTTCCACGGAACCGGTGGCCAGACCGATCTGGTTGCCGTAGGAGCTGTAGCCGGCTGCAGCGCCCAGGGTGATCTTCCGCTGGGGCAGCTTGCCTTTCAGGGTCTGTTCATAAGGGGTACGGGGATCGCCGGACCCGGTGACCCGCATGGCCTGGTACACATAGCTCCGGCCGCTGAGGGGATCCCGGATGGCCCCGCCCAGGCAGGTGGCGGCACCGCCGAAGGGTTCGATTTCGGTGGGATGGTTGTGGGTTTCGTTCTTGAACATCACCAGCCAGTCTTCTTTTTTGCCGTCCACGTCAATGGGGGCCACGATGCTGCAGGCGTTGATTTCTTCGGAAGCATCCAGGTCGGGGATCTTCCCTTCCTTTTTCAGCTTCTTGGTGGCCAGGCATGCCATGTCCATCAGGGTGATGGGGCGTTTGGTGTCGGCACCGTAGACAAAATCCCGGTCTTTCTTGTACAGGTCATAGGCTTCCGCCACCGGCTGGGTGTATACGCCGTCGGTGATGGAAACGTTTTCCAGTTTGGTTTCAAAGGTGGTGTGCCGGCAGTGGTCGGACCAGTAGGTATCCAGCACCTTGATTTCGGTAATGGAGGGATCCCGGTTTTCTTTCTGGAAGTATTCCTGGATAAAGGCCAGGTCTTCCAGGCTCATGGCCAGTTCCTGCTGGTTCAGGAAGTCTTCCAGGCCTTTTCTGTCCAGGCTCCGGAAGCCGTCCAGCACGGCTACGGGTTTGGGCACATCCCAGGTCATATCCAGGGTTTCCGGCTTTTCAATGGCCGCTTCCTGGGCTTCCACCGGGTTGATGCAGTATTTCTTGATTTTTTCAAAGTCGGCGTCGGACAGGTCACCTTCCAGCAGGAACACTTTGGCGGCTGCCACAATGGGCCGCTGTCCCTGGGTGATGGCCTGGATGCACTGGGCGGCAAAATCTTCTCTCTGGTCGTACTGGCCCGGGAGCAGTTCCACGGCAAAGCTGCGGATGCCGGCAGGGATTTCCACTTCTTCATCCCGGACCACATCCACCGGTGCTTCGCTGAGCACCAGGCTTCTGGCTTCCTGGTATTCTTCGTCACTGAGGCCCTCCAGATCGTACCGGTTCAGGATCCGGACGCTTTTCAGATTCTTCAGCCCCAGGGTCTGCTGGAGATCGGAACACAGACCTGCTGCTTCCACAGCATATTCTTTCTTCTTCTCCACAAATACTCTTCTAATCTTGTCGCTCATGACAGCCTCCCTTAAAAATACTCATTGATAAAATTATTCTCCCGCGGGAACAATTTGTCAAGGATTTCCAGCGCATTTTTACTGTCCACATAGATCATGCCGGCCTGCTGCAGCTGTGCCGGTCCCATAAGTCCGAAAAACAGCTGGGTGAAGGTCCCTGCATCCAGCAGCACTTCCGGATCGTCCAGGGTGTTCAGCAGCCTGATGCCTTCCCGGGTGAATTCCAGTTTCACCAGCATGGTGTTGAGGGCGATCTGTTCGTCCTTCAGGGCCAGGACCAGGGTCTTCCCCAAAAGGTCCTCCGGCACGGCCAGAGCCTTCAGACAGGCCGCCGCGTTGATCACCCGGCCCATCATGAAAGGAGCTTCTTTCGGGGCCAGGGCCTGGTCCGGCAGCTGGGTCCAGGTCAGATCATCTTCCGGTGCCAGCCAGTCCAGGGTCTTGTGGATCCCCGCCAGCCCCTTGAAATACTGGAGCAGCCGGATCTTCGCCGGAGGATCCACCGCTGCCAGTTCCTGGACGGTCACTTTGTCACCCTCTCTATTATACAACGCATAGGCTTTCGGCGCACCGTCATTCCGGAGAATCACCGTCTCAAAATTTTCCTGGGCGGCTGTGATGAGGAGATTGTCCCACACCCGCTGATCCCGTACCGCATATCCGTGGTACCGTTCCATGCTTCTGGCGTAGACCGGAGCCACCAGGTCCCGGGCTTTGGCGGTATCCACCCGTTCCGGCTCATAACCGTCCAGGGTACGGCCTGCCAGGTCCAGTCCGGCCAGGGGCAGGGTGTAATGCTTCCGGAGATGGGTCCAGGCATAACCGTAGGGCTGGTAGATGCCGGCGTAAATGGGCATGAGGATCACAAAGGGCACCTTCATGGCCCGGAGCATGGTGAAGGCCGTATCCATCAGCTGGCCCATCACATGGTGTCCCCGGGCCACCGGGTCCGTGGCCACCCCCACGATATAGGGGACCTTCCAGTCCCGGCCCCGGACCCGGAGCACGTAGGGATTCAGATGGAGCATGGTCCGGAGCTTCCCGTCCTGGAACCCGCCCAGGATCCGGTTCTGCTTCAGGGCATATTCCCGGAAATACCATTCATAAAAAGGGGTTCCCTTCTTTTCAAAACAGTAGTCCCACAGGTCCGCCGCCTGGGACAGGGCGCTTTCCTGGAGCAAACGAAAATCCATGGTTTTCCTCCTTTACCGGATCACCGTATTGTATTTCTTCACCATGAACGCGGGCTTGTAGGATTCCTTGGCTTCCCGGAGCCCTTCCTTGCCCATGTCCTCTTCCCGGTTGATGTAGGTCACATCCGGCCATTCGTGGGCGATGTATTCCTTGTTGATGGCGGTGTACAGGCCCCGGATATCCGGATCCGCCTTTTCCACATGGATCACTGCGGTGTTCTTCCCGGCCCGTTCCCCGAAGGTAAAGGCCTTCACCTGGCCGTCCAGACGGATCAGCCCGCCCCGGAGCTGGAGTTTTTCCAGGTTGTTCAGCCCTTCTTTGATGGCATCGTATTCGGCCACGATGGAGGGGTCGGTAAGCTCCCGTTTTTCCACCCATTCCTTCCCGTAGGCGATGCATTCGTCCTTGTTGGCCGGGGTGATGGGTTCGTAGACGAACTCGGGATTGTCCTTGATGAACTGGTTGTAATGGTTCTTTTTGCCGTGGAGCTTCCGGCCGCTGAGGCTGGCCAGGCTGGACCGCTGGTACACATAGTCCCAGTTGTCCCGGTCCGTGGTGAACTTGTTCACCTGGGGCAGGTATTTCTGGAACCGTTCGATGGTGTGCTCGTAGATGCCGTGCATTTCGAAGGGTTCCCCCTTGAAATACTGTTTCAGGGCGCAGAGCACCTTGGGCAGGTCTTCGTTGACCCCCCCGAAAGGCGGCAGCACAAAGGTGGTGCCGTGTACGGTGACCTTGATGATGAGACAGCCGTGGCTGATGCCCCAGTAGCTGTCATACTGGTTCCGCCAGATGAAAATGGAGCCGAAGCAGCATTCCGAGGCGTGGTAATCTTCTTCTGTAAAATAATCATCAAAGATCGGCTTGTCGTCGATGCTGATGTGCTTGAATTCTAAAATAAAAATCGCTCCCTCATTTGAAAGATATATATGTATCTATTATTATAACAGATGAGTCAAGGGTCTCACAGCATCCCCATATCGTTCAGCTTGTCCACCCGGAACCCGTATTCCTCCGTCCGGACCACCTGGACGAAGGCGGTGTTGGCCAGGCTCATCCGCCACATGTTGTCGATGGAAAAGCCCAGGATCCGGCACACCAGGAGCCGGATCAGACCTCCGTGGCTGACGCACAGGATGGTGCCGTCCGGGTCCATGCCCTCCGCCAGGCCCGTAAAGGTTTCCCAGGCCCGTTCCTGGGAGGCGGCCAGATCTTCTTCCGCCTCCAGGTCCACCTGGCCCGGCTTCAGGAAAATGTCCCGGAGGGTGTCCGGATCCTTTTCCTGGATTTCTTTCAGATGATGGCCGTCCCATTTCCCGAAGGAAATTTCCCGGAGCCCCGGGAGCACGGTGGGTTCCAGTCCCCGGGCCTCCGCCAGAGGAGCCGCCGTTTCCCGGGTGCGGATCAGATCGGAGGTATAGATGGCGTCCAGGGGCACCCGGGATGCCCGGGTCACCAGGGCCGCCGCCTGTTTCCGGCCTGTATCATCCAGGGGATTGTTGCTCCAGCCCTGGAGGATGCCCTGCCGGTTGGCCAGGGTCTCCCCATGGCGCACCAGATAGATTGTTTTCATAAAAATATCCTTTATCCAGATCCGGTCCGCCCTGGAGAGCAGCCGGAATACAAAACGGGGCTGTCCTGCGACAGCCCCCCATTTGTTGTTTGTTATGCTCTTGCGATATAGTCCCCGGTACGGGTATCGATTTGCAGCACGTCCCCTTCGTTGATGAACAGAGGAACCTTCACCACATAACCGGTATCCATCTTGGCGTTCTTGCTGCCGCCGGTAGCGGTATCCCCTTTGATCCCCGGTTCGGTTTCCACTACGGTCAGTTCCACCGTGTTGGGCAGTTCCACGCCCAGGATCCGTTCCTTGAAGCTGATGATCTTCACGTCCATGTTTTCCTTCAGGAAGTTGATGGCGTTGCCCAGCTGATCCTTGTTCAGTTCGATCTGATCATAGGTTTCGTTGTCCATAAACACATAGGTGCCATCGGCTTCATACAGATACTGCATGTCTTTTCTTTCCACAATGGCTTTGGGCAGACGTTCAGCTGCGTTGAAAGTCCGTTCAACTACAGCGCCGGTGCACAGGTTGCGCATTTTGGCCCGTACGAAAGCAGCGCCTTTGCCCGGTTTTACATGCTGGAATTCGACGACCTGCCAGGCATCGCCGTCAATTTCAACCGTTACGCCAGTTTTAAAATCGTTCGTAGAAATCATGAAAACAACCTCCAAAAAATAAATTAGTATGGGTAAATCAGAGTTCTTTCAGTTCCTTGGGGACGGAAGTGAGCCGTTCGCAGCCCGTTTCCGTCACCAGCACCGTGTCTTCGATCCGGACCCCGCCCTTGTCCGGCAGGTAGATGCCCGGTTCGATGGTCACCACAGCCCCGGCCGGCAGAGGCTGGCCGTTGGCCCGGTTCAGCACCGGTTTTTCGTGGATGTCCAGGCCCACGCCGTGGCCCAGACCATGGCCGAAGTTGGGCCCGTAGCCCTTGGACCCGATAAAGTCCCGGACGGCCCCGTCCACCTGGATGCCGGTAAGCCCGGCCTTCAGGGTCTTTTCGCCCAGCAGGTTGGCCTGGAGGACGATGTCATAGATTTCCTTCTGCCAGGGAGCGGCCTTCCCCACCACCACCGTCCGGGTGATGTCGGAGCAGTAGCCCCCATAGGTGGCGCCAAAATCGAAGGTGATGAAGTCGCCTTCTTCCACCACCTTGTCGGAGGCCACCCCGTGAGGCAGGGCGCTCCGTTTGCCGGAGGCACAGATGGTTTCAAAAGAAGGCTTGGTGGACCCCAGCTTCCGCATGTTGTATTCCAGTTCCGCCGCCAGTTCGCTTTCCTTTCGGCCGGCCCGGATATGGGGCAGCAGCTGGAGGAAGGCTTCGTCGGAAATGGCCACCGCCCGGCGGATGAGCTGCATCTCTTCCGGAGTCTTCACCGCCCGCAGGCCCACCAGGTTCACATTCTTCCAGGCGGCATGGGGCAGGACCGCTGCCAGGGCACACTGTTCCGTATAGGAAAAATAATCCCCATCCAGGGCCAGGTTGTCCGACTGAGGCAGTTTGGCCGCTTCCGGCCAGAACCCGTGGAGATGCTCCACCAGTTCGCACTCCGGTGCCTGCTGGCGCACCTGCAGGGTATAACGGGAATCAGTGATGATCACCGCCCGCCGGGCATCCACATACAGCAGGCTTTCCCCGCCGGTGAACCCGGTGAAATACCGGATGGAGGAATCTCCCTTGATGAAGATCCCGTCCACTTTTTCCTGTTCCAGAAAAGCCCGAAGTCTTTCCAGTGCCTTCATCCTATCGTCTCCTTGTGACTGCCGAACAGAATCGGTTCGACTAATCTATTTTACTCTTAAACCCCGAAAAAAAGCAAGGGTTTCCGTGTACTTTGTTACAAATTGTTTTGTTTCAGCCCTTCAGCCGCCGGATCAGGGAAAAGGGCGTCATCCGGGGATCCCCCTTGGCGGTGAACAGCATCTGGGCATGGGGTGCGGCGGTGATGGGGTTCCCTTCCCCGTCTTCCATGGCTTCCAGGGTCCAGGGAAACACCTGGCCGGCAGGGTTCAGCACTTCCAGCACTTCCCCGGCCTTCACATGGTTCCGCTGTTCCACCTGCACCCGGCCGGAAGGGGCATCGAAGCTCCGGACCAGGCCCACGAAATCCGCGGTCTGTTCATAGGAACTGGTGGTGTACACCTGGTCTTCCGGACCGGTCTTCCGGAGGGCGAACCCGGTGGTGTAGGGCCGGTGGGACACTTTGTCCAGTTCCGCCCGGAGGCTCTGGGGCACGGTGAAATGCTCCGGATCTTGCCAGCAAAGGTCGATGGCCTTCCGGTAGGCGCTGACCACGGAAGCCACATAATGGACGCTTTTCATCCGGCCTTCGATCTTCAGGCTGCTGACTCCGGCTTCCATCAGCTGGGGCAGACAGTCCATCAGGCACAAGTCCCGGGAATTCATGATGTAGGTGCCCCGTTCGTCTTCCGCCACCGGGAACACTTCTCCGGGCCGGTTCTTTTCCGTCAGGCCGAATTCCCACCGGCACACCTGGGCACAGGCTCCCCGGTTGCTGTCCCTCCCGGTGAAGTAGTTGCTCAAAAGGCACCGGCCGGAATAGGAAATGCACATGGCCCCGTGGACGAACACTTCCACTTCCGCGCGGATCTTTTCCCGGATCTCCCGGATTTCCGCAAGGGACAGTTCCCGGGCCAGCACCACCCGGCTGGCACCCAGCTGTTCCCAGGCCCGGGCGGTGGCCCAGTTGGTCACATTGGCCTGGGTGCTCACATGGAGATCCAGACGGGGCGCCACTTCCCGGGCGGTGTTCCACACCCCCAGGTCGGACACCAGCAGGGCGTCCACCCCGGCTGCATCCAGGTTCCGGAGATACTCCGGCAGAGGCGGCAGATCGCTGTTGTGGGGGAAGATGTTCACGGTCACATAGACCTTTTTCCCCATTTCATGGGCAAAAGCCGCCATTTCCCGGATCTCCTCCAGGGAAAAATTGGCGGCAAAAGCCCGGAGCCCGAAAGCCTTCCCGCCCAGGTACACGGCATCAGCTCCGTACAGAAGGGCCATCCGGCCCTTTTCCAGGCTCCCGGCGGGAGCCAGCAGTTCAGGTTTGTTCACTGTGCTTCTCCTATGACTTCTCCAGGATTCAGTTTCTGGATCATGGCCACATGTTCTTCGTAGGTTTTGGTAAAGTGATGGTACCCTTCCTTATCCGCCACAAAGTACAGATAATCGGTCATCACCGGGTGGATCACCGCCCGGATGGCATCCATGCTGGGATTCCCCACCGGTCCCGGAGGCAGCCCCTTGTTCAGATAGGTGTTGTAGGGAGATGCCAGTTCCAGGTCGTCGTAGGTGACTTCCTTCTTCTGGGCCCCCAGGATGTACTGGATGGTGGTATCGGACTGGATGGGCATCCCCATCTGCATCCGTTTTTCAAACACCCCGGCAATAAGCGGCATCTCTTCCTTGTGGGTGGCTTCCCGTTCCACCATGGAAGCCAGGTTCACAATGTCCCGGAGGGACAGATAGCTTTTCCGGATGTCCGTCCGCAGGTCCGGGGTCAGCTTCTTGTCGAATTCCTTCACCATCATGGCCACCATGTCGCTGGCCTTGGCGTTTTCCGGAAAATCATAGGTGGCCGGGCAGAGGAACCCTTCCGCCTTGTAGACCACATCCGGGTTGCTGGTCTGCATATAGGGATAGGGAGCATAGTTCCGACAGGCATCCTTGAATTCCTGGGCGGTGGTCAGGTGTTCCCGCTCCAGTTTCAGGGCCACTTCGTTGACGGTGGCCCCTTCGGGCACCGCAAACCGGTTGGAATGAACCTTCCCCTTGGACAGGATGTTGATGATCTCCCCGTCGCTCATGCCGGCGGTGATCTCATAGGTGCCGGCCTGGAGATGGTTTTCCAGTCCCTTGAGACGGGCGGCCATCCGGAAGGAATCCGGGGTCTGGATCAGTTTCTTGTTGTAGAGCAGGGTGGCGATGTCCCCGGTGGTCATCCCATGGGTCACCGTGAACCGGACTTTCTGGCCCGTGGCCAGGCTGGTGTTGGTGTTGTAATAATCCAGGTACCAGTACCCCCCTCCCAGGAGGGCCAGGATCAGGAGGATCCCGATGGGCAGTAATTTTTTCCGCATGATGGACCGTCCTGTTTACTGGGCGTCCATTTCGTCCATGATTTCCTCATAGGCTTTCCGGACCGCTTCAAATTCTTCGTCGGTAGGGTCCAGGTACACCGGATCCCCGTTTTCGTCGAAATCCACCCGGGCAATGATCACATTGTCCTCATCGTCCGGATCCGTATCGTCATTTTCCGGGATCTGGGTCAGCAGGGCAAAGTTCTTGCTGTCCATGGGGATCACCATTTCTTCCAGGTAATAGGTTTCGTTGCCTTTTTCGTCGGTGATCACCACCACCGCTTCCTGGTCTTCCGTTTCCAGCAGGGTTTCGTCGTCTTTCTTGGCCATTGTCAATTCCTCCTCGGGCTGTCCAGATAATTTTGCAGGATGACCACCGCGGCCATCATGTCGATGATTTTCTTCCGTTTCTTCCTCTGGAGATCCGCCTCGATCAGGACTTTTTCGGCCGCTACCGTAGAGAGCCGTTCATCCCACAGGACAACCGGGATGGACGGGAAGCGTTCCTCCAGGATCGTTTTGAATTCTTCACTGGCCCTGGCTCTGTCGCCGATGGACCCGTTCATGTTTTTGGGGTAGCCCAGGACGAACTGCCCCACCTCTTCCTGTTCCACCAGTTCGCCAAGACGCTTCAGATCGTTTTCCAGGCCCTTCCGGCGGATGGTCTCCACCCCCCGGGCGATGAAGCCGGTTTCGTCGCTGACGGACACCCCGATGGTCCGGGTACCCAGATCCAAGCCCATGATCCTCATCTGCGTTCCGTTCCCTCCAGGTACGCCTGGAGCAGGGCTTCGATCAGTTCATACCGTTCGAACCGGCGGATCTTCAGCCGCGCGTCCTTGTAGCTGGTCACATAGGCCGGATCCCCGCTCAGGAGATAGCCCGCCAGCTGGTCGATGGGGTTGTACCCTTTTTCCGTCAGGGCTTCCGCCACCTCCCGGATGGTCTCCGAAACACTTTTGCTCTCCGGAACCGGTTTGAACATGGTGGTTTCCTGTGTAGTACGAGACATGGTATCCCTCCTTTATGCTGCAGGAGAGCCGCAAAGCGGCTCAATCTGAAATCGGGAGTCTGAAATCAGGAGCCCCTGGATAAATTTGCAGGCAAATTCCAGGAATGTGTAAATCGGTTCCGTAGGGGCGGCAGGCCCGGCCGCCCGCATGGCACATGGATTGTCCGTGCCTTGAGCGGGGCGCCGGGCCTGCGCCCCCTACGGTTTTACACAATCGGCGGAATCTGACTTTCAAGGCAGATCCTTTCCAGAGGCTTCCGACTTCTGACTTCCGACTGGAGGCTGCTGCAGACGCAGCAGCCTCCCACTTTCTTAATAAAAATACTGACTGATGATCAGGGGAATGGATTCCTGGAACAGCACCAGCATCACTTCGATGGGGACTTCCATCCCTTCCAGGATCCAGCGCATGGTCATTTCCTCACTGCCATAGATCACCATTTCCGTGGCGAACTGGATGTGGGGGTTCTTCAGATCCGCTCCCGCCTTTTTCAGCATCAGATGGTAGGCATCCCGGACGAACCGCCGGTTGGTCTGACGGATGTCTTCCACATCACAGCTGGTGTACAGGTTCTGGAGGAACTTCAGGTTGGCCTTGTACAGCAGGAACTTCTTGTACAGGGCTTCGGACCAGCACCGGCTTTTCAGGATATCCCGGCCGTGCCGGGCCAGGATATGCAGGTACACCCAGTGGGCCAGTTCCTTCTTGCTTTTGCAGTACCGGTCAAAATCTTCCTGTTTCAGCCCCGCATCCCGGACAATCTCGTCCACTGTGATATCGTGGAGGTGTTTTTTCTCCAGCAGATGGTACAGGGCTTTTCCCAGTTTTTCCTTTGGATCCATTTCCACACCTTCTTGTCAAGCAATCCTGCTGTTGTTTTTACTGGATCTGGCTTTCCACCAGTTCCAGGGCCCTGGCCAGTCCTTCCTGGACTTTGGAGGCATCCTTGCCCCCGGCCTGGGCCATATCCGGCCGTCCGCCGCCGTTGCCGCCCATGGTCTGGGCCACAGCCTTGGCGATCTTCCCGGCGTGGATGCCTTTCTTCACGGCTTCCTTGGAGGCCATGACCAGGATGTTCACCTTGTCGGCGCTCATGGGAGCCGCCAGGACCACCACCCCGCCGGTCTTGTCCCGGAGGGTGTCCCCCATCTTCCGCAGGGCATCCACATCCTGTACCTTCACTTCCTGGGCCAGGAAAGCCACGCCCTTCACGTCTTTGGCATCCGCCGTCACGCTGGCAGCCTGGGCGGCCACCAGTTTCTTTTCCATTTCATCTGCCCGGTGTTTTTCTGCCCGCAGGTCTTCCTGCAGGGCGCTGATCCGGGTCACCAGGTTGTTGGGACGGCCCTTCACCGCAGTGGCAGCTTCTCCGATCAGGTTTTCCAGTTCCCGGGTATAGGCCAGAGCCCCCCGTCCGGTCACGGCCTCGATCCGCCGCACCCCGGCGCCCACGCTGGATTCGGACAGGATTTTGAACAGGCCGATGTGGCTGGTGTTGGACACATGGACACCGCCGCACAGTTCCATGCTGTATCCCGGCACGTTCACCACCCGGACGATCTTGCCATATTTTTCCCCGAACAGAGCCATGGCGCCCATTTCCCGGGCTTTTTCCAGTTCCTGCTGGGAGATTTCCACATCCACTGCATCCAGGATCTTTTCGTTGACGATGTCTTCCACCTGGGCCAGTTCTTCCTCCGTCAAAGGAGAGAAGTGGGAGAAGTCGAACCGGAGACGGTCCGGTCCCACATAGCTGCCGGCCTGGTTCACATGGCTGCCCAGCACCTGTTTCAGGGCCGCATGGAGCAGATGGGTGGCCGTATGATTCCGGGCAATGTCCGCCCGGCGTTTCAGGTTCACTTCGAATTCCACTTCATCCCCTACGCTCAGGGTGCCCTGTTCCAGGGTTCCCAGCTGGATGGTGTAGCCGTCCGGCAGTTTTTTGGTGTCGGTCACGTTGAAGATGCCCTTGTCGGATACCAGCCGGCCGGTATCCCCCAGCTGACCGCCCCCTTCTGCATGGAAGGCGGTGTTGGTGAGGATCACGGCCAGTTCATCCCCGCTCTTGGCGTTCTGGATGGGCTGGGTGTCATGGGCCGGGAAAATGGCCGCCACTTTCCCGTTTTTGCTGGCTTCGTCCACAGTCAGGGTCCCCAGCTTCAGATGACGGGTTTCGTAGAGCACCGGTTTGCCCTCTTTGTCGTTCCGGGCGGAACGGGCTCTTTCCCGCTGGGCTTCCATGGCCTTTTCAAAGCCTTCCTTATCCATGGTGAAACCCTGTTCTTCCAGGATTTCTTCCGTCAGTTCCCAGGGGAACCCGAAGGTGTCGTACAGCTGGAAGGCGTCTTCCCCGTTCAGGACGGTGCTGCCGGCTTTCCGCATGGCGTCGATCTTCTGGTTCAGCAGATCGGTGCCCTGTTCCAGGGTTTGAAGGAAGGAGTTTTCTTCCATGGCGATGACTTTTTCAATGTAGCTTTTCTTTTCCCGCAGGTCCGTGTAATGGTCCCCGTACATGTCGATGACCAGGTCCGCAGCCCCCACCAGGAATTCCTTCCGGATGCCCAGGAGGCGTCCGTGACGGATGGCCCGGCGCAGTACCCGGCGCAGGATATAGCCCCGGCCTTCGTTGGAAGGCAGGATCCCGTCCCCGATCATGAAGGTGACGGAACGGGCATGGTCGGCGATGACCTTCAGGGACACATCGTCCTTGGGATCCGCGTTGTAGGTCTTCCCGGAAACCCTGCAGGCGTATTCGATGATGGGGAAGATCAGGTCCGTTTCAAAGTTACTGGGTTTGTTCTGGAGCACGGAAGCCACCCGTTCCAGGCCCAGGCCGGTATCGATGTTCTTGTGCTGGAGCGGGGTGTAGCTGCCGTCCGGTTCTTTGTTGTACTGGGTGAACACCAGGTTCCACAGTTCCAGGAACCGTCCGCAGTCGCAGCCGGGCCCGCAGTCCGGGCTGCCGCAGCCCCGTTCTTCGCCCAGATCGATGTGGATTTCGGAATCCGGGCCGCAGGGACCGCCGCTGGTGATTTCCCACCAGTTGTCTTCCAGTTTCACGATCCGTTCCGCCGGAACCCCGCACACATCATGCCACAGGTCATAGGCTTCCTGGTCCTTGGGGTATACAGTGATCCACAGTTTGTCCGCCGGCAGTTCCAGCACCTTGGTGAGAAATTCCCAGGCCCAGGGGATCACTTCCTTCTTGAAGTAGTCCCCGAAGGAGAAGTTCCCCAGCATTTCGAAATAGGTATGGTGCCGGGCCGTGCGTCCCACGTTTTCAATGTCCCCGGTACGGACACATTTCTGGCAGGTGGTGATCCGGGTCGCAGGGGGTTTCACCTTGCCGGTAAAGTACGGCTTGAACGGAGCCATGCCTGCGCCGATCAGAAGAAGCGTAGGGTCATCGTGGGGAATCAGGGAAGCACTGGGCAGTACCAGGTGTCCCCGTTCCTTAAAGAAATCAAGATACTTTTGTCGAATCTCGTTGCCACTTAAATATTTCATTACCAACTCTCCCAAATTCGCTCCAGCAAAAAGGAAAATCCCATCAGCCAGAATAATATAATCTATTTCGTATCCCATAAATTATATAAAAAGTATAGAGGGCTGTCAAATAAATACAGGGGGTGTTGCACAAAACGTGCAGCACCCCTATTCCCTGTACATCCCCGCAATGGCTTCTTCCACGGTCCTGGCCTGGATCACGGTGACCCCTTTGGGCTCCTTGCCCTGGGGGAAGCTCCCTTTGGGGACGATGAACCGTTTGAATCCCAGCTGGGCGGCTTCTTTGATCCGCCGGTCCGTAAGGCCCACCCGGCGCAGTTCCCCGGTAAGGCCCACTTCGCCCATGGCCAGCACCCCCATGGGCACCGGCCGGTTCCGGTAGCTGGATACCAGGGCCCCCAGGATGGCCAGGTCCGCAGCCGGCTCCTTCACTTTCATGCCGCCAACGGCGCACACATAGGCATCCTGATCCCCGAAATTCATGCCGCAGCGCTTTTCCAGCACCGCCAGCAGCATGTTCACCCGGTTGAAATCCACCCCCACCACCGTCCGCCGGGGCAGACCGAATGGGGTATGGGACACCAGAGCCTGGATTTCCGTCAGGATGGGCCGGTTCCCTTCCATGGCCGCGGTGATCACCGAACCGGACACCGCTTCTTCCCTGGCTTCCAGGAACAGCCCGGAGGGATTGGCCACCTCCCGGAGCCCTTCCTCTTCCATGGAAAAGATCCCGCATTCGCTGGTGGAGCCGAACCGGTTCTTCAGGGCCCGAAGCACCCGGTAGGTGTAGGACCGGTCCCCTTCGAACTGGAGCACCACGTCCACCATGTGTTCCAGCAGCCGGGGGCCGGCAATATTCCCTTCCTTGGTCACATGGCCGATAATGATGATGGCGATCCCCGTTTCCTTGGCAAAGGTCAAAAGCTTGGCGGTGCATTCCCGCACCTGGCCCACAGAGCCGGCGGCGCTTTCCAGTTCCTGGTTGTACATGGTCTGGATGGAATCGATGACCAGGAGCCGGGGCTTCACCTGCCGGGCCTGGACCAGGATGGTGCCCAGTTCCGTGGCCGTCATGATCTGCAGGGCGTCCGTGGCCTGTCCCAGCCGCTCTGCCCGCATGGCTGTCTGGGCTTCGCTTTCTTCCCCGGAAACATACAGCACCCGGGCACCCCGGGCCGCCGCCTTCATGGAAACATCCAGGGTGATGGTGCTTTTCCCGATGCCCGGGGCCCCGCCCAGAAGGATCAGGGAACCGGGGACGATGCCCCCTCCCAGCACCCGGTCGAATTCATGGATCCCGGTGGTCATCCGCTGGACCTTCACCCGGTCCACCTGTTTCAGGGTCTTGGGGGTGGGGGCCTCCGTCACCGCAAGATAAGACGGCCGCTGCCGGCTGGGAGCCGGCGCCGCCGTTTCTTCCACCAGGGTATCCCACCGGCCGCATTCCGGGCACTTGCCCAGCCATTTGGGAGTGGAATACCCGCAGTTCTGACATACATAATGGGTCTGTGTTTTGGCCACTTACTCCTCCTCCTGGAGCAGCTGGAACGCCGTCCGCACAATCTGTTCCTTGTTTTCTTCGCTTACATGGTCCCCCAGTACATGGAGGAAATAATCCAGCAGCCGGGCTTCCCGGCCGGTGATCAGTTTGTGGGAAGCCAGGGCCTGGACCAGCTGGCCGGACGATTTCACCTCTTTGCCGGAAGGCAGCAGCGGATGGGCCTGGGTCTGCCGGGGCAGCCGGATGATCCGGATGAAGCCCCCGTTCCCCCGTTTGGATTCCACTTCGTAGCCCCGTTCCGGGGTGAAACGGGTGGTCAGGGTATAGGTGATCTGGCTGGGAGCGCAGGACAGTTTTTCCGCCAGCTGGCTCCGCTTCACATCCACCCGGTCCTGTTCATTGGCGAACAGCTCGCTGATGATGAATTGCTCTATGGCATCGGCAATATTGCGCATGATGATTACCTCCTATGGGAAAGACAGGTTCTCCCATGCTCTATTATATTTGACATTTTGACGTTTGGCAAGAGGGAAATGCGGAGGGCTGCTGCCAACGGTCAAAGGAAGATGGTTCTGAAAGAAAACGCAGCTGGGCTGCGTTCCCCTTCAAAAGATTTGCCTGCAAATTTCTCCTTTGGCTACTGACTGGCGATGAGAAAATTCACCCCCAGAAAAATCTGCAGCCCCAGGATCACCGGCACCCCGATGGTGAATTTCAGATGCTTCGTCTTGTGCCGGAACAGGAACATGGCCAACAGGGCTCCCAGGCTGCCCCCCACCGCCGCCAAAAGAAGCAGCCGGATTTCCGGCACCCGCCAGGCTCCCCGCCTGGCACAGAATTTGTCATAGCCGTAAGCGGCAAACGTAATGAGATTGATCAGCAAAAGCCCCCCAGTGAAAGGGGTAAAATGGATTGGCATGAGTTCCTCCTTTGGGGTTCATCGTGAGTCGTTCATCCGGCCAGAGACTAGAAGACTGGGCCCCGAAGCGGCCCACTGATCCTCACCGGCGAGGCCCCGGTCTTCCCGTCCCTCTGTCTTTGGTCCACTCCGCAGCCGGCCAGGAGAACAAGCAAAAAGGCCAGGACCAGCAGGGCGGCCAAGCTCCAATATTTTCTCATGGCAGGCCTCCTTTTTTCTTTCTATTGTACCATACAGGGGAAGCCCGACGACCCGCCATTGTGTTCCGTCCCGTAGGGGGCGCAGGCCCGGCGCCCTGCTGCGAGACATTGCCGACCACTGCTGCCGGGATGTCCTTTTTGCTTCTCCCCAGGCCAACCGGCTCACCCGGCAGATCCTGGACCAGTTCCAGGTCAGGCCGGATTTTCCCTGGGAACATTCTGCCCGTTACCAGTCCTACGGAATTTTCCGCCATGCTTCCAACCGGAAATGGTTCGCCCTCATCATGAATGTGAAGCGTACGGTCCTCCACAAGGATGGCACCCCTGACCTGCTCGACGTGATGAATCTGAAGATCCGGCCCCAGGAGGCGGAACAGCTCCACCACATTCCCGGCATCTATCCTGCCTATCACATGAACCACCGGCTGTGGATTTCTGTGGTGCTGGATAATTCTTTGGCGGACGAAGCCATCCTGGCTCTCATAAAGGCCAGCTATCTTCTTACGGAATGAACCGCCAACTGTTATAGCCCGGACCTTGCAGCTCCCTCCGCCCCTTCAAACCAGCTCCGGGCCGCTTCTTCCTTCAGCCGGGTTCCGATCAGGGTCACCCGGGCCTCTGCCTGGGGGGGAAAACCAGTAATCAGCCACCGGTCCTGGACCAGATCGAACCGGACCCATTCGTTCCCGCAGGGCAGATACCCTTTGGCCCGGGGAATCCGGCCGAAACAGCTTTTGGTCACCAGGTCCAGGAACCGCATCAGGTACAGGGGATGGGGCACGGCCACCCGGGTCAGGGTCACAGTGGTCAGGGCCTCTTCTCCGTGATGATGGTCATGGTCATGATGGTGGTGTTCCTGGCAGGGTTCATGATCCTCTTGCGCCAGGACTAGTCCTCCCCGCTTTTCCAGCAGGCTCCGGAACCAGTCTGCGGACCGTTTTTTGTAATCCCCGGTGATGATCTCCGCCTCCGGAGCCAGTTCCTGGAGTTCCTGGCGGTAAACCGCCGTCTCTTCCGGGGACAGCTGTTCCGATTTGGACAGAACCAGTACGGATCCATGACGGATCTGGTCCAGGCGCAGCTCACTGAAATCATCCTTTTCCCGGAAAAATGTCCCGGCATCCACCAGGGTCAGGGGCGGCAGCAGTTCCAGGGCGTCGTACTGCAGCCCCTCGATGGCCCCCATCAGGGCACTGAGCCGGGCTGCTCCCGTAGGCTCCACAATGAGCACTTCCGGATCCAGGGCGGAGAGGATGGTCATCAGGTTGGTGAGAAAATCCGCCTTGCCGGTGCAGCACACGCAGTTTTCCGTCATTTCGTACACATTCAGGCTCCGGTCCCCATCCCGCAGGACCTTGGCATCCAGGTCCGTTTCCCCGATTTCATTTTCAAAAATGGCAAAATCCACCTGGGGAAGCGTATCCGTCAGATGACGGATGAAGGTGGTTTTTCCGGCTCCCAGGAAGCCGGAGACAATGAGTATTTTCATGGCAATCCTCCCTGCAGGAAAAAGAAGGGGGCTGCTGCCCATCAAGCAGCGCCCCCCTGTTCCATTTTTACCAGATGACCACCGGTTTGATCAGATCGGCAGGTTTGTCCCGCATCATGAACAGTGCTTCTTCCACATGTTCCTTCCCCTGGAAGATATGGGTGACTTCCTTGTGGAGATCCAGACGCCCGCTGGTGGCCAGGCTGGAAAGTTTTTCCATGCGCAGCCGGCCCCCCGGCATAAGCCCTCCGGCAATGGTCTTGTTGGCCATCCCGGCGCCCCATTCCACCCGGGGGATCTTCACATAATCCCCGGAACCCAGGTAATTCACGTTGCCGATCCGTCCCCCGGGTTTCAGACATTTGATGGCTTCGCTGAAGGTATCCACCGTGCCCCCGGCAATGCACACCCGGTCCACCCCGGCGCCGCCGGTCATATCCAGCACCTGCTGGAAGATGGGGCCTTCCTTGTAGCTGATGAATTCATCGGCTCCGTATTCCCTGGCCACCTGACGGCACACCGGCCGGGTCCCCACGGCAATGATCCGGCTGGCTCCCCGTAGGGCACAGGCCCGGACGGACATCAGGCCCACAGGACCGATGCCGATGACCAGCACCGTATCTCCGAACTGGACATCCGCCAGTTCCACCGCATGGAAGCCGGTGGGAACCATGTCGGACATAATGCAGGCATCCACCGGGTCCATCCCCTCCGGCAGATGGGCCAGGTTCCCATCCGCATCGTTCACATGGAAGAAATCCGCAAACACCCCGTCTTTATAGTTGGAGAACTTCCAGCCGCCCAGCATCCCGCCGGAATGCTGCTGCCATCCGGCCTGGGCCGCTTCGGAACTCCAGTCCGGAGTAATGGCGGGCACCAGCACCCGGTCACCGGGTTTGAAATCCTTCACCAGGCTGCCCACTTCCACCACTTCAGCGCAGCATTCGTGGCCCAGGATCATATTGTGCCGGTCCCCGATGGCCCCGGCCCACAGGGTATGGACGTCGGACGAACAGATGGCTACAGCAATGGGACGGCAGATGGCATCCAGGGGGCCGCATACCGGCCGCTCCTTTTCGATCCATCCCGATTCCCCGATTTTCAGCATGGCATATCCTCTCATTGAAGCACCTCCTGATTGTTTCAGATTTCTGACAATTAAACATTTTTAACATTTTCTGATTCTATTATCACAAATTTTCTTCATTTCGTCAAGGAGGCCCGGGGAACATTGACTCTTATCCCCCTTTTCCCTACAATAAAAGTATCTGTTGTATAAAGGAGCCTTACCTATGAAACCCCGCACACAAACCCTGGACTTTTTCTTTACCCACGGAGATCTGCCCCCGGCAGATGGTCTCCTTTGGCGTGAGACGTGAGACGCCTGGCGCGAGACGGAAAAGCGCTCCCGCCGTCCCGCTCTTCCTTCTTCACTTTTCCTTCTTCACCTGTGCTACCACGCCCCGTCCGGTGACCAGCACTACCTTGGCATGGGCTTTTTTGCCGATTTTGTCATAGATCCGTCCTGCACTGCAGGTGTCCCCCAGCACGGTGTGGGGGCTGTTGGCCACATAGCCCACTTTGCCGATGCCCGGCAGTTCCACCCGGATGGCTTCCTTATCATATTCGTTGTCCGGTTCCTTCCTCAGCACCAGTTCCATTTTCCGCCAGAATACCTCGTAGCCCATATAATGGTTGCAGCCGGTAATGGTAATGAAGATCTTTTTCATGATTGTCCCACCTTTCTTTTTCTTACTTCCATTATAGAAGAGTTGGTGGGTAAAAAGGGGGACAGAATATACGAAAAAGGACTTCCCTTTCAGGAAGTCCTTTCAAATTCACTGGCAGGAGTACTAGGATTCGAACCCAGATCGACGGTTTTGGAGACCGTTGCTCTACCATTGAACTATACTCCTATGGAGCGGAAAACGAGATTCGAACTCGCGACCCCCACCTTGGCAAGGTGATGCTCTACCACTGAGCTACTTCCGCATTGGCGACCCAGGACGGACTCGAACCGACGATCTCCGCCGTGACAGGGCGGCATTCTAACCAACTGAACTACTGGGCCGTTGTCGCTTTGCTTTCCAGCGCCGCTGACTTGTTTAGTATACGATAGATAGGGATTTTTGTCAACAGTTTTTTTGAAAAAAGTGGTCAACGGTCAGCTGACCGTTGACCGAGGGTGTGTTTTTTTCACACCCCTTTTTACTCTCTCAATTCCCCTTCGAACCGTTCCTGGACTTTCTTCACCACCTGGTTGATGATGTCGTTGATTTCCTTGTCCTGGAGGGTCCGGGTAATATCCTGGAAGGTCAGGCTGAAGGCCACGCTCTTGCACCCGGCTTTCACCTGCTTGCCGCTGTACACGTCGAACAGCCGCACATCCTTCAGCAGCGGGCCGGCCTGGGTGCGGATTTCCGCCATCAGGTCAACGGCGCTGACGGTCTGGGGCACCACCACGGCAATATCCCGGCTGGTGCTGGGGAACTGGGGAATATGGGTGAACTGGGGAATCCGTTCCGCCCCCTCCACGAAGCTGCTCAGATCCAGTTCCAGCACGAAGGTTTCCCCGCTGAGGCCGAACCGGTCCTGCACCTGGGGATGGAGGGCCCCCATGAAGCCCACGGCCTTCCCGTCATGGAGCACGGTGCAGCTCTTGCCGGGATGGAGGAACTTCTCTTCCGGTTTGGCGTAAGTCACGCCGCTGGCCTGGAGCACTTCCAGCACCAGTTCCAGGTCCCCTTTCAGGTCGAAGAAGTCCACCGCGTCCTTGCTTTCGGTCCAGTTCAGTTCATTCCGTTTGCCGGACAGCACCACACACAGACGGGTCTTTTCCGCAGGCTGTTCTGTCAGGGGCAGAGCCTTGGGCAGGAACACCCGGCCCACTTCGAACAGGGCCACCCGGTCGTTCTGCCGGGCCAGGTTGTAGGCGGCGGTATTCAGCAGGCTGGGCACCAGGGTGGTGCGCATGGTGCGGAAATCGTCGCTGATGGGGTTGATGATCTGGATGGCCTGCCGGCGGCTGTCGTCGGCACCCAGTCCCAGTTTGTCAAAGTCCCCGGCGTTGATGAAGGTGTAGGTCATCACTTCGTCCAGACCCGCATCCGCCAGGCAGTTCCGTACCTTGTCCTTCACGTCCTCGATGGGAGCCTGGCCGCCCCGGGCCATATCCAGCTGGGGCAGGGTGGACGGGATCTTGTCGTAGCCGTACATCCGGGCCACTTCTTCAGACAGGTCCGCATCGCAGGTGCAGTCGTTCCGCCAGGTGGGCACGGTGACCAGCCAGCTTCCGTCGGCCTGGGGTTCCACATCGAACCGGAGCCCTTCCAGGATGGAGCGCATCTCTGCATCGGTGATTTCTTCCGTGCCGATCCGCCGGCGCAGGGCTTCCGGCAGGGCCTTGATCTTCACCGGTTCCTGGGGTACCGGGTAGTCTTCCACCACACCGGCCACGGCCTTGCAGGCGCCCATTTCTTCCAGCAGGTGCACAGCCCGGTTCAGGGCATCGTGGTCCCGGATGGTGTCCACCCCCCGTTCGAACCGCTGGGAAGCTTCACTGCGCAGGCCCAGGTCCTTGGAGGTGTGCCGGATGCTGGGGCCGTAGAAGGTGGCGGATTCCAGCATCACGTTCACGGTCTTGCCGGTGACTTCCGTAGCCAGGCCGCCCATGACGCCCCCCAGACCAATGGCTTTTTCCGGGTCGGCGATGACGATCATGTTGGGATTCAGGTCCCGTTTCTGGCCGTCCAGGGTCACCAGGGTCTCCCCTTCCTGGGCCCGGCGGACGATCCAGGTGTGGTCCGCCACCGTGTCATAGTCGTAGGCATGCATGGGCTGGCCCAGTTCCATCATCACATAGTTGGTCACGTCCACCACATTGTTGATGGGACGGATGTTCACGGCTCGGAGCAGTTTCTGCATCCATTCAGGAGATTCCGTCACCTGGATATCCTTCACCATCCGCATGGCGAACCGGGTGCACAGGTCTTTGCACTGGATTTCCACCTTGGCGCAGTCGGCTGCGCTGCCGGCCGCTTCGTCCCGGGTGGCCAGTTTGGGCAGACGCAGGCTTTGTCCCAGCACCGCGGCAGTTTCCCGGGCCAGGCCCAGCATGTTGAAGCAGTCGCTGCGGTTGGCGGTCAGGTCGATATCCAGCACCACATCATCCAGCCCCAGCAGTTCCTTCACGTCCACCCCGATGGGAGTGTTTTCCGGCAGGATGAAGATCCCGTCCCGCTGTTCCGGCAGCAGCAGTTTGGCATCGATGCCCAGTTCCCCGGCGCTGCACAGCATGCCGTTGGAATCCAGGCCCCGCATCTTGGCGGCCTTCAGGGTCATGCCGCCGGGCAGATGGGAGCCCACCACGGCCACCGGTACCATATCCCCCTGATGCACGTTCTGGGCCCCGGTGAGGATCTGGACCAGTTCCCCCTGCCCCAGGTCCATCTGGCAGATCCACAGATGGTCAGAATTGGGATGCCGTTCGATCTGGGCCACCTTCCCGGTGATGACCCCTTCCAGGCCTTCGCCCAGATGGATTACCTGTTCCACTTCCAGGCCCACCCGGGTCAGTTTGTCCGCCAGCACTTCCGGCGTTACGGGAATATCCACATATTGTTTCAACCAATTAATAGAAGCTAACATTGTCCTTTGCCTCCCACTCAGAATTGACGGATGAACCGCAGGTCATTTTCGAAGAACAGACGGAGATCGTCGATGCCGTACCGCAGCATGGCAATCCGTTCCACGCCCATCCCGAAGGCAAAGCCCTTCATTTTGTCCGGATCGTAGCCGCTCATCCGCAGCACGTTGGGATGCACCATCCCGGCCCCCAGGATTTCCAGCCAGCCGGAGTTCTTGCACACCCGGCAGCCCTTGCCCCCGCACATGACGCAGCTGATATCCACTTCGCAGGAGGGTTCCGTGAAGGGGAAGAAGCTGGGCCGCAGCCGGATCTTCACGCTGTCCCCGAACATCTCCTTGCAGAACAGTTCCAGGGTCCCTTTCAGGTCCGCCAGGGAAATATCCTTGTCCACCACCAGGCCTTCCACCTGATGGAACATGGGAGAATGGGTGGCATCGTAGTCGTTCCGGTACACGGTGCCCGGGCAGATCATCCGGATGGGGGTGTTGGGTTCCCGGCTCTGCATGGTACGGGCCTGTACCCCGGAAGTCTGGGTCCGGAGCAGGATGTCATCGGTGATGTAGAAGGTATCCTGCATATCCCGGGCCGGATGGTCCTTGGGCAGGTTCAGGGCTTCAAAGTTGAAATAGTCCGTTTCGATTTCCGGGCCTTCCACCACTTCGAACCCCATGCGCATGAACACTTTCTTGATGTCCCGCAGGGTCTGGGTCACCGGATGGAGATGGCCCAGGGCCGGTTTCCGTCCCGGCAGGGTGAAATCCAGGGTTTCACTGGCCAGTTTTTCTTCCATCTGATGGGCTTCCAGCAGCTTCATCTGTTCGTTGATCCGCTGTTCCATCTTGGCCCGGACTTCGTTGACCATTTTGCCGATCTTCGGCCGTTCTTCCGCCGCCACGTCTCCCAGGCTCCGGAGAATGGAGGTCAGGGCCCCCTTCTTGCCCAGGTACTGGACCCGGATGTTCTTCAGATCTTCCACACTTTTGACTTGACTGAGATCCTTCTGGATCTTCTCCCGCAGTTCCTGCAGTTTATCGCTCATGTTCACGCCTCCTAAAAAAATAGAACCTCCGTCCCCACAAGGGGCGAAGGTTCGCGGTACCACCCTATTTTTTCACTCATCTGGCCGATAACGGGGCCGGCGCCGGACCTACTCCGTTCAGTCCGGTTGCTCCCAGGTGAACTTCCCCGTTTCTTTCCGTATGGGGCTCCCACCTGCTCCCCACTCTCTGTGACCTCCGGAAATGAGTACTCTCCTGTTCATGGCAAGGTATGGAATTGAATGGAACTATTATAGCACAGTTGAAGGAAGGGGGCAAGGGCTGTATAATAGAATACAAACTGCAATGAATCGGAGGAAGAATCATGGAAGAACTGGAATCCATCCTGAAATCCATCCGGGAGAACCTGACCGGGAACTCCCAGAAAGACATCAAATATCTGCAGGGCTGCATGGAGCTGTACCGGGACCATCCCCTGCACCGGGAAATCATCCGGGCCTGCACCCAGCTGCTGTACAAGCTGATGCCGGAAGAGAGCCGGCAACATTTTGCGGATATGTTCAGCCACGCCTTTGAAAAATTCCGGGCCGATCTGGCGGAAGCCCAGAAACTCACCGGCGCCGGGGATTATGACAAGGCACGGGCCATCCTCACCCCCCATATCCGGGAGGCGGAGCATTCCGCCCTGTTCCAGCCGGATTCGGAAGTGGAATTCCGTTCCTTTGCGGAGCCTATGGAAATGGTGCTGTACCAGCAGTTTTACCAGCCCAGAAAGGCCGTCCAGCAGGCTCCTTTCCCCTTCCATCTGCTCTACCTGCTGCTGGGCGAACTGGAACTGGCCCAGGGCCAGACCAAAGCGGCCCGGAAAGCCCTGGAAAAGGGACTCCGCTGGGATCCCACCAGTGCCCCGGTGCGGTTCTGCTATCTGTCTGTGCTCCGGGAAGAAAAGGACTGGGACGGTTTCGGACGGGTGAACCGGGATGCCTTCCGGCAGGCTTTCCGCCCTGCCGACCTGGCCCGGTGCTACCGGAACGAAGGGGAACGGCTGCTCCACAAGGGCAACTGGCAGGGTGCCCGGTACGCCTTCCTGCTGAGCCTGAACTACGGGGAGGAAGGGGCCGTAAAGGGCCAGCTGGAAACCATCGCCCAGAAGCTGGGAGATGAACTGGCGCCGGCCACCCGGGAAGAACTCACCGCCTTCACCCAGAAGGAAGACATCCCCCTGGGCCCCAATCCGGAAGTGCTCCGGCTGGCCGCCGGCGGAGCCCAGGCCTGCCACAAGGCGGGCAGAGAACAGGAAGCGGACTATTACCTGGATGTGATCCGTCCCTTCCTGTCGGAAAAGGATATGGAAGAACTGAAGAAGAAGTTGGGATATTGAAAAAAAGGGGCTGTGAAAAAATGATTTCTCATTTTTTCACAGCCCCTTTGCCGGTCACTGGTCACTGGCCGTTGACAACCAATCACCCCATCCTCACGATCCTCTGCCCTGCCATCATCCGGGAGAACCGGTGGGAGATGCTGAGCACCGTGCGGCCCCGGGCGGCCCGTTCCAGGGCTTCCAGCACCCGGGCTTCCGTCTGGCTGTCCAGGTTGGCGGTGATTTCGTCCAGAAGGAGCAGCCGGGGTTCCCTGGCCACCGCCCGGGCAATGTTCAGCAGCTGGAGTTCTCCCTGGGAGAACAGTTCGTCCCCCATGGGGGTTTCCTTCCCCTGGGGCATCCGGTCCACGGTTTCCTTCAGTCCCACCAGGGCCAGGGCCCGGTCCACCTGTTCCGGAGTCACCGAACCGTCCCCCAGGGTCACCTGGTCCGCCACCGTTCCGGGAACAATGGAAAACTCCTGTTCCACACAGCCGTACAGACTGCGTTTCTCCCCTTCCGGGATGGTCCCGGCCCGGTGTCCCAAAAGAG
The DNA here is from genome assembly GCF_000025305.1 of Acidaminococcus fermentans DSM 20731. Classification (NCBI taxonomy): domain Bacteria; kingdom Bacillati; phylum Bacillota; class Negativicutes; order Acidaminococcales; family Acidaminococcaceae; genus Acidaminococcus; species Acidaminococcus fermentans. The sequence goes on along the minus strand of NC_013740.1, from coordinate 1,017,295 downwards.
CCACATTTCCCTGCCAGGGACTGTACATCCCCAGCAGCAGCTTGAACAGGGTGCTTTTCCCGCAGCCGCTGGGCCCCATGAGGATGGCCTGTTCCCCGGGTTCCAGGCTGCAGGAAAAGTCCCGGAGGATGGGCCGGGCCGGATCGTACCCGAAAGTCACATGGGAAAAAGCCACCGCCTTTTGCCGCAGTTCTTCCGGCAGGGGACTGGCGGAAACCGGTTCCCGTTCCGGTTCATCCAGGAATTCCCCGATGTGCTGGATCCCGGCCATGGCGCTCTGGATGCTCTGGATTTCCATGCCGATGCTTTCCAGGGGACCGAAGATCTTCCCCACATAAGCGATCACCGCCACGGCAGACCCAACGGAAAGACCGAACAGATCCGCCCAGGCAGGCCCCTGGGAGGCTCCCACCATGATCACCGCCACCACTGCCGCCTGGGTCACCAGGATGATGGGAGAATAGATCCCGTCGAACACATTGGCCCGGTTGATGGCCCGGAAGCTGTCGGTGATCAGGGAATCGTACCGGTCTTCCATATACGGTTCCTTCCCCAGGGTGTGGATGGTCCGGATGTTTCGGATGGTCTCCGGCACATGGCTGTTCACCCGTCCGATGGCCCGCCGGTTTTCCCGCTGGGCCGCCAGGGTCCCCCGCTGGAAATGCCGGGTGAGCATAAACAGCAGGGGCAGCACCAGGCACAGGATGGCGAACAGGCCCCGGCTCCGGCTCCACAGGATCCCCAAAATCCCCAGCAGTTTGCAGGCGTCCGCCAGCATCCCCACGATTCCGTCAGAATACAGAGCATCGATGGTGTCCCCGTCGTTGACGAACACTGAAGCGGTCTGACCGCTGGGATGGCCGGTAAAGTACCGGGCCGGCAGCCGGTCCAGCTTGGCGCACAGGGTGGACCGGAGCCCGTGGGTCACCTTCTGGCCGAACAGGGTGATGGCCCCGTTCTGGGCTGTTTCACAGCAGTCCGACAGGACGATGAGCCCGATGTAGAGAGCCCACAGCTGCCAGGGGATCCCTCGGCCTTCCGTCAGGCTGTCCACCGCTTTTTCCAGTACCAGGGGCGGCAGCAGGGAGGTGGTCACCGAAAGGACCACCAGGACGGCCACCAGGGCCCAGGTCCGGGGATGGGCCTGGAGGGTGCCTTTGACACTTTTCCATACAGGATTCTCATTGTTCATCCAGATCCACTCCTTCCTGCTGGAGCTGCACCAGTCGGGCATAGCCGGGCTCTTCCTGCAGCAGCTGGTCATGGGTACCGAACTTTCCCCGGCCCTTTTCCAGGAACAATACCCCGGTAAATTCCGGAAAATGGGTGAGCCGATGGGAAATCAGCAGGATCACCCGGTCCGGAAAGGTCTTTCTCATGGCATCCAGGATCTTCGTCTCCCCCTTCCGGTCCACCGCCGCAAAGGGATCGTCCAGCACCAGGATGGACCGGGCATGGGCCAGGGTCCGGGCCAGGGCAATCCGGGCCTGCTGACCCCCGGAAAGCCGGGTGCCGCCGCTGCCCACCGGGGTATCCGCTCCCTGGGGCATGGCGGCCACTTCCCCTGCCAGGTTGGTCATGGCCAGGAATTTTTCCACCTCCACCGGGTCTCCCATCCGGATGTTTTCTCCGATGGAGGTGGTCAGCAGTTCCGGATCGTGGCCCAGATAGGAAATCAGGCTCCGGCGCTGCAGCCCGTCCAGGGCGGAAAAATCCCGTCCATTGCACCGGATGGAGCCGGTCCAGGGCACCTCATCCAGGAACACCTTCCCCAAAAGGCTCTTCCCGCAGGCCACCGGGCCCGTAATGCCGATGATATCCCCGGGACGGGCGGTAAAGGAAATCCCTTCCAGGCCATTCTCCTGGCCCGGATAATGGCAGGACAGATCCCGGATTTCCAGGGTCACCGGTTCCACCGGACCCAGGAGCTGTTCCTCCTGTTCCGGTGCCGCCTGCCGGAGCAGGGGTTTGATCCGCTGCCAGGAAACCTGGGCCTTCTGGACCGCATTGAACAACTTGGCCGCATGGCTGGTCTTCACCGCCAGTTTGGTGAAGCAGGCCAGGAAGGTGGTGAAGCTGGCGATGTTCCACACTTCCCAGCCGGTGCCCTGGACGTTTTTCGCCCCGAACCAGAAGATCATCCCGGTGCCGGCCATGGCAATGGCGTCATACAAAGGCCCCAGGGCCCCTTCGAAGATATTGGCCCGGGCACTGGCCTTTTCGTAGGCGGTGAGCTGGGTTTCGTAAGCGGCATCCCGACGGCTTTCCTGGCCGTAGATCCGGTAGGTCAGGGCGTGGCTCACCCGGTCCAGGGTCAGGGTGTTCAGCCGGGCTTCCGTGGCCTTGTAAACCCCATTGGCCCGGGCCACCTGTTTCTTCAGCCGGTTGGCGATCCAGTAGGCCGCCGGAGTGAACAGACAGGCCAGCAGGGTCAGCCGCCAGTCATAGGCCAGCAGCAGGGACAGGTACACCACCATCACCACCCCGGTATCGAACACCTCCGTGGTGAATTTCCGCATCCCTTCCGCACAGGCGTCCACGTCCCCCATGGCCTTGGTCATCAGGTTCCCCAGGTTTTCCTGCTGGAGGGCATGGGCGTCCAGCCGCACCAGGCTGTGGTAGAGGGTATGGCGCATGGTCCGGCTCACCCGGTTGGCAAAGAGCCGCACACTGTACCGCTTCCCCGCCCGGGCCAGCTGGACCAGGAAGATCACTCCCACATAGAGCGCCGCCAGACGGGCCATGTCCCCGGCAGTGGCTTCCCCCTGGTAAATGTCGTAGAGGCACTGGGCCAGCTGGCCTTCGAAATAGGGCCCGGCTCCCATGCCCAGGTTGTAGAGGATGCCGGTGACCGTTACCACCAGCAGCACGGCCTTTTCCTGTCCGAAATAGGAAGGGATCCGGTCCGGCCGCCCCACCTCCCGGATTCTGCCTTCAAACATAAAAAACCGCCCCCCGTGCTGTATTGTCTATCCATAGTATACAGTACAGGAGAGCGAAAAAAGTTAAACTTTTTGAAAATAGAGGGAGAAAGAAGGCAGACCGACGAACCTGCAGGTCCATCGTTCATCGTTCATCGTTGGTCGTTAAGGAAATCAATTTTGCAAATTGATTTTGAAATAAAAAAGAAAGACCGTAGGGGCGCAGGCCCGGCGCCCCGCACAACACATGGTCAACGGCTGATTTGGCGGGCGGCCGGGCCTGCCGCCCCTACAGAAACGATTTATATAACGGTTTCCGTTGTTCAAAGCCAGCTTTGCTGGCTTCCTTCGCCATCCGGGTCAGTCGCATCCCCAGGTCACAGGACTTTTTCAGGTCCTGGGGAAAGACTTCCTCCCTCTGCCGCTTCTTGTCCGCTCCATCAAAAAGGTTCTGCCGGTAACGGGAATAATCATTGTATTGATAGGTATTGCAGCAGTACTGGACTTCGTTGTATCCATAAACCAGGTCCATGGTTTTCCCCCAGGTTCCCAACAGCTCCGGATAATGGAATTTTTCCATATCCTCTTCTTTGCAGTTCATGGCATAGATCAACTTCCCAAATCTTTTTGAGACCCGGCTGGATGCTGTCCCGGACTGTGGACTTTGGGAGAATCTTTCGTCCGTTGTATTGCCAACATACTTGTTTTCCCTGCCATGCTATATTGATTCCAGAAAGACGAAAGAGCCAACCAAAACACCTATGGTGACTGCAGATAACAGAACAAACGAAAGGGGCAAACGGATATGAAAAATATGGAATGGAAAGAGAAAGTTGGCGGCTTCAAAAAAATCGATGTGCGGGGCATTGCGGGCAATTTCCTGGAAGGGCTGAAAAACCAGGCGGCGAAGCTTCCTGTGGGAGAAGGGCTGGAAGTGATCCAATCCTTTGAACCCATTCCCCTCTATGAAGTGATGGAAATGCTGGGCTACGTGCATGATACGGAGAAAAAAGCGGATCACGAATACCACGCGTATTTCTACCGGGCCCAGGCAAAAGGAAACGGAGACGACGCACCGGAACGGCCGGCGGTGATCACCAATTACCCGCTGATCGATGAAAAGCTGGGAGAACTGGCGGTGGAATTCTGGGATATGACCTGGAAAAGCGAAAAACGGTATCTGGCGTACAACATCCGGCTCCTGCTTTCCCTGGCCAATGCGGTGGGTGCCGGACGGATGCGGCAGGCCATGCGGGAATTGCTGAAAGCCTATGCCAATGGCCTGGATTCCAGAGCCCTGGACGATGTGTTCGAACAACTGGCCTGGAACATGGGCATCGGCTTCTTCAGTTCTGAAATCGCCCCGTCCCCCCTGTTCCATGCCTACAAGCTGATCAAGCAGATGGAAAAGCAGGGAAAAGACAGAGCCGAAATCAACCGGATGCTGAAGGAACGTTTCTCAGACAACAAAGGGATGTGCAAATAAAAACGGGGGGTGTGAAAAATTCACACTCCCCGTTATTCCACAAACGCCTGATAGATCTTCTCCGACAATCCGGCCATGGTTTCGTAAGGGGTATAGTTCCGGGTGAAGATCACCAGCACATAGGAGCCTTTGGGGGTATAGACGATGCCCCCGTCGTGGCGCACATCGCTGACTTCTCCGGTTTTGTGAGCCACCACCGTTCCCTGGGGCAGGTCTCCGGGGATGCTGTCGTTGTCGGTCTGCCGTTTGTAAATCTCCAGCATTTCCCGGTCCTGGGCCGGTCCCACACAGTTTCCCCGGTACAGCCGCTTGAACAGCAGGGCCACATCCCGGGTACTGGTCATGTTTTCCCGTCCTTCCTCCATGGCTTTCGTATCCATCATCTTCCGGCGCAGGACGCTGTGGCTGTACCCGTGGCTCTGCAGGTACGAATTGATCCGGTCCATGCCCAGCCGGTCGATGAGCAGGTTGGCGGCGGTATTGTCGCTTTCAGTGATCATCAGGTCCAGGGCTTCCTGGAGGGGGACTTTCGTGCCATAAGGCCGTCCCTGGAGGACCCCTGCCCCGCCCACCACATTTTCCGGGGTGAGGGTGAAGGTTTCCTTCCGGCTCAGGCTGCCGTTCCGGAGATCCTCATAGGCCCTGGCCAGGATGAAGACCTTGATCATGCTGGCAGAAGGCAGGGTGCTGCTGCCCCGATAGAGGCTCTGATTGGTGCCCAGATCCGTGAAATAAACCTGGGCGGGCCCGGCCCCCTGGATGATCTTCCCGATTTTCTGCATCCGGGGGCTCAGGGCGGCTCTGGCAGATGGGGCAGCCGGAGCAGTAGCCCACGCCGTCCGGGGCAGCACCCCTCCGGGCAGCAGCAGAAGGCCTGCCAGCAGCAGGCCAATTCCCTTGTTCCATGGTTTCAAAAGAACTTCACTCCTTCTCCGGCAAGCTGTTCCTTCAGCCCCGCCATAAAACGGGGTCCCGGATCCGTCTTGCCATGATAATAGCCCGGTACATTCTCTTTCCACAAAGACGTATGCCGGGCCTGGTCCTGCTGATAATGGCCCAGCACCCACTGGATGGTGGGATATTTCCCCCGAAGATACCGGATCAAATTCACATTGGCTTCCAGCTGGGCCCGGGTCAGGTCTTCCCGGCCGTCCACTCCGCCCACGTTCTCGATGCCGATGGCGCACCAGTTCAGTCCGATGGCATGGCGGTTCAGCGCCGTTTCCGGGGTCAGCTGCCAGATGGTCCCGTCCCGGTCCACCAGAAAATGAGAAGCCACATTCAGAGTCCCGTTCCGGAGATGGGGATTCTCTTCGTTGTAAAAGTACCGGTACACCCCGTCCCGGGAATCAGATGCGGTCCAGTGGACCACCACCGCCTGGGGCACAATGGTTTCCATCTCCCGGCCATAGTGGATCCGGGCATATTCCCGGATCAGCCGGCGCCGCCGGTCCGTAAAAGCAATGGGCCTGGATTCCATGGCCGGTTTTTCAGGAGACTGTTTTTCCTGTACCGCCGTTCCCTGCCCGGGAGAAACGACTTGGCGGCCCGTTCCCTGGGCACAGCCCCAGGTCCCGCTGCCCAGAGCCAGGATACAGGCCAGCAAAAGGATCTGCCCGGTTCTCTTTTTCCTGTTCATGGTGCTCCCTCCTCACCCATTAAGGATAACACAAGGGAAATAAGGGTGCAAATCCCCCCATTCAAAAAGAGTTCCGGTATTGTTATAATGGATAGTACAATTGATGAGAAAACACGATACAAAGGAGCATTGCCACTGTCATGACGAAAATAATGGTATTGAACGGTTCTTTCCGTCCCCATGGGTTCACCGATTCCCTGATCCGTTCCTTCAAGGCCGGGGCGGAATCCCGGGGCCATGAAGTCACCGTGTTCCCCCTGCGGGCCATGGACATCCACCCCTGTGTGGGCTGTCTCCACGGGGGCAGGGATACGGCCAGGCCCTGCACCCAGTCCGATGACATGGACCGGATCTATGACACCTACCGGGAATCAGACGTGATTGTCTTTGCCACTCTCCTGTTTTTCTGGACCTACAGCGGTCTGCTGAAAAATGCCATGGACCGTCTCTGGGCTCTGGCAGAAGGCAGGGACGACCAGCTGCATGGGAACGGCAAAAGCGGGGCTCTCCTGGTGGCCGTTGGCGGCAGCCATCCCCAGCCCATCCTGGACCATTTTGATTACCTGATGAAACGGCTGGAATGGACCAATCTGGGAAAAGTGGTGCTGACCCATACGGACGACATGGATATGGACCATATCCCCACCAACCAGCAAGCATTCCAACTGGGAGCGGGGGTGGAATAGAGGATTGGGGGCTGTTGCGTGTGCAACAGCCCCCATTTATTTTCTCCCCCCAAACAGACACCGCATGGAATTCAGCACGCAGAGGATCAGGACTCCGGTATCGGCGAAGATGGCGAACCACATGTTGATGAAGCCCAGGGCCCCCAACACCAGGCTGATGCCTTTGATGCCGATGGCGAAAACGATGTTCTGGTACACGATGCCCACGCATTTCCGGGCGATCCGGATGGCTTTGCTGATTTTCAGGGGATCATCGTCCATCAGCACCACATCCGCCGCTTCAATGGCCGCATCGCTGCCCAGGGCCCCCATGGCAATCCCCACATCCGCCAGGGACAGCACCGGGGCGTCGTTGATCCCGTCCCCCACAAAGGCCACTTTCTCCTTGGGCTCTTTCCGGCGGATCAGCTCTTCCACCTGTTCCACCTTTCCCTGGGGCAGCAGCTCGCTGTGGACTTCATCGATGCCCAGCTCTTTGGCCACCGCTTCTGCCGTCCGTTTCTCATCCCCGGTGAGCATGATCACCTTCTTTACCCCGTTGGCTTTCAGGGTCCGGACGGCTTCCACGGCATGGTCCTTGATCCGGTCGGCGATCAGGATGTGTCCATGGTATGCCCCGTCGATGGCCACATGGACCAGGGTCCCCACCATATGGCAGTTCACATAGGGAATGTGGAGCATTTCCATGAGTTTGGCGTTCCCGGCGGCCACGGTATGGCCGTCCACCCGGGCCACCACCCCTTTGCCCCCGTATTCCTGGATATCCGTCACCCGGCTCCGGTCGATGGGTTTGCCGTAGGCCTGCTGGAGGCTTTTGCTGATGGGATGGCTGGAGGCACATTCCGCCAGGGCCGCCATTTCCAGCACTTTTTTTTCTTCCAGTTTGTTGTGATGGACGGCGGAAACTTCAAACACCCCCTGGGTCAGGGTCCCGGTCTTGTCCATCACCACATAGGCCGTATGGGCCAGGGTTTCCATATAGTTGGATCCCTTGATCAGGATCCCCCGCCGGCTGGCGCCCCCGATCCCCGCAAAGAAGCTGAGAGGAATGGACAGCACCAGGGCGCAGGGACAGCTGACCACCAAAAACAGCAGGCTCCGGTACAGCCACATGTGCCACAGAGGCGCCATGCCCAGGGCCATCCGCACCAGAGGAGGCAGCAGGAACAGGGCCAGTGCCGCGCTGCATACCGCCGGGGTATAGACCCGGGCGAATTTGGTGATGAACACTTCAGATTTTGCTTTCCGGGAGCTGGCGTCTTCCACCAGATCCAGTATCCTGGATACGGTGGATTCCCCGAACTCTTTGGTGGTCTCTATGGTCAGCACCCCGCTGAGGTTGATGCAGCCGCTGATCACTTCATCCCCGGGGGCCGCTTCCCGGGGCAGGCTTTCCCCGGTGAGAGCCGCCGTATCCAGACTGGACCGGCCTTCCACCACCCGGCCGTCAATGGGGACTTTTTCCCCGGGCTGGACGATGATCCGGGTGCCGATGGCCACATCATCCGGATCCACCCGGACCAGTTTCCCGTCCCGCTCCACATTGGCATAATCCGGCCGGATATCCATCAGTTCGCTGATGTTCCGGCGGCTTTTGTCCACGGCATAGTCTTCGAACAGTTCCCCCACCTGGTAGAACAGCATGACGGCCACCGCTTCCGCATAGTCCCCGTTCTGGTAGATGCCCAGACCGAAGGCCCCCAGGCTGGCCACCGCCATCAGGAAGTTCTCATCCAGCACCTGACCCTTCCGGATATTTTTCGCCGCCTTCAGCAGGATGTCCCAGGCCACGGTCAGATAGGCCGCCAGATAGGGCAACAGGTGGAGAAAGCGGTATTCCAGGGTCACCCCTTCCCCGCTCCAGGCATCCGGCAGAAAGGCCCCGGCCACCGTCAGCACAAAGGCGGCGGCGATCCGGCCGATCATAATTTTATTTTCCTGTTCCATGGTCCCATCCCCTCCGGTATCCATTCAGCCATTCTTTAACAGTAAATCTTGAAATCGTCATCCAGTTTGGCCACAGCCGCCTGGCAGCGGCCCATGACTTCCGCCGGATCCGCCCCCTCTGCAAAGGTCACCTTCAGCTTCAGCAACATGAAGTTCAGCACCGCATCCTGGACTCCCGGAGTGGCCTTCACCGCTTCTTCCATCTTGGCCGCACAGTTGGCACAGTCCACTTCCACTTTATAACTCTTTTTCATGATTCTTCCTCCTTGCTCTCGCCTAACGATTAAATAATCGTTTAATTGTTTTTCTGACTTATTTATACCACAAACCGAAAAAATAAGCAAGAGAAAGGGGAATTTTTCTTCTTTCTCTTGCTTATAATTCAATAACTGTTTATTTGTTTACAAAATGCTCAGCAGATGGTAGGCCACAAAGGTAACGATCCAGGCCGTTGCCAGCTGGAAGAAGGCTTCAAAAGCCGTCCATTTCCAGCTGCCGCTTTCCTTGTGGATGGTAGCCAGGGCCGCCGCACAGGGCACGTACAGCAGGCAGAAGATCATCAGGCAGACTGCGTTGATGCTGGTAAAGCCGATGGATTCCAGGTCGGCGGCAAATTCCGCCATGCCGGCCCCGCTGCTGGCGTTGGTGATGCCAAAGAGTACGGCACAGCTGGATACCACCACTTCCTTGGCGGAAATCCCGGCCAGAAGAGCCAGACAGATCTGCCAGAAGCCCAGGCCGATGGGCCGGAACACCGGCACCAGCACATGGCCCATAATGGCGCCGAAGCTTTCTCCTGCATCGGTGGTGTAGCCGCTGGGGCCGAAGTTCAGCAGGAACCAGATCAGGATGGTGGCCACGAAAATGGTGGTCCCGGCCTTTTCCAGGTAACTCTTCACCTTTTCCCACATGTAAATGCCCACAGTATGCATATCCGGCAGCTTGTATTCCGGCAGCTCGATGAGCAGGAAGTCTTCCGTCTGGCGGTGCTGGGCCTTTTCAATGCCATGGAGCACCAGAGCCACCAGGATGGCCACCAAAAGGCCGATCAGGTACATGGAATAGGCCACTACCATGGCATGGCTGCCGAAGAACATCTCTGCAAACAGGATATAGATGGTGAGCCGGGCGTTGCAGCTCATAAAAGGCGTCACCAGCATCACCTTGTACCGGTCCCGCTTGTGTTCCAGGGCACGGGATGCCATCACAGCCGGCACCGTGCACCCAAAGCCCAGGAGCATGGGGATGAAGGCCTTCCCCGACAGCCCCAGACGGCTCATCACGTCTTCCATTACATAGGCCACCCGGGCCATATACCCGGAATCTTCCAGGAAACCCAGGGTCAAAAACAGGATCAGGATATTGGGCAGGAAGGTGACAATGGTCCCCACGCCCCCCAGGACCCCGTCGATGATCAGGGATTTCAGGGCATCGCTGACGGACCAGGCGGTGAGCAGCCCTTCCAGTCCGTCTCCGAACCAGCCGATGAAGTCTTCCATATACCCCTTCAGCCAGTCCCCTACGGTAAAGGTCAGGAAGAACACCACCGCCATGATCAGCAGGAACACGGGGATCCCCCAGAACCGGTCCGTCAGCACCTTGTCCAGCCGGTCCGTCAGCTTGTCGCTTTCTTCCTTGTGGAGCAGCACTTCGTGGATGATTTCTTCAATGAAATCATATTTTTCCCGGATGATCCGGGTTTCGTAGTTCTGGTCCAGGATATCCGGCCGGTCCACCGGGTGTTTTTTCAGCACTTCCTGGTCCTGTTCCAGCAGCTTGATGGCATGCCACCGAGGATTGATGATGTCCGGATATTTATCTTCCAGTTCCGCAATCAATTGGTCGATCCGGTCTTCGATGGGGTCGGAATAGACCATGGCGTACATTTTGTGGTCCAGCCGATGGGCCCCTACTGCCTTGTGGTCGTGGATCAGAGGGTCCGTGTGTTTGGCGTCCCGGTGATGGATGGCCGCATGGAGCAGCACATCCAGCCCCCGGCGCTTCCGGGCGGAAACGGGGATCACCGGGATCCCCAGCATTTCCGGCAGCCGGTGCAGGTCGATTTCCATCCCCCGTTTTTCCACGATATCCATCATGTTCAGGGCCATGACCACCGGCTTTCCCAGTTCCAGCAGCTGGAGGGTCAGGTACAGGCTCCGTTCCAGGGCGGAGGCATCCACCACGTTGATGATTACGTCCACTTCATCGCTGAGGATGAAGTCCCGGGACACGATTTCTTCCATGGTATAGGAAGTGAGGCTGTAGGTGCCGGGCAGGTCCACCAGATGAATGTTCATGTTGTGGCGCCGGATGGCCCCTTCCACCTTCTCCACCGTTACTCCGGGCCAGTTGGCCACCTTCAGGTTGGCGCCGGTAAAGGCGTTGAACAGGGTGGTCTTCCCGCAGTTGGGGTTGCCGATGAAGCCGATGGTGAGATTTTTTGCATCGTGGAGATGCTTTTCAGGCTGCTGCATGTCAGTCATGGTCCACCTCCACTTTGTCCACCGTAATATTCCGGGTCATATTGAAGCCCAAAGCAAACCGGGTGCCCCGGAGCAGGATCACCATAATGCCCTTTCCCTTCCGGTTCAGCACATGAATCCGGGTCCCCAGGGTCATCCCCAGGGCCTGGAGCCGCCGTTCGATCTGGAACGGCAGTTCGATTTTGGCAACGACTGCAGATTCCCCGATCCGCAAATCTTTTAAAAGCATAAATCCAAATTCCCCCTGTAAGTAAATTCAAGCGTGAAGAAAAGCTGCCGCCGGGGCGACAGCCTGTGGTTCTTACGTGAGACTAACCGCATTTGTAATTATAATCAATTCAGGAGGGATTGTCCACTGAATGAAGGAAGCCAAATGCCCCGGCCTTGATTTGCCCCTGCAATTGTTATCGGGTTTCCGGCGGGGACGGTGTTCTGGCGGGGCGCCGGGCCTGCGCCCCCTACGGACCCGCAATGGATCCCGGTTTTGGACGGATTTAAGGTATAACAGCCGGGCCTGCAATCCCTTACAACTCTTTCCCTTCCATCTCCTGGTCCAACGCTTCCAGCAATCCGATATACTCGTTTTTGATCAGCCCATAGATTTCCTTTGCGGTGGATTCGTTGTAGGTGTGGGCTGTCAGGTTCCGTTTCTGCTGCATGTCCAGCCATTTTTCCGCATCCCGGATCAGATGCATTTTCCAGGCTTCCCGGATAGCGCTCCGGGGGCTGGCCACCTCCACCCCTTCGAAATCCAGGATGGTTTTCAGGAGTTTCCAGCCCAGTTCGAAGGTAAATTCAAACCGCTGTATGGTTGCATCCAGATAAATACCATCTGCATCAGGCTCTTTTTGCAAGGCAATTTTCAGTCTGCCCAATGCTTTATGGTATTCTTCCCATTTTAAGGTGATTTGTTCTTTGGCCATAATCGGACTCCCCTCCTGGTTCGTTTTCCAAAGCACGATTCCTTCTCTGTCAATGGATTCCTGCAGTTTTTTGTTGGATTGGTTCGTATAGTCGATTAAATCAAACGTATAGGGCAACTGGCTTTCGTCCAATGCCGCCTGCATAGGGGTACGGATGTCCTCTTTGCTGGCAATCGCCAGATCCACATCCGATGTTTCTTTGTAATCTCCCCTGGCACGGGATCCAAAAAGCTTTACCCATAAGAGTTCATTTTGAAAACGAGAAAAAATCCGGTACAAAATTTTCCATTGTTCCAGGGTCATTCCATGAAGTCTGGAATCATGAGCCTCTCTATTCTTTTTTGCTCCAAGTGGTTTCTGCATATTTTTCCCCTCTTTTAGGCTCTCGCTCCTCTGCCAAAGCATCATGGGCCCATTATATCATACTTTTCAGTTTTTTTCCTGCTGGGGGGTGTCCTTGGATACGTTGTATGCGGGGATACAGGCCCCACCGGCGGCCGGGACGGCCCCCCCGGCGTGAGCGGGCGAACCGGGCGGCACGGCTTTGCCGGCCTTGGTTCGCCCCTACGGCTGTTATCGAGTTTCCGGCGGAGATGATGTTCTGGCGGGGCGCCGGGCCTGCGCCCCCTACGGACCCGCGAGGAAATCCTTAAAATGCCTATGGAAGACCTTGCGAGGGTTAGATCCTAACGCCTATCAGAGCCTTTTATCCATCCCTGGAATTGGACCTGTTATGGCCGCTGGTATCCTGGCAGAAATTGGCCATATTGAAGCTTTCAACTCTCAAGAAGCATTGGCAAAGTACGCCGGGCTTATCTGGCGTGAAAACCAGTCAGGTAACTTTAAAAGTGATGATACTCCTCTGGCCAAACGATGTTCGTCACTGTTCGATGGGGCCGATTTCGATTTCGTCGATTTTTCCCTTTTCGATTTCAAAGATCAGACCCACCCCGGGCAGACCCTCCGCCCTGTAGATGGATTTATCCCCACGGACCATGTCCGGCTTTCCGTAGGTCCCCTCCAGGAGGGAAGCGTCCATTCCCACGTGGATCCCTTCCGGAGTTGCCCAGCCGTTGTTGGCAGACACTTCTACCTGATAGACAACGCCTTCCGCCAGATGGAGGGAGACCCCATCCCCATATTCGTATTCCACCACCGATCCCGACGGATGGGAAGCAGAATGTTCCCGTTCCGTTTCTGTAGGGGCACCGTATATCTGCCGTACATAGGAGCCCTCACTGCCAATTCCGATGCCGCCCAAGTACAGGGATTTCTGCGGTACCGATGCCAATGCGGCCGAAGCAGCCAGCGTCAAAAGTGTTGTGAGACCCACAATTGTCCATTTTTTCATCAGGTCCATCCTCCTTATTTTTAAGAATTATTATTGATTTTAATTTTATCATAATCATGCGGGAAGTTACAACCTGTTTTTTATCACATTTCTGTCCTATGTACACTTTTACCCATTGCTGTGAAAAAAAACACGATAAAATTAACGGACGGAGAAACATGATTATCCCTGAACAGCAAGGGCAGCGAAAATGCACGGAATCCGGAAATTACTGCCTTTCTCCGCTATGTGGACGGCAAGGCAGATGACGCTGAATATGATGGCCACGTACATGCCGGGCTTCAGCGTATCCGTGTAGATGACGGATTCGGTGTAGTCATTATCGATGTCATGATTATGGGACTGGTAAGCTGCATCGCCACTGCCGCCGGCACGGTTCTGTGTCGCCGATACCAGATGGCATATGTGGCAACAAGTTCTCGGTGAAGCCTTTATCCAGGACGTGGGGGCGCTTTATTGCATTTCTTGAAGAATGTACCGGAACAGACACCGGACTTTAAGGAGTATATGAGATTTGTCTTTTTTGACTTTTTGACTTTTCTATGATTAAACTAAACTAATCTAATCTAGTCTAGTCTAAATCTAACCTAAACTAATTTATTTATATTAATCTATTTATATTAATCTATTTATACTAATCTATGCTGTCATCTGGCGGACACCCTGATTGCCAGTTGGCAGGCCATTGGACGGCCCATTGGTATACCATGCCCGACCGGCGGCCGGGACGGTCCCCCGGCGTGAGCGGGCGAACCAGGCGGCACGGCTTTGCCGGCCTTGGTTCGCCCCTACGGCTGTTATCGAGTTTCCGGCGGAGATGGTGTTCTGGCGGGGCGCCGGGCCTGCGCCCCCTATGGACCCGCAATGGATCTTGTCAGCTCAGTCCGTCCCACTCTTCACTCACTGTTGTCACAACAACGGTCATTTTTTCTTCTTCCCGGTATACTAAAGACAAGAAAACAAAATCTGTTCCGGTAAAGGAGATGTTCCTCTTGGGAAAGAAGATTACGGATAAAGTGACTTGGGTAGGCAAAATCGACTGGGAACTGACGGAGTTCCATGGGCATGAATATTCCACGGAAAAAGGATCTTCCTACAATTCTTATCTGATCCGGGACCAGAAGACCGTACTTATGGATACGGTCTGGAAACCCTTTGACGAAGAATTCGTGGCCAGCCTGAAACGGGAAATCGACCTGAAAGACATCGATTACATCGTCATGAACCACAACGAAAACGACCACAGCGGGGCCCTGCCGACTCTCATGCGGGAAATCCCGCATACCCCTATCTACTGCACGAAAAAAGGGGAAGCCATTCTCCGGGGGCTGTACCATCAGGACTGGAACTACGTTACCGTCAAGACCGGCGACACCCTGGATCTGGGCAGCAGCCAGCTGGTATTCATCGAAGCTCCCATGCTCCACTGGCCGGATACCATGTTCACCTACATGACCGGAGAAAACATCCTGTTCAGCAATGACGGGTTCGGTCAGCATTATGCCAGCGAAACCCTGTTCAATGACGCCGTGGACCAGGCTGAACTGTACCGGGAAGCCATGAAATACTACGCCAACATCCTGAACCTGTACAGTCCCATGGTCACCCGGAAGATTGCAGAAATCCTCAAGATGGATGTGCCGGTGTCCATGATCTGCCCCAGCCACGGGGTCATCTGGCGGGAGGATCCCCTGCAGATCGTACGGGTCTACCAGGCATGGGCCCAGAATTACCAGGAAAACCAGGTGACCCTGATTTATGACACCATGTGGAATTCCACCCGCCGGATGGCCGAATGCATTGCCGAAGGGATCCACCAGGCGGATCCTACGGTCACGGTAAAGATCTACAATTCGGCGGTGGACGACAAGAATGACATCGTCACTGAAGTCTTCAAATCCAAAGCCATCCTGGTAGGGTCCCCCACCATCAATTACGGGTATCTGTTCTCCATTGGCGGGATCATGGAAATGATCCGGGGGCTGAAATTCAAGAACAAGAAGGCGGCCGCTTTCGAAAGCTACGGCTGGAGCGGGGAGTCGGTCAAGCAGATCACGGAACTGCTCCAGGGTGCCGGGTTCCAGGTGGTCAACAACGGCCTGCGCTGTCAGTGGGCTCCGGACCAGGAGAGCCAGGAACTGTGCCGGAACTATGGCCGGGAATTTGCGGAAGCGGTGAAATAAGAAAAGCGAGGAGGCTGTTGCATGCATATTTTTCACGTGCAACATCCCCCTTTTCCCATTGCTCTTTGGTCAAAATTGTGAGATAATTTTATTGAATCTTATTGACAATGCGTGGCAACCAATCTATTTTTAATCTGCAAGGAGACTGACCATGGAATCTGCGAATTGTACGTCGTTCAAGGGATCGTTCCCGGATTGCTTCGAGAATCTACCCTGCTGTTTTTATGTGGTACAGTCGCAGGAGCCTTTTCCGCTGCTTTATGCCAACAGAGAAACCCTGCGGCTGTTCGACTGCCGGGACCTGGAGGAGCTTCGCCGGCACATCAACAATGATGGTCTCAATATACTCGCTCCGGAAGACCGGGAACGGGGCTTCCAGGAAATCATGCGCGAACTGGCCGAAAAGAACGGCCGGTTTTCCCATATCCAGGGCCACTTGTTCACCCGGAAAAACCGGATCCGCTATGCGGATGTTTCTGGCCGGACGGTAAATACGGAAACCTGGGGCCAGGTGTTTTTCTGCACGCTCCAGGAAATCGACATCCCCACCGGCCAGCCGGTGGACCGGGACATCCGGGACTATGTGACTGAGCACCTGGAGGAGGCCCTGGAGAACCACTGGATCCAGGTGTACTACCAGCCGGTGATCCGCACCCTGACAGGCGAACTGTGCGGTCTGGAAGCCCTGGCCCGGTGGGTGGATCCTCAGGTAGGGTTCCTGTCCCCGGCCTCCTTCATCCCTGTGCTGGAACAGGCCCGGCTGATCCACCGGCTGGACGCCTATGTGCTGGAGGAAGTGTGCCGGATGCTGCGGGAACGGCTGGACAAAAATCTGTGCATTACCCCGGTTTCCTTCAACCTGTCCAGATACGATTTTGACAGCATGGATGTGTTCAGTGTGGTGGAAAACACCCGGAAAAAGTACAGCCTGCCCCGTGATTTTCTCCATGTGGAAATCACGGAAAGCACCCTGGCCCAGAACGCCCAGGTGGTCCATCAGGCACTGGACCAGCTGCGGGAAAAGGGATATGAAATCTGGCTGGACGACTTTGGCAGCGGCTATTCTTCCCTGAATGTGCTGAAGGATTACCAGGTGGATCTGATCAAGCTGGACATGGGCTTTCTCCGGAACTTTACAGCAAAATCCCGGAGCATCATTGCTTCCGTCATTAACATGGCCAAGGATCTGGGAGTCAAGACCCTGGTGGAAGGGGTGGAAACAAAGGAACAGGCGGACTTCCTGGCAGCCATGGGCTGCGGCCGGATGCAGGGCTACTTTTTTGGCAAACCCCAGCCCCTGGCCGGTGTCCTGGCCCATCTGGAAGCAGCGGGCCGCACCGTGGAACCCCGGAAATGGTTCCGTTTCTACGATATGGCCAGCATGGTCATCCGCCAGACCGACCGTTCCACAGCGCTCTTCGATATGGACGAAAAAGGTACTCTTCGTTTTCTTTTCTGGAACAAAGTTTATGAGGAAGAGGCGGAAAAACTGGGATACACCATCCAGGATATCGAAACCAATATGAATCAGCCGGAAAAGAAGGAAAGCATCCGCACCCTGCGGACCTTCATCCAGGTTGCCCGAAAGAAACACAGTGCGAAAACCTTTTTCTATGTTGACAAAGGGGACTATATCGCCGTCCGGGTCCAGGTGGTCTGTGAAATGAACCAGCATCTGCTGGTCCAGGTGGAATTCCAGAACATTTCCCAGAACAGTTCCAGTTCCCGGCAGAATAAGCTGGACGCCAATCTCCGGTATCTGTACGGCCTGTTCGAAGAAGTCTTCCTGGTGGATCTTGACGGAGACTCCATGGAACAGATGTATGCCAACAACAGCAATGAATCCCCCTTCTCCAAAAAAGTCCAGGGTATGCGGGCGGTGCTCCGCACATTTACCCGGGAACAGGTTTATGAAGAAGACCAGTCCGGCTATCTGGCCTACCTTGACCAGGATACGGTGGTCCAGCGGATCAGAAAAAGTCCCACAGGCTATATTTCCCATTTCTTCCGTGCCAAAGACAGCCAGGGCAATTACACCTGGAGGGAAACCATGGCCACCCTGTTCTACAAGGGGCCCCATCCCATGCTGCTTACGACAGCCCGGACCATTGACAGCCCGGTAACCGTAGCCGCCGTTTCTCCGGGAGACAAGAATACCCTGCCCGCTCTTCTGTGGGACAGTTTCCGGAAAAACACCCATTCCAATTATTTCTGGAAGGATAAGGAACGGCGTTTCCTGGGGGCCAGCAAAGCCTTTCTCCGGCATTACGGCTTTGCCTCGGAACAGGAAATCATCGGCAAGACCGATGAGGACATGAACTGGCATCTGGACAACGGACCGTACCGGCAGGATGAACTGGATGTGCTCCACAAGGGCAAAGTGGTGGAAAATATCCCTGGAGAATGCATCGTAAAAGGGGCCCTGCATCATATTGCCTGCTACAAATGGCCCATCTACCGGGACGGACAGATTGTGGGGCTTATGGGGACGTTTTTTGATGCGGACCAGGTGTATCATGAGCTCCGGAAGACCCTCCCCTCCCCCTTTGAAGATCCTGTTTCCGGTCTCCAGAACCGCCAGGGATTCCTGAACGATATGATGGAAACCCAGGAGCAGATGGAAGCCAGTGGTGATTCCTTCTGCCTGATCCTGCTGGAAAGCCGGTTCGACGAATACCTGAAGAAATCCTACGAAGCGCCTCTGCTGCGGAAACTGATCCATGAAGAAGGACGGATCATCCGGGAGGAAGCGGGCACGAATTCTTCCATTTCCCGGCTTTTCAATTCCATGTTCGCCATCCTGCGCCGGGAGAAAGATCCGAAAGAATCGGAAGCCCTGGCCCGGAAAATCCAGGCACGGCTCCAGGATATCCATCAGGTGGAGGGAAACCCGGTTACGGTAACCTTCCGCTGGAGCATCGTCCATTCCGCCGAACCCCGGCTGGGAACCGATCCAAAAAGAAAAATCCGGAAATTCTACCGCCTGGCCATAAAACGGTTGAGAGAACAGTGAAAGGGGGTGTGAAAAAATGCTTTTTCACACCCCGTCACTAGTCACTAGTCTCTAGTCACTAGCCGATGGAAGCCAGCTGACGCAAGCGAAATAAAGGCGCTGTGGATGATTTTTTCACAGCGCCTTTTTTATATCATTCCAGCGTCAGCAGCAGGCCCATTTTAAAGGGTTTCTCTGCTTTGACCCAGTGGAGTCCGTTTTTGGCGAAGCGGAACTGTTCTCCGGCTTTCAGGGTGTGGGCCTGGCCTTCGTAGCCGATGATCCCTTCCCCGTCCAGGGCGAATATCAGGGCATCCCCCGGTGCGGCGTGTTCGCTGAGGCCGGTGCCGGCGTCAAAAGCCATCACCACGAATTTCATCTTGTCGTTGTGGACCACGTCCATGTTCACGATACGGCCTTCCTGATAAGGCACCAGGTCCGCCAGTCTGAATGCTTCCCCTGCTTTTACTGCGTTGTTCATGATATCCTCCTTCTGGATTTCCACTTCCGTATATACGGTATCTTCTTCTGCCGCCATGCCCACAGGTACGTCCGTAGGTGTGAGCAGGCTCTCGCCTGCTTCCAGTACCGTTCCTTTCAGGCTGCCTGTAAGGGCCAGCCGTCCGGTGTGGACTGTGAGCAGCTTGTGATAGGGATAGATTTCGGCACTGATGTCCGTCCCCTCTCCCAGGGAAAAGATCCACAGGGGATTCTTCCCTGCTCCGATCTGCTGGGAAACGGTACAGCCAGCCACCGGAGCATTGGTTTCCGCCATCCGGAACACCCGTCCAGGATCCAGTTTCATACTGCCACCTGCTTTCTTTCCTTTTGTTGTCTGTATTGTAGCATGGAAGAAAGGGAAAGTACGTTGGAAGAACAACGGAATAAGGAAGTCAAACGCGGCTGCTAACCCACCACCAGCCTGGCGGGGCGGCCGGGCCTGCCGCCCCCGCTTTTTATTTCTCCGGCAGCTTCTGGAAGAACTTCCGGATCAGGACGGCGGCCAGGAGGAAGCCGCACAGGTCGGATACGCTCTGGCTCCACACCAGCCCGGTCAGCCCGAAGGCCCGGGGCAGCACCAGCAGGGTGGGAATCAGGAACAGGCCGCTGCGTCCGGCGGCCACCAGCATGGCGCCCCCGGTTTTCCGGGTGGTCTGGAGGCACATGTTGGTCAGGATGGTCAGGGGCACCAGGAAGAAGGTCATGGCCTGGGCCCGGAGCGCCTGTGCCCCGGTGGAAATCACCAGGGGATCGTTCCGGAATTCTCCCAGGATGGGCACGGCCCACACAATGGCCACGGCGGCGGCCAGCAGGGCAAACAGGGTCCCCGCCTTCACCGCAAACCAGAACCCTTCCCGGAGCCGCCCGTATTTCCGGGCTCCGTAGCTGAACCCGCACACGGGCTGGAATCCCTGGCCAAAGCCGATGATCACGGAAGCGGCGAAGAAGCTGAGCCGGGTGACGATGGACATGGCGGCAATGGCCGCATCCCCAAAGCCTCCGGCGGCCACGTTCAGGAAAATGGTGGAAAGGCTCTGGGTCCCCTGGCGGATCAGGGAAGGGGCTCCCCCGGCCACGATTTCCTTCAGGATGGGCCAGGAGGGATGCATGTTCCGGAACCGGATGGGAATGTTGGCTCCCTGCCGGGTCATGCAGAACAGGATACAGAAACTGACAAACTGGCTGAGGATGGTGGCATAGGCGGCCCCGGCCACTCCCAGACGGAACTGGAAAATAAAGAGCGGATCCAGGAACACATTCAGGAATCCCCCGATGGTGATGCCCACCATGGCAAAGGCGGCACTGCCCTGGAACCGGAGATGGTTGTTCATCACCAGGCTGGACATCATCACGGGAGCTCCCACCAGGATCACGCTCATGTACTGGACCGCATAGGGCAGGATGGTGGGAGTGGACCCGATCAGGGTGGCCAGCTGGGGAGCGAACAGATTCCCCAGCACGGCGATCAGCAGCCCGCAAAGGAAGGTGTAGAGAAAACTGGTGGAGGCCATGGTTTCCGCCTCCGGCCGTTTTTTGGCTCCCAGCAGCCGGGAAATGCTGTTGCCGGACCCGATGCCAAAGAAAAAAGCAATGGCATGGATGATGGCCATGGTGGCGAAGGTAACCCCCACCGCGGCGGTGGATGCTGTATCGATCTTGCTGACGAAATAGGTATCCGCCATATTGTAAAAGCTGGTGCACAGCATGCTGATGATGGAGGGCAGGGCCAGGGAAGCAATCAGGGGCTTTACCGGGGCTTCCAGCATCTTTTTGTATTTTTTTGCTTCTTTGCTTTCTGTGTCTGACATAACAGGTACCGCCGATCTGTCCGGTTAGGGACGTTTTCTGCTATTATACCATAAACAGGGGTGCTGCCGGGCAGCACCCCTGTTGTCAATCATCCCCTATTTCCCCAGCGCATCGGCCTGGACGATGGCCGCATACAGCTGATCTTCGGTTACGTCGGCCACCATGTTGTGAATGCTTTCGCCGGGCACACAGGCGGCTTTGGCAATCTGGCGGATCTGTTCATCGGTGGTGATGCCCAGTTCTTCCAGGGTGGTGGGCAGGCCCACTTCTTTGCAGAAGCCCTGGACATCCCGGAATTCATCCTCTTCCACCCCTTCCAGCACCAGCTGGACCAGGGTGCCGAAGGCTACACAGTTCCCATGGGGAGCGCTGTGGCCGCCCAGAGAGGTGATCCCGTTGTAGAAGGAATGGGCGCAGGCCAGGCCTCCATTATCGGCCCCCACCCCGGACAGATACACATTGGTTTCGATGATGGCATCCAGGGCGGGCGTCACCACCTGTTTTTCCACGGACATCTTGGCCTGGGCCCCGTAGTTCCGCAGGTTTTCGTAGCACAGTTCGCACAGGGCCATGGCGGACCGGGTGATGCCGCCGTTTTCCAGGCTGGGAGCATCGGTCCGGTAACAGGCCCGGGCTTCAAAATACGTCCCCAGGGCATCCCCCATGCCGGCCACCAGGAATTTCACCGGGGCATGGGCGATGATCCAGCTGTCCACCAGCACCCCGTCCGGGTTGTTGGGATAGAACAGATAGCTGTTGAAGGAACCATCATCGTTGTAGATCACGGAAAGGCCGGTGCAGGGAGCGTCGGTAGCCACCACCGTGGGAATGATCACCACCCGTTTCCCTTCATGATAAGCAGTGGCCTTGGCGGTATCGATGGCGGAGCCGCCGCCGACCCCCACCACCACATCGATGTTTTCCGCCCGGACCATTTTCCGGAATTTCTCGATTTCCCCCACACTGGAAATCCCTCCGAACACTTCGTAATGCCGATGGGTATCGCTGGTGCCGAAGCTTTCCTCCAATTTGTCATGGCAGGTCCGGTGGCCGCTCCGGCTGCAGATGAACAGCCAGTTCTTCCCCAGATCCCTGAAATATTCATAGAATTCCTTCAGAGCTCCGTTGCCCTGTACATATTTCAGCGGTGCACGCATGAGACGCAGTCTTGCCATAGCCGTTTCCTCCTTTGTTACGGGGAACCGTCCCCAAAAGCGGAGATTTTCCCGTCTTTCCAAGATAGATTTTTGTTTTTTCATTATACCATAGAGTCTAAGTCTTTAACAATAATTATTGATTTTAGGCATGATAAACAAAATGGCTTTCTGTGATTTTTATGCCTTGCGTGTTTTTTCCAAAAATTCAGTAGGCGGGCGTTCCGAAATATGCTACAATAGTTTTACAGAGTTTTTACATTTTTACTGATTCATTACAAAGGAGGACGATTTGTATGAAACTCAAAAAGTGGCTGGCTGCGTCCGCCATCTGTGCCCTGGCTCTGGCAGTAGGTGCCTGCGGCGGCAAGAAAACCCAGAAGGCGGCCGATGACTGGAAACCCACCAAGGACATCAAGGTCATCGTAGCCTACAAGGCAGGATCCGGTACGGATACCGGAGCCCGGGTACTGTGCAAGGATGCGGAAAAATTCGTGGGAAAGACTCTGGTCATTGAAAACAAACCGGGTGCGGACGGAAAGATCGGCTGGACGGAACTGTCCAAGGCCAAACCAGACGGCTACACCATCGGCTTCATCAACCTGCCCACCTACACCACCCTGGCTCTGGCCAAGAATGCTTCCTTTGATGACAAGAGCATCGTTCCCATCTGCAACCATCTGAAGGAAACCGGGGTTGTGGTGGTCCGGAAGGACAGCAAATTCAACAGCCTGAAGGATCTGGTGGAATATGCCAAAGCCCATCCCGGCGAACTGAAAGCCTCCACCAACGGGGTCCAGGCTTCCAACCATACGGCAGCCCAGCTGCTGGCCACCACGGCCAAATTCAAATACAATGCAGTTCCCTACGGCGGCACGGCTGACCAGCTGCTGGCTCTCCGTCAGGGCGAAGTGGACTTCTCCTGTGCCAAACTGGGGGATGTGGAACCTCTGATCCGGGGCAACAACGCTGCCCTGAAACTGCTGGGTGTATACTCTGAAAAACGTCTGGACAGCTACAAGGATGTCCCCACCCTGGGTGAACTGGGTTACTACAACAAATGGTACGGTTCCGCCCGTGCTCTGGTAGCCCCCAAAGGCACTCCGGAAAACATCATCAAATTCTATGAAAAAGCCTTCAAACTGACCATGACCGACGAACAGACCATCCGCGACCACAAGAACGCCGGTCTGGAACTCCACTACATGGACAGCAAGGAACTGGGCAAACTGATCCAGGATCAGATGACCTTCTGCAAAGATGTAGTCTCCAAACTGTACCAGGATGCCTGATCGAAACAGTGTATGAAACCGGGGGCTGCCGTCCGTGCAGCCCCTCTTTATGAGGGGAAACCATTATGAAAAAATCGGAACTCAGTGTTGTGATCTTTATGCTGGGATTCTGCGCCTTCTTCTTTTATGAGACACTGCAGCTGCCTCCTGCGGCACAGAGCTATCCCAAATTCGTCATTGGCCTGCTGGCTGTCCTGACCCTGATGCAGCTGGTGAAAATGGCCTGCAGCTGCCACGGCCATTTTACGGTCATCAACGACCTGCCGGAAGTCTGGACCCATTTCCTGCCCCGGCAGTTCTTCACCTTCCTGGCGGCTTCCATTCTTTTCTTTGTGCTGATGGTGCTGATCGGATTCTATCCTGCTGCCATCCTTTATCTTGTTTTTATGATGCACTTTTTCCACATCGAAAAGAAATACATGGCCATCACCGTTGTGGTGCTCATGGTCCTGATCTATATCGTCTTCAGCGAATTCCTGGCTGTGCCTCTGCCCGCCGGCCTGCTGCTGGACGAACTGCTGTAGGAAGCGGAGGGATGAACAGATGGAAAATCAATATGCATTGATGGCCATGGGATTCGTCAACGCGCTTTCTCCCATGAATATCGTTATCATGATTGCCAGTGTGACCATGGGGATCGTCATCGGCTGCATGCCGGGGCTGTCCGCTGCCATGGGGGTGGCCCTGCTGCTGCCCCTGACCTTCGGGATGGAACCTTCCGCCGGTCTGATCATGCTGGGAGGCATTTACTGCGGTGCCATTTTCGGCGGATCCATTTCCGCCATCCTGATCCACACCCCCGGGACACCGGCTTCGGCGGCCACCGCCATAGACGGCTACGCCATGACCCTGAAAGGGAAAGCCGGGAAAGCCCTGGCCACAGCCTGCATCGCCTCTTTCTGGGGCGGTCTCCTGAGCTGCATTTCCCTGTATTTCTTCGCACCCATGCTGGCCAAACTGGCCATGGAATTCGGGAGCCCTGAATACTTCTGGCTGAGCCTGTTCGGGCTCACCATCATCGCCGGGATCAATACGGATTCCATGATCCTGGGGCTTATGTCCGGGGCCTTCGGGCTGGTGCTGTCTACCATCGGCATGGATCCCATGCAGGGTGTGGAACGGTTCATGTTCGGCCAGGATTCCCTGTACAACGGCATCAACATCACCTGCGCCCTGATCGGGCTGTTCTCCATGAGCCAGGCCTTCATCCTGGCGGAAAAGGCCATTGTCCAACGGGCCAAAGCCGCCAAATTCAAGGACCGGATCATGCTGAGCCTCCAGGAAATGAAACAGATCACCCCTACGGTGATCCGCAGCTGGATCATCGGGAACATCATCGGGATCCTGCCCGGTGCCGGTGCTTCCATCGCCTGCTTCCTGGGCTACAACGAAGCCAAACGGTTCTCCAAACATCCGGAAGAATTCGGCAAGGGCTCCATTGAAGGGATTGCCGGATCGGAAGCCGCCAACAACGCGGTGACCGGCGGTTCCCTGATTCCCACCCTGACCTTGGGGATTCCCGGGGAAAGCGTTACCGCCGTGCTCATGGGCGGACTGATCATCCACGGTCTCCAGCCGGGACCGGAACTCTTTACAAAGTATGCTCCCATGACGTATACTTTCTTTGGCGGGTTTGTGGTGATCCAGTTCTTCATGCTGCTGATCGGCCTTCTGGGCTGCCGGCTGTTCGCCAAGATCGCCCGGGTGTCCGACGCCATCCTGATTCCCAGCATCTTCGTGCTGTGTGTGGTGGGTTCTTTCGCCATCAACAACAGTGCCTTTGACGTAAAGGTCATGTTCGTGTTCGGGATCATCGGTTACCTGATGCGGAAATGCAACATGAACACCGCGGCGGTGGTCCTGGCCCTGATCCTGGGGCCTCTGGGCGAAAAAGGCCTGCGGCGGAGCCTGAGCCTGTCCGGCGGGGATACCAGTATCCTGCTGTCCACCAACATCTGCAAGATCCTGCTGGCCCTGTGCCTGCTGTCCCTGCTCTCTCCCTTTGTGATGAAGTTCTTCAAGAAGGAAAAGAAAGCGGACGAAGCGGTGCTGGCAGAAGAAGAAAAAGAAATCGACGAAGCCAACAAGAAAAACTGAATCTGACAAAAAAGCCTTCTCACATCAAAAGACCCCTTGCGATGGAAGAGGGACAGAGTAAAGGGGGTGCTGCGCTGCAGCATCCCCTGTCAATTGTCATTGGTCAAAGGAGGTCTTTTATGGAAGAAACACGTGTGGCGATTTTAGGCATTATTGTGGAAGACCCGGATGCAGTGGAGGACTTGAACGCCATCCTCCATGATTTCGGGCCTTATGTAATCGGACGGATGGGCATCCCCTATCACGCCCGGAACATCCACATCATCAGCGTGGTGGTGGATGCCCCTCAGGATATCATCAGCAACCTGTCCGGCCGGATCGGGAAGCTGCCGGGGGTATCCTCCAAGACGGCCTATGCCAAAGTCTCCGCCGCCCACGAAGCCCATGAAGGCTAAATTCCGGTTCCTGTTCCCCTTTGTGCTGGTGTTCCTGCTGTGGGAATGGGCCGCAGCGGAGGGGATCTGGAGCAGCTACATCCTGCCCTCCCCGGGCCGGGTGGGGGAAACTCTCTGTCACATGATCCAAAACGGGGAACTGGTCCGGCATATCCTGATCAGTCTTCGACGGATTGTGACGGGCTTTTTCTGGGCGTTCCTTTCCAGCTGCCTCCTAAGCAGCCTGAACCTGCTGTTTCCCCGGATCCGGGACTGTTATGCCGGACTCCTGGAAGTGTTCCGCCATGTGCCGCCTCTTTCCCTGATTCCCCTGCTGATTCTCTGGTTCGGCATCGGAGAACTGCCCAAGACCATCATCATTGTGCTGGCCTCCTTCTTCCCCATGTACCTGAACATGGACGACGGTTTCCGCCGGTGTGACCGGAAGCTGCTGGAAGTGGGCCGGATGCTGTGCTTTTCTCCCTGGCAGAGCCTGTGGAAGATCCGCCTGCCGTCTGCCCTGCCGGGGATCCTTACCGGGCTCCGGGTGGGCATGGGCTACAGTCTCCGGGCCATCATCGGTGCGGAAATGATTGCTGCGGACAGCGGCCTGGGCTATCTGATCCTGGATGCCCAGGCCATGAGCCGCAGTGACAAGGTGTTCATCGGCATCCTGACCATCGGAGCCCTGGGGCTGGTGCTGGACGGGATCTTTGCCCTGGTGGAAAGGAAGGTACTCTATTGGATGCGCTGAAACTGGACGGCATTACCAAAACCTATGGCACCCGGACCGTGCTCCGGGACCTGTCCCTGACCCTCCATCCCCGGGAATGCACTGTGATCCTGGGAAAAAGCGGCTGCGGCAAGACCACCCTGCTCCGGCTGCTGGCCGGCCTGGAAGCCCCGGATGGCGGCACTGTAGAAAAACCCGCTGGCCTGAAACTGGGGATGATGTTCCAGGAAGCCCGGCTGTTTCCCTGGCTCACCTGCCGGGAAAACATCACCCTGGGGCTGCCGGCGGGCACGGATCCCCGGGAAACGGACCACTGGCTGCAGCTTGTCCAGCTGACGGAAGCGGCGGACCAGTATCCTTCCCAGCTGTCCGGAGGCATGCAGCAGCGGGCTTCCCTGGCCCGGACCCTGGCCATGCACAGTGATCTGATCCTGATGGACGAACCCTTTGCCGCCCTGGATTATTTCACCCGTTCCCAGCTCCAGCAGGAACTCCGCTCCATGGTGGAACAGCTCTCCATGGGGGTGGTGCTGGTGACCCACAATGTGGACGAGGCCCTGATCCTGGGGGACCGACTGCTGATTTTGAAAGACGGCCGAATCACCCAGGAACAGCACCTGGCCCCGGGAAAACGGGACCTGCTCTCTCCAGGGCTCATCGCAGCCAAGCGGCAGGTGCTGAATGGGCTGCTGCAGCCCGGTCAGCTGTCAGCGGTCAACGGCTGAAGGAAGGAACTTGCAGCAGGTTCCTTTAAAAAGAAACGCCGCTGATGCGGCTAACCCACCACCAGCCTGACGGCTGGTCCCCCGCCCTTGTAAAGGGCGGATCTACCCTCGGTATGAAAGGATCTGTTACCATGTCATTGAAGAAAAAACTCTCTGTTGTACTGGCCTGCTGCCTGGTGGCGGCAGGGGCCCTGGCTGCCGGATGCGGCAGTGACAAATCCGCCCAGAAAGCGGCTCCCAAAATGGATAAGGTGAGCATCACCTATGTCCAGGCTCCCCTGAACATCCCCTCTATTGTAGAAAAAGCCAACCAGAGCTTTGAAAAGAAATTCAAGGAAAAGAACGTTGCCGCCTCCTACTCCACCATCACTTCCGGTGCGGACCAGACGGCAGCCCTGGCCAGCGGGGACATCCAGTTCCTGAACTGCGTGGGCGGTTCTTCCGTCCTGCTCAGCGCCGCCAACGGCAACGACATCAAGATCATCAGCCTGTACTCCCAGGCGCCCAAAGCCTTCAAACTGTTCTCCAAGGACGGCAGCATCCAGAGTGCTGCGGACCTGAAGGGCAAGACCATTGCCGGGCCCAAAGGCACCATCCTCCACGAACTGCTGGCGGCCTACCTGCAGCAGGCCGGTCTTTCCATGAAGGATGTGAAGTTCGTTTCCATGGGGCTCCCCGCCGCCGCTTCCGCCCTGGAAAACGGCAGTGCTGACTGTGCCCTGCTGGCCGGTCCTCTGGCCTACAATGTGGAAAAGAAGGGCATGCACGTGGTCACCACCGGGGAAGGCCTGGTTTCCGGCCTGACGGTCACCGCTGTCAGCGGCAAGTTCTACAAGGAACACAAAGACCTGGTGGATACCTTCCTGGCGGTCCAGAAAGAAACCCTGGACTTCATGAAGAAGAATCCGGACAAGGCCCTGGAACTCACCGCCAAAGCCACGGAACTGAAACCGGAAGCCGTAAAGGAAATGGCGCCTCTCTATGACTTCAGCATGACCATCACTCCTGAAGCCATTGCTTCCCTGAAGAAGACCCAGGATTTCCTGGTGGCCTCCGGCATGATGGAAAAGAAAGTGGATGTGGACAGTCTGTTCGTGAAATGAGCATAAAAAAAACGCCTGCCGCGTAATGCGGCAGGTGTTTTTTATGCTCAGCGCGGTTCTACCAACAGTTTGATGGCGGTCCGTTCTTCCCCATCAATGTTGATATCGATGAATGCGGGAACACAAACCAGATCCATACCGTGGGGTGCCACAAACCCGCGGGCGATGGCGATTGCCTTCACTGCCTGGTTCAGCGCACCAGCCCCAATGGCCTGGATTTCTGCTTTGCCGTTTTCTCTCAATACCCCTGCTAATGCACCTGCTACAGAATTCGGATTGGATTTTGTCGAAACCTTTAGTACATCCATGTTCGGTTCCCCCTCATCTTATTTTGTGAAATTCGGAAAATGTTCATTCCACAGTACTCCATTTGATGCTGCTGTTTCTTGAACGTTTCCAAAAATCAATTTATGGATATTATAACATACTTTAGGATTTTCTGTTACATTTATTTTTAATTTTAGGGTAACATTACAGGATTTTTTAACAGGCCTTTTTTGTCAGGAAGTACAATAGAAGCGCTGACAGGGTTTTTGCATCAAAGATGTCTTCTGACAGGACCATTTGTTTGACTTTTTCTTCCGGGATCACTTCCACCTGGAGGAATTCATCCGCATCGGGATGCATCTCCCCTTTGTGGAGGCCGGTGGCCAGGAACAGATGGATGGTTTCATTGGTGAACCCGGGGGTGGTCACAATGGAGGTCATCCGGGTCCAGTGGTCCGCCGTAAGCCCGGTTTCTTCGGACAGTTCCCGCTGGGCGCTGGGGAGGATTTCTTCCCCTTTTTCCAGTTTTCCGGCAGGAATCTCATAAATCACGGAATGGACCGGATACCGGAACTGCTTCACAAACACCATGCTGCCGTCTTCCAGCACGGGCAGGATCCCCACGGCTCCCTGATGGAGGATGTATTCCCGGGTGGATTCGTTCCCGTTGGGCAGTCCCACCTTGTCCACAAACAGATGGAGCAGACGGCCTTCAAAGGCGGTCCGGGTCGAAAGCTGTTTTTCATCCAGCCGATCATCGTGCAGGGTTTTCATGAATGTCAGACTCCTTCGTTTTTTTGAATTTGGCGGCCATGGCCAGCAGTTCTCTGGCGTTTTCCCGGGCGGAACGGGAGGTATTGGTGCCGCCGGTCATACGCATGATTTCCTGGATCCGCCCTTCTTCATCCAGTACATCCACCTGGCTGACGGTACTGCCCTTGTCGGCACTTTTGTGGATGTACAGCTGATGGTCCGCAAAGCAGGCGATCTGGGCCAGGTGGGTAATGCACAGCACCTGGCGCTGCCGGGCGATCAAAGCCATTTTTTCTGCCATTTTCTGGGCGGTGACGCCCCCCACCCCGGTATCGATTTCGTCGAAGATCATGGTGGGCACCCCGAACTTCTTCATCATGACGGTTTTCAGGGCCAGGGCGAACCGGGACAGTTCCCCGCCGGAAGCGATCCGGCCCAGGGGTTTCAGATCCATCCCCGCATTGGCGGAAAACAGGAACTGGATATTGTCCTGGCCTCTGCCATGGCATTCCGGCAGCCGGGCAAACTGGAGGTCCACCCGGCCTTCGGGCATGGCCAGATCCCGGATGTGGGGCAGCAGGGCTTCCACCAGCAATCCGGCGGCTTTTTTCCGGGCCGCGGTCAGTTTGTCCGCTTCCGTCTGCATCTCCGCCTTCAGGATGGCTTCCTGTTTCCGCAGCCGGGCCAGGGTGGATTCCAGGGACAGGAGTCCTTCGTATTCCGCCTGGGCCTTATCCCGGTAGGTCAGCACTTCTTCCAGGCTGCCCCCGTATTTCTGCTTCAGCCGGTACAGCTGGTCCAGCCGTTCCTGGGCCGCTTCCAGGGTCTCCCGGTCGTCATGATCCGCCGCCAGGATATCTCCCAGGGACTGGCGCACATCTTCCAGGGTTTCCCAGGCAGAATCCATACTTTCTGCATAGGGTTTCAATTCCGGAGCATAGTCCAGCACCCCTTCCAGGGTGGTCCGGGCCGTATTGATGGCATCCAGGGCACTGGGGACGCTGTCCTCACCCCCTTCCAGGTAATGATGGGCTTCCCCCACCGCCTGGAGGATCTTTTCCTGGTTGCTCAGCTTCCGCACCGTTTCCCGGAGCTGCTCATCTTCTCCCGGCTGGATCCGGGCCTCGTCGATTTCCTTGATTTCCCCTTCCAGCCGTTCCAGGTCTTCGGTCTGGTGGGCATCCTTCAGCAGCCATTTTTTCACCGTTTCCCGGGCCTTGTCGTAGGCCACGAATTTTTCCTGGTATTTTTCCAGCAGGGCCTGGAGCCGGGGATCCCAGTGATCCAGGATGGTCAGGGCCGCCCCGGGCGCCAGCAGGGTCTGGTTTTCATGCTGCCCGTGGATATCCACCAGCTGGCTGGCCAGACGGCTGAGCACATACACCGGCACCTGCCGTTCATTCACGAAAGCCTGGCTCTTGCCCCCGGCCGTCACCTTCCGCCGGAGGAACAGGGTGTCTTCCCCCAGATCCAGGTCCAGTTCCCGCAGGATATCATGGACCGTTTCCAGTCCCTCGATGTCGAACACCGCCTGGATCCAGTAGGCGTCCGCCCCCGGCCGCAGGTAGTCCACACTGGCCCGGCTGCCCAGCACAATGCTGAAGGCATCGATAAGGATGGATTTCCCGGCGCCGGTTTCCCCGGTGAACACATTGAACCCCGGTGTGAAATCCACCCGCAGGCGGTCGATCAGGGCAAAGTTGTGCACTTCCAAGGAATTGAGCATGGTCAGCGTCCTTTCCTGGCCGTGAGACGGCGTTTCACCGTTTCCACGTGGTCTTTGCTGTCCACGATCAGCAGCACGGTGTCATCGCCCCCTACGGTCCCCAGCAGTTCCTTCCAGCTGAGATGGTCCAGGGCATAGGCCACCGCCTGGGCCGTACCGGGCAGGGTATGGAGGACGATCAGGTTCTCGGCGGAGCTGATGGTAAGGGTGTAGCTCCGGAGGGTATCTTCCAGCCGTTCCGTGGTGAGGATCTTGCTGTTTTCCGAAGGGAAGGAATATTTGTACCGTCCGTCCTCATCGGGGACTTTGATCAGCATCATTTCCTTGATGTCCCGGGACACCGTGGCCTGGGTCACATTGAACCCTGCTTTTTTCAGCGCCTCTGCCAGATCACTCTGGGTTTCGATCTGCTGGTCTTTGATGATTTCTTTGATGGCTTCCTGTCTGGATATTTTCATGATTTCCGCACCTCCTACAGAATGGTCTGCCCTTCGTTCTTCAGCATCCTGTCCTGCCATGTGGCATAGTAGGACAGGGGATTGATGCGCACAAACCGGGCATCACAGGGACTTTTTTCAATCAGGGCCCGCTGGTTCCAGGCCAGATGGCTTACGGTCATCCCGTCCGCAGAGATCAGGATGGTTTCGTAAGGGGGCCGGGGAGTGATTTCAATGGGATGTTCCATGGGGATCACCAGAGGCCGGGCATGGAGGGCATGGGGACAGATGGGGGTGATGATGCTGGCCTTCAGACTGGGATGGACCACCGGTCCCCCGGCGGACAGGGAATACGCGGTGGAACCGGTGGCCGTGGCAATGATCAGCCCGTCCGAGGGAGCATTGGCCGTAGGTTCTCCGTTGATTTTCAGGCTCATCCGGGTCAGCCGGGACCGGTCGCTGCTTTCCAGCACCATATCATTGAGGGCATGGGCCTTGCAGGTCATCTTTTCTCCCTGCCATACGGTCAGCTGGAGCATGTTCCGCTTTTCCAGGATGTATTCCCCCCCCTTGATCTTCAGCAGGGCCGGATACAGATCCGGAGCCGCCACTTCCGTCAGGAACCCCAGCTTCCCCATGTTCACCCCCAGAAGGGGGATGTTCAGCTGGGTCACATACCGGGCCGCCCGGAGGATGGTCCCGTCGCCTCCCAGGGTCAGGGCCATGGAAAGCTGAGCCAGGCTGCCAGGGTCTTCCTGATCATAGCCAGGCACCCCGAAACTCTCCGCGATTTCCCGGGGAAACACCACCGGAATCTCTTCCGCCCGGCAGAATTCCACCAGTTTGGGCAGCAGGGCCCGTACTTTTTCTTTCGGCAGATTGGGGAACACCCCCAGCCGCAGTCTCTTTTCCATGGTTCCACCCCTCATTTTTTCTGTCTCTTTATTTTTCCAGGGTCTCGTGGGAAGCCGCCACCACCTCCCGGATCCGTTCCGGCGATACGGTGTCTTCCCCTTCTTTCCCCATATAGAACAGATATTCAATATTCCCTTCCGGTCCCCGGATGGGAGAAAAATCCAGTCCCCGGGCCACAAAACCCAGTTCCCGGGCCTGGGCGATCACCTTTTCGATCACTTCCAGGTGCACCGCCGGATCCCGGACCACGCCTTTTTTCCCCACTTTTTCCCGACCGGCCTCGAACTGTGGCTTGATCAGGGCGATGCCGAAGCCGTCGGACTTCAGGATCTTATAGGCGCTGGGCAGCACCTTGTCCAGGGAAATAAAAGCCACGTCAATGGTGAACACATCCACCGGTTCCCCCAGGGAATCGGCTTCCAAAAACCGCACATTGGTCCGTTCCATGTTCACCACCCGGGGATCCTGCCGGAGTTTCCAGGCCAGCTGCCCATAGCCCACGTCGATGGCGTAGACCCTGCTGGCTCCATGCTGGAGGGCGCAGTCCGTAAAGCCGCCGGTGGAAGCCCCCAGATCCGCCACCACCTTCCCTTCCAGGGAGATGGGGAACACCTTCAGGGATTTGTCCAGCTTGTAGCCGCCCCGGCTCACAAAGGGCATCTTTTTCCCCAGCAGGGTGATTTTGGCATCCGGCTTCACCATGGTGCCGGGCTTGTCGATCTTCTGATCGTTGACCAGCACTTCCCCGGCCATGATTACAGCCTGGGCCTTGCTCCGGGATTCAAAGAACCCCTGTTCCGTTAAAAATACATCCAACCGTTCTTTTTTCATAGTTCCTCTTTCCAGGCTTGCAAAATGGTATCCGCGGCCCCTTCCGGATCCAGTTTCAGGTCACGGAGCAGCAGTTCCCGCTTTCCATGGGGCACGTACAGATCCGGGATGCCCAGGTTCAGCACCCGGCATTCCTTCAGCCGTCCCATCCGGTTCAGGGCATCCAGCACCCCTTCTCCGAAACCTCCCGCCAGGGAGTTTTCCTCCAGGGTCACCAGCAGCTTCACGGTGTGGCTGGCGGCTTCCAGGGCTTCCCGGTCCAGGGGCTTTACGAACCGGGCGTTCACCACCCCCACGGACAGCCCCTGCTTTTCCAGCAGATCCGCGGTTTTCCGGGCGGTATCCACCATGGTCCCCACAGCCCACAGATCGATCTGGCTCCCTTCCTGGAGCCGTTTGCTCTTCCCGATGGGCAGGGTATGGATTTCCGGATCCAGGGGAACCCCCAGCCCGGAGCCCCGGGGATACCGGAGCACCGAAGGGCCGTTGTATTCCAGGGAGGTTTTCAGCATATGCCGAAGTTCGTTCTCATCCCCGGGCACCATCATCACCATATTGGGCATCAGCCGGAGATAGGACAGGTCATAGGCCCCGTGATGGGTGCTGCCGTCGTCCCCCACCAGACCGGCCCGGTCCAGGCACAGGGTAAAGGGCAGGTTCTGCATGGCCACATCATGGAGCAGCTGGTCGAAGGCCCGCTGGGCAAAGGTGGAATACAGGGCCACCAGAGGATGGTAGCCGTTGGCCGCCAGCCCGGCGCCCATGGTCACCCCGTGCTGTTCCGCAATACCCACATCGAAGAACCGGTCCGGATAATACTTGCCGAACACATCCAGTCCCGTCCCTTCGGGCATGGCGGCGGTAATGGCCACCACCTTCCGGTTTTTCTCTCCCAGTTCCACCAGGGCATCGCTGAACACTTTGGTATAGGTGGCGGGCGCCTGGGGATTGCTGAATTTCTTACCGGTGGCAATGTCGAAGGGCCCTGTGCCATGGAAGGCGTTGGGCCGTTCTTCCGCCGGTTTGTACCCCTTGCCCTTGGTGGTGAGCACATGGATGAACACCGGCTCGTCCAGCTGCTTGGCCTTTTCGAAGGTTTCCATCAGGGCGGGCAGGTCGTGGCCGTCCACGGGCCCCAGGTACTTGAACCCGAAATCCTCGAAGAGCATGCCGGGCACAAAGAAATATTTAAAGCTGTCCTTCAGCCGTCCCACCGCCCGGGCCACGGAACTGCCGATGGAGGGCAGGCTTTTCAGGAAGCCTTCCACCTCGGTCTTCACCCGGGAATAGGTGGGATCGGTCCGGAGCTCGGTGAGATAGGACGACAGGGCCCCCACGTTTTTGGAAATGGACATTTCGTTGTCGTTCAGGACCACGATCAGTTTCTTGTGGAGATCCCCGGCGTTGTTCAGCCCTTCCATGGCTTCCCCGCCGGTCAGGGCCCCGTCCCCGATGACGGCGATCACATTGTAGTCATCCCCGGCCAGATCCCGGGCACAGGCAATACCCAGGGCGGCGGAAATGGAAGTGCTGGAATGGCCGGTGCCAAAACAGTCGTATTCACTTTCCGTCCGTTTGGGAAACCCGCAGAGCCCTCCGTACTGGCGCAGGGTGGGAAACCGGTCCAGCCGTCCGGTGAGCAGCTTGTGGACATAGGACTGGTGCCCCACATCCCAGACAATCTTGTCCCGGGGCATGGAAAACACCTTATGCAGGGCGACGGTCAGTTCCACCACTCCCAGGTTGGGGGCCAGATGTCCCCCGTTCCGGCTGGTCACTTCCAGGATCTCCTCCCGGATTTCCTGACACAGTTCCGGCAGCTGGGCATCGGGGATGTTTTTCAAATCCGACGGTGCATGTATGGTTGGCAAGAGTTTCATAAGGGTCCATCCTCCCCCAAAGCTTATTTTTTCCGGTTGTACAGATACCGGGTGATTTCCACCAGAGGCTGGGCTTTTTCACCCAGAGGAGCCAGGGTCTCTTCCGCTTCCTTCAGGGTCTGGGCGGCCATTTCCCTGGCTTTTTCCAGACCGAACAGGGATACATAGGTGGATTTGTGGAGCTTTTCATCACTGTGGGCCGGTTTGCCCATGACTTTGGCATCCCCTTCCACATCCAGGATGTCATCGGTGATCTGGAAGGCCAGGCCGAACAGGTTGGCAAAATGGGTCATGATCCGCAGGGTTTCCGGATCGGCCCCGCCCAGCATGGCCCCGCCCCGGACCGCCGCCACAAACATGGCTCCGGTCTTGGCTTCGTGGAGTTTCTTCATCTGTTCCAGGGTCAGCTGCTGGTCTTCCGATGTGATGTCCAGAGCCTGGCCGCCCACCATACCGGTGGGGCCGGCACATTTGGCCACCAGACGGACCACCTCCAGGAGCACTTTGGGATCCACGCCCCGCTGTTCCAGCATCACTTCAAAGGCCTGGGTCAGGAGACCGTCCCCGGCCAGAAGAGCCATGGCATCCCCGAACACCTTGTGGTTGGTGAGCCGGCCCCGGCGGTAGTCATCGTTGTCCATAGAAGGCAGATCATCATGGATCAGGGAATAGGTGTGGATCATTTCCAGCCCGGCTGCCACGGCCACAAAATCACTGCCCTTGGCCCCCACCGCATCGGCTGCGGCCATGAGCAGGATGGGGCGCAGGCGCTTGCCCCCGGCCGCCACGGAATACATCATGGCCTTGTCCACCGGGGAGATGCTCCCCACTCCCAGCCGTACCTGCAGATATCCATTGACCAGAGCTCCCCGGCTCCGCAAATAACTTCTCAGTTCCATTATTCCTTCTCCTCCGGAAACAGGGCCAGGGCAAAATCATCCTGGCTGGTTTCCACGATTTTTTTCACATCCTGCTGGACTTTTTTCAGCTGGGCCGCACAGTTCCGGCTCAGTTCCATGCCTTCCTTGTACAGGGCCACTGTCTCATCCAGGGACAGGTCCCCGCTTTCCAGCTTTTCCACAATGGTTTCCAGCCGTTTCAGGCCATCTTCAAAGGAAACCGTTTCCGCTTTCTTTCTGGGCATTATTCTGTTCCTTCCTTGACCGTTTCCACCTGGGAGACCACTGCTCCCTGGGCAAAACGGGTCACCAGGGTATCACCAGGGTGCAGGTCCGACGGCTGCCGGACGGCCCTTCCCTGGGCATTTTCCGTAATGGTATAGCCCCGCCGGAGCACTCCGTACGGGTCCAGCGCCCCCAGCTTGGCTGCCAGGAGATCCAGCTTCTGCTGACGTTCCTCCAGCCGCCGGGTGCCCGCCTGTTCCAGGTTCCGGCACAGGGTATCCAGGGTCTGGCCGGCATTTTCCCAGAGCCGTTCCGGATGGGTGAACACCCACTCTTCCTGGAGTTTTTCCAGGGCCCGGCTGCTGTCCTGGAGACGGAGCTCCATGGTCCGTTCCAGACGCCGGACCAGCTTGGCCAGGATTTCCCGGTCCCCGCTCCGTTCCGGCACCGCCAGTTCCGCTGCCGCCGAAGGGGTGGGTGCCCGGAGGTCCGCCGCAAAGTCGCTGAGGGTAAAATCGATTTCATGGCCCACCGCAGAGATCACCGGGATCTCCGAAGCCGCAATGGCCCGGACCACCCCTTCGTCATTGAAGGCCCACAGGTCTTCCATGGACCCGCCGCCCCGGCCTACGATCAGGACATCCGCCAGCTTGTGCCGGTTCATGAACCGGATGCCCCGGATGATTTCCGGAGGGGCTTCCGTCCCCTGTACCTTTACCGGGTACAGCCGCAGCTTCACCGAGGGATCCCGGCGTCCGGCCACATTGATGATGTCCCGGACCGCCGCCCCTGCCGGAGAAGTCACAATGCCCACCACCTTGGGATAGGCAGGCAGGGGGCGCTTCCGGCCGGGATCGAAGAGCCCTTCCGCCGTGAGTTTTTCCTTCAGCTGCTCGTAGGCGATCATCAGGTTCCCGGCCCCCAGGGGCATCATCATATCCACATAGAACTGGTAGACCCCATCCCGTTCATACAGGTCGATCCGGCCCACCCCCAGCACCTGGTCCCCGTTTTTGGGCAGCTGCTTCAGGCGCCGGGCCGCACCGGCGAACATGACGGCTTTCAGCAGGGTCTTTCCGTCTTTCAAATTGAAATAACAGTGTCCGGAAGGGTACTGGCGGAAGTTGGATACTTCCCCCTGGATCTGGAGGTTGGCGAATTCCGGTTCTTTCCGGAACAGCCCCTTGACGATCCGGGTGACTTCCGACACCGTATAGATTTTTCCTGCAATCATGGTTCTTCCTGCCTTTCCCGGAGCAGGGCCGCCCAGGCATTGCCCACGGCACCGTCCACACTGTACCGGGGATCCGGGGCCCAAAGACCGATCTGCCGCTGGCCCAGGAAATCTTCCAGCTGCCGGCGGATCTCCCTGTTGGCACTGACTCCTCCGGCCAGGAGCACCTGGGACAGCTGCTCTTTTTCGCACACCCAGGAAATGGTCCGGGCCAGGGCTTTGCCGATGGCCTGTTCCACCCCCAGGGCCAGTGCCGCCGGGTCTTCTCCCTTTTCAATGGCCCGGAGGGTCTGGGTGCAGGGGCCGGAGAGGGACAGTTCCCCTTCCCTGCTCCACACCTTCAGGGGATGGGCTTCCGAAGCGGTCTCCGCCAGTTTTTCCAGCGGGGCCCCCGCCGGAAAGGGCAGGCCCAGGGCCACCCCCACCCGGTCGATGAACTGGCCTGCATGGAGGTCGATGCTGGTGCCCCGGGGTTCCAGGGAAAAATTCCCGTCCGGCTGCCGCTCACAAAGGAGCAGGTCCGTGGTCCCCCCGGAAATATGGACCAAAAGGAACCGGTCCGGGGCAGGCTTCCCCACGGACCAGAGACCGGCAAACATGTGATTGTGCTGATGGGTGAACCGGTGGACCGGCAGTCCCATCAGTTTCCCCAGGCTCCGGGCCATCCCCAGCCCCACCAGGAAGGCGGGCATATAGGATTCTTCCCGGGGACGGGGTTTGGCGCTGACCCCGATGGCTTTCACCTGCACCCCGGACAAGTCCAGGGCTTCCAGCAGGTCCGGCAGATTCCGGGTATGCTGGAACACCATCTCCGACTGGACCAGTCCCCGGTGCCCGGGCTTCACCCGGAGCAGCCGGCGCTGATCCCCCAGGAGATGGCCGTGAAGGTCCATCAGGGCCGCCGAAGTGGTATAGCAGCTGGTATCCAGTCCCAGGACCGCTTCTTCAGCGGCCATGTTTCTTCACCAGGCTCCCCAGAAGACCGTTGATGAAGGCGGGAGAATCGTCCCCCCCATAGACTTTGGCCAGTTCCACGGCCTCGTTGATGGCCACTGCCGGAGGCACCGGTTCCGGGCTGCAGAACATTTCATACCCGGCGATCCGCAGCAGGTTCCGGTCGATGCCGTTCATCCGCTTCAGGGTCCACTTGGCATCCAGACCGTTCAGTTCCCCGTCCAGGGCTTCCTGGTTTTCCCGGACCCCTTTCACCAGATCCAGGGCATAGGCCAGGTCCTTTTTCCGGGTATCCTGGATATCCTCTTCTTCCGCCATGGTCCGGACCGTTTCTTCCGGAGACTGTTCCGGAGAGAACTCCAGGGCAAACAGGCTTCTCATTGCAATGGTACGTGCGTCTCTTCTGCTCATATGATTGGTAAACTCCTTTTATTTATGGTACGGAGGCAGCAGGTTGTCCAGCAGATCCACCAGATCTTCCCCTGCATCCATTTTGTAACCGATGTAAAACCCCAGGCCGATGCAGAACAGCAGGAACACGGCCCGGAAAAAGCCCAGGAGCAGGAACAGGATGCCCACCACCAGGCCCACCGAGGCGCCTATGATCCGCCACCGGCTGGTTTCAAACAATTTGCGTAAAATTTCCTGCCACATGGTCCATCCTCCATCTATTCCTTCGCCTTGATATGCTTGAAGTAGACGGCCACATCGGCCACTTCCACGCCGATGACATTCATGATGTTCTTCTTTACCGTCCGCTTCACCTCGTCGGTGGTGTCAGGAATGTTGATGCCCGGCTCGACGGAAGCATTGATCCGGACGCCCAGCTGGCTGTCCTTCAGCAGCTTCACCCGGCATTTGGCACCGTAGACACCGTACACATCATTGGTGAACCCGGCAATATAATCTTCCATGGCCCGCTGGCTTACATGGATCTTCCCATCCCGTTCGTTGTCAAAAGTCAGGTCATTGCTGCCGCCCCGGCTCCAGCTGGCAAAGAGCAGCCGCAGGCTTACCAGGAAGATGATCACGCCCCCGATGGTGTATTCCCACCGGCCGGGCACCCGGACGGCAAATTCCGTCAGCTCATGGACCGGGATGCCGTTGACGCTGACAATGACGATGAGCACCGCCACTGCCGCCATGATGATGGTATACAGGGTCAGGATAATCCGATCGAATATGCTCATTGTTCCCCTCCTGACATTTCCTGGCCTTTGGGGTCAGGTTCTTTTTCCGGTTCCGTTCCCGCCGCCGTTTCTCCTTCTTCCGGCGGTTCCGGACGGTTTTCCCCGGCGGCAGTCCCTTCCGGCAGTGCCGGGCTCCCTGCCGGTTCTTCCTCCCATTTCTTCATCAGTTCATCCGTATCGTCTTTCTCTGCAAAGGCCTTTTCTTTTTTCTTCTTCACACCTTCCACATGGATGTCCACCCCGGTGACTTCGTAGCCGGTCATGTTCTCCACGGCTTCCTTGACCTTTTCCTGGAGCTTGATGGCCACATCCGGAATGTTGAACCCGTAGGTGATGATCACATGGACCTCCACCCGCACCGTATGGCCTTCCGTATAGACCTTGATGCCCTTGGAGAAATTCTGTTTGCCCAGCATGTCCGTGAGCCCTTCCCGGATGCCCCCGCTCATGCCGTAGACCCCGTTCACCTCCGAAGCAGCCAGCCCCGCCACAATGCTCAGGACTTCGTCGGCCACCTTGATGGCTCCCATATCGTCCGTGTCCGGACTGTTTTCCAACTGCGCCTGCTGTTTTACTTCTTCGTCGTTCATAGGCTTCTCCTCAAACGCAAGTTTATTCATTTTAATTATTTTATTATACCATATCCCGGGGAATGTGGGTAGGGAGCGAGTCAGGGGGATTA
This sequence comes from Acidaminococcus fermentans DSM 20731, assembly GCF_000025305.1. Classification (NCBI taxonomy): domain Bacteria; kingdom Bacillati; phylum Bacillota; class Negativicutes; order Acidaminococcales; family Acidaminococcaceae; genus Acidaminococcus; species Acidaminococcus fermentans. The sequence continues at coordinate 976,903 of NC_013740.1, read as the reverse complement.
AGTGGTTAAGTGGTCAGGTACAACCGTAGGGGGCGCAGGCCCGGCGCCCCGCTGTGGTCAGGTGGTTTGGGCATCAGAAATCCCACCTGGTCAGCCCGCCGCTCTTTACTCCCTGCCCATGCATCTGTTATGATAAAAGAAACAACAGAAAGAAGGTGACTGTCATGGCTTTCCCGTTCTGGCTTGCTTTCGTATTTTTTCTGGCTCTCCCGGTTTCTCTGGGCGAAGGGGCCCCGGTGGACCCTTCCCAGGCCGATCCTCCGGAAAAACAGGAACAGCGGAACACCCCCTGGCTGGAACTCCACGGGGACTACCGGTATCTCTACGGCAAGGGCCGGTTTGCCGCCCGGACCCCCGCCAACCTGAAAAAAAGCCGCTGGCCCCGGACGGATCAGGATGTGTTCCTGCTCCAGCGGCGGCTGCGACTGTTCCCGGTGGTCCATACCAGCCAGGATACCCAGTTGAAATTCATGATCGAAGACAAACGGAACGACAAGGACCACACCCAGGACCACCATCCCACCCTGTCCCGGGCCTATCTCCAGCACGAAAACCGCCACACCAAATGGGAACTGGGCCGGTTCAACCTGTATCTCATGGACGGGAATGTCATCGACAAACGGGTGGACGGGATCCGTACCAGCTTTGGGAAAAATACGGATCCTGGCGGCCGGATCACCCTGTTTGCCGGCCAGACCACTGGAAACGACAACCTGCATCGGAAGACCGGCTGGTTTGCCCTGGAAGAAAAGCAGCTGGGAAAGCTGAACCTCCGGTCCGCCTTCCTGGATTTCCGGACCCGCCAGTCCCTGCCTGCCAGCCTGCCGGCCCTCCAGCAGCCGGGACTGGAGCCGGGGTCCAGCGGCACCGGGTTCGACCGGCAGCAGATCTGGACCACCCGACTGGAATACCAGCCCCGGGACCGGTGGCTTTTCGACCTGGAACTGCTGGGTTCCAAAGGCTCCCAGGGCCGGGACGGATACCGGGAGCGGAAAACCGGCTTTGTGGCCGCAGTGACCTACGGGGAACTGGATGAGCGGAAGGGCGGCACCTGGGAAACCTGGCTCCGGTATTACGACCAGCCCCAGTCCAGCATCCTCTACCACACCATGGACGGGGATACGGGATTCTTCCAGCGCCAGGGGTTCCGGGGCTGGGGCGCCCGGCTGGACTATGTGGTATTTCCCGGACTGGTCTGGGCCATAGAAGGATTCCGGCTCCAGAACAGAAAAACAGGACCCTTCACCCGGGATTTCCGGGAGTGGGTCCTGGGGACCAGCGTAACGGCGTATTTTTAACCAAACCCTTCTTTGATCCCCGCATAGTTCTCATAGCTGTCCCGCAGCATATGGATGACCTGGGCGGGGTCTTTTTGCAGCCAGTCCTGCCGCTTTTCCGGCATGATGGTGAACCAGGCCGGAGCTCTCAGGAGATTGTTCAGGGATCTGTACAACTGCTGTTCGGGGATTTTCTTCAGTTTCCCGGTCTCTGGCTGTACCTCATAGCCCTGGTCCCTGCCCTCTCCTTCGGCATTGACCAGGATTTCCAGCTCACCGTTCCAGTCCATATCCAGCACGGCGATGTTCACCAGACCGTCCCATTGGGGGACCCGGTCCCACTGGTCCCGGTTGGCCAGAAGGATCTGGAGCTGGTACCGAAGAGCACCGGGGGCCAGGGGCCGGGGTTCGGAAACACCGCCGGGCCACTCATGTCTGTGGGGAAGGTCCCGTTCACAGGCCAGAGCCGGAGCTGCTCCCAACAACAGAACGAGCAGTCCCCAGGCGGCACGTTTTTTAATGGATCCATCCATTGTTCCCCCTCCCTTCTTCGGCCCTCTTCACTTTTCAACCATCTGGCTCACGGTTCCTCCCGTCAGGTCCATATCATTGATCCTTCCCTGGACATTCTTGAAGGTACAGTCGATCAGTTCCAGCCGGGACTGGCCCACGGCGAAAAGGGGGAGATTGGTGCTGGTGTCTTTGAACAGGGTCCGGATGATTTTCATATCCCTGCACTCGATGGCATTGATCAGGCCATAGGTGCAGCTGCGGATCACACTGTCCTGGAGAGTAACGCTTTCGCAGCCCAGGGCTTCGTACCCATAGGTCCCGCACCCGTACAGGTCCAGATTTTCCAGCCCTGCGTCCTGCACCAGATCCAGTTTCAGTACGGCTCCGCTGCAGCGGCCAGCCTGCAGGGAATGGCCGACCCGGAGATGGGCCAGCCGGAAGTTCTGACAGTTCCGGAAATGCAGCACCGGAGTATAGGGATCCTCTGTTACGATTTCTGCCGTGATCTTCTCCGTATCCTGGCCCCGGATGGTGAGATCCTGGAATCCGGCCAGCTCCAGGTCCTCATAGGCCATATACAGGCCTGGAGGGCTCATGGGATTCCAGGGGAATCTGTGGATTACCTGCTCCGCAGCGGTGCTGGCCAGCCAGGTGGACAGGTTATAGCGGCCCGGTGCCAGGATGACTTCCGTATGGTCATCCAGGGCCTCCATCATTTCCTTGACATTGTGGACCAGGACGGTTTTCCGGGGAGCAGCAACCCCCCCGGCCGTCAGCCCCAGAACCAGGACCATACACAGCAGCAGAGCCCGTATCAGGTCCGTCCATAATTTACCGATCCGTTTCATCAACTGTCACCTCCCTGTTCCTCCCGCACCACCAGGCTGCCGTCTTTTCCGCTGATCTGGAGGATCTTCCGATGATACCCCTTCCGGTCGTAATAGGACAGGCCGGTGGCCCGGGCCGTCCCTTCCAGATGTATGGGATAATTGTACCGGCTGCCCGGTTCCAGATTTCCCAATGGTTCATCCTTTTCCACCTGCCAGGTCACCTGACCGCTGTCACTGACCTCCGCCACCTGGAGAGTGAGCAGGTGCACATCCTCCAATCTCTCTCTGGGAGTCACCGCCAGCATGGGTTCGCCAAACTCACTGACCTGGGTCAGGGACAGCTCCACACTCCCTTTGCCCCGGCGGGCCAGGGACTGCCAGGACAGTTTTTCCACCTTGCCCATCAGGTTTGCCTGCAGTTGCTGGAACTGCCCCGGTGTCATGGCCTGTTTCTCCGACAGGGCTCTGTCCGGAATGCCAAGGGTGTTCCAGTACACTTCCTCTTTTTCCCTGACAGGATCCCAGTTGGTGAAATAACAGTTTTCGCACACCAGATTCCCGTCCCCGTCCAGATGGTACTCTCCCAGTATGGCAAGACCGATGCCCCCGGACCCCTGGTTCAGGAACCGTCCCTTTCCCAGGGGATACCAGGCGTTCCGGTACAGGCCGCTGAACACCCGGTGGAGCCGGCCGTCCCGGATGGTGAACAGATTGGTGATCCGGTCGTCCTGGCCCGTCAGCAGTTCCGGCTCCCCGTCCCCGTTGCAGTCCAACAGCTGATACTTCACCTGTTCCAGCCCCTGGGCCGGGGAAAGTTCCCGGATCCCTTCCCAGACAGCCACCAGGTCCTCCCGGTCCTCTCCATAAGCGTCAGGGTCTCTGCCTCCCTGGATCATATCATACAGGGTGTCCAGTTCCCGGCCATAGATTCCTTCTCCGCCGGAAGCCCCGGCCAGGACCGGCAGGCCGGTGAGAAAAGCCATGAGGCACAGGCAGACCAGCGGCCTCCGGACATCCTTTCTTTTCATGGCTCCTCCTTTTCAGAACTTTCCGCCGCCGCCCCCATGATCCTCATCGGTACTGTCGGCCTTGGCGCTTTCGCGGCTCTTCTTCGGCTTGCGATGGACCGTCATGTACAGGTAGTTGTCCGCATTTTCTTCCAGCTGGAAGCTGTCCCGGTCCAGATAGACCCCGGCTTCCAGGGCCGGCATCACATTGTTCATCTGGCCGATGAGGATCCGGCGCACCAGGAACCCGATGCCCAGGGACACCGCAGCGGCAATGGCCAGGGCCAGAGGATTGAAGGCATTGGCAGGATCGTAGGGCTTCCCTTCTTTCTGGTAGTAGGCCAGCAGTTCATCCGCCCCTTTGGCATACTGGCCGAAGGCTTCCGGATAGTTGTTCTTTTTCAGGGCCGGCAGGAATTTTCCGCTGAGGGCCTTGATACCGGCTTTGTCGGTGATCATTTTCCGCATGCCGTTGTCGGTGGAAATGTACCAGTCCCGATCCTTCATGGACAGGAGCAGCACCATATTTCCCTTGAGCTTGCTGTCTTTGATCTTGTCCAGCATTACATTGGCGAACTCTCCGGGTTTCACGTTTCCGGTGCTTTTCACCGTGACCACCGCCAGCCGTACCTGATATTTCTGGCTCACCTGGTCCAGGGACTGCTGGAGGACTTTCTCTTCCTGGGGCCGCAGGAGATCAGCCTGATCCAGCACCAGGGCAGAGGCTGCCGATGCGGAAACGGCCATGCCCACCAGAAGCACCAGGAGTGCCAGGATGCGCAGTAACTTCTTCATGATGACCTCCTTACGTCAAGAACATCTTTGCCACAAAATACAGGGCCGGTGTGAGGATGGCCGCCACAGCCCCCATATACATCAGGGATTTCTGGTTGTCATAGGGCAGTGTCCCCACCATCTTCCCGGTCTGTCCGTTCATCATAAAGGTGTAGGGTTTGTCCTGATACCGGGTGGTCAGGATCCACACCGGAGCCAGGGCATAGGCCACCTGGTCTTCATCCTTCCGGACCACGCTGTCCTTGAGGATGGTCCGGTCATAGCCCCTGGCCTTGACGGTTTCTTCCAGCACCCCTACGGCGGACCGTTCCACCCGTTCATCAGCCCGGGGCACGGAAGCTTCCGCATCCACATCGTATTTGTCCGCCAGGAAACCGGTGAGATAGGCCGGGCTGAAGGGCACCATCTGGGAATAATCGAAAGGTTCGATGCTTTCCATATAGGTATCGTCCATTTTGCTGGAGCCGTCCACCGGAATCTTATGGAAGCTCATCCGGCCACTGCGGATGCACTGGAACACCCGGGTTTCCGTAATGATCTCATCGCTGGTTTCCATTACATTGTCGTCTTCCCCCTGGAAGTCGGCACTGGCATGGATTTTGGAATCGAAGAGCCAGAAGGGCACGTACATGGGCTGGATGTCCTGGACCCGGTTGTTGGCCGTAAAGGCCGCCGGCAGCAGGCGCTTGCCCTTGTAGAATTCCTTCAGGGCCGCCACCGCATCGTCCTTGGTCTTGGTGAAGGGGATCACGTAATCCGGCTTCAGCATGCCGCTGAAACGGTTGGGCATCATGGTGGGATTCCCGCAGTAGCAGCATTCCGTGGCCAGGGTGTTTTCGTCACAGACGATTTCCGCACCGCAGGCGGAACAGGTGAAGGCTTTCAGGACGGAAGCTTCTTCCGTGCTCCATTCCTTGCCGGCCATCTCCGTATTCCAGCGTTCTTCCTTTGCTTCCTGGGCGGCTGCCGCCCGTTCCTGCTGCCGGGCAAAGAGGGCTTCCATCTGGGCCACGTCCAGTTTGGTATCGCAGTAGGGACAGACCACCTGGCTTGCCCCCGGCTGGAATTCCAGGGGCCCGCCGCAGTTGGGACACTTGTAGGCAACAGAGGTATCGGTCATTTTCACTCACCTCCTGTTTCAGCTCTTGTCGTTGTCGTCAAAGGGATCTCCGCACTGAGGGCAGAATTTGGGGGGATGATGGGGATCGGGGGGCTGCCAGCCGCATTTGTCACAGCGGTACAAAGGCGCATCCTCCGGTTTTTTGGCTCCGCAGTTCATGCAGAATTTCCCCTGGTTTACCGTGCCGCAGCCGGGACAGGTCCATCCCTGGGGCTGGGTTTCCGGTTTGGGAGCGCCACATTCCATACAGAACTTCCCGGTATTCCCTTTGTGGCCGCAGGCGCAGTCCCAGGTCCCTGCCGGTTCCGGCTTTTTGGCGCCGCAGGCCATGCAGAACTTCCCGGTATTGCCCTTCTGGCCGCAGCTGCAGTCCCAGCCATTGGGATCCGCCGCTCCTGGGGCAAACCCACTGGGCTGACGTGGTGCTCCTGCCGGCGGTGGGGCCGGCTGCTGGGCCGCCGCCTGGCCTGCCAGGGCCTGGAACATGTTCGCCCCGGCATTCCCTGCCATATTCATGCCCATGAACCCGAAGGCGGCTCCGGCGTTCTGGTTTCCTGCCGCTATCCTCATGGAATCGGCGGTGGCATCCACCACGGCCCCCATGGCCATCCGGGGATCACTGCCCATGGTCATGCTCATCTGGACCTTCTGGATCTTTTCTTCATCCGCTTCATTGGCTTTGATATTGCTGATTCCGAAGGAAACGATTTCAATGCCCCGGAGATCCCGCCATTTTTTGCTCAGGACATCGTTGAGGGCTTCCGCCAGTTCAAAGGTATGGGCCATGATTTCCGTGTAGTCGATCCGCTGAGCGCTGAGCTGGGCAAAAGCCGGTGCCAGGGCCATGAGCAGTTCGCTTTTCATCTGGCTGTCCAGGGTTTCCCTGCGGTATTCGTCGAAATCGTTCCCGGCCACGTGGGTATAGAACAGGATGGGGTCCGTGATCCGGTAGCTGTATTCCCCGAAGCACCGGAGCCGGATGGTCAGCACCTGGCCAGTGGTATCATCCTTCACCTTGAAGGGGATTTCGCTGGGGGTCCCGTATTTGTTCCCGATCAGTTCCTTGGTATTGAAATAGTATACCCGCTGATCCTTACCGGTATCCCCGCCGAAGGTGAACCGTTTCCCCAGCTGTTTGAAAATGTCCTTCACATTGTCTTTCAGATCCCCGGTGAAGATGGAAGGTTCAGTGCTTTTGTCGTAGGTGTATTCCCCCGGTTCTGCACACAGATCCACCACCTTGCCGTTTTCCACGATCATCATGCACTGGCCGTTGTTCACAGCGATCCGGGATCCGTTGCTGATGATGTTGTCGTCGCCCTGGTTGGAGCTCCGGCTCCCGGTCCGTTTCTGGCCTTTCATCATCAGGATGTCCGGTGCCATCTGGCAGTAGAAAAACTCTTTCCATTGATCGGCCAGCACGCCGCCTACAGCGCCCATCCCTGCTTTGATCAGTCCCATAGTATACCTTCCTTTCTTCCAGGTCATATCTTGCCGTCTTGCTGATTGCCTGGGGGGACACATGCTTCGCTGTCCGGACCTTCTGCTATGCCGGACAAAGCTGATGTCTGACATCTCAAGGCCCCTGGGCCGAGTCTGACTTCTTGTCAGGCTGCCGCCCCCCCTCTGCACTCTTCCCTCTTTTCTCCCCTACAGATCTATCCGGTACAGTTTGGCTTCGCCTTTCTCCCGGCTGATCCGGCGGTAGATCAGGATGGAATCGTTTTTCATGGGGGTGAGGATTTCCATGGTCAGTTTGGGTTCTGTCTTGAATTTCCCCAACAACTTTCCATCCTTCTTGCGGTAAATCCAGTAGATGCCGCCTTCTTGTCCCAGCACCACCCGGTGCTCGGTGACCGCATACCCACGGCCTTCTTTGGTAAGAGGTCCCTCAAAGGACTGGATCAGCTGTCCGTCCTGCAGACTGTACTGCCGGACCACATTTTGATTTTCACCCTTGTCGTTTTTCATATACCCCATCAGGTATAATCCGTCCTTGTCCGCCCATTGTTTCTTGATGTTCAGCCCAGCCTTCCTGATCGACTCTGCGGTAAGGAGTTCCTTCCCCTTGGTAAGGGTCCCTTTGTCCAGGGTCCCGGTCCAGTAGTCCCGTTTTTGGGTAAAGACCACATCCTTCCCCTGATCGATGGGAATCAGAGTCGTGCCGGTGAAATCGGTGGGCACCATGGTCTTTCCGTCGTAATAATGCCAATAGGAAGCTTCATTTTTCTTTTCACGACTTTGATAATCCCCTTGTTTGTGCCAGTCATAGACAGTTCCGTTGGATACCACCAGTTTGTCCCGCCAGTAGGCCCGTTCATCCAGCACCTTCAGGTCACTGAGCGTCTCATCCTTGAAACTGACAGACCGGAGTTTGGTCCGGTATGTTTCGTCCTTGGTGTCGAAGCCGAAGAAGTAAATCCGGTCCCCGTCCACCGCCAGGGTGTCCGTCCACAGGATCTGGTCCTTGAAGGTCAGCCCGGTATATTCATAGATGTTCACCGTCCGGCCGTCTACTTTAAAACTGGATGCCACCGGGGTGCTGATTTTCTTCCGCACCGGCAGGTCGGCGTTGGGGTCTTCAGGGGTTCCCCCGCCCCCTTTTCCCCCACCGCAGCCGGATGCCAGGACACACAGGGTCAATGCTCCCAACAGAATTTGTTTCCATGTCTTTCTCATCATGTGCTCCTTTCTCCAGATATCCGTTCGTCCTCTTTCTGCTTTTATTGTACAGAATTTTCAGAAGAAACGCACTGTACTAAAGTACAGGTTTTGGTAAAAAAGGGGGTGTGAAAAAATGCTTTTTCACACCCCGTCACTAGTCACTAGTCTCTAGTCACTAGCCGATGGAAGCCAGCTGACGCTAGCGAAATAAAGGCGCTGGGGATGATTTTTTCACAGCGCCTTATTTCCTGTCTATCCGGATCCTCCCCTGCCCTTCCGGCTTCCGATAGGCCTCGCTGACGCCCTGTTTCTGGACGTAATCAGCCAGGATGTCCACGTCGGACAGGCCCGGTTCCGCTACCAGGGTGGTGTCCCGGAACATGGTATAGCCGTTGCCCCCGTCGCTGAGGATGTAGCTGGTCCCGGCCACCAGATAGTCTTCCGCCGGATCCAGGGGTTTGCCGCCGATCATCACCTGGCGGACCCTCCGTTCCCCTTCCACCCGGGCGAAATTTCCCTGGTCATCCAGTTTCACCGGTGAGGGGATGGCCGGATCGTAGACAAAGGTCAGCCCGGATACCTGGAGGAACCCGCCGTTTTCTTCCGGCGCATGGGATACGCTCAGTTCCAGGGCATCCAGCAGCTGCTGGCCGGAAATACTCCGGAGCACCGCCTGGTTCCCAAAGGGGAACAGGGTCAGAAGGGTCTTCCGGGTCCAGGCGCCCCGGGGCAGACCGGACCGGAAGGAGCCCCCGTTGATCAGGGCCGCATCCGCCTTGAAACAGGTCCGGAAAGCATCTGCGGCAAAATCCCCCAGATTGGTTTCCTTCTGGCGCACGGCCCGCTGGCCCTCCAGGGAATCCACCAGTTCCACAGAGGATTCTCCCACCTTCTGGGACAGGGCCCGGTCCACTTTGGCCATTTCTTTCCGGACCAGTTTCTCCACCTGGGGATCCGGCTCCATCAGCTCCCGGACCAGTTCGCCCCGGATGGTACCGTCATCTTCGATGACCATACGCCCCAGGCTTTGGAGTTTGGTGCCGGTCTGGGCCACCGGGATCATTTTCCCGTTCCGGTCCGGATAGAACACTTCGTACTGTTCGTGAGAATGGCCGTCGATGAGCCCGTCCACGCCGGTTACATGGGCCAGGAGTGCCCGGCTGCTCCATACGGGGATGGAACCGTCACTGCCCAGATGCGCCACCAGGATCACCGTATCCGCCCCTTGTTCCCGTGCTTCCTCCACCGTATCCTGGACCTGTCTGTAAAGCTTCACCCCTGCTTTGTCCTCACAGAATCCATAGATAAAATGGCCTTTTTCGTCCTGGAAGAACCGGGGCGTGGACGACACCAGGGTACCGGGGGTGGTGACCCCGATAAGCGCCACCTTCCGTTCTTTGAAGGGAAAGATCCGGCAGGGGGCCAGGACGGGTTTCCCGGTATCCAGCCGGACGAAGTTGCAGCTGGTGTACCCGCAGTCCAGTTTTTTGGCCAGGGACAGGAAGTTGTCCATGCCGTAATCGAATTCATGGTTGCCGGGAATGGCAAAATCATAGCCCGCCCCATTCAGGATCCGGACCATGGCCCGTCCGTCGGTGAGTTTCCCCAGGGGTTCCCCCTGGATGGCATCTCCGGCGTCCAGGAGCAGGGTCTGGGGATTCAGGGCTTTCTGTTTCTTTTTATAAGCCGCCACCCGGGCCAGGGTCAGGTTCCTGTCCACCCCGCAATGGATGTCGTTGGTGTGGAGTATCACCACCTGGGCCCAGGCCTGGAGAGGCAGCAGAAGGGCAAAGAGGGCGGCAGAAGCGCCGGCCCGCAGGAATTTCTTGCGGTTGAGCATGGTTTTCTCCTCTCTTTTTTACAGCCGGTCAAAGACTTTTTCCACCATGGGCCACAGCCGGTCCTGATCCACGGCAAAGACGATCCGGGCCTTCTGGGTACCTTCCGGTCCAAAGCCCCGGTAAGCCAGCGTATCTCCATAGCCCGGTCCGTACTGGTCATTCACATCCACCGGCAGGGTTTCTTCCCGGGTGATCACCAGGGGATCGATGACCACGGCAGCGGCCAGCACATCCCAGATATAGCTGGAAAAGCCCGGATCCTGCTGGAACAGAGGCCCTGCCCAGTAATCCTTCCACATGGCACGGGCCCAGGGCTGGGTGATTTTCCCCGTAAGCACCTGATATTCCTGCCGGCTCAGTTTGGCCGTATTGCATACATCCAGCGGCAGGAACACCTGTTCCGTCCAGGGTGCCCGGTACACTTTCCGGGCCGATTCCGGATCGATCCATACATTGAATTCTCCGTGGGGCATCACATTGCCTTCCACCATGAAGGCTCCGGCCATGTACACCACCCGTTTCACCTTTCCGGCAATGGACGGATCCCGGTCCAGGGCTGCCGCCAGGTTGGCTCCACTGCCAATGGCCACCAGGGTCACCTCTCCAGGATTCTTCCGGATGGTCCGGACAATGAAATCGGCTGCCGCCTCCTTCCGGGGCTGCAGTTCCGGTTCCCGGTGGTACCGTTCCCGGTATACCTGCTGCCAGGAAGCCGGACGGGGATAGCCGGCGGCTCCTTTATGGCTGTCGAAATTCTGTCCGTACAGGCGTTTTTCTTCCGCCATATGGGCAAACCGGTCTTTCCGGGTGGGTTCATTCACCCCCATAAACACCGGGATATCCTTCCGTCCCATCCCTTCCAACTGACGGATGGCCGCTGCGGTCCCGGTTTCCACCCAGGTGTTCCCAAAGACGATGGTCACCCCTTCCAACTGGATGTTGGGGGCCTGGGCCAGCATCATCATGGCCACCCCGTCATCCAGCAGTTCCACCATATCCGTATCCAGGATCACCTTTTCCTTCTCAGCTGCCAGCCCCCGCCCCAAAGGGGCCAGGACCGCAAGCGCCAGGATCCCCACAATACGAAAGAATTTTCTGAAATCATTCTGTATCTTCATTGTCTTCACCTCCTGTCTCCAGTATACCGGAAGCAGGAGATTTCCGCACTGTACTAAAGTACAGGGTTGAGAAAAATGGAGGGGTTTTGCACAAAAAGTACAACACCCCTCCATTTTGTCAGCTGTCAACGGTCAGCGGTCAGCGGCCGATAGAAATCAATTTTCAAATTGATTTTTAAACAGCATAAACCGTAGGGGGCGCAGGCCCGGCGCCCCGCAGAACACATGGTCAACTTCTGATTTGGCGGGCAGCCGGGCCTGCTGCCCCTACAGGTACGATTTATCCAATTGTTGCCCTTGTTCAAAGCCAGTTTACTGGCTTCCTTCGGCAGTTGACAGTTGACTGCTGACAGGGTCTGTTGCCCCAGCAACAGACCTACTCCCTCCCTGCATACCCCTTCTCTGCCGCTTCCACAGCCAGTCCCACCAGGCTTTTGTGGCCGGTTTTGCTGAGCATGTTGCTGATGTGGAAGCTGACGGTCCGGCGGGTCAGCTGCAGCCGGTCGGCGATTTCCTGATAGCTCAGGTTCTGGCAGACCAGGTGCAGGATCTGGATTTCCCGCTGGGTCAGGGTGGCGTTGTAAAATCCAAAGGTGGTCCGTTCCTGGACATCCGGGAACAGATGCTCCCCCTCCATGGTACGGTGGATGCAGTCCACGAACTGGTCTGCAGCACTTTCTTTGTAGATGAAACTGTCCGCCCCCGCCTCCTGGGCCAGTTCCACAAAATGCACATCCTGGAAACCGGTCATGATGATGACTTTGATCTGGGGAAAATGCTTTTTGATCTTCCGGGTACATTCGATCCCGCTGGTCTTCCCTTCCATGCAGATATCCATCAGTACCACATGGGGCTTCAGCCGGCCGCAGGCTGTTTCCACCATTTCCGAAAAGGGCAGCTGCCCCACCACCTCCAGGTCTTCATACGGTTCCAGCAGCCTGGCCAGCCCATCCAGCAGGATTTTCTGGTCATCCACCAGCAGAATACGGATCATCGTTCGTCCCTTCCTTTTCTTCCGTCCCAAAACGGATTTTCAGTATAAAATGAGGGGTCCCGGAAACGTCCAGTTTCCCGCCCCGGCTTTCCACTTTTTCCCGGATCCCGGTAAGCCCGCCTCCTGCCTGGACGGGTCCGGTGCAGCCCAGTCCATTGTCCTGGATCAGAAGGTTTTCTTCGTCCAGGACCAGAGCCACCTGGCTGGCCCGCCCATGGCAGACGGCATTGGTCAGGGCTTCCCGGATGATCTGCACATACAGTTCCCCTTTCCATTCCTCCTCCGGCAGATTTCCCCGCACGGTGACCAGTACCCCCAGCTTCCGGTACACAGAGACCAGTTCAGCCAGCCGCACCTGGGGTTTCACCCGGATTTCCTGCCGCACATCAGAAAGCATGCTGACCAAAAGGGGCATGATTCGCTGGTAATCGGCAAAATTCCTGTTGTTCAATACCTGCTGGAGCAGGCTGATCCGCATCCCCATCAGATCATGGATCCGGATCCGGATTTCCCGGAGGGTTTCCCGGCTCTGGATTTCCTGGACATGCTGGAGCAGTTCCTTCAGCTCGGCATTTTTCTGCTGCAGCTGCCGGTTCTGCTGGTCCAGGGACTGGTTCAGCCGCTGGAGTTCCGTGACATCACTGGCAGTCAGCTGCCAGTGGGACTGCCCCTGGAAATAGATCTTGACCCGCTGGAACAGCAGCCAGCGGCCGTCCGGCAGCCGGAAAAGCAGCCCTCTGCCCTGGTTTTCCCGATGCAGCCCGGGCCTGCGGACTTCCTGGAGCAAGTGCCACAGCATATTGCCGTTCCGGATCCCCACCCCCAGGACACTTTCCGTATACCGGAACAGGGCCCGGTTCATCAGCACCGGTTCGCCGCTGGCCAGCGAGATCAGGACCCCTTCCTCTAAAGAATCAATGGCTTCCTGAATGGAATACTCCGTGATCTGCATCCGTTTTTCCTGGATGGTTTCCGGCAGGAGATCCAGGGACCGCACCAGAAAAAGCCCCAGGGCCAGGCCCATCTCCCAGGGATAGCTCCCGTCGAAAAAGGGCAGAATCGCCATTCCGGCCAGGCACAGGGACAGACACCTGATTGAATCTCCCTGCTGCCACAGGGTCAGCACCAGGAGACTGCCGCCAAGGACCAGACGGAACCCCGTACCATAGGGCTCTTCCCGGCTCAGCTGGATATCCTGGATCAGATCGCTTTCCAGGAGGATCAGGAGGACCAGGATCACCCCTTCCAGCGCTTTCCGGCGGCGAAACCGGAACCGGGGAAGGGGCTGGAGGAAATAGATCAGGAGGCTCTGGCTCATCAGCCCCACAAAGCCCAGCAGCACCAGCACCCGGTGAAACAGGGGTCCCAGCTTCACAAAATCTACCATGATCCGTCCCCCTTCTGGTGCTGAAGAACCAGACTGCTCCCGTATTCCAGTTCCCGGCAGAACAGGCCCCTGCCATAACGAGATTGATGCTGCGCCACAAATTCCCGGACCCAGGGCCGGGGATCCCAGAGCAGGGACAGCTCCCATCCCTTCTCACTTTCTTTGAAGCAGCAGATCTGGGAACTTTCCCCCTGGCGCACCGCCTCTTCCGAAGCCTCCTCCAGCAGCTGGAAGAAAGCCAGGGCCGTTGTCACCGGCAGCTGCCCCTCCAGACGATCGTCCACCAGCGTCTTCACCCCGGTCCGTTCCAGGTAATGGCAGAGTTCCCGGACCGCCAGCTGCAGTTCCCGGACCGGCAGACAGTTGTCTTCCCGTCCCCGGAGCAGCAGCACACACTGCTTCTTCAGGTAGCAGGCCAGCACATTGAGCCGGGCCACCAGCTGCCGGGCCTCAGGGCCCCCTTCCGCCTGTGCCAGGGCCCGGGCATATTGCTGGAAAAGAGGACCTCTGGTCTGGAGGATGCCCTCCACTTCCTCATAGATCCGTTGCCGGGTCTGCTGATGGATCCGTTCTCTCCGGATTTTTTCCCAGTTCCGCCGCAGCCGGTAGACCCGTTGGAGGGTCAGGGCCGTCAGTTCCAGTTTTTTCTTCTTCTGGCGCAGTTCTCCCATATCCTGGTACCATACCACCTGCCCTCCGGAAATGGGCATGGTCCGCCGCTGCCAGTCTCCGTCCGGAGAGACGGGCAGCTGTTCGCACTGGTACACCACACGTCCCTGCCGGTCCAGGATGGTCAGCCCCAGGCGGGAATGGAGAAAGCAGTCCCGATACTGACTGTTCCCCGGCAGCAGCCGGGAACGGAGCAGGGCTTCCATCCAGAAGAAACCGAAAAATGCCGTCCACAGGACCAGTTCACTCCGGAAGATCCAGGAAACCCGCAGGATATAGCTGGCAATGTATCCTCCGTACAGCAGGATGACCGTAAAGGGCTGCCACAGCCTCTCCAGACTGATTTTTTCCCGGAAAGCCCTCCAGCACAGCCATCCATTGGCCAGAAGCAGCTGGGCCAGATAACTGAACAGGATCAGGTAATACACAAATCCATAGGTATAGATATCCTGGTGGGGATTGGTACTGGGCTGGATCTGGAACACCAGCTGATGCCAGTCATTGGTCAGGGCCAGCCCGGCTAAAAGAAGGTCAACAAGCAGCAGGCCCTGGAGCCAGCGAGGAAGAGCCCTGTCTTCCGGGGTCCGGTTGCTGGCATAGCTGATCCAGACCACCAGAAAAGCCAGCAGCCCCATGCAGGGATAATAGCCGTACCAGAGCAGGCGGGCCAGGGCAGCCCAGCCGGTAATCAGGGTCAGCCGCAGCAGCCGGATGGTCAGCCAGACCAGCCACACCCAGATGCTCCAGCCCACCGCCTCCCGGGCCCCCAGCTGGAAGATCCGTTCCCGGAGGGACCCACCCCACAGGATCACCCCGATCATTATGATCAGATACAATACAGGCAGAGGAATGCCAAACCGGGGTTCCTGCAGGAACGGTAGGAGCTCTGTCATTTCCTGTAAAAATTGCTCCATGGTCCCCTCCCTCCTGTCAAGCTAAGTGATTAGCATGACTTTTTCCTCATTATACCATGAAGGAAAGAGAAAGAAAAAGGGACTGCTGCCTGCGGTATGCGGCAACCAGTTTTTGCAGCATATTCAAAAATTTGCCTGCAAATTCAATATTTGGCTCCAGCCTTCAGGCTCCAGACTTAAGCCGCTATGCGTCTCTACGACCAGGGGGTTGTTGCACAGAACGTGCAATAACCCCATCCCGGCCTCCCTCTTCACTCTTCCCTATTTTCTTTTTTCACGGTACAATAGAAAGAGAAATCTGATAAAAGGAGGCCTTACCATGCTCGTCCACCATCTGTTGTCCTTTGGTGAACCGGACCGGCTGGCGGTCTTTGACCAGGGCCGTTCCTATACCTACCTGGATCTCCGTACTCTGGTCCGTCAATGCCGGAATGCCCTGTATGCCCAGGGGATCCGGCAGCAGACCCGTGTTGCCATTTTTTCCCGGAAAACCGTCCACTACATCGTTGCTTATCTGGCCCTGGCTTCCCTGGGCGCCATTGCCGTACCCATCAACAGCCAGCTGAGCCAGCGGGAAGTGGGATTCATCCTCCGGGATTCTGAGTCCAGTTTACTGCTCTATACCGGTAATCCTTTTGCCTGGAACGCCCTGGAAGCCACAGCGGATCTGGAGGGATCCATCCGCCAGCTGCCTCTGGACGGGTATCTGGACAGCCCGGCCCCGGAAGCGCCGTCTCTTTCGGAAACCTTCACGGACCAGGAGCCTTTCCTCATCATCTATACTTCCGGCACCACCGGCCGGCCCAAAGGGGCTCTGCTGTCCCACGCCAATGTGACCTGCAACGCCCGCCAGTTCCAGGAAATCCTCCGCATCACCCCAGAGGACCGGGTACTGGCAGTGCTGCCCCTGTACCACTGTTTCTGCCTGATCACCGCCTTGATCAATCCACTGCTGGTGGGAGCCTCCATCTTCCTGTATGACAGCGTGAACCTGAAGGACATTGTCCATTTCATCCGGGACCAGCAGCTGACGGTGCTGTACCTGGTGCCTTCCCTCTGTTCCCTGCTGGTCCGCCGAGGACAGCCGGAGGACCTGGCCTCCGTCCGGTACACCGTGGTGGGAGGCACCGCCATGCCGCTTTCCCTTCTCCAGGCTTTCGAAGCCCGGTACCATCAGCCCATCATTGAAGGATACGGCCTTTCGGAAGCTTCGCCGGTGGTGTCCGTCAATCCCCCGGAGAAGGTGAAAAGCGGCACCATTGGCCTGCCCCTGCCGGAGATCCAGGTGAAGGTGGTGGATCCGGAGGGCCGGGAAATGCCCCAGGGCAGCCGGGGCGAACTGCTGGTCAAAGGACCCAATGTAATGCTGGGCTACTGGCATCTGCCGAAAGCCACGGCAGATGCCCTGGTGGACGGATGGCTCCACACAGGCGATGTGGTGGTGGAAGATCAGGACGGATACCTGCGGATCGTGGACCGGCTGAAGGATATGATCATCAGCATGGGGGAAAACATCTATCCCCGGGAAATCGAAGAACTGGTCTACGCCTACCCGGGCATCGACGAAGCGGCGGTCATCGGCATCCCGGACAAGCTCCGGGGCCAGGCCGGATGCTGCTTCTACACGGTCCGGGAAGGGGAAACCGTGGACCCCAGGGCCCTGAAAAAATACCTGCAGCAGAATCTGGCCATCTACAAAGTCCCCCGGGTCTTCCGTCAGCTGGAAACCATGCCCCACCTGGCAACGGGGAAAATCGCGAAGAAGGAACTTAAATGAAAAAGGAGTACTGCACATGAGCGTGCAGTACTCCTTTTTTGTCAGCTGACCGTTGACAGGGCTGTTGCTCACGCAATAGCCCCATTTTTTTATCCCCTTACCAACCGGTAGTACTTCTTCTTCCCTTTCCGCAGCATCAGGCTTTCTTTGTCTGCGAACAGGGCGTCGTCCACCAGGGTATCCACGTCGGTGACTTTGGCATCATCGATGGAAAGGCCGTTCTGCTGCATCAGCCGGCGGCCTTCGCTCTTGGTGGCGATCACCTTGTTTTCTGCCAGGAGATCCAGCAGACGGCAGCCCCATTCGTCCTTCCGGACGGTGATGGTGGGCACATTGTCCAGGTTGCTGCCGGATCCGAACAGGGCTTCCGTGGCGTTTTTGGCCTTTTCCGCTTCGGCTTCCCCGTGGACGATCTTGGTCACTTCGTAAGCCAGCACTTTCTTGGCTTCGTTGATTTCCGCTCCCTGGAGAGCTCCCAGACGGCGGACTTCCTCCATGGGCAGGAAGGTCAGCAGGGCCAGGCATTTTTCCACATCCGCATCATCGATATTCCGCCAGTATTGGTAGAAATCGTAAGGAGAGAATTTCTCCGGATCCAGCCATACGGCGCCGCCCACGGTCTTGCCCATTTTCTGGCCCTGGCTGTTGGTCAGGAGGGTGTTGGTCATGCAGTAAGCCGGCTGCCGGTCTTTCCGGCGGATCAGTTCCACCCCGGCAATCATGTTGGACCACTGGTCGTCCCCGCCCAGTTCCATGACGCAGTTGTAGTTTTTGTGCAGGGTATAGAAGTCATAGGCCTGCATGATCATATAGTTCATTTCAAAGAAGGTGAGCCCGTTGTCGCTGGCCAGACGGGTCTTGTAGCAGTCGGCGGCCAGCATCCGGTTCACGGAGAAATGGACCCCCACGCTCCGGAGCATGTCCACATAGTTCAGCTTCAGCAGCCAGTCGGCGTTGTTGGCCACAATGGCCTTGCCTTCGGACAGGTCGATGAACCGGCCGATCTGTTTCTTGAAACATTCGATATTGTGGTTGATGAATTCAGGAGTCAGCATCTTCCGCATTTCATTCTTGCCGCTGGGGTCCCCCACCATGCCGGTGCCGCCTCCCAGCAGGATGATGGGACGGTGGCCGGCCCGCTGCATATGGGCCATGACCATCAGGGCGATGAAATGCCCTACATGGAGGCTGTCCGCGGTGGGATCAAAGCCGATATAGAAGGTGATCTTTTCCTTTCCCAGCAGTTCTCTGATTTCATCCGGGTGGGACATCTGTTTCAGGTATCCCCGTTCTTCCAGTACATCCAATACGTTCATGGAACATCCTCCTGTAGTGATATTTACGCAAAAAGCCGGCTGGTCCGGCAAAAACGCCTGACCAGCCCGGCCGGTTATTTCTTGGGAATTTCAGACGTGCAGTGGGGGCACCGGGTTGCTTCCGGATCCACCGGCATTTTGCAGAACGGACACAGGGTTGGTTCTGCCTTGGGTTCTTCTTTCTTGAACCGGTTCAGCAGGGAAATCAGGCAGAAAATCACAAAGGCCATGATGATGAAATCGATGACATTGGTGATGAAGCTGCCATAGGCGATCACCGGCAGATTGGCTGCCTTGGCTTCCGCCAGTGTGCTGACTTTCTTGCTGGACAGGTTGAGGAACAGATCGGAGAAATCCACCCCGCCGATCAGGATCCCCAGCGGCGGCATGATGATGTCATTGACGGCAGAAGATACGATCTTCCCGAAAGCACCCCCGATAATGACACCGACGGCCATGTCCACCACATTGCCCCGGAGGGCAAACGCTTTAAATTCTTTCAAAAAACTTCCCATCATATTCTCCCCTTATTTTTTCGGCGGCAGGATTTCCAGCCAGTAGTTGTCCGGATCCGTGATGAAGTAAATCCCCATGGCCGGATTTTCGAAGCAGATGCAGCCCATTTTCTCGTGTTTGGCATGGGCGGCGGCAAAATCATCGGTCTCAAAGGCCAGATGGAATTCGTTGTCCCCCAGGTTGTAGGGTTCCTTCCGGTCTTTCAACCAGGTCAGTTCCAGCAGATGGCTGGTCTGGTGGTCTCCCAGATACACAATGGTGAAATCCGGGGTTTCGATCCGCCGGGTTTCTTCCAGGCCCAGGGCTTCCTTGTAGAAAGCCAGGGATTTCTGGAGATCCAGCACATTGAAGTTGTTGTGGACGAATTTAAAGTTCATGACAGTTCCTTTCTTCAGGCTGCCTTTTTCCGTTTGGAAATAATGGACAGGCAGGAGCCAAACAGGATCAGGGCAATGCCCACGATCATATTCACCGTAATGGGTTCATCAATGACCAGCCAGGCCATGAAGGCGGTGAGGATGGGCTTGATGTAAAAGGCCAGAGAAGCCGTGGCCGGATCCGTATATTCCATGGCCAGAAAATAGCTGGCATAGCCCAGACCGGTGACCCCTACGGCGATGTAGGCCAGAGGCGGGATATGGGCCGCCGTCAGTCCCCCCAGGATGGGGATGTCCGTAAACACCTTCAGCCCCAGGGACAGCATCAGGTCCCGCACCGGCGCAAAGGTGGAAATGCCAATGAGCACCAGCATCTCCAAAGAACCGCACAGGAAGCTGAGACTGGTCATGGCAATGCCTCCGTAGCGCTGGGCATGTTTCCGTCCGGCAATGCCGTACAGGGCAAAAGTCATGGCGGACAGCAGGATCAGGATGATGCTCAGCTGGCTGCCGGTCATGTTCACCGGGTTCACGATGCAGACGATGCCGGCGAAACTGGCCATCAGGGAAAAGATGGTCAGCTTGTCAATGGGCTCGCCCAAAAGGAAATAGGCAAAGAGCACCACGAACACCGGATTGCAGCTGAAGATGACCCCGTTGACGGAAGCCTTCCCGTAGACAATGGCCATCTGGTACAGGATCATGCTGACCACGACCCCCAGGAAGCCGGAAAACAGGAAGAACTTCAGATCCTGTCCGTTCAGCTGGACATTCTTTTTCTTCAGGGCGCTGAAGGCCATGGGCATCAGCACCAGTCCCCCGATCAGGAACCGGAGGAAGGTGATCTGGATGGGATGGAACATACCGCCAAAAAATTTCAGCGCCGTTTCCATGGTCCCAAACAGGAACGCAGTTACAAGGACGAAAATATACCCCTTATTCATAAGAATTCACTTGACTCCTTCCAGGATACGATCCCAAGGAAGCGTCGCGGAAGGCGTTTCCCGGAAAACAGATGGTTACTTTTCGCCGATGATCCGGACTTCCGGTTCCAGCCACACGCCGCTCATGGCGTGGACCTTTTCCCGTACATCGTCCATCAGCTGGAGGATCTCCGAGGCCGTGGCGTGGCCCCGGTTCACCACAAAACCGGTATGCTTTTCCGATACCTGGGCATCCCCCACCCGGTAGCCCCGAAGGCCGGCCTGGTCGATGAGTGCCGCTGCAAAATATCCTGGAGGTCTCTTGAAAGTGCTTCCCGCACTGGGGAAATTCAAAGGCTGTTTGCTTACCCGTTTCCGGGTCAATTCACTGATGCGTTCCCGGATGGCATCCGGATCATCCCGGGTCAGTTCCAGGGTGGCCCCCAGGATGATGTCCCCGCTGTCCATGACAGCGGAATGACGGTACCGGAATTCCATTTCCTCCCGGTTCAGGGTACGGAGTTCTCCCCCACCGTCCGCCACCGTCACAGAGCGGACCAGGTTGCCGATTTCGCCGCCATAGGCGCCGGCGTTCATCAAGATGGCTCCCCCCAGACTGCCGGGGATCCCGGAAGCGAATTCCAGCCCCGCCAGTCCTCCTTCGGCCGCCGCCGAAGCCAGCCGGGACAGGAGCACCCCCGCTTCCACCCGGATGGTGCAGCCCTGGATGGTCAGCTGCTTCAGACAGCTGCCCAGTTTCACCACACAGCCCCGGATCCCTTTGTCCAGGACCAGCAGGTTGGACCCGTTGCCGATCACCGTCAAAGGCACCTGCTGGGTGTGGATTTCCCGGAGCAGGCTGCACACTTCCTCCCGGGTTTCCGGTTCCACCAGCAGGTCGGCGGGGCCGCCCACCCGGAAGGTGGTGTACCGTTCCATGGGAGCATTGATCTGGAATTTGCCCGGCAGGCGTTCTTCCAGAAAGGAAAGTAAACCGGACATGGTCATCAGTCCATGACTTCCTTTAAGGTATCGCTGAGGGTCTTGGACAGATCCCCGAACATCATCTGGAACCGGATATAGGCCTGGATGTATTCCCCGGCCACCGGGTTCAGCTGCAGCACATTGTACAGGTCCTGCATCTTCTTCACCTTCGCATCATCGGGTTTCTGGCCCTGGTACTGGGCGATTTCCAGTTCCTGTTTCTGTTTCAGGAAATCCTTCACCATGGATTCGGCAGAAGAATCCGTGGCCAGTTTCCCCTTGGCTTCCACCAGCACTTTATATTCATGGGATTCCTTAATGGCTTTGCAGAGATTGTTCATTTCATCATAGACATTCATTGTTTGAACCTCCTAAAAATAGATTCATATCTTATTAATTCTACCATAAAAGGAGAAAATTTGCAGACAAATTTTAAGAACGGAAACGCAGCTGACGCCCGGCTGCGTCTCCCTTCTACTCCAGCACCAGCTGGCTTCCTTTTTACTGATTCAGCACCTGATACCGGTTTCCTGCATCATAATCGAAATGCCACCACTCCATATCGCTGGCGGTGAACCCCTGCAGGGTCATCTGCTGCCGAAGAAGATCCCGCAGGTACCGCTGCTTCTGGGTACCTCCGGCAAACTGGGCGTACTGGGCCGGGGACGGTTCGTCAAAATCCGAGATCATGGGCACCTCTTCCCCGGTTTCCAGGCTGTACAGGCTCACATCGAGGCTCCGGCCGGAATTGTGGGAATACCCTTCTTCCGCCTTGGGCAGCATATCGGCATGCTCTTTGCCCAGGGCCAGGGTGGCCAGCTTGAAGTCCCGCCAGGACCGGTAGGCTTCCCAGACCACCAGACCGTATCCATAGGGTTTCAATCCTGTCTGCACCCGGGCCAGGGCCTGGGCTGCGTTCCGGTCCAGCAGGACCTGGGAACTGAGCACCAGCGGCGCCCCGAACAGATTGTTGTCCGTGGTGTACCGGAGATCCAGTTTCAGTCCTGGCACCGTCCGGGCCAGGTCCACCAGCTCCGCAGTTTTGTCATAGGGCAGGCTGGGAGCCGCGGCGGCCGCCGCTTCCTTCCGGAGTTCTTCCAGGAGTTTGGCCGGATTGACCCGGATGGGTTTGCCGTTCTCTCCTCCGGTGAATTTCCGGGTATAGCTTTTCTGTCCCAGGTTCAGGCTGATCCCCTGTCCGTTCTTGTCCCGGTCGAACCGGACCGTGCTGTCCGCATCGGTATTGGGCCCCACTTCCCGCAGTTCGTAATTGTCGTAATGGTTCTTTACCAGCTGATACACATTGCTGCCGGTGTAATCCCGGTCCCCGCTCTGGAACCGGTACAGCAGCTGGAGCCGGCCCTTGTTTTCCCGGACCGCCACCTGTTCTCCGTTGCCCTGATAGAAACCCACCAGGGCCGCTTCTTCCCGGTTCAGGTCATCCGGTTCCCAGGCCCCGGCCCGGGCCGTCAGTGCAAAACCCAGGCAGAGACAGGCTGACAGGATTGCCGTTTTTTTATTCATTCCGGTTCTCTCCTTCCTGTTCTACAGTATCATCTTCCGGCAAAGGATGGACATCTTCCACCACTTCCGCTTCATGGGCCCCATCCGGATCCACCTTGGATTGAGGCGCATAGGGCGGGAAGGTGATCACAAAAGCCGTACCCTTGCCCACCTTGCTCTGGACCTGGACCTTGGCCTTGTGCATCCGGATAATTTCCTTGCCGATGGCCAGTCCCAGCCCGGTTCCGGGGATATGCCGGGAATGGGATTTGTCCGCCTTATAGAACCGCTCCCAGATGTACGGGATATCCTCTTCCGGGATCCCGAAGCCCTGGTCGGCCACAGTGAGCACCGTCCCTTTCCGTCCATTTTCCATCACCTGGAACCGGATCACCGAACTGTCCGGAGAATACTTCATGGCATTGTCTCCCAGGATCATCACCAGCTGGTACAGCCGGTCCCCGTTGCCATAGACCAGCAGGCTGTCATCCACATACTGTTCCAGCCGGATGTCCCGTTTTTTGGCCCGGCCTTCCAGCATGTTCACCACGCTTTCCACCACTTTGCCCAGGGGGATGGGTTCCATTTCCTCCCCTTCTCCCCGCTGGAGCCGGCTGATATCCAGCAGTTCATTGATCAGCCGTTCCAGACGCCGGGTTTCATCGTTGATCAGCTTCCGGTATTTCTTCACATCCTCCGGATCCGTAATGGTTCCGTCGGACAGGGCTTCATTATAACCCTGGATAATGGTAATGGGGGTCCGGAGTTCATGGGACACATTGGCCACGAAATCCCGGCGCATCTTTTCCATTTTCTGGCTCTTCAGCACAAACTGTTCCAGATCCCGGCCCAGGGAATTCAGGCTCCGGCCCAGATCTGCAATTTCGTCATCTCCGTCCACCGCCACTTTCAGGGAATAATCCCCCAGGGCGATGGCTTTGGCGGAGTTCTTCATGGAAATCAGGGGTTTGACCATCCGCCGGGTGAGCCCGCTGACGATGATCACACTGACAAACAGAGCGATGATCCCCACAATGAGGGTGTAAATGTAAATGTCCTTCAGGACCTTGTTCAGTCCGCCCAGGGGAGAAGCCAGCAGCAGGGCGCCGGTAACATTGCCCACCGGGTCTTTCAGGGGAATCCCCACCATCAGTACCTGTTCCTTGTAGTAGGGGTGATAGATCCGTTCGTTGACCCGTTCCCCGCTGTAGACCTTGGTGAGGATCTTCTGGAACCGTTCATGGCCGTTCCCGTTTTCCCTGATCTGCCGGTCGATGGCCGCCACGCTCTGCATCCATTTTTCCCGCCGCCTGGCTTCCCGTTCCTGCCTGGAGCTCCCCGGCTCATGGGTCTGTTCGTATTCCGTACCGGTTTCTGAAGCCCCGATCAGTTCGAACTGGTTGTTGAATACCCAGATCCGTGCCCCCACCAGCTGGTCCATGGAGGTCAGGTATTCCCGGAGGATGGCCTTGTCCATATGCATGGCGTCAAAATACCGGACCATCATGGCCACCTGACCGCCCTTGTCATTGAGTTCCAGTTCCTTGGTCCGGAAGAAATATTCCGTGATCAGGTAACTGAGCCCCACGGAAATCCCCACGATAATAGCCAGAATCAGGCCCATGTAACTGTACATGAGCCTGGTGCTTAATGATTTCTTCACTTTTTGACCTCGAACTTGTACCCTACACCCCAGACCGTCATAATGTCCCAGGTGGAATCAGGGGGAATATCCAGCTTGTGCCGGACCCGTTTGATGTGGGTATCCACGGTGCGGGTGTCCCCGTAATAGGTATAGCCCCAGATTTTTTCCAGCAGCTGGTTCCGGCTGAACACGATTCCCGGGTTGGAGGCCAGGCACCAGAGCAGTTCCATTTCCTTGGCGGTAAAGGTGATTTCCCGTCCGAAGGCCACCACCCGGTATTCGCTCAGGTTGATCATCAGGTTGGGATATTCCAGCACCTGCTTGTTCTGGCTGCTCATGGAGGCATTGGTCCGCCGGAGCACGGCCTTGACCCGTGCCACCACTTCCCGGGTGTTGAAGGGTTTGGAAATGTAGTCGTCCGCTCCGATTTCCAGCCCCAGGATCCGGTCGTCATCGGAATCCTTGGCAGTGAGCATGATGATGGGGATATCGGAGATCTTCCGGACCTGTTTGCACACTTCCAGCCCGTCCAGTACCGGCATCATGATGTCCAGCAGGATGATGTCCGGTTTCCCGGCCTGGACCTGCACCAGAGCCTCGGCACCGTCTGCCGCTTCAATGACCTTGAATCCCTCTTTTTTGAAATAAATGCTTAAGATCTCACGGATTTGCGGTTCGTCATCCGCGATCAATACAGTCTGTTGTTTGTTCATAGACAGTCCTCTCTCTTCTGGCAGGAAACTGCCGGATTCAAAGGATCCCGCAGGGCGGAAATCCCAAACCAGAGCGCAGAATCATTGACACTCTATTTTTTCATTATACCATAATGTGTCAATAAAAGGGGGTGTTGCACCTTCTGTGCAGCACCCCTCTCTCACTTCTTCGCCCGCAGGCGGACGTATTCCTTTTTCAATGCCTCGAAGGTTTCGTCGCAGATATCGTGTTCGATCTTGCAGGCATCGTGTTCCGCGTGTTCCCGGGACACCCCCAGGGACATGAGGATGTGGGTCAGCACCTGGTGCCGCTCGTAGATTCCTTCCGCAATGTCCCGGCCGGTTTCCGTCAGGTTCACGAACCCGGAATCGTCCACGGTGACCAGGCCTTCTGCCCGGAACTTCTTCATGGCCACACTGATGGTGGGCTTGGAATAGCCCATTTCGTTGGCAATGTCGATGGACCGGACCAGCCCCAGCCGGTTTTTCAGGACCAGGATGGTTTCCAGATACATTTCTGTCGATTCAGTTTCATGGTGTTCCATAGTCTTCACCCTATTGCTGCAGCATCCAGGATGCTGGGTATTTGATATTTTACCTTTTATTTTACACTATATCAGTGTATAGTGCAAACTGCGGGGGGAATGAAGAGTGCAGGGCACAGGACCGCAGGGTGCGCAGGCCGGTTGCCCCACCAGATGCACGAGCTTCCGGCACCAACCCCGCTCCGGTCCTGATCCCTGTTTTATATCCGCCCTTTTCAAGGGCGGGGGACCGTTGCGCTTGCGCAATGGTGGTGGGCTAGCAGCCTCCAGGGCTGCGTTCTTATAAAAAAAACACCCGCCAGGGAATCTTCCCTGACGGGCAAGCGGACTTAGAGGACTCGTGCCGCTCCGATATATCTTGCGCCCCAGTATCCACTGAACACATTGGATACTGTGACACCGGTGCTGCTCCCGGCCTGCAGCATCTGACCGTTGCCGATGTAAATGCCGCAGTGGGACGGGCCCGGTTCATAAGTTTCAAAAAACACCAGATCTCCCGGTTCCAGCTCGCTGGAAGAAACTTTCGGGAAAGCATAATACTGGGCATCCGCTGTCCGGGGAATTTCGATTCCCATCTGCCGGAATACATACTGGGTGTATCCGGAACAGTCAAAGCCCCAGGGGGTGGTCCCCCCGAAAACATAAGGCACCCCAACATAATCGTAAGCGGTGCTGATCAGCTCTCTGGCCGTACTGCTGCCATAACCATAGCTGCTGCCATATCCCCGGTTGGTGTTCAGCGTACGGTGGGTGGGCATTTCTCTGCCCATGAGCTTTTTGTAGGTGAAGTTCCCGATGACCCCGTCTGCCGCCAGCCCCATGCTGGCCTGGTATTTCTTTACCGCAGCCACGGTACGGGCTCCATAGACCCCGTCAGGGATCCCGATGTCATAGCCTTCCATCAGGAGCTGTTCCTGGATGGCTGCCACTTCCGGTCCCGACTGACCTGGTTTGAAACTGGCAAATACGTTCTGCGCAGGTAATGCCACTGCTGCGGTGGTCGCCGCTGCCAGCACTACGCCAAGCATCATCCTCCTAAATATAATAAACACATCCTCTCGATTACGCCTACGAAGTTAGCTGCCGGGTGCGGGTCGAGATGCCCTATTCCGAAGAAATTAACCCCACTTTGGTTCCCCCGTTCACATTGCTGTGATTCGGCTTTTTTATTTAGTTTTGCCGGCTCTTATTATAACAATTCTCTTATTTCCTGTCTATCGGCTGTTACCATTTTTCACGATATGTTCACGAATAATATACAAAGGTCTCTGCTTCACTTCATCGAAGATCCGGCCCACATATTCCCCCACAATACCGATGCCGATCAGCTCCACGCCTCCCAGGAAGAACTCTGCTGCAGCCAAAGTGGTCCACCCGGGCACCGCATCCTGGACGATATATTTCACATAAATGACATGACCGATCAGCAGGATGCTGCCCAGCCCGGCAATGCACCCCACATACAGAGCCAGACGCAGGGGCACCCGGGAAAACGCCGTAATTCCGTCCAGGGCAAATCGGAGCATTTTCCGCAGGCTGAACTTGGAATGGCCGGCAAACCGGGGCGGCGCCACAAATTCCAGGGTGGTGTACCGGAACCCCAGGTTGTTCACCATGCCCCGGATGAACCGGGCCCGTTCCCGGAACCGGTTCAGGGCATCCACCGCTTTCCTGTCCATAAGCCGGAAGTCGCTGCCCCCGGGAGTGATCCGGACCTCGCTCATGGAATTGATCAGTTTGTAGTATAAGCGGGACGTTATACTTTTGAACCAGGTAGCGTCCTCCGTGGATTTCCGCACGGTCTGGACGATTTCATAGCCCTCTTCCCATTTTTTCAGAAGGTCCGGCACCATTTCCGGAGGATGCTGAAGATCCCCGTCCATGGAAATCACCGCGTCCCCGGTGGACTGGTCCAGACCGCAGGTCAGGGCCAGCTGATGGCCGAAGTTCCGGGCAAACACATACCCCTGGACATGGGAATCTTTTTCCGCCAGTTCCCGGATCAGCAGACTGGTCCGGTCCCTGGATCCATCGTCAATGAACAGGATTTCATAGTCATACGGCAAAGGCGCCATTACTTGCGTAAGGCGCCTGTGAAACTCATGGATATTTTCCTCTTCATTGAAGACGGGCACGACAAAAGAAATCTTTTTCATGCAGCGTCTTCTCCTTTTTACAGAGCTGCCAGAGCCTGTTCATACGCTCCTTTGGGTTCGACCCCTACAAAGCGCTGGACTTCCTTCCCGGCTTTGAACAGTACCACCGTGGGAATGGCCGACACGCCAAAACGCATGGCCACATCCGGTACCTGATCCACATCCAGCTTGGCGAACTGGACTTCCGGATGTTCCCCGGCCAGTTCTTCGATCACCGGTGCCAGCATCCGGCAGGGACCGCACCAGGTGGCCCAGAAGTCCACCAGTACCGGTTTGTCCCCGGACTGCACCAGTTTGTCAAAAGCATCTGCACTGCCGATATGCATCATTTCCATCATATTTCCTCCTCCGTGCCTCAGGCACAAGGTACTTTTTCAGGTTGTGAGTGCTCAGTAAGCCGAGTTCTGTCTAGGATAATCATTTATCTAGCCCTGCAGTTGCCTGCAGGTTCAAGCAACGCTACCCGGAAGGCTCAGCGGGCCGCTTCATCCCTTCCCTATTTGGTCTTGCTCCGGATGGGGTTTACCAAGCCGGCCAATCACTTGACCGCTGGTGCGCTCTTACCGCACCGTTTCATCCTTACCGGCGAGCCGGCGGTTTGTTTTCTGTGGCACTTTCCTTAGGGTCGCCCCCACTGGACGTTATCCAGCATCCTGCCCTGCGGAGCTCGGACTTTCCTCATCAGCCACAAGGGCTGCCGCGATTATCTTTCCGCACTCACAGCTTGAAATGATACCATAGGTTGGGCAATCCGTCAAACCTTCCACAGGTACCGCTGTAACATTTTGTCGTATTCCCAGGTTTCGCTCCGTTCTTTTTCGTGGAACTGATTCATAATGGAATCCACTTCATCCGCATAATGGACGATAAAGGCTTCTTTGGTAACGCAAACCACCGGAGATCCCTTGTCCTGGTCCCCATGATGGCTCAGGATGATGTGGAGCAGCCGTTCCCGTTTGTCAGGAGACAGTTCCGGGATTTTCCGGGCAGCCCGGTCCACCGCCATGGCTCCGATGGAAATATGCCCCATGAGCCGGCCTTCCGTGGTGTAGGGAAAGCCCAGATCCGAAGAAATTTCCCGGATCTTCCCCAGATCATGGAGCAGGGCCCCGGCAATTACCAGGTCCAGATCCACCCCTCCGATGGCTCCGCTCATGGCCACCGCCAGACGGGTAACACACACCGTATGGTGGAGAAGACCTCCCACGTAGGCATGGTGCAGCCGCATCCCTGCCGGGTTCTTCAAAAACTGCCGGAGGGTGCTCCCGGAAAACAGGGTTTCCACCAGCTCCCGCAGCCCGTCATCCTGGATCCGGCCCATAAAGGCCTGGAATTCCATCTTGTACTTTTCCAGATCGATGTGGCCGCTGGGCAGCAGGTCGGACAAATCGTCCTCTTCCGTCACCGCCTGGACCTTCTGGACGATCACCTGGTAGGCCATGGTGGTGGAATATTTGTTCACATCCACCTTGCCCCCGATTATATAGGGTGTGGGGGCTTCCATGGTCCGGAGCCGGCCGATGGGGCCAGCTTCAAAACAGATAAAGGGAATGCAGCCGCTGTTGTCCTCCAGCAGGCCCTTGGCATAGGGCTTTCCGTTGGAGGAGGTCCCCACTTTCTGGAGGCGGACCAGACAGGGCTGTTCCATGGCATTCCCCAGCTGCAGATCTCGGATCATGACAGCCGCCCCTTATACCGTCTGGAGGATCCGGTCTTCTTCCGCACGGATCACTGCAAAATGACGGCCGGATTCTTCACACCAGGCCTGCAGTACCTGTTCCAGCTTGTCCACCACCGGGCTTTCCGTCAGCTGATGGGTGCCGTCCACCACATTGAGTCCCAGATTCAGCGCCTTCTGGGCCACATGGTATTTCAGATCCCCGGTGACCAGGGTATCCGCTCCGGCGGCCAGGGCGTCTTCCATGAAATCCGCACCGCTGCCGCCCACCACGGCCACTTTGTACACCGGTTCGTCCCCGCCGGCGTAGGTCAGGTGTTCAGCTCCCAGGTCATCCCGGACCTTGGCGGCAAAATCCTTCAGGGCCATGGGTTCATCCAGGACCCCGATCCGGGCCAGTCCCTGTTCCGGGCAGTCCTTCCGGGGGATCTCCGTCACTTCATCCAGTCCCAGCCGGGCTGCCAGTACATCGTTGACCCCGCCTTTGGCCGCATCCAGGTTGGTGTGGGCCGCATACAGGGCGATGTCGTGTTTGATCAGCTCATAGAGCACTTCCATCTTGGTATCCGTTACCGCCAGGGTCTTGGGCAGGCTGAAATAATAGGGATGATGGGTAATGATGATGTCACATTCCTGTTCGATGGCCTGTTCCGCCACTTCCGGGCTCAGGTCCAACGCCACCATGATCTTGTGCACATGCTGGGCCAGATGTCCCAGCAGCAGGCCGGGATTGTCCCAGCTTTCCGCATATTTCACCGGTGCCAGTTCGTTCATGAACAGGCAGATGTCGGTTACGGTCGTTTCCTTACTTTCCATTTCTTCCGTTTCCACGTTCCATTTCCTCCAGTTGTTTCCACAGAGTCTCATATTCTCCATACTGCCGGCTGGCCCGGGCCCGTTCGCTCCGGTCCATCTGGGTCAGCAGCATCCGGATTTTCTTTTTCTTTTCCGCCAGGAAATCCGGCAGCAGCGGGTGATGCCGGCGGAGCAGGTCGTCCCCCACTTCCCAGCAGCAGCCGGGATACTGCCAGCCGGGACAGGGTTCCAGCAGCAGCAGTTCGTACAACCGTTTCCCTTCCCGGACCAGTTCTTCCCGGGTCACCGCCCAGCCATGCTCCTGGCCCCAGCGGCGGAGCCGGGCGGAATCGCTCATGGGCTGGAGCACCAGATGCCGGAATCCGGGATGCTGCCATACCTCCGGGGTTTCTGCCAGAATCTGGAGCATGGTTTCTGCTCCCATTCCGGCCATCACAGCCGTTTCCGCCTCTCCCGGGGCCAGTACTGTCAGCCCGCTGCCCTGACGCACGGTGATCCGGTTTTCCAGATGGAACTGCCGTACCGTGTGCCGGGCCGCCTCACAGGGACCGGGGACCACATCCCCGGCAATGGCCCTGTTGATTTTTCCTTCCTGGAGCAGCAGCACCGGCAGATAGGCATGGTCCGTCCCGATATCAGCCAGGGTCCGGCAGGGCGGCACCAGGGCCGCCACCGCCTCCAATCGAGGTCCAAAATGCATGGTTTCTCCTTTACTCCCGTTCCAGGATGAATTTCCGGGCATCGTCCAGGCTGTTCACATCCCGCCAGCCGAAACACCGGAGTTTTTCACACAGGGCAAACGCCGTCCGGTATTTCCCGATCAGGGCTTTGGCCTGGCGCAGGATATCCCGTCCTACCGGACTGTTGCAGTAGGCTTTCATGGCCGTCTCCAGCAGGCTCCTGTCCTTCCAGCTTTTTTCCCGGAAACAGCTGTGCACAAACAGGAACAGGTCCAGTACCCGGGGATCCGCGTCAATGAACCGCTTTTCGTTTTCCCAGTCCAGGAAGGTGATTTTGTCCTGCTCCCGGTCATAGGCAATATCCCGAAGGGCCGGACGGCCGTGGTGGAGCCCCATCTGATGGAGCCGGGCCAGGCTTTCTCCCGCCTTCCGGTAGGCTTCCAGCCGGCAGTCCGCCCAGGGAGCTTCCTTGGCCACCCCCTGGAGAGTCTTGCCCACCGCCTTCATGACAAAATAGTCATCCTGGAGCAGGACGATTTCCGGTGCCAGGGGAAAATACTGGTTCACCGTCATGATTTTATACACTTCGCACCAGAACGCCCCTTCCACACTCTGTTTGGCAAATGCATTCCGGTGGTTGGATACTTTTCGCTTGATGAACAGGGCCTGATCCTTGTACAGGAAAGGCAGGACCCGTTTCTCCGGCTGGAGGGCAATGGCCTTGTCCGCCGCCTGTTTCAGATCCAGATCGATCAACGGTCCTGTACCTCCCTTCTCATGCCCCATGGAGGGTGCTGATCAGTTTCCGCGTCTGGAGGATCTTCCCGGCGGACATGCTCAGTTCATCCACACCCATGGCCACAAAATACGGTATCAGTTCCGGATCTGCCGCCGCTTCGCCACAGATGCCCACCCAGCAGCCTCCGGCATGACCGTTCCGGATGGTCAGGTCGATGAGACGGAGCACCGCCTTGTGGCTGGCTTTCCCCAGTTCTTCCAGACTGGCGTTCTGCCGGTCCACCGCCAGGGTATACTGGACCAGATCGTTGGTCCCGATGCTGAAGAAATCCACATACCGGGCCAGATCATCGCTGATCAGGGCTGCCGCCGGGGTTTCGATCATGATCCCCACTTCCATTTTTTCGTCAAAGGGGATCCCTTCTGCCCGGAGACCGGCTTTGGCTTCTTCCAGAAGAGCCCGGGCCGCCTTCACTTCCTCCACGGAAATGATCATGGGGAACATCACCGCCACTTCCCCATAAGCAGAAGCCCGGAGAATGGCCCGCAACTGGGTCAGGAAGATTTCCGGCCGTTTCAGGCAGATCCGGATGGCCCGAAAGCCCAAGGCCGGATTTTCCTCTTCCGGCAGCTGGAAATAGCCCACTTTTTTGTCCGCCCCGATGTCCAGGGTCCGGATGATCAGCTTCCGGCCTTCCAGTTCCTGGGCCGCCGTGCAGTAGGCTTCAAACAGTTCCTCTTCCGTGGGATAGTCTTCCCGGCCCAGATAGAGGAATTCGCTGCGGAACAGGCCCACCCCTTCCCCGTCATTCTGGAGTACCAGATCGATGTCTTCCGGCTGGCCGATGTTCCCGTACAGGGCAATGGTCCGGCCGTCCGCCGTACAGGTGGGTCTGCCCCGGAACTGTTCCAGGGCGTCTTCCGCCGCCCGGTGCTGCAGCTGTTTTTCCTTCAGCTGTTCCAGCACCTGGGGTTCCGGATCCAGCCAGAAATTCCCGGTGCTGCCGTCCAGGGCCCCCAGAGTTCCGTTCCAGTCTTCGTCCAGGGCGATTTCCGTATGGACGATGGCCGGAATCTTCATGGTCCGGGCCAGGATGGCCGTATGGGAATTGGCGCTGCCCCCGCTGGTGACAAAGCCCAGGATCAGGGATTTGTCCAGCTGGAGGGTTTCACTGGGCGTCAGGTCATCGGCGCAGATGATGGAAGGCTGGGTAAGAAGTTCCGTCCAGCTCCGTCCGCCCTGGGACAGGGCATCTTCCAGCTGGCCGCAGATGGCCCGTACATCGGCGCCCCGGGCCTGCATGTATTCATCGTCCATGGCTTCCAGCATGGCGGCAAACTGGCTGCCTGCTTCCCGGACAGCAGCTTCCGCCGTCATGTGCTCTTCCTGGATCAGTCCCTGGATGGTGTCACAAAGATCCGGATCCTGGACCATCATCTGATGGACTTCAAAAATGCCGGCTTCCTCTTCTCCCACCTGCTGCCGGGCTTTTTCCTTCAACCCTTCCAGGGTCTGGATCACCTGCTGCTGGGCAGCCTGGAGCCGTTTCAGTTCCTGTTGGGGATCCAGACAGGTGTCCAGGTGGATTTCCGGTTGCCGTTCCACCGGCTTCACCAGGATCGGGCCCACGGCCACCCCGGCGGAAGCCCCCTTCCCTTGTACAACCTTCATGGACAATCCTCCTTACAGATTGGCTTTCAGAAATGCTTCCAGGGCGGCAGCCGCTTCTTTTTCATCCGGGCCTTCCACGGAAACCGTCAGTTCCATGCCAGCCTTGATGCCCATGCCCATCAGGGAGAAAATCCGTTTCAGGTCGCCGGTCTTGCCATTGCCGGCCACACTGCATTTGGACTGGAATTTGGCGGCTTCCTTCACCAGCATGCCGGCGGGACGGGCATGGATGCCCTGGGGATCCTGGATGGTATACGTAAATTGAATCATGAGAATGACCTCCTTGAATGTAGAGAAATTGTTGCTTATAGTCCATTATACCATAAAAAAACGCCCCTGTCCCATGGGGACAAGGGCATTGGAAGTGGTTAAGTGGTCTGCCCCCTTCACTGTCTTTCTCCCTCATGCTCCGGGCAGGTGATGTCGATGAGGAGTTCGATCATATGGTGGAGCAGCCGGACTTCTTCCGTATTGGTGGCTTTGTAGTACATTTCTTTTCCGGCCCGGCGGCTGGTGATCAGGCCGTTTTCCCGGAGGATCTTCAGGTGATGGGACAGGGCCGGGCTGCTCATGTGCATCAGGGCCGACAGGTTGATGACACATTCTTCCATATGGCACAGATACCAGAACAGCTTGATCCGGTTGGCATCCGCCAGGCTGCTGAAAAGCCCGGAAACCGCAGAAAAATTGGCATTCTCCGGCAGATCTTTCAGGATATAGTTGATGTTTTCTCCATGATTGTGGGGCAGTTGGTCTGCTGACATAAGGATCCCTCCAATAGACTTGTTAGGATTATTATAACACAACAAGCGGGCTCCCCGGCGTGGAGCCCCTGCGGTTCCGATTTGTACACTGTTTTTTTCTTTTTTATCATGTCGATTCAAGTGGAGCCCATACGGTTCCGGTTTGTACCTTCATGAAATTTGCCTGCAAATTGATCCTTCGGCCGTTGACAGCTGACAGCTGACCGTTGACCGGTCCTGCTTCGCTGCAGCAGGACCCCTCACGCATCCGACCGGGCAAATCCGTTCTTCATCCCATTGCTGGCGGCGTAGAGCACCTGCCCCAGCAGCTTCCGGGTTTCTTCCTGGGCCATGGCGGCCATTTTTTCGTTCCGTTCCTCCAGATACCGGTTCACCTTCTCCCCGGCACCGCCCCGGTCTCCTTCTTTCAGCAGGGCGTGGGCCCGGGCCCCCACCTTGTTCTGGTACCGTTCGATCAGGTTGGCGCAGGCTCCGAAATGGGCATCGGCCAGGGTGCCGATCAGCCGGTTGGCCCAGTAGAACTGGTTGGAATCCGGTTCTGCGTCCGTCACCGCCAGATACTCCGGGGTTTTCTCCACATTGGTATAGAAAGGTACGAAGGCGTTGAACACATTGCACCCTTCAGCGATCCATTCCACGGCCCGCCGGTCTTCCGGCAGATCCGGCCGCAGCTGGGTCAGCGCCAGGAAATTGGTCCGGTTGATGCCGATGGGCCGGTATTTTCCCCGGAGGCTGCCGTCCCCTTTGTGACCATAGGGATCATAGGGAGTCCCCTGGTAATGGCTGCTGAGGATGTACTTCACATCTTCCACCGTCACCTTCCGGTCCGGCTCCACGGACCAGGGCAGATCATCATCTTCCGGCTGGAACGGCGCCTCCGGTCCATCCCATTCCACACTGAAGGGAATCAGGCACCGGAGCATGTACCAGGCCCGGGGGGTATTGTAGGTGTGGTCCGCATCGTCATGGCTGCCAAAGGCAGACCGGCAGTCAAAGGCCGTATCTTCCGCCACCGGTCCTTCCCGGTCTTCCGCCAGGGTCAGGTCCAGATGGTTTTTCTCAATAAATTCCGCCAGATCCCGGGAACACAGGTTGTCCTTCCCTGGACCCAGGGCATCCGCCAGATCCAGGAAATCGATGCCCTGCTGGTTGGGCATCACCACCGCCTCGTCATCGGGCACCCGTTTGGCGATCCAGTGATGGCCGCCGATGCTTTCCAGCCACCAGATTTCATTGACATCCTGAAATCCGATGCCGTTCATCTCGTAGGTGCCGTACTGTTCCAGCAGGTTCCCCAGCCGCAGCACCCCTTCCCGGGCAGACCGGATATAGGGCAGCACCAGGGTCAGCAGATCTTCTTCCCCGATGCCCCCCGGCACCAGGGGATCCGCCCCCAGCACCCGGGGATTGGACGTAATGGTCTCCGTTTCCGTCATGGCCACGTTGGCGGCATTGATCCCCGCTTCGCCCCAGATTCCTTCCGTAGCCTGGGCATTGGGCATGGCCGTATACCGGAGAGGGTTGTCCGGCAGATCGATTTCCACCTTTGAAATCACACTTTTGTAATGCCGGGGCTGGTCTTCCGGCCGGACCACAATGAATTTCTTGGAAGTAAACTGTCCCGAAGGAGAATCTTCGTTCCGGGCCATCATGGTCGATCCGTCATAAGAAGCATTTTTTCCCACCAGTAATGTAGTGCAAGGCATTGTTTCGGCTCCTTTCCTGTACAAAAGAAGGGCTGCCGCCACCGCAGCAGCCCCTTTTTCATTTCCGTTTCATCCCGGTAATCATGGTCATGGCAAAGGCAAAGACCGTTGCCCAGTCCCAGAATTTATGCTGTTTCATGGTTCTCTACCCCCTTGCAGGTCCATCCCTGCCTGTTTACCTTTATTATAGCAAGCTAACTGGGGGAAAGCAATCTTACAGGATGTCCTGGCTCTTCTTGCTTTTCTCCCGGCTCCCCTGTATAATGAATTGTATCTAAAACAATTACAGGAGGAATTCCGTTATGCATCATCCCTTGCTCCACCAAC
Source organism: Acidaminococcus fermentans DSM 20731 (assembly GCF_000025305.1). Lineage (NCBI taxonomy): Bacteria > Bacillati > Bacillota > Negativicutes > Acidaminococcales > Acidaminococcaceae > Acidaminococcus > Acidaminococcus fermentans. Next base: position 940,938 of record NC_013740.1, on the reverse strand, counting down.
CCATCCAGCTGGGTTCCCTGACGCTGAAAAACCGTCTGGTACTGCCTCCCATGGCTACGGAAAAATCCGATAAGGGCCAGGTGACCCAGGCTCTTGTGGATTACTATGGGGATATGGCCAAGAGCGGGCCGGCCCTGATCATCCAGGAACACTGTTTCGTCTCCCCGGAAGGCCGGGCCAGCGTCCACCAGATCGCTTTTGACGAAACGGCGGATCTGGCAGGGCTGAAGCAGCTTACATCTGCTGTCCATGAACACCGGGTCCCCATCCTGGCCCAGCTGAGCCACGCCGGCAGTGCTGCCCACCAGGCCATGACCGGGCTGGAACCCATAGGCCCCAGCGCCGTCCTGAATCCGGCCCGGACGGCTTCCGCCTACGGCCAGCCGGAACAGCCCCGTCCCATGACGGAAGAAGACATCCGCCGGGTGCGGGACGCTTTTGCCGCAGCGGCCCTCCAGGCCCGGGAGGCCGGCTACGACGGAGTGGAAATCCACGCTGCCCACGGCTATCTGCTGAATCAGTTCTACTCTCCGCTCACCAACCGCCGTACGGACGCCTATACCGGCAGCACCCTGGAAGGTCGCACCCGGTTCCTGGTGGAAGTAATCCAGGCCGTCCGTTCCTCCCTGCCCCGGGACTTTGTGGTGACCCTCCGGCTGGGCGGCGGAGACTATATGGAAGGAGGCTCCCGCCCGGAGGAACTGCCCCAGGCGGTGGAATATCTCCAGCAGGCCGGCCTGGACGGCATCAGCCTCTCCGGGGGCCTGTGCATCTTTTTCCGTCCCGGCCATCCGGAAGCCGGGTATTTTGCGGAACTGTCCCGGGCAGCCAAAGAAACGGCCCGGATCCCGGTGCTCCTTACGGGAGGCATTACCACCGGAGAACAGGCGGAACAGTTCCTGGCCACCGGCCAGGCCGACCTGATCGGTCTGGGCCGGGCTGCCCTGAAAGACCATCAGGTGTTCCGGAAGATATTGGGAGAATGACAGAAAGGGGTGTGAAAAAATGATTCTTCATTTTTTCACACCCCCCTTTTTTACACCCTCTTCCCCTCGATGAACACCGCCACCGGATCCTGGATCACCACGAAGGGTTTGTCCTTCCAGATCACCAGGTCGGCGTCTTTGCCGGGAGCCAGGTTCCCTACCCGGTCTTCCACCCCCATGACCCGGGCCGGGTTAATGGTCACCGCTTCCAGGGCCCGTTCATAGGGCATCCCTTTGGCAATGGCCAGACCGGCGCATACCGGCAGATATTCCAGAGGGATCACCGGCGCATCCGTGATCAGGCACACATCCCGGCCTTCCGCCAGCTTCACCACGTTTTCGAAGCTTTTGCCATGGAGCTCCACCTTGCCCCTGTGCCCCAGGGTGGGCCCCAGCAGCAGGGGGATTTCCGGCCGTTTCTGGAGGAAATCCAGCACCTCGGCCCCGCAGGTTACATGGTCCAGGGTGAATTTCAGATGGAATTCATCACAGATCCGTACCGCCGTCACAATATCGATGGCTTCATGGCAGTGGATCTTCAGGGCTTTTTCGCCCCGGATCACCGGCACCATGGGTTCCAGTTTCATGTCGAATTTGTGGTTGGGGTCTTCCGCATAGGCTTTGGCCTGGAACAGGAAGTTCCGCAGGGTGGCAGCGATCCCCATCCGGGTGGTCTCATACCCTTTCTTGGGGTTTTCCCCCAGGGCACATTTCATGGCGAAATAGGGGTCCAGGACCATGTCGTCGACGATGTGGCCCAGGGTTTTGATGCAGGCGTACTGCCCCCCGATCACGTTCAGGGACCCCGGACCGCTGGCGCAGGTGGTAATCCCGGCTTTCCGGGCTTCCTCAAAATTCACGTTCTGGGGATTGATGGCATCGATGGCCCGCATTTCCGGGGACAGGATGCTCTTTTTTTCATTGTGGTCGGCATAGAATTCCCCCTGGGAATCCGCTTTCAGTCCCAGATGGGTGTGAGCATCCACCAGCCCGGGCGTCACATACATTTCCTGGACATCCAGTTCCACTTCTTCTTCCGCTTCGATATGGGGAGCGATCCGGGCGATTTTCCCCTCCCGGATCAGGATGTCATAGATGCCCCGTTCCGTACCGGGGTTCAGCAGATTGGCATTGCGGATCAGCATGATATTGCCTCCTTTGGTTCGTTGATCGTTGGTCGTTCATCGTTGATCGTTGCCCCAGCGGGGCCGCTTCTCTCTTCACTCAGATGTACATGGTCACCCCAGGTCCGATGGGCAGGCCCAGCACCATCCAGATGATGAACATGACGGTCATGGTGGACAGGAGCACCATGGAATAGGGAATGGTCAGGGAGAAAATGGTTCCCATCCCGATTTCCGGCTGCTCCGTTTCTCCCGGCCGGAGCGGGATCAGTCCCTCGGCCTGGTATTCTTCCAGGAGACCGATGATCACCGGCAGAGCTGAATGGAGAGGAGAACAGATGTTGGTGCAGGAGTCCCCAATCCGGTAGGCCAGCTGGGCATAGGCCGGATGCACATGGAGCACGGCAAACATGGGTACCACCATGGGGGCGATCAGCAGCCATTTGGAAGAACCGCTGGTCATAAACGGGTTCACCAGGGTGGTGACGATAATCACCAGGAGGCACAGAGGCAGCACCCCCACATGGGCACCCTTCAGTACTTCCGCCCCGGCAATGGCTACAATTTTGAAAATGTTGGATTTGTTCACCATATCGATGAATACACAGGCCATAAAGGTGGTGGTCATAAGCGGAATGGCGGTTTTCAGACCGGCATTGAGGATATTGGCCAGGTCACGGCCCTTCTTCACCTGTCCGGTGGCCCAGGCATAGGGCAGCCCGGTGCTGACGAACAAAAAGGCGATGATCATGGTAATCCCCTGGAACAGAGGAGATTTGGGCAGGAAGCCTCCTGCCTGGTTCCGCAGGATGGCCGTCTGGGGCACCGTCAGAAGGGCCATCACCACCAGGAAAAACAGAAAACCGTACCCGCTCCACCGCAGGCCTTTTTCCTGTTCCGGGGTGGGCTGGTACTGCTCCAGCAGGGACCGGTCCACCACCCCTTCTCCGTCCCCTACCATTTTACACACAACCTTCTCTGTAAACAAGGTCAGGGTAATGGCCAGGAATACCGTGGCCGAAGCCATGAAGAAATAGTTGATGGCCGGATTGATGGGGATGGACAGCCCCATCTGCTCCACGATGTTTTCCGTAATCCCTGCCAGGAGAGCATCCGTGCCTGCCAGGAACAGGTTGGCCGTAAAGCCTCCGCTGCAGCCGGCGTACCCCAGGATCACCCCGATGAGAGGATTCCGTCCCATGGCATGGAAAATGACCCCGCCGATGGCCAGGGAAAAATAGGTCCCGGCATCACTCATCAGATTGGCGTTGACGGCCATGAAAGCCACCGCAAACGTAATCAGGGATTTGGGAGCCTTCAGCAGGTATTTTTTCATCAGGGTCTCAAAAAAGCCGGTTTTGTCGATGAAGGCCGTAGTGGCCATCATAATCAGGGTCAGTTTCAGCGGCGTATATCCCACATAGATATCCGGATATTTGGTGATCAGATACCGGAGATTGTCCGCAGACAGGAGATTGACCACCTTGACGGTCACTTCCTTCCCGGCTGCGCCAGCTGTTTTGGAAGCGCTGAAGTAGGTGATACTGGTTCCCAGCTGACTGAACACAAAGGACAGGATCAGGACAGCCACCAGGAGGATACCGAACAGGATAAAGGGATGGGGAAGTTTGTTGCCGCCTTTTTCAATGATGTGGATGAAACGGTTCATGAGAGACTTCTTTTCTTTTGCCATGGGATCACCTCGAAAATAGTATCGTTGGCCCCATTATAACGGATGGGGAGTTTTTCGTCTAGTCTGAATTTTGCGTATTTACGGTAATTTCAGATATTTTATGATAAAAGAAATTATTTGTGAATGACCCATGAGAAAAGATGGAGCTATGTCTATTGTAAAGGGACAAAAAAAGAAGGCTGCTGCTCATGCAACAGCCCCCACCATCTTCACTTTCTCCGCCACCTTTTCTCCTGTAAGGTTGGACAGGGCATCCAGCAGGCGGATGTGGAAGGTCCCCAGGCCGGGACAGTCTTTAGCTGCCTCTTCCCCGGCAATCCCCAGCACCGCCGTGCCCAGGGCCGCTGCCGCCAGGGACGGACCGCAGGCATGCCAGGTGCCGGCCAGGGCCCCCACCATGCAGCCGGTACCGGTCAGCCGCCCCAGAAGGGGTGTCCCGTTGGCAATGCCCAGGGTGGTCTCCCCATCCGTCACCAGGTCCACCGGTCCGGTGACCAAAAGGACTGCCCCATGCTGCCGGGCATACTGGCCGAATGCCCGGGCATCCCCGGCAAAGTTTTCCGCCGTCACCGCGTCCTCTGCCCCGGCATCCACTCCGTGGGCATGGGCGGTGAGACCGCAGAGGGTCCGGATTTCCGAACTGTTGCCCTTGATGATCTGGGGCCGGTTATGTTCGATGAACTGCTGGGCGTACACCAGCCGCAGGGTGCTGCAGGCCACCCCCACCGCATCCAGCAGCAGGGGGATGCCCCGTTCATGGGCCTTTTCCCCGGCAATCTTCATGGCTTCCAACCGTTCTTCATTGATGTTCCCCAGATTCACCACCAGGGAATCCGCCGCCTCCACGATTTCCTCCACTTCCTGGGGATGGGAGGCCATGGTGGGACTCCCACCCACGGCCAATATGGCGTTGGCGCTGTCATTCATGGTGATGGCATGGGTCATGCAGTGGATCAGTGGTTCATTTTCCCGCACCCTGGACATGATGTCCATAAAGGTTCCGGGCAGCTTGCTGATGACTTCCCCGGTCATAGATATTCACTCCCAATTTTCTCTGGAATTCCAACAGGGTCCCGTTCCGGGACAGGATGGTGAGCAGCCCGAAGGCAATGGAACCGCCGATGAGGGTGCCGGCAATGAAGCTGGGCACATAGAACATCCAGGAAAGCCCGGTGCGGCCCATCAGGATTTCCATTACAGGGTAGGACACCATGGCCCCGATGATCCCGGTGCCGATCACTTCACCCAGGCAGGCGGCAATGATCTTGCCCCCGCTGACCCGGTAGAAGATCCCGGACAGCGCAGCTCCGAACACAGCCCCGGTCAGCGCCAGCGGCGGGATCCCCATGACGGTCATCCGGATGATGCCGATCAGGGTGGCGCACAGAAGGGAATACCAGGGCCCCAGCATCACCGAACAGGTAATGTTGATCAGATGGGCCATGGGGCACATGCCTTCCACCCGGAGAATGGGGGAAATCACCACACCCAGGCCGATCATCATGGACAAAAACACCAGACGCAGGACTTTTTGCTGTTTGCTTTCCATAAAAAAACTCCACTCCTTTATGGACCGGTGCAGCCGATCCTTCAGGCGTGGAATCGATTCCATTTCCCGTATCCATTCCACAGTCCCCAAAAGACGGCCGAAGCCAGTCATGGCGGTCGGTACTTTGGTACCCTCTCAACCCGGCACACGGGCTCCCTCGCTGCAAAATGAATACCGATCCAGGGCGCTCCCCCTCGATCGGTACAAGTATAGCAGATTGGACGGGATTGTTCAAGGGAAACGGCAAAATCCCCCATTTCCTCCCCAGTCAAAACAGGTGTATAATATTAGATATGACCTTACACGTCCGGGCTCTGAAACTGTCCCGGATCCGTAAGGATGGGGAGGATTTGTTTTATGACCGAAACCACACACACTGTCCGGAATGAAAGTGAACCGCTGCATCTGGCTCTGCCTTCCATGCGGGCCTTCTATCAGTCTGCCAGGGAACAGCTGGAACAGGAATGGGCCGCGGGACAGGAGCTGAAGTCCTGTCCGGTTTTCTTCAACATCACCAACTTCCGGCTTTACAATGCCTCCTGCGGCATTGAAGAGGGAGACCATTGTCTCCAGCAGATTGCGGAAATCCTCCGGAAAAATTTTCCCGGCAGACTCCTGACCCATCTGGGTGCCGATCATTTTGCCGTGCTGGCCGCCACCTCCGATGTGACGGAACGGATCGAGTCCTCCTGTCACGACCTGCGGTCACTGATCACCAATCCCAACATCGAACTGAAGGCAGGGATCCGCTATCTGAACAAGCCTCTTTCCAACGAGGCCCTGACCCTGGCTTTCGACAACGATGCCGCCCTGGCCTGCAAATCCATCTCAAAGGATGCCACCCGGCACTATGCGGTCTATACAAAGGAAATGGGACGCATCCATCAGCTCCAGAACTATGTGCGGGAAAACCTGGACAAGGCCCTGGCCAGCCATCACATCAAGGTGTACTGCCAGCCCATCGTCCGTTCTCTGAACGGCAAGGTCTGCAGCTGCGAAGCCCTGGCCCGCTGGGATTCCCCGGAATACGGTCTCCTTTCCCCCGCCCTGTTCATCCCCACCCTGGAAGAAGCCCGGCTGATCGACCGTCTGGACCGGTATGTGGTGGAACAGATGGCCCGGCGGCTCCACAGCCAGCTGAAGCAGGGCCAGCCGGTCCTGCCCATTTCCATCAATTTCTCCCGTCTGGATTTCCAGCTGATGGATCCGGTCCGGCTGCTGGAAGATACCCTGACCCGATACCAGCTGTCCCGGAATCTCCTTTACCCGGAAGTGACGGAGAACGCCCTGGTCCTGCAGGATGATTCCATCCGCCAGGGTCTGTGCCGGTTCCGGAAAGCCGGTTTCAAAGTCTGGCTGGACGATTTTGGCAGCGGCTATTCTTCTCTGAACGTGCTGAAGGATTACCACTTCCATACCCTGAAACTGGACATGGCCTTTCTCCATCCTTTCACCAAAGAAAGCCGTACCATCCTTACGGCCATTGTTCGGATGGCCAAAGAACTGGGAGTCCACACCCTGGCAGAAGGGGTGGAGACCAGGGAACAGGCGCAGTTTCTCCGGGATATCGGCTGTGAAAAACTCCAGGGCTATTATTTCGGCAGGCCCCTGCCGGCTGCAGAATGCCGGCCCTACTGCCGTGACCGGAACCTGTCCTTCGAAACCCTCCCAGAAGCCGTCCTCCTGGATAAAGCCGGCCTCATCGATGTGAGCCAGTCTTCTCCGGTGGCCATTGTGTATGACGATTCCCAGACGCTTCAGTTCCTCCAGGCCAATGCCGGCTACCTGCAGGCCCTCCAGAGCATGGGAACGAGAAATGTTTCGGACAGCAACCAGTTCCTCAGTTCTCTGGATTTTCCCATGCACCAGAAGTTCCGCCGCTTCGCTGACAGAGCCCGGAAAAGCGGACAGCAGGAAACCATGACCTATGTGGACAACGGACAGTACATGCGGGTGAATCTCCGGACCGTAGCCCAGGTGGGACACCACTGCATCCACCGGGCGGAACTGTACAACATCAGTCTGGATGAAGAAGCCCGGGACAGACAGTCCCGGCATTTTGACACCCTGCTCCGGAACATCATCCTCACCTACGAAGGGGTATGGTATCTGGATCTGGAACACAAGGTGCTGGAAATCATCGTGCCGCTGACCGCCGATCAGCAGACAGGAACCGTCAACGGGGATATTGATGGCACATTCCGGCATTTCACCGACTACTTTGTCCATCCCAGGGACCGGCAGCGGTTCCTGGCCTTTGTGGACCGGAACCGGTTTCACCAGCGGGCAGCCGCCTCCCAATGTTCCGTTGTGCGGGAGCCCTTCCGCATTCTCCGCTCCAACGGCAATTTCGAATGGCTGATCATCACCGGCCTGGCACTGCCCAAATCCCCCAAAGGAGATATCCTGTTCTACATCACCAAACTTCCCGTCGCCCACAACAAGGCCATGCGCCCCATCCTGCTGGAAATGCTCCAAAGCAACGGCATCACGACGAAATCTTTTGATACTGACCGGAACGACCCCTCCTCCACCCTGTGGCAGACCTTTCTCCGGTACAGCCGGGAAAAAGTCGTCTGGAAGGACCATTCCCACCGGATCATGGGTGCCAGTCGCGCCTTCAGTCAATGGGTGGGAATCCCCCAAAAGGACCTGTTGGGCAAAACGGTCGAGGACCTGGGGATCTGCGTGAACCGTCAGGAAACCTATGAAGCGGATGAAGAAGTGTTGCGCATCGGTCATTGTCTCACCAACCGGGTTTTCCATTTTGTGATCAGCCACATGCCCCATCGGGTCCAGGTGGACAGATTCCCCCTGTATCAAAATGACCGGATCACCGGTATTGCCCTGTGTTTCCATGATCTGGACGAAGAAGAAAACCGGCCGCTGGAGGATATGCATGCAGCGGTAACCGATGAAGAGACCGGTTTGCTCAACTACCGGGGCATGGTCATGGCCGGGCTGCGCTATGCAGACACCTTCCGGCTGTATGGGGACGATTACACCGCCACCCTCATCGATGTACCGGAATTTGATGCCATCGGACTGACCTACGGCCAGGAATTCCGCCGTCACCTGCTTCAAAAAGTCACTGGCATCCTGACGCAGTACCTGCCCTCCACCATCACCATTTCCCATATCGGCAGCTGCTGCTTCCTGCTGTTCCAGAAATCCACCCAGATAGCCCAGCTCCGGGAAGCCCATGTCCAGATGGCCAATGCCATCCACGAAATCCAGCAGGTGGACGGCTTCCCCTGCACCCTGTACATGCACTATGCCATTGTCCGGGGTTCGGAAGCCCGGAGCCTGGACAGTCTTCTCCAGCTGCTGATCAAGCGCATGCGCGAATCGGAAGAAGGCCAGTACGGACAGGCTTTGTATACCGGTGACCGGTTCATTTTCGACCGGGAAGCTTTTGACAGCACCGACCTGAGTGTGGTGGTCTCTGATCCGGACACCCATGACCTGCTGTACTGCAATCCGGCCATGCGGAAACGCAGCGGCATTCCTTTGGATGCCCCTCTGAACGGGTTGAAATGCTATGAACAGATGGCCGGCCTTTCCGCTCCCTGTCCCGACTGCTGTGAGCCCCGGCTCCGCTGCGGCCGTTTTATATCCCGGGTTTTCCACAATCCGGTGGCCGGAGCTGATTTCCTGCTGCGGGATACCCTGATTCCCTGGCATGGGAAAAACTGCCATTTTTCCATCTGTCTGAATCTGGATGATTACCTGGTGAAAGACACCCAGTTCAGCCATATGCTGTCCGTTGAAACGTCAGTGAACGATGCCATCCGCCTGGGCATGTATGAAACGGACCCGGTCCACGGCATCCGGCAGATGATGAGCCGCATCGGCCGGCAGCTGGGAGCGGACCGGATCCTGCTGGCGGAAGAAACCGGCGATACGGTGACTCTGACCTACGTTTGGGAAGCAGACGGTATAATTCCCCTGGGAAGAGATTTCCAGCCCATCCCCCGGAGAGAACTCCGTCCTGTGTTCGACCAGTTCTCAAAAAACAGCACATTCTCCATTCCGGACATGACCGCATACTGGAAGGCCAATCCCGATCTGTCTCCCCACGTCCCGGGGCTCAAAAGGGTGGCCCTGGCCCGGCTGATGCTGGACGGCCAGCCCTATGGCTTTATTGATGCCATCAACCCCGCCGAAGACAAATTCCACCTGGCGGAGGAACTGCTGTCCTCCCTGACCCGGTTCTTCGCCATCCTGCTGCGGAACCGGGACCTGATGCAGCGGCTGGACCGGCTGAGCAAATCCGACCAGCTGACCGGTCTTTTGAACCGCCGGGGCTTCAAGGACTGCCTGGCCGCCCTGCCGGAGAACAGACAATACGCCTTTGTCTTCGGAGATCTGAACGGTCTGAAGAAAGCCAACGATACTGAGGGCCACGAAGCCGGGGATCAGCTGATCGTTGCAGCAGCGGATGTATTCCGCCATGTGGGACAGACGGATTTTATCTTCCGGATGGGCGGGGACGAATTCCTCATGATCCAGGAAATCCGTCATCCGGAGGATGCCAACGCCCTGGTGAACAAGCTGGAAGCCCATTTCCAGACGGCCGGGATCAGCATTGCCCTGGGCTGCACCACCGCCGCATCTCCCATTGACGATATCGACACCGTGCTCACCCGGGCCGATGCCTTGATGTACCGGCAGAAAAGCCGCCAGCGGCACCGGAAATTCCCCAAGGAATAAAACAGCGTCCGCCCGCAATATCCGCCCAAATCCGTAGGGGCGGCAGGCCCGGCCGCCCGCAATATCTGCCAAATCCGTAGGGGCGGCAGGCCCGGCCGCCCGCAATATCCGCCAAATCCGTAGGGGCGGCAGGCCCGGCCGCCCGCAATATCTGCCAAATCCGTAGGGGCGGCAGGCCCGGCCGCCCGCAATATCCGCCAAATAAAAGGAGACACATCATGAACTTCAAAACCTACACCCACCTCCCTCCGGAGGCCCGTGCCCTGCGGGAAGAGGTATTCTGCAAAGAACAGGGATTCCAGGAAGAATTCGACGCCCAGGACCTCCATTGCCGCCATGGTCTTTTATGGAATGATCAGGGAGATGCCGTGGGCGTCTGTCGTTTTTTCCCTGGATCGGAACCGGGGGTATGGATCCTGGGACGGATTGCCGTATCCAGGTCCGTCCGTGGCCAGGGGGCCGGCAGCCTTCTGGTAAAAGGCACCGAGGCAGCCGTAAAGGAACTGGGAGGAACGGAAATCCGTCTCCACGCCCAGGTCCGGGCCCAGCATTTTTACAAAACCCTGGGCTATGAAGCCTACGGGCCCGTGGAACCGGAAGAAGGCGTCCCCCATCAGTGGATGAAGAAACAAGTGGGATAAAAGCAAAAAGGGGTGTTGCGTGTGTAACAACATACACATGCAACACCCCTTTTCAAAACAAACTCCTCTCCCACTCCTTCCAGCTTTCCTGGCGGGCTTCATGGACCTGGTCCCCGGGCTGGCTGTGGCCGATCAGGAAGGGAGATGCCGGGTCGTGCTGTTTCCGGTTCCGGATTACCGCTTCCCTGCTGGTATTGGCGTAACAATACCGGCAGAAATGGCCGCAGGTATCATAGGCTCCGATGTCGCAGGTAATGTGACAGCTGCATTCTTTCCGGGCTCCCCGCAGTTTGGGCGCCCGGAGTTTTTCTCCCAGGGCATTTTCCAGGATTTCCAGGGTCATGCATCCCCGGCAGTCCGCCCCGAAAGGCTCCAGTTCCCTGCCCTCTCCGCAGGGCCGTACGGTCATCCCGGCTTCCCGGGCTGTCCGGATCATATACTGGCCCAGGGCAATCCGTTCTTCCCGAACCACCGGCACCGCTTCCGGAAAATTCCGCATCACCTTGGGATACAGGTCGATGAAACTGATGACGCAAATCCGGGTATATCCTGCCAGAGCCCGGACCATATATGCGAAGGCTTTTTCATGGAATTCCAGGGTATACCGGTCCGATAAAAATATGGGATCATACCGCCAGCCGATCCTCCGGACCCCCACCATCCGTGACAGCTTCCGGAAACTTTCCAGCACCTGGTCCACCGGAGGCACTCCCGGTTCGACGTCCCTGCCATAAGGCGTAATGGTCACGAACCAGTATTGGCCATAAGGCTCCAGTAACTCCATATAATCCAGCATGGGCGCCGGATTTTTGGTACAGAATCCGATCAGGTCCACCACCTCCGGAGAAAGCCGGTAGCGGGTGACCTGTTCCGGCCGGTAAGGATTCCGGACCAGAACAAACCCCTCCCGGAGCCGGTTCAGGAACCAGGGGGTGTAAAAAGCCGGGATATCCGTCCTCATGCCTGTGTTGATGATCATAAAAAACCTCCTTAAAAACAGCTTCCATGGTAAACCTTCCCTTTGCATCCCTTGCAATTCTCCACCCAAAGGCATACTATATAAGTGATTGTATCTTTATAGAAGCGGCCGCACACCCACAAAAAGGGAAAGGAGTGGATTGGTACATTGATCGAAGCAGCGGATTTTTGCAGACTGGCGGAACTGGCCCCTTTTGGCATTTACCTGGTCAGACCGGACCGGACCATCATATACTGGAACAAAGAAGCCGAACATATAACAGGTTATACGAAGAAAGAAATGACAGGCTGTCACTGCCCGGAAACCACCCTGAACCACATGGATGAACAGGGTACCCCCCTGTGCGACACCTACTGCCCCATCCTGACCTGCATGGACCAGAAAAAAGCCCTTTCCCGGAAACTGCTTTTCACCCAAAAAGACGGAACCATAGGGGTCCTGAAAGTCCATTTCATCCCCCTGCCGGATAAGAACGGGCGGATCAAACTGGTGGCGGAAATTTTTGAAAAGGTCAGCCAGTTGGAAAAAGAAACTCCCATTGTGGAAAACCTCTGTTCCCTGGCCTACCACGATCCCCTCACCGGCCTGCCCAACCGGATGTTCCTGGAAGCCCTGCTGAAAATGCGTTTTTCGGAATTTTCCCGGCTGCACCGGCTCTTTGCGGTGTTTTTTTCAGACATCGACCATTTCCACGATTTCAATGAGCAGTACGGGCACCAGGCCGGGGACCATATGCTGAAAGCCTTCGCCCGGACCATCACCGGTTCCATGCGGGAATCAGACACTGTAGGCCGCTGGGGCGGCGAGGAATTCATCGGCATCTGCCCCATTGGCAAAAAAGAGGACATTGTTCCCCTGGCCGCCCGTTTCCACCAGCTGGTATCTCAGATTTCCGTTGACCATGAAGGGACTCCCCTCCACATCACCATGTCCCTGGGCATTACCACCGTACAGGAAGGCGATACTCCGGAATCCATCATCGACCGGGCGGACCGGTTCATGTTCGCCGCCAAGAAAAAAGGAAGGAATACCACGGTCCACGACAATCTGGACTGAATAAAAGGTGCTGTGAAAAAATGATTCTTCATTTTTTCACAGCACCTTTTTTTATTTCCCCGCCAGTGCCGACTTCAGGATGTATTTCCGGCACTGATAGTATACCGCCGCCAGCACCACCGTGGTGGCCAGCCAGCTGACCGGATAGGCCATGATCAGGGTCAGATAGTCCCGGTGGTTGACGAACACCGTATAGATCCACACCAGCCGCACGCCGCAGATACCGATCAGCGCCACAATGGCCGGCGGAAGAGAATACCCGTATCCCCGCAGGGCCCCGGACATAATGTCCACCACTCCGTTGAGATACAGCATATCCCCCACGCACCACAGCCGCAGCATCCCCAGCTGGATGACTTCCGGGTCATGGTTGAAAAAGCCGATGATATGCTCCCCAAAGAACAGAATGGGCAGCGTAATGCACAGCAGGAACAGTCCCTCCACCCAGAAAGCCGCTTTGGTGGAGGCCAGGCACCGGCTGAGTTTCCGTGCCCCGTAATTCTGCCCCACAAAGGTGGTGGTGGCCTGGCTGAACCCGTTGACGAAACAGTAGATATTGAATTCGATGATCACCGAAGCCGCTGCTGCAGCCATGGCAGCAGTCCCCAGGCTGTTGATGGAAGACTGGATCACCACATTGCTCAGGGCAAAGACCATGCCCTGGATCCCTGCCGGCAGGCCGATATGGAGGATTTTTCCCATTTCATGGCCGTTCAGCCGCATATGGTGCCGCTGGAGCCGGATGGGCTGAGGGGTCCGGCACAGCAGGACAAACAGGATGCCGGAATTGACGGCAAAGGACAGCACCGTGGCACTGACCACCCCGGTCAGCCCCCAGCCCAGCACCGTAACGGACAAGAGATCCAGGGTGATGTTCAGGATATTGGCCGCCACCAGGCTGTAGAGCGGTGTCTTCCCGTCCCCGCAGCTGCGGAAAATGGCCGCTTCGAAATTGTACAGGGTCAAAAAGGGCATCCCCAAAAGGAAGATCCGCAGATAGGTGGCCGCCAGGTCATGGACTTCCGGAGGCACCGCCAGCAGTTTCAGGGCCGGAGAAGCGATCAGTTCTCCCACCGCCGCCAGCAGCACCCCCAGCCCCAGGGCCATCACAATGGCAGTCTGGACCGTTTCTTCCACTTTGTCCTGCTTCCCGGCTCCCAGATACTGGGCAATCACCACATTGGCCCCCAGGGAGATCCCGATCAGCAGAGTCACCAGGAGCCCAATCACCGGCATGTTGTTTCCCACCGCCGCCATGGCATCCTTCCCTACAAAATGGCCCAGCAGGAACACATCCGCACTGTTGAACAGCTGCTCAAACAGCCCCATGAGCCCGATGGGCATGGCAAAATAAAACAGTTTGTCCGCAATGGAGCCATGGAGCATGTCCAGACCCCGGCTTTTGGGCTGCAGTTTTGTTTCCGTCATAACATCCTTCCTTTTCACTGGGTCAGCGGGGCTCCCGGGTTTCCGGTGCCCCCACAGCCTTTTTCCGATTCTCCGTCCATTCCCGGACCCGTTTCCGCACATCCTCCAGGTTCAGTACCCCCAGGGCGAACCCTTTTTTCACCAGTTCTTCCGGCAGGTACTCGTCATATTTGTCAAAAAGCGGCACTTCGTGGGGATAAACCAACTCCAGCGGATCGATTTCCTTCTGGATTTCCTCCTCCACCACCTGGAAAAAGGACTCCTCATTCGCTTCCATGGTAAACTGCATAAAGAAGGGCCGGAAGGGATCCAGTTTCTTCAGGCCCAGTTTCTGGGCGCATTTCAGGTTCAGGAACCGTTCCAGGGCCAGGAATCCGTAACTCCCCAGCCAGGGCAGCAGGCACCACATTTTGCCCCCCAGCCGGATCAGGGGCTTTTCCGCCGCTCCTGATGCCTTTGCAGTGAATCGGGCCTGCTGGAGCCGGGCCACCGCATTCTTCATCAGATAGGGATAGTTCCGGTCTTCCCGGAGCACCCGGCGCATCCGTTCCAGCACCTTGGTGTGGATATCCCCGGGACATTCCCCGAAATAGGCGGGCACTTTTCCCTTCACCAGTTCGCAGTAGATCACATGGCGCTTCCGGTCCACCTCCAGCACCCGCCACACATGGCCGGCCAGGGCGATTTTCTCGCCCGGAGGGGGAGGCGCCACCACGGTGCCCAGTTCCTGGGAATCGCAGCGGACGGTGAATTCCTCGTTTTCCTGGAACACCCCATAGAATTTGAAGGAACGGATCACCCGCTCCCCGGCCAGGCCCACAATCAGTCCCCCCTGCTCCGTTCTTTGGATATGGTCTTCGGCAATGAGATACCGGAGCAGCACCTTGTAGTCCTCCTGGGTAATCCGGTGGAAATAGCTGAGCCGCAGCACCCGGTCCGCCAGGGCCGCCGGGGACATTTCCCCGTTGCTGGCCAGCACACTCATGGTCTGGTGGTACAGGAGGCTGTAGGGCAGCCTGTCCAGCCGGGGCGGTTCCACCCATCTTTCCTCCAGATACAGCTGGATCAGGGCAATCCCCTGGAGCAGTTTCCAGGGAATGGTGGCCGGCAGCATGGCCCGGATCTCCGGTTCATCTTCCCGGATCACGAACCACATTTCAGGGGGCAGATCCCGCCGTCCCGTCCGCCCCATCCGCTGGAGGAATGAGGAAACAGTCCAGGGAGCATCGATCTGGAAGGCCCGTTCCAGCCGGCCGATATCGATGCCCAGTTCCAGGGTGGAAGTGGTCACGGTGGTCAGGCTCCGGCTTTCGTCCTTCATCAGTTCTTCCGCCGTTTCCCGGTAGGAAGCGGACAGATTCCCATGGTGGATCAGGAACCGGTCCGGTTCATGGTTCAGTTCGCAGTACTGCCGGAGACTGGTGGTGACCCCTTCGCACTCCTCCCGGGAGTTCACGAACACCAGGCATTTCTTGCCCCGGGTATGTTCAAAAATGTACCCCAGCCCCGGATCCGCCTGGGCCGGAGCCTGGTCCGTCTTCTGGTCCAGAGCCGGCAGGGCGGCGATATCCGTCCGGTCTTCCCCGGCCTGGGCGTCCTTCACGTAAAAATGTTCCATGGACAGCCGCCATCGGGTCCCCGGAGCCTTCACCTGGGGGATCAGGGTCTTCCGTCCCGTTCCCATGCTGAGGAATTCTCCCACTTTTTCCGGATCCCCCAGGGTGGCCGACAGGCCGATCCGCCGGGGATTCACCCCGGCCAGCCGGGACAGCCGCTGGATCAGGCACAGGGTCTGTCCCCCCCGGTCCCCCCGGAGCAGGGAATGGACCTCATCGATGACCACGAACCGCAGATCTCCGAACAGCCGGGGAATAGCCATGTGCTTGTGGAGCAGCAGGGCTTCCAGGGATTCCGGGGTGATCTGCAGGATTCCGGAGGGATGCTTCAGCAGTTTGGCCTTGTGGGACTGGGATACATCCCCATGCCAGTGCCATACCGGGATGCCCCCTTCTTCGCACAAAGGCTGGAGCCGCAGGAACTGGTCGTTGATCAGGGCCTTCAGGGGTCCGATGTAAATACATCCCACACTTTTTGGGGGGGCCTGGGCAAACAGGGACAGGATGGGGAAGAAGGCCGCTTCCGTCTTGCCGGAAGCCGTGGAAGCGGTGAGCAGCAGATTCTCATCTGTATTCAGCAGCACATCCCCTGCCGCCACCTGGATGGGCCGGAGTTCCGACCATCCCTGGCTGTAGATGAAATCCTGGACAAAAGGTGCATACCGGTCAAAGATATTCATGATTTCCTTTCGTTAAATGGTGAATTCCGCGAACTCCGGAGCGGTTTCTTCTCCTTCCACAGCGTTTTTCGCATACTGGAAGCTGTCGGACTGGAGCAGTTCCGCCACCTTCAGTTCCGGATGCTGGTACAGGATATCCAGCACCTCGATGAAATCCCGGATCACTTCCCGGGGGGTAATGTGGGAATCCGCCCCGATCCGCTGGAATTCAATCCGGATGAAGGATACCAGATCCTCCTGGGTCACTTTGGGTGCATAGCCGTAGAGTGCCCCATGGATTTCCGCCAGTTTTTCCACCAGCACCAGCATTTCGTCGCTGGTCAGGGGCTGGAGACGGATCACCGGAGCCAGCAGATCCTTGTGTTCTCCGGCAAAATGGCCTTCTGCCAGCCGGGAACGGAGAGCTTCATAGCTGTAGACCCCCCGCCGGGGATCTTCCATGCACTGGGGAGTGCCCCCCATGATGATGCCCAGGTAATGGGCCTTGCCCTGGAGGGTATCGTTGTACATGGTGAGGATCTTTTCGTAGTTGTACTGCCGGGTGATGGCATGGGGGATCTTGTAGATGTTCACCAGTTCATCAATGCACACCAGGAGCCCGGCGTACCCGGCCTGTTTCAGGAACAGGGCGAAGATCTTCAGGTATTCGTACCAGTCCTCATCGGAAATGATGATGTTCACCCCCAGCTCCTGCCGGGCTTCCGTTTTGGTGTGGAATTCCCCCCGGAACCACTGGATGACTTTGGCCTTGGTGGCCTCGTCCCCCTGGCGGTAGGACCGGTAATACAGGGTCAGCAGCCGGGCGAAATCGAAGCCGTGGACCATTTCGTTCAGGGCATCGATCACCTGGCCGATTTTCTGTTCCACCCGTCCATCCAGCCGGCCGTCCGTCAGAGACAGGCCGCTTTCCGCCACCACCTGCTGCTGGACCTGGTTGATCCACCGGTCCAGGATCAGCGGCAGGGCGCCTCCTTCCGGCCGGGTCCTGGTGGCCATGTTCCGGACCAGTTCCCGGTAGGTGGCCAGCCCCTGGCCCTTGGTTCCCTGGAGTCGCCGTTCCGGGGACAGGTCCGCATCCACCACCACAAAATCCTTTTCCATCACATAGTTCCGGATGGTCTGGAGCAGGAAACTTTTCCCGCTGCCGTACCGGCCCACAATGAACCGGAAGGAAGCGCCTCCATCGGCGATCACTTCCACATCATGGAGCAGGGCATCGATTTCGTTCTTCCGGCCCACGGTAATATAGGGCAGCCCGATCCGGGGTACCACGCCCCCCTTCAGCGAGCTGATCAGGGTCCGGGCAATCCGTTTGGGTATCTTCAGGGTCATGGTTCTATCGTTCCTTTCAGGTCTTCCAGGTAATCTTCTATCACAGAGGGCGGGTCCCCGGCTTCCAGGACCGTATCCCCGAATTCCTCATAGCATTTTTCATTGATGCTGTCCGTGAGGATGGAGGGCATCAGGCCTTTGGTTCCCGTCCAGGAAGTGTCTCTTCCGTAGAGCAGGTCCTTCAGGTAATGGTATTCGTCTTCCGTCAGGTTCCAGGGCAGACCGGAAGATTCCGGTGCCGGAGGATTTTCTCCAGCCGGAGAAGAAGCACGGGCGGAAGTGTCTTCCCAGTCCGAACCGTCCGGAGATCCGGCCAGTCTGTTCCCCCTTTCCCACGTTGCAGAAGGATCCGGCTGTTCCGGAATGGCGGGCAGCACTTCCTCCCGCCGTTCTTCCTCCGTCATCAGTTTGTCCCGGGTCACCGCCGCATCCTGGCGGATCCTGTCCAGCTGATCCAGGTGGAACACCACTTTTCGTTTTTCCGCTTCCGCCTGTTCCTTCCGTTCCTCCTCCACCGCCTGGTGCACCAGACGGGTGAGCCATTTGTAAGACAAGGGCTGCTGGAGGGGCTGGGGAAAATCCAGTTCGTCCCGGAGCAGCCCGTCCAGGGTCTTCATCAGTTTGCCCAGTTTCCGAAGCTGTTTGGCCGTATAATCCAGATGACGGAACGTCCACACCCCGTTCCGGTCCCGGTAGACGCACACCGGATTCACCTGCAGGGTAAAATCCCGGTTGTCTTCCCGGCGCAGGAACACCGCGTTGGCAAACAGCTCCAGCCAGTCATAGGATGGCCCTCCCACATGCTCCAGCAGAAATCCCTTCTTCCGGTGGGATTCCCAGTAAGCCTGGATCATCCGGTAGATCCGGCCCAGCAGACGGATCGTGTCTTCCGGCTGCTGTTTGTACAGCCGGGAGCGGGAAATATGGTAGGTGGAAAACAGGTCCAGGGCCTCGAACAGTTCCTGGTCAGAGACGTTCTTATAATTTTCCAGCACCAGATAGGCCTCATCCTGCCGGGAGCGCTTGGTTTCCGGCAGCAGTTTCGGATCCAGCTGCCAGTACAGCACATAATCCCGGAGCCACTGGTGGAGATAGGGCAGGATCCGGTCGTCCAGCATCCCGTAATTATCTCCAAAAGATTTCAGTTTATCGTAGCCATCCTGGGGATTTTCCACCCCGATCTGGTTCAGCAGCTCATAGATGTACAGGAAGGCATAGGTCAGGGAAGTCCGCTCCAGCTGCTGATGCCGCAGCCGGGTCCGCCAGCCGAAATAGCCCCGCAGTTCCTGGTCCGTCAGCACCCGGTAGGTGGGATAGTAATGGAGCACCGGCAGGTCGTACACCGTATCGTCTTCGTAAGCAGCAGCGGCCATTCCCTGACGGACAAACAGTTCCGGGGTGGTTTCATACCGACTTTCCCCGTCTTTTTCCATGGCCCGGAGCTGTTGAAGGGTTTCCGGCAATGGAGCAGGCGGTTTGCGGGGTTTGATGGGTTCGGAGGCATACAGTTTCTGGAGCAGCCGGAAGGCCTCCTCTTTTTCAGCCGGTGTCTTCTTCACCAGATCCATGTCCATTCCCCCTTTTTTTCAACTGACCAGGACTCCGTCCAAAAGCAAACATTTTTTCACCAATCTTCATTATAAATCACTGGATGGAGAAAAAACAAGGGGGGATGTTGCACAGGATATGCAACATCCCCTCCCGCCGGCTTACGCCATACACGTGGTGCAGTTCTTGGACTGGGGGAACAGCAGCTTCCACAGACACCCTTCCAGGACCACCCCTTCTTTGGGATCCGTACCGGCTTTGATGGTGGTGTCGATCACATAGCTCACATAATCCGCCGCTTCCTGGACGCACCGGTTCAGATCCCGGCCGTTGAGCACATACCCCAGCAGGGTGCTGGTGAACACATCCCCGGTACCGCAGGTGGCAAAGGGCAGCCGCTTCACTTCATAGGCTTCCGGGAACAGCTGGTTGGGTTCAGAGCTGACAATCTTCAAATGCTCTTCATCACAGGGTACGCTGGTGATCACCACCTGTTTGGGTCCCAGAGCCAGCAGCTTGTCGCAAAGGGCTTCCAGTTCGTCTTCCGTGGGTGCCCCTTCCTTCCAGGGGGTATCCGTCAGCAGGCAGGCTTCCGTATAATTGGGGGTGATCAGGGTGGCATGGGCCACCAGCTTTTTCATGGCTTCCACCATGGAATCATCGAACACCGGGTACAGTTTCCCGTCATCCCCCATAGCCGGATCCACCACCGCAATGCGGTCTTCCCCGGCAAACTGGTCAATGGCGGCGATCACCTGGGCCACCTGGTCCGGGCCTGCCAGGAAACCGCTGTACACTGCATCGAATGACAGCCCCAGGGCCTTCCACTGTTCCCGGTAGGAAGCCATCAGGCCCGTCAGATCCCGGTTCACGAATTTTCCATAGGTCAGGTTATTGCTGTACAGCGCCGTAGGGAACGGGCAGACCTGATGCCCCATGGCAGACAGCACAGGCACCGCCGCCGTAAGGGAACAGCGCCCAAAGGAACAAAGATCATGGATAGCCAGAACACGTTTGATTTTCATGGAAATACCACCTTTCAAATGCTGAAAATAAGCACGGGCAAATGGGTTAGTCATAGGAGTATTGTACCCTATTTGGGGCAGAGATGCCAGAGGGGGCAGCCTGCGATGCCGTAGAGGGCGCAGGCCGGTTGCCCCGCACAGCACACAAATAATCAGCAATCAAGCGGGCCTCCGGTTGTGGGCCCCTACGGTACCGCAATGGGTCGTTGGAATTTCGTGCGTTTCGCGGGCTCCCCGGCGTGGAGCCCCTACGGTATTGCAATGGATCATTGGATTTCCGCCGTCCCGCTCTGCACTCTTCCCTCTGCACTGTTTTTCTCAGTCCAGCCGCACCATGGCGGGATCCAGGTTTTCCACGCTCCAACCTTTTTTATTTATAGCAAAAAACCTGCCCTGTCAACACAGGCGCAGGTTTTGTCATGGTTTATTCAAGGAAAGGACATTTTCTATTTCAAATTGTTGGTCCGGGTGGGATCGATAATGAACCCGGATCCACTGGGAGAGGGTCCCACGAAGCCCTTGACATTTTCAAAGACCGTTTTCCCTGAGCCTACGGCACTTTTCCCCTGGCTGTTGAACAATCCTTCCGTAATCCTTACCGTGGCGTTATTCCCTTTGGACGCCTCATAATACTTTGTGGGATTGCTGTTGTAATCCGCTGCCAGCTGGCTGAATGTGACGCCATTGTTGGCTGCTGCCGAGTAATAGGAAAACACGGTTGTCCCATCGGTTTGGACTCTGGCAAACCAGCCGTCTCCCTCTTTGGTCTGGATATTCAGTTTCCGGGCCAGGTCCTGTCCCGCTGCACTGTCCGAAGAAATCACCAGGGTGCTGGATGGTTTCCCCTGGAGCACATCCGCCAGCCCGTCGTACCGTCCCTGCCGGAGCCGTTCGATGATATCTTTCGCTGTGGACGCGGCCGGGAGTTTTTCCTTGGAAGCTTCGTCCAGGAGAGCGCTGGCGTTGTTGAATACAGAATTGATGGACCCGGCCAGGCCGCCATTGGCACCGGCGTTGTATATCCATCCGCCGATACCGACGATGATTGCCAGCATCAGTGCATATTCAATGATGTCCTGCCCTTTCTGTTGTCTCATCCGTATCCATCTCCCTTGCGGTGTTCTTATTTGATTATATCATATTTTAGGAGAGAGGTCAGAGCGTCCTTTCAGGCAATCCTGCGGGTTCATCGTTTGTCGTTCATCGTTCATCATTTTGGGTGGCAAATGCCGGGCATTTGCCTTCCTGCTCTTCACTCTGCACTGCTTTTCTCCCCCAGCAGCCCCTCCATATCCCCCGGCATCGGTGCGGTGAGGAGTATCTCTTCTCCGGTCCGGGGATGCCGGAAACGGACGGTCCAGGCGTGGAGAGCCTGACGGGCGATCCGGCCGTCTTTTGTCCCGTACAGGGGATCCCCCACCAGCGGGTGTCCTTCGTGGGCAAAATGGACCCGGATCTGGTGGGTCCGGCCGGTGAGCAGATGGATTTTCAGCACCGTCCATTCCTGGTTCTCTTCCAGGATCCGGTATTCCGTCACCGCCGGCCGGCCATCGGGCCGCACGGTCCACCGGTCCACCCCTTCCGCCACCCGGCCGATGGGATGTTCGATTCGTCCCTGAGGAATCCCCCACCTTCCTTCACAAACCGCCAGGTATTCCCGGTAGATCTGGCTGTGATCCCGGGTCAGGGCGTGTTTGGCGAAAGCGGATTTGGCCACCATCAGGACTCCGGTGGTATCCCGGTCCAGCCGGTACAGCGGATGGATGCCGCAGTGCTGTCCGGTCCGGCGGAAATACCCTCCCACGGCCTGGACCAGGGTATCCCGGGCGCCCGACCAGGTGGGATGGATCAGCATCCCTGCCGGCTTGTCCACTACCAGCAGATCCTCATCTTCATACAAAAGGGAAAGGGGCAGATGGACGGGAATCACCGCCGCTTTTTCTTCCCAGCGGAATACAAGCCGGTCCCCGGCTTCCAGCCTGTGAGAAGGACTGGAAACCGGGGATCCGTTTACGGTGATGGTACCGTTCCATTTGATTTTGCGCCAGAGTTTTTCCGAAAGGTGCATGGGCCCCCGGGCTGCCTGGCGTACACAGCATCCGGCATGGTCCCGGTCCACCTGGTAGCTCAGTTCCATATCAGTAGGACCGCAGAAATTTCTTGAAAAAGTCCACGCTGCCCTTCAGGGCATCGGCGGGGATCTTTTCGTTCACCTGGTGGGCGGCTCCCCACCGTTCATCCCGGCGATACCCGGAAAACAGCATCACATTGTCGGCGATCCGCTTGTAGTAATGGCTGTCGGTGCCTCCCAGCATCAGAAACGGCACCACGTCCACCTTGTCCCCGTACTGCTCCTTCAGGACTTTTTCCGCCACCTGGATCCCGTACCCCTGAGGATCGGAGGCGGGCAGCGGATCCTTCCCGGACACATGGCGGATTTCCACCCCTTCCGGCAGGAACTGGCGGAAATACCCTTCACAGGATTCCACCGTATCCCCCTGGAGCACCCGGACGCTCATCTGGGCGGCTGCATGGCTGGGCAGCACATTGGGCTGCTTGCTGGCTTCTGCCATGGTAAAGGCAATGGTGGTGTGGAGCAGGGCGTCCAGAGCCGGATCTTCCTGTGCCAGCTGGCACAGTTCCTTCCAGTGGCCTTCCGGATCTGCATAGATGGCCCGGCGGCTGCCTTCCTGGAGCCTGGCACTTTTCTGGAGATGGGCCAGGGTGAGCGGCGTGAGCCGGTAAGGGAAAGGATGGCTTTCGATGGCCACAATGGCTTTGGCCAGGGTCCCCAGAGCCGTGCCCTTTCCCGGACGGCTGGAATGGCCTCCGGGAGAATTGGCGTAGATCTCGAAGTTCACGGGAGATTTTTCTGCCACTCCGATCTTGGCTTCCAGCTTGTCCCCTACCGGGAACAGGCCGCCTCCTTCATCCACCACGGTACCCAGCCGGATGCCCTTCTGTTCCAGGTTTCGGGTGAGCTTTTCCGCTCCGTCCACATCGTTTTCCAGGTACACTTCCTCGCTGTAGCCCAGGGACAGATACAGGTCATAGGAGGGCCGCCAGCCTTCTGCCAGCAGGGCTTCCACCGCTTCCATTTCCGCCAGCAGCAGATGCTTGCAGTCGGTGGTGCCCCGGCCGCAGATGCAGCCGTCGATCAGTTCCCCTCCGAAGGGGTCGAAGGTCCACTGGCGACCGTCCCCCACTTCCACCACATCTTGGTGGGCCATGAGCAGCAGGGGCTTTTTGTCGCTGCCGCTGCCTTTCAGATGGAACTGAAGGCCGGCCTGGCCCACTTCATCCAGCTCCATCAGGCTGAAAATATGGGGATAGAATTCCCGGAACGCTTCATGGAGCTTCTCGAACTGGCTCCAGTCCACCCGGTCCACATTGGCGTTGGACACGGTGGCGCACTGGATGAACCGCTGGAGATGGGCGGCGTATTTCTGTTCTTCTTTTGTAAGATTCACTGCCGTTCCCTTCTTTCTCAATTACCAGGCAGGTTCCAGGTTGCCCTTGCAGTTTTCCAGGATGTAATCCTTTACCGGCTGGCTCTGGAAGATCTGGACGAATTTCTTGTAGGTGGGGTTGTCCTTGTCTTCTTCCCGGGCGGCGATGATGTTCACATAGGGGCTGGTGTTGTCTTCCTTGGCAATGGCCAGTTCCGGAGCCAGTTTGGCGCTGTTGGCATAGCCGGCGTTGATGACGGAGGCCGTGGTGTCATCCAGGCTGCGGGGCAGCTGCGCTGCTTCCAGTTCCAGGATCTGCAGGTGTTTCGGGTTTTCGGTGATGTCGTTTACGGTCAGTTCCGTGGCTTTTACATCCGGGTTCACTTTCAGCAGGCCCAGTTTGCTCAGCATCAGGATGGCCCGGCCACCGTTGGAAGGATCATTGGGGATGGCGATCTTGGCGCCGTCCGGGATGTCCTTGATGTCCTTGATCTTGGTGGAATACAGTTTCAGGGGAGCCAGATAGGTCTTGCCGATGCTTACCAGTTTGGTCCCGTTCTTTTTGTTGAAGGCCAGCAGAAAGGGTTCATGCTGGAAGGAGTTCAGGTCGATGTCCTTCTGGGCCAGGGCCTGGTCCGGGGTTACATAGTCACTGAAGGTCTTGATTTCCACCGTCAGCCCCTGTTTGGCGGCTTCCTTTTTCACCACTTCCATGATCTGTTCGGAATACCCGGGAGTGATTCCCACGGTGATGGTTTTCTTTTCCGCCGGAGCGGCCGCCTTTTTGTCGCTGCCGCAGCCGCTGACCAGGCTGGCCAGAGCCAGTACGGCTACCGCTGCTGCAATCCATTTCTTCAGTTTCATACAACATCTCTCCTTTTTTTGCCTTCCCGAAAGCCACACAAGAAAAACGCCACCTGCTGGACAGATGGCGTTTCTGATGACTGAGCTCGCTTTTTCATCTGCCAGGGAATCCCTGTTGGAATTGGCACCTTCCCATCCGGGGGTTGCCGCAGCTTCATAGGGCCAAATCCCTCTGCTGCTCTCGATGAAGGTATGTGATTTTGATGGTTCTGATTCTACACTACTTCACTAGGAAAGTCAAGGGTTTTTTGTAACCTGATCAAGAACAGTTACATCTTCTGATGGGCGCGGCGGGCGATGACGTCCAGCTGCTGTTCTCTTGTCAGGTCGATGAATTTCACCGCGTAGCCGGATACCCGGATGGTGAAGTTGGCGTATTCCGGTTTTTCCGGATGTTCCATGCAGTCGATCAGCTTGTCCACACCGAACACGTTCACGTTCAGGTGGTGGGCTCCCTGGTCGAAGTAACCGTCCATCACCCGCACCAGGGTGGCTTTCTGTTCTTCTTCGTTGTGGCCCAGGGTTTCCGGAGCGATGGTCTGGGTGTTGGAAATCCCGTCCAGCGCGTATTCGTAGGGCAGTTTGGCTACGGAGTTCAGGGATGCCAGCAGGCCGTTCTGTTCCGCACCGTAGGCCGGGTTGGCACCGGGAGCGAACGGGGTATAGGCCTTCCGTCCATCAGGCAGGGCACCGGTGGCGCCGCCGTACACCACATTGGAGGTGATGGTCAGGATGGAGGTGGTGGCTTCGGAATTCCGGTAGGTGTGGTGTTTCCGCAGCTTGGTCATGAAGGTCTTCAGCAGCCACACGGCGATTTCATCCGCCCGGGGATCATCGTTGCCGTATTTGGGGAAGTCCCCTTCGATCTTGTAGTCCACCACCAGGCCGGATTCATCCCGGACCGTGGAGACTTTGGCATATTTGATGGCGCACAGGGAATCCACCACATGGGAGAACCCGGCGATACCGGTGGCAAAGGTCCGGCGCACATCGGTGTCAATCAGGGCCATTTCAGCCGCTTCATAGTAGTATTTGTCATGCATGTACTGGATCAGGTTCAGGATGTTCACGTACAGCCCGGCCAGCCAGTCCATCATCAGGTCGAATTTGTGCATCACTTCGCCGTAATCCAGCACTTCAGAAGTGATGGGCGCATATTCCGGCCCCACCTGCATGTGTTTGCCGTCCTTGGTCAGGAACTTTTCGTCCTTGCCCCCGTTGATGGCGTACAGCAGGCATTTGCCCAGGTTGGCCCGAGCCCCGAAGAACTGCATTTCCTTCCCGGTCTGGGTGGCGGATACGCAGCAGCAGATGCTGTAGTCATCGCCCCATACGGGCTTCATCACATCGTCGTTTTCGTACTGGATGGAAGAAGTGGTGATGGAAATGTGGGCAGCGTATTTCTTGAAGTTATCCGGCAGTGCGGAAGAATACAGCACAGTCAGGTTCGGTTCCGGAGAAGGCCCCATGTTTTCCAGGGTATGGAGGAACCGGAAGTCGTTCCGGGTGACCATGTGCCGGCCGTCCATGCCGATGCCGGCCATTTCCAGGGTGGCCCATACCGGGTCACCGGAGAACAGCTGGTTGTAGGACGGGATACGGGCGAATTTCACCATACGGAATTTCAGGGTCAGGTGGTCGATCAGTTCCTGGGCCGCCTCTTCGGTCAGGGTCCCTTCGGCCAGGTCACGGCTGATGTAGATATCCAGGAAGGTGGAGATCCGGCCCACGCTCATGGCAGCCCCGTTCTGGGTCTTCACGGCAGCCAGGTAGCCGAAGTACAGCCATTGTACCGCTTCCTTGGCATTCTTGGCCGGGGCGGAAATGTCATAGCCGTAGACTTTGGCCATTTCCTTCATCTGTTTCAGGGCCCGGATCTGTTCCGCCAGTTCTTCCCGCTGCCGGATGATGTCGTCGGTCATGACGCCGCAGCCGCAGTTGTCCAGATCTTCGTTTTTCTTGTTGATCAGGAAGTCGATGCCGTAGAGAGCCACTCTCCGGTAGTCCCCCACGATCCGGCCCCGGCCGTAGGTGTCGGGCAGACCGGTTACGATGTGGCTGTGACGGGCCCGGCGCATTTCAGCGGTGTAGGCATCGAACACGGCCTGGTTGTGGGTCTTGTGGTATTCGGTGAAAATCTTGTGGAACTTGGGGTTCACTTTGTACCCGTAGGTTTCCGCCGCTTCTTCCGCCATTTTGATGCCGCCGTAGGGCATGAAGGCCCGTTTCAGAGGCTTGTCGGTCTGGAGGCCCACCACCTGTTCCAGATCCTTCATGGATTCATCGATGTAGCCGGGGCCGTACGCCGTCAGGCTGGAAACCACTTCCGTTTCGCAGTCCAGCACGCCGCCTTTGGCCCGTTCTTCCTTCTGGAGTTCCTGGACCTTTCCCCACAGTTTGTTGGTGGCTTCCGTAGGCCCTGCCAGGAAGCTTTCGTCCCCGTCATACGGGGTATAGTTGTTCTGGATGAAATCCCGGACATCCACATCGTCCGTCCATTTCACGCCTTTAAAACCTCTCCATGCAACATTCTGATTGATGCTGTTCATTACAGATCCTCCTTTTGAGTTCCTGATGGTTTCGTTTTCGATGGCTTAATCATAGCCCTTTTCCTGTTTGAAAACCTTGACTGGAATCAAGTTTGTTTAAACTAACCGATTTTATATGGCTCTCAAAATCGCCCGTGCCTTGTCCACTTCTTCCCGGGTGGGGGGCTTCACGTCCTTCAGCTGGTTGGGGATGCCCAGTTCTTCCCATTTGTACAGCCCCATATTGTGGTAGGGCAATACTTCCACCCGCTGGATATTGGCAAGGGTATCCAGGAACTGCCGGGTCCGCTTCAGGGATGCCGGATCATCGGTCCAGCCGGGCACCAGCACCTGGCGCACCCAGATGGGCTTTTTGCTATCGGACAGATACCGGAACAGGTCCAGGATATTGTCATTGGGCTGGCCGGTGAGCTTTTTATGGGCTTCCGGGTCGATGTGCTTCACATCCACCAGCAGGATGTCCGTCACTTCCATCAGCTGCTGGAACTGGCTGAAGAAAGGCTCTTTCCGGGTAAAGGGCTGGCCGGCCGTATCAATGCAGGTGCCGATGCCCCGGGCTTTGGCCTTCCGGAACAGGTCCAGCAGGAACTCCATCTGGAGCAGGGGTTCCCCGCCGCTGACGGTGATGCCCCCTTCCGGTCCCCAGTAGGGCCGGTACCGTTCCGCCTGGTCCAGCAGTTCATCGGCGGTTTTCAGCTGGCCTCCCTGGCCGCATTTCCAGGTGTCCACATTGTGGCAGTACAGGCAGCGCATGTGGCAGCCCTGGACAAAGATGATGAAGCGGGTGCCGGGCCCGTCTACGGACCCGAAGGTTTCGATGGAATGGATACGTCCCTGGATCATAATGACCTCCTGATAAAAAAGACCCCATCAAAGGGGTCACCATTGTGTACCTCTTGATGGGTCTCATTGTATGTCTTTTTGGAAAAAGGTTCCTTGATTCCAGTCAAAATCTGAAAAAGGACCCGTCCCACAGGCGGGTCCTTTCCTTCGGCCGTTGGCCGTTGACAGCTCTTTCAATAATTCACCAATTCCATGAGCCGGTCCGGATCCAGGATCCGGATGCTGCTCTGGCCGGTCTTTTTCACATACCCTTCCCGTTCCAGTTCCTTCAGCTTCCGGCTGATGGTTTCCGGCCGCAGGGCGATCAGCCCGGCCATTTCGTCCAGCCGCAGGGTAATGATGTCGCTGGTCTGCCGCCGGTACCGGTACAGCAGCAGCCCCGCCACCCGTTCCTTGGGGTCCGCAATGCTTTTCAGCAGGTTCCGCCGGTTGGCATCGTGGAGCTTCTTGCTCAAAAGGGCAATGATCCGCATGGCCACTTCCGGTTCCTGGATGGCCTCTTCGAAATCTTTCCGGGCCAGCTTGCAGTACTCCACCTCCGTCATGGCAATGGCCGAAGCGGAATACCGGCTGTCGGGGACCAGTACCCCTTCCCACATGGTATCGTGTTCCACAAAGATGCCGGCAATCCGCTCCAGTCCGTCCTGGTCGTAGGTGCTCAGTTTCACCCGGCCCCGGTGGATGATGTAGATGGCGTCACAGGCTTCCCCCTCCCGGAACAGGCAGCCTCCCTTGGGCAGGGTCAGCCGCACCGCCCGGCGCAGCAGGGTGGTCACCTTTTCCGGAGGCAGGCCCACCAGGAATTCCACGTTCTTCAGACATTCTCCCCGGCAGCTCCTGCACTCTTCCGGCACTTTCCCAGTCATTTCTTTTCTCCGTACAGGGCGTCATACACCGCCTGGAGCTTCTTGTCCCGGGCGGCGGTGGCTTCCCTGGCCTTGTCCCCGGCATAATCATAGAAGCCCTTTCCGTTCTTCACCCCGTATTCCCCGGCCTGGAACTTTTTCGCCAGCAGTTCCGGCACGGCATGGGAATCTTCCAGATCCGGCATCAGGTATTCGCTGATGTGATAGAACACATCCAGGCCGCCGAAATCCACCGTTTCCAGGGGCCCCAGGCAGGCCCACCGGAAGCCCAGGCCGTATTTCATCACCGCGTCAGCCCCTTCCACGCTGACCACCCCGTCCCGGACCAGGGCCAGGGCTTCCCGGAGCACCGCCAGTTGGATCCGGTTGGCCGCAAAGCCGGGCACATCCTTTTCCACCAGGGCCGGTTTCTTCCCGATGGCCAGGGACAGGTCATAAATGGTCCGGGCCACATCCGGCCGGGTTTTGGCATTTTTGATGATTTCGATCAGGGGGATCAAAGTGGGAGGATTGAACCAGTGCATCCCCAGGAACCGTTCCGGACCGGTGACGGCTTCCGCCAGCTTGTTGATGGACAGGCCGGAGGTATTGGTGGCGATGATGGTTTCCGGATCCGCCAGGAGGCTCATCTGCCGGTAGAAATCCAGTTTGATGTCCAGATTTTCCGCAATGGATTCCACGATCAGGTCCCGGCCCCGGAAGGCGTCCAGGCTGGTGGTGAAGGTGATCTTCTCCGCCGCTGCCGGGGAAATCTTCGTTTTTGCCTTGTCCAGAGTGGGCTGCCGATGGTTCCACAGCGTCACTTCATACCCGTTCTGGGCAAAGATATCCGCCATGGAATAGCCCATGGTCCCGGCGCCTGCAATGGTGATTTTTTTGATGTCCATGGTCAAAAGTCCCTCGATTCTCTGAAAATGGAGGAAATCGTCCTGTTTTCCCAGCTGCCGGATTTCCCCGGGAGTGGCCAGCCGGAAGCTTTCCACTTCGTCCTCCTGGATCTTTACCTGTTCCGGCATAAAAATTCCCCGGAATTCATAAATATCCACAAAGTAATTGTTCTGTTCGGCCGGGCTGTCGCTCCGGTAGGTATGGATGCAGCGGCCCTGTTCCGGGGTGAAATGGAGCCCGGTTTCTTCCGCCACTTCCCGGAGAACCGCCTCCTGGGAAGTTTCCCCGGCCCGGACGCCCCCTCCGGGGATCTCCCATTTCAGGGGAGCCCATTCCTTGTCCCCTTTCCGCTGGGTGATCAGGATCCGTCCTGCGGCGTCCCGGATCAGGGCCAGCACCGTCAGATGGTAGTCTCCCGGTTTCATGTGCCAGTCGTTCCGGACCATTTTCCGGCCGGTGACCTGTTTACTGCTGTCGTAAATATCCCAGTATTCCATGGGTGTCCCTCTCTTTCCTTCTCATGAAAAGAACCCGGCCCAAAGGACGGGTTCTCTCTTTCGGCTAGTGACTGGTGACTAGTGACTGCCAGCTGGTGCTGCTCCGCAGCACCTTACAATTCCAATCCCGTTGCCGGATCCAGGCCCATGGCGATGTTCATGTTCTCAATGGCCGCACCGCTGGCCCCTTTGCCCAGGTTGTCGAACTGGGCGGATACGGTGAACCGGTCCTCGTTGCCGCATACATAGATCCGCAGGGAATCCTTCCCGGCCAGGGTATTGGACCCCAGCATCTTGGGCAGTTCCTCGTTCTGGACCACGGTGATGAAAGCCTGATCCCGATAGAAATCCGCATACAGTTTCCGTACCGCTGCCAGGCTCAGGTCCTGGGGCATGGCAAATCCGGCCGTTACCAGCATCCCGGCATAGTAGGGCGCTACGATGGGCAGGAAAATGGGAGACTGTTCCAATCCCGCATATTTCAGGATTTCCGGCAGATGCTTGTGCTGCTGGTTCAGCCCGTAGATCCGGGGCGCATCCAGTTCCTTGTCATGGAGATTTTCATAGGAAGCGATCATTTTCTTGCCCCCGCCGGAATACCCGGTGAGAGAGGTCAGGGTATAGAGCCCGTCCGGTGCAATGAGCCCGGCTTTCACCAGGGGAGCCAGCACAGCAATGGAGCCGGTGGCATGGCAGCCCGGGTTGGAAATCCGGCAGCTTTCCTGGATGGCATGGAAATAGGACGGTCCCAGTTCCGGGAATCCGTAAGCCCAGTTGGGATCACACCGGAAGGCCGTGGAGGTGTCGATGATCTTGGTGTCACAATCCCTGGCGGCCGCCGCCACTTCCCGGGAAGCAGCATCCGGCAGGCACAGGAAGGCCACATCGGCCATGTCGATTTTTTCCAGACGGGCATCCAGGTTCTTCCGGAGATCCGCACTGATGGAAAGGAGTTCGATATCCTTCCGCTGCTTCAGCCGCTGGGCCAGCCGCAGACCAGTCGTCCCTTCGCCGCCATCGATAAACACTTTAAACATCATGACCACCCCTCATTTACTGCTGTATCTGGTGCACAGTTTGTATAGTAGAACCATTATAGCACAGAACCTCCTGAGGGAACAGATTTTTTATTTGGATTTTGTGCATAAAAATACATTATGCTTTTTCCGGATCCCGGATGCGCTCCACCTGGGCTTCCACCGCTTCCTCCTGCTGCCGGATGGCTTCTTCCACCAGTTCCCCATAGCCGTTCAGGGCGGCAAAAGGCGCAAACTGGGCGGCCCGCTGCTTCCGGCGCATCCGGGGGTGGCCGGGGATTTCCGGATGATCCATTTCCATCATATCTGCATAGTCCTTCATGCCCGATGCCCCCCTACCTGTCCGTTCCGTTCCCGGGTCATGGCTCCCTGGAGCAGGTTGCTGCCCCGGAGCAGGACATTTTTGCCGTACCGGCTCTGGATGGACAGGATGGTTTCCTGGAGCTGGTCCTCCCGTCCCCGGACATACACCGGACCGGGCTCCCGGACAAAAAGATCCGTTTCTCCCCTCAGGACAGGCAGGCTTTCCGGGTTCCGCACATGCTCCGCATTCAGGCTGATTTTCCGGATCAGCAGATGCGGATCCGCAATCCGGTCAAAAAGGGCCAGGGTCTCCTGCCGGATCACCTGGCCGGAAGCGGTATATCCTCCCGGCAGGTTCCGGGACCCGTGGGCATGGACGGGCACCGGCCTTCCGTAATGGTCGGCAGTCACCTTCCCCCGGTAGGACCGGCGCCGTTCCGGATCTTCCAGGTTGCACCGGTCATACCCCAGGGTCATCACCAGCTGATCCGTCACCCGGTGTTTCTTTGTCAGGTCCAGGGCCAGCAGGTCTGCCATTTCCCACACCAGGAGCCGGGCCTTTTCCGCCGTACAGGGCTGCTGGAGCACCTGGCCGGATCCCAGGCTGCTGCTCCGGGGCTCATAGGTCCGGATATCCTGGAGGGTACAGGGCTCCCAGCCCCAGGCGTGGTCGATGAGCAGTTCCGCATTCACTCCGAACAGATGGTACAACAGATCCGGATCCTCCAGGGACATCCGGGCCACAGCTCCCATGGTGTACATACCGTACTGCTGGAGCTTCCGGGTGATTCCCGGCCCGATCCGCCAGAAATCCGTCATAGGACAGTGGTCCCACAGCAGCTGCCGGTAGGTCCGTTCCGTCAGGGCGGCGATCCGTACCCCGTCCGGATCCGGTTCCATATGCTTGGCCACAATGTCCATGGCCACCTTGCACAGGTACAGATTGGTGCCGATACCGGCGGTGGCGGTGATTCCGGTTTCCCTGAGCACCTGCCGGATCATCTCCCGGACCAGGCCGTGGGGCGTCCAGCCCCCGGATTTCAAATAGGGCGTCAGATCCAGCAGCACCTCATCTACGGAATACACATGGATGTCTTCCGGAGCCATGAACTGGAGATAGATCTGGAGCACCTGGGCACTTTTTTCCATATACCGCTGCATATGGGGCATGGCCGTAATGTATGCCACTTCCAGGCTTTTGTCCCGGTCCAGCCGGGAAGCCAGGTACGAACGGCCGGTAAAAGACCGGCCCCGGAGAGAAGCCCGGCGGAGGGCGTTCATCTCCTCCACCTGCCGGATCACTTCGAACAGACGGGGCCGGCCCGGGATGCCCCAGGCCTTCAGGGCCGGGGACACCGCCAGGCAGATGGTCCGGTCCGTCCGGCTCCGGTCCGCCACCACCAGGCAGGCATCCAAAGGATCCAGTCCCCGTTCCACACATTCCACCGAGGCATAGAAAGATTTCAGATCGATGGCCCCATAGACTCGCTGTTCCATGACTCTCCCCGCTTTCGTTTGTTTTAATAAACATTTGTTTGCTATTATCATAGCACAAATGGGGAAAAGGGGCAAGGGGGAAGCACAGCCCTTCGGGCGGAACGGCGTCTGTCTACGTCCCACTGTTGTCCATCGTCCCTCGGCGTTGACCGCTGACAAAAAAGGAGCTGTTGCATGCGCAACAGCCCCTTTCTCACTCCCCTGCTTCCGCAGGGCTTTCTTCTGTTTTCTCCGGTTCTTCGGCCGTTTTTTCCGACGCTTTGGCTTCCGGTTCTTCCAGCCGGGCCACGATGATGTCCACCCGGTCCACCTGGAAATCGGTGATCCGTACCACTTCCTTCACCACGGCTTCCCGCAGCTGTTCGATCACATCCGGAATGGACGCATCACAGGCCACGGACACCTTCAGGGTGAATCCCACGTGGCCCTTTTTGACGGTTCCGTTCTCCGTCACTTCCGCATCGGTCTTTTCCACCGACACCGGCGGCACATTCTTCCCGGTAAGCCCCTTGGCAAAGGACATCAGGCCCCCGCCGGCTTCTTCCCACAGGTTCACCTGGGGCACCCGGTCCGCAGCCAGCCGCACCAGCTGCACAAACACTTCTTCACAGATAATGGTCTTGCCCTGGATCATGGTATCAGCTCCTTTTTTACCGGAACTCCACCTTCAGATGCTGGCGGTTCACCAGCCGGTTGTACTTGTATTTGGGATACCCTACCAGCAGAGTTCCAACAATCACCTGTTTCTGGGGAACCTGGAGCAGTTCCCGCAGCGGGGCATAGTCTGCCCGGGCACAGGTTTCAATAAAGCCCATAATGGTGGTTCCCAGGCCCAGGGTGGGCGCATACAGTTCCACATAAGCCCAGGCCTGTTCGCAGTTGCTGACCCCGGTCACGTTCAGCCGGCGGGCCAGTGCGAACACCAGCTGCTTGGCATTCCGGCCGATGATATCCACCCCACGGCCCCGGTATACTTCCAGCACTTTCCGGAAATACCGGCGGCGGGGAGAATCGTTGTCGATTTCTTCCTGCATCCAGTCGGCCACACAGTCACAGATTTTCCGGATCAGTTCCTGATCGGACACCACAATGTAGTACAGCCCCTGGGAATTGGCCGCGGTAGGTGCATACCGGGCAATGTCCAGCAGCTGGCGCATTTTGTCTTCACTGACCAGTTCCGGGGTAAAGTTCCGGATGCTCCGGCGCATCCGCAGGAAATTGTATGCCGTTTTGGAATCCAGCACCGGCATGGGAATGGGGTCCATTTCAGCCTGGGGACAGCGGGAATTGTCAAGAGCACCGGTAGGGCAGACGGAAACACAGTGGCCGCAGGACATGCAGGACATATCATTGATGCACACAGGACCGTTCTCTTCCATTTCAATGATACAGCTGGGACAGACCTTGGAGCAGATCCCGCATTTCACACATTTATTCTGATCGACCGTTAAAATTCCAACCAAATGAAACACCTCATATTCTCTCTGACTGCAGTGCTGCCGGGGAAGCGGCGAACCCCTGTAAATTTAAAAAAAGCCGGACATCCGTCCGGCATGATTTGCAATTGGCTCCCCGAGTAAGACTCGAACTTACAACAACTCGATTAACAGTCGAGTGCTCTACCATTGAGCTATCGGGGAATCTCAACGAAGATTATTCTACACGAAATACCGATTCCTGTCAACAGTTTTTTTGATTTTATTTTGCCATTTCCACATTGGCCGGCACTTCAGGCGCTGGTTCTGACTCCCCTACCTTTTCCAGGTTGGCCTGGACATGGCGGACCACACAGGACAAGCTGTAGTTGATGATGAAATACACCAGGGCCGCAAACCCGAACAGGACAAATACATCGGATACATTGATCTTGCCGGTTCCGTTGTACAGGGCCGCTCCGCTGAGGACCTTGTTCACCCGGGCCATCAGTTCGATGGTGGCCACGTTGGCCAGGAAGGAAGTATCCTTGATGATGGTGATCACCTGGCTCATCAGGGTGGGGATGATTTTCCGGAAGGCCTGGGGCAGGATGATGTACCACATCACCTGGACCATATTGAACCCCTGGGCATAGCCGGCTTCGAACTGCCCCTTGGAAATGGCGTTCAGGCCGCCCCGGATGATTTCCGCAATGATGGCCGACTCAAAGATGGTCAGGGCAATGGTGCACTTGAACAGCAGCTTGGTTTCCACAGAGCTGAGGCCCAGCATCCGGCGCACACCGGGAGCGGGGAAAAAGACTGTGCCGATGAAGATCCAGAACAGCAGGGGCGTGTTCCGGAACAGTTCGATATAGGCCGTGGCGGCCCAGCGGAAAACCCGTTCCGCAGGCCGGGTGCAGTAGTTCCGCGCCAGGGCCAGGACGGAGGCGATCCCCAGGCTGGCGGTAATGGAAACCACCGCCAGGAGCAGCGTGAAGCAGACTCCTTTCATCAGGAAAGATACAATATCCGGATTTTTCAACATGGCAATGCTGCCAGCCAATGTACTCATACTCCATTCCTCCTCAGGCATTCATCATTTCGTCCTGGGCCTTCAGTTTGGCTTCCCATCTGCCGGCCAGGGTGGACAGGGGGAAACAGATGGCGAAGAACAGGACACCGCAGACGATGTAAGCCGGTGCATAGGAACCGCCGGTGGTGGCCCCCGTTACGAAATTGTAGGTGGAAGAAATCAGGTCCGCCCCGCCGATGATGTACAGCACCGCGGTGTTCTTGATCAGGTTCCCGATCTGGTTCACCGTAGGCGGCAGGATGATCTTTACCGTCTGTGGCAGGATGATGTATGCCATTTTCTGGGTGTAATTGAATCCCTGGGCATCCGCCGCCTCAAACTGTCCTCTGGGGACGGCTTCGATGCCCGCCCGGATCACTTCCGCCATATAGGCTCCATGGTACAGCCCCAGGGAAACGATCCCGGCTGCCAGGATCCCGATCTTGTGACCGGAGAAGGACAGGGCATAATAGAGAAGACACAGCTGCAGGATGAGCGGTGTGTTCTGGATGGCTTCCACATAAATCCGGTTGATGGCATGGGGCAGCCGTTTGCTGCTGACCCCCATCAGCCCCAGCAGGATTCCCAGCACCGTGGCAATCAGGATGCCTCCTATGGCGCTTTCCACGGTAACGGAAAACCCCTGTATGAAATTTGCTTTGTGAGCCAGCACAACGGCCCAGGCCTTTTCTGAAAATAAACCGCCCATAATCATTGCCTCCTGTTGAAAGAGAAGGGCAATCCTTCCCGCTGTCCGCGAATTTGGAGGATTGCCGCTTCCCGCCTTGCATTCACTTTCCTGCTGCTTATTTGTCCAGTTTGTACTTGGCCATCAGTTTCTTGATGGTGCCGTCTTTCAGCCAGCCCTGGACAGCTTCTTCACAATATTTGCTCATGCCGGAACCCTTCTTGGTGGCCAGGCCGTAATCCTGGGGAGCAAATTCTTCCTTGATGAAGGTACGGTCATCGGTATGGTAGATGGCCAGGATGGATTTATCCACGCAGAACGCGGAAACTTCGCCGGAAGTCAGGGCCGTGGAGATGGCCGGATAATCCGCATACTGTTTGAAGCTTACGCCTTTGGTCCAGGTGGCTGCATCGAAGTTCTTGGGATCGAACCCTTCCCCGTCGATGACCTTGGCCTTGATCATGGCTTCAACCAGTGCCTTGGCGGAAGTGGAACCGGAGGATACCCCCACCACTTTGCCTTTCAGGTCAGCCAGGCTGTTGATGTTGCTGGCTTTTTCCACCAGTACCCCAACATGGTCCGTATAGTAAGGAGTGGTGAAATCCCAGGACTTTTTCCGTTCCGGCGTAATGGTAAAGGTTGCGGCAACCATATCGATATCCCCGGAATCCAGAAGAGCCGTACGGGTGGCTGCCGTTACCGGCGTATATTCCACATCCACACCCAGTTTCTTGGCCAGTGCTTCACCCAGGTCGACTTCCAGCCCGGTGAATTTCCCGGTGGCCGGATCCTGATACCCGAATCCCTTGGTGGAGTTCTTGACCCCTACCCGCAGGACCCCACGCTTTTTGATGGCGGCGATATCTTCCGCCACATTGGAGGATTTACCACTGTCGGCACTCTTCTTTTCATCCCCACAGCCTGCAAACAGCGATACGGCCATGAGTACGGTAACCCCTACTGCAAAGATTTTTCTCAGTTTGCCCAAACTTTTCATGATAAAACCTCCTTCAATTGCTTCCTTGCTGCTCTATGATTATCGCCGGGTGGTTTTCAGCGGATAATCTTGCTTAAGAACTTCTTCACCCGTTCATTGGTGGGATTCACGAAGAAGTGATCCGGTGTCCCCTCATCGATGATCCGGCCGTCTTCCATGAAGATGATCCGGTCGGCCACCTGCCGGGCAAAGCCCATTTCGTGGGTCACCACCACCATGGTGATGTTCCCTTCTTTCGCCAGCTTGATCATGACATCCAGCACTTCCTGGATGGTTTCCGGATCCAGTGCCGATGTGGGTTCATCGAACAGGATGATCTTGCTTTCATCGCAGAGGGCCCGGGCAATGGCGATCCGCTGCTGCTGGCCGCCGGAAAGAGTGGTGGGATACACATTGGCTTTGTGCCGCAGCCCGACCACTTCCAGATAATGGTAAGCGGTCTTTTCCGCATCCTCTTTGCTCTTGTGCCGGAGTTTCATGGGTGCCAGGGTCAGGTTCTGCAGTACCGTCATATGGGGGTACAGGTTGAACTGCTGGAACACCATGGACATGTTGTCCCGGATGATCTGGGTCCTGTTTTTGTGGGTGAGCTCTGTGCCGTTGATGTACACATGCCCATCCGATGGTTCCTCCAGGAAATTCATGCACCGTACGGTAGTGGATTTCCCTGAACCAGATGGCCCGATGATTACCAGTTTCTCCCCTTCTTTCACTTCCAGGTTGACGTCCTTCAATACATGGTTGGTGCCAAAGTACTTGTTGACGTGCTCGAGTTTGATCATCATAGCCATCCCTGCCTTCGTTTGATTTGCAATCATTATAGCTTATTTCCTTAATACTGTTCGCATTATTTCGAACAATTACGATTATACTCTGGATACAGTTTCTGTAAATCGGTTCACAAATAGTTCACAAACAATTATCTCGAAAACGAGAAAATTGTTACGAAGTTTACTGTATTTGCAAGATTATTATGTATACATTGTGAGGTAATGTTCGGATATTTGCGTACATATTCTAATTATGATGAAAATATAGTTCGATATTTTTATTTTCCCTTTCGTTAACCTTTTTCTTATTGTCTTGACAAGGATTTCTTTTTGAGTATAATAATGACCCGAATGATGGAACTTCTGGCAGGAGATAAATTTAGGGTTCCATCCAATAAAACGGTTTCCCGATGCTGGACCGTGCGCACAGGCCATGGGTTTCCCTGGTCAGGATCCCTTCGGAATCGGAACCAAAACATATCGAAAGACTGGGACGGCAAGGTGCCCCTCTCTCTTATGGGTACTGGATATTCCAGGACTTTCACCGAAAGGTGTTGTCATTATGCAACTGTTCCGTACCGTAAAAGATCTGAAGGACTTTGTCCGCACTGCCAAAAAAGAAGGCAAAACCATCGGCCTGGTGCCCACCATGGGCGCCCTCCACGAAGGGCATGCCTCTCTGATCAAAGCCGCTGCCAAAGAAAATGACGTGGTCATCGTCAGCGACTTTGTGAACCCCACCCAGTTCGGCCCCAGCGAAGACTATGATGCCTATCCCCGGAAGCTGGCCGCAGACGAAAAAGTCGCGGAAGCCGCCGGTGCCACGGCCATCTTTGCCCCTTCGCCGGCTGAAATGTATCCCCACAAGGATATGACCTGGGTGGAAGTGACGGGCAATATCACCAAAGTTCTTTGCGGCCGCACACGCCCCATCCATTTCCGGGGTGTGGCAACGGTATGCACCAAGCTGTTCAATCTCTCCCAGGCCGACCGGGCCTATTTCGGGCTGAAAGATGCCCAGCAGACGGAAGTCCTCCGCCGGATGGTGGAAGACTTGTTTATGAACGTGGAACTCCGTATTATGCCTATCGTTCGGGAATCCGACGGACTGGCCAAAAGTTCCCGGAACGTCTACCTGTCTCCGGAAGAACGGAAGGCTGCCCTGATCCTTTCCCGGAGCCTGAAGCATGCAAAAGAAGCCTTTGCCGCCGGCGAAAGGGATCCCCGGAAACTGGTGGACCAGGTAACGGCGGAAATCAGGACCGAACCCATGAGCAACATCGATTACGTGGAACTGTACGGCATGCCCGGCCTGACGGAAGTCACCGGACCCATTGACGGCCGTGTGCTGCTGGCCGTGGCCGTAAAATTCGGCACCACCCGTCTCATCGACAATGTGGTGCTGGAGGGCTGATTCCATGCTGGATGCAATCGTACGCTTCTGCACCCGTTACATGTCCATCGGGGTGGTGCTCATCGGATTCCTGGGGATCCTGGAGCCGGGGCTCATGAAGCCTCTGGCCCCCCAGATCCCCACCTTCCTGGGCATCATCATGTTCGGCATGGGCATGAGCCTGACCCCGGATGATTTCCGGAATGTGTTCCGGCAGCCGAAGAACGTGGCCATCGGGACCCTGCTCCAGTTCACCATCATGCCCGCCGTGGCCTTCGGGCTGATCCATCTGTTCCGGCTCCCTCCCGCCATCGCCATTGGGGTTGTGCTGGTGGGCTGCTGTCCGGGCGGCACCGCTTCCAATGTAATCTCCTACATTGCCCATGCGGATGTGGCCCTGTCCGTTTCCATGACCATGGTGAACACCCTGCTGGCGCCCTTTGTGACCCCCTTCCTGGTG
Source organism: Acidaminococcus fermentans DSM 20731 (assembly GCF_000025305.1). NCBI lineage: Bacteria > Bacillati > Bacillota > Negativicutes > Acidaminococcales > Acidaminococcaceae > Acidaminococcus > Acidaminococcus fermentans. The sequence goes on along the minus strand of NC_013740.1, from coordinate 900,977 downwards.
TGGCTCATTGCCGGCACCTGGGTGGACATCGACTTTGTGTCCATGATGCTTTCCATTGTCAAGATGGTGCTGCTGCCCCTGATCCTGGGAATCGGGATGAACGCTTTCTTTCCCCGTCAGGTCAGCCGGATCATCCGGGTGATGCCCATGCTCTCCGCCCTGGTGGTGATCCTCACCGTGGGCTGCGTGGTATCCATGTCCGGACGGGCCATTGTGGACAACGGACTGGTGATCCTCTGTGTGGTGATCCTCCACAACCTGTGCGGGATGCTGCTGGGAGGATTCTGCGCCCGCCATTTCGGGCTGGACAAAGCCCAGTGCCGGGCCATGACCATTGAAGTGGGCATGCAGAATTCCGGTCTGGCCTCCACCCTGGCCCTGATGTACTTCACCGCGGCCGGGGGCATCGCCGGAGCCATCTTCTCCGTATGGCACAACGTATCCGGTTCCCTTTTCGCTTCCTACTGCGTAGGGAAAGATGAAGAAGATCAGCAGGAAGAAGAAGCGGGCGAACTGGTGGAAGAAAAGAATAGGAATTGAATGGAAAAAGGCGCTGTGAAAAAATCATCCACAGCGCCTTTATTTCGCTTGCGTCAGCTGGCTTCCATCGGCTAGTGACTAGAGACTAGTGACGGGGTGTGAAAAAGCATTTTTTCACACCCCCTTTTTTGGTCGCGGGTCGTGAATCGCGGGCTTGTTGGTGCAGGCCGAAAATCCCGTTTTGCAGATCCCAGTGTATATTACCTTATCATTCTGTAGAGAAAGAACAAACGGGTTAAACGTCCAGGCTCGCGGCCCGTGACCCGAGGCCCGCGACCTGGGGTGTGAATTTTTCACGCCCCCTTTTACCACCCCTTCGGCAGCATCCCGGCCATGCTCAGCAGGGCGTAGATGCCGGAGCCCAGGAACACGGTCAGCACCAGGCCCTGTACCGGACGGGCGGCCAGCCATCCGCACTGCCAGCAGGGTTCCTGGTCCCCCCTCTTCCGGGCACTCCGGACCATGAACACCGGCAGCACGGACATGATGATGCCCCCGAAGGTCCCGGCGCTGAAAATGGCATTCACAAACCCCACCAGACCGCTGCTGGCCAGAAAGATGGGCGGGACCACAATAAAGACCAGGCACAGAGCCCGGCTCCGGATATCCCGTTCCGACCGGAAGCCCATCCGCTCGATGCAGTTGGTAAGGAAGCTTTCTGCAATGGCCCAGAAAGAAGTGAGCATGGCACAGAAGGCAAAGAAATTCACCAACAGATAGAACAGGGGATTTTTCAGGGCCCGTCCCCAGGAAAGGGAGGCCACTTCCGTGATTTCCTCCCCGGGCAGCATCAGGAATACCGCCAGGGGCACCAGGGCCAGGATCAGGAAAGAGATTCCCGTGCCGCCCAGGATGGCCGGCACCAGTTTGTCCGGCCGGTCCCGGAATCCCCGGGCCAGTTCCGGCACAATATACTGGACCGCATAGCAGAACACCGCAATGTTGAATACCGGGATGCCCCAGGACCAGTGAGCATAGAGGATCTCTTCCATGGGAACCCGTGCCCTGAGGAAGGAAGCCCCCACCAGCAGGAGCAGCATCAGGATCATCCCCAGCCCCAGGTACTTCTCCGCCGCCCCGGTAACCTTCAGGCCCAGCCAGACCACGGCAGTGGCCCCCACGGAAAACAGCAGGCTGGCCTCTTCCAGGGGAATACCCAGAAAAGTGCTGAGGATCTTCCCGCAGCCGGTGATATAGGCGATCAGGCTGCAGAAACTGGTGGCTCCCACGGAAAAGAAGATCAGCCAGGATCCGGTCTTCCCCACATATTTTTCCGCCAGCCCGGAAAGCTGCAGGGGCCGCCGGGTGCGCAGGGCCGTTTCCGCCACATAGAGCATGGAGGCCACCGAAAGGAAACCGGCAGCCAGAAGCCAGGTCAGCAGCACCGGCCACCCGGCCTTCCGGCTGGCATAGGCCAGTCCCAGCACCCCGGAACCAATGGTGGCTCCCACCACCAGCATCACGGCTTCCGTAAAAGTCAGCCGCCGGATTTCCAGGGCTCCGGTTTCCTCCTGATCTGCTACCATCTGCTCCGTTTCCGTATATTCCATTTTTCCCGCTCCTCGTCATTGATTGTCAAGTCATGTGACCTGCATACCGGTTCATTGTAGCACAATCAGCAAAAAGGGGAAACAGGGGTTAACCCATTTTCATTCATTTCTCCGCATTTTCGGTGTCCGGGTCCAGCAGACGGCCTGCATCAGGCAGATCACAGCCGCCACCGCACCCATGCCGATCCAGAACAGCGGTTCCACGTTCATCAGTTCCATCATCATGGCAATCACTCCTTTCGGGTATGATCGTTCGTCGTTCGTCGTTTTGGAAGGAACCTGCCTCTGGCGGGTTTCCTGAAAAGAAACGCTGCCCTGAGGCAGCCCTCAAAGCAGGCTCCCGTAATGCCGGATGTAGGCTTTTTTGATGCTGGTGGTCAGCAGCATATACCCTGCGATCACCAGGGCCAGGAACCCGAAATACCATCCCGGCAGAGGCAGGAACCCCAGATCCCTTCCCAGGCTGCCGGTAAAGGGCAGCAGGGTGCACAGGGCGATTCCCGTGCAGGTAAGCGCCGTCAGCATGGCCGAGGCATGGCTCTGGATAAAGGGCAGTTTGGGGGTCCGGAGCATATGGATCACCAGGGTCTGGGTCCACATGGATTCCACGAACCATCCCGCCTGGAACAGAGCCTCATAGGCATCCCGCAGGTTCATCCCCGCAAAAGGCCCCTGGCCCACCACTGCGTCGGCAGCAATATGATTGTAGGTAAGTCCCCCGGACAGCACCTGGGGACAGATCACGAAATACAGCACCAGGTAGGTAACCCAGTCGAACACCGAACTGGTGGGCCCCAGCCACAGCATGAAGCTGCCGATGCTGGAGGCCTCCCAGTTCCGGGGCACCTTCAGGTAATCCTCATCCACATTGTCCCAGGGAATGGCAATGCAGGAAATTTCATACAGCAGGTTCAGGACCAGCAGCTGGAGGCTGCTCATGGGCAGGAAAGGCAGCAGGGCACTGGCCGCCAGCACCGAAAACATGTTCCCGAAGTTGGAAGACGCGGTCATCTTGATGTATTTGATCATGTTGGCATAAGTTTTCCGGCCCTCCACGATCCCTTCTTCCAGCACCATCAGACTCTTTTCCAGCAGGATGATATCCGCACTTTCCTTGGCAACGTCCACGGCACTGTCCACAGAGATCCCGATATCCGCCATTTTGAGAGCCGGGGCATCATTGATCCCATCCCCCATGAAACCCACCGTATGGCCTTTTGCCTGAAGGGCTTCCACCACCCGGGCCTTCTGGTCCGGAGACAGCTTGGCAAACACCGTGGTCCGTTCCACTTCCGCTTCCAGCTGCTTCCGGTCCATGGCTTCCAGATCGCTGCCCAGCAGGATGTGCTCCACCGGCAGCCCCACCTGACGGCAGATGCACCGGGTGGTCTTTTCGTTGTCCCCGGTCAGCACCTTGGTGGTGACTCCGTGGTCCTTCAGGGCCTCAATGGCTTTGGCCGCCGTTTCCTTGGGCGGATCCAGGAAGGCCAGATAGCCCATAAGCACCATGTCCCGTTCATCTTTGGTACCGAACGCCCCCACCGGAGAAGGATTGATTTTCCGGGCCAGGGCAATCACCCGCATCCCCTCGTCGTTCAGCTGGTCCGCCACCTGGCAGATCCGTTTCCGCAGGTCTTCCGTCAGGGCCACCGGACCATTTTCCTGTTCCACCTGGGAGCAGATCCCCAGCATTTCTTCCACAGCCCCCTTGGTGATCATCTGGGTACGGCCTTTGGGATCGATGACCACCACCGACAGTCTCCTCCGGGCAAAATCAAAGGGGACCTCATCCACCTTCCGGTAGTTTTCCGACAGATCCACCAGCCGGGGATCCGCATTTTCCTCTTCTTCCGTTTTCTGGATAATGGCCCGGTCCATGAAATTCTTGTACCCGGTCTGGAAATAACTGTTCAGATAGGCATACCGGAGCACCCGCTGGCTGGGGCGCCCGTTGGCATCCAGATGGTATTCCAACACCACCTTGTCCTGGGTCAGGGTACCGGTCTTGTCCGTGCACAGTACATCCATGGCCCCGAAGCTCTGGATGGAGTTCAGGCTTTTCACCACCGTCTTTTTCTCCGACATGGAAACGGCCCCTTTGGCCAGGCAGGTGGTGACGATCATGGGCAGCATTTCCGGAGTCAGACCCACCGCCACGGAAATGGCAAACAGGAAGGCTGCCACCCAGTCCCCCTTGGTGATGCCGTTGATGAAGAATACCAGGGGCACCATGGCCATCATGAACCGGATCAGCACCCAGGACACCGAATTGACGCCCTTGGTGAAGTTGGTTTCCGGAGCTTCCTGGGCCATGGAACTGGCCATACTCCCGAACAGGGTATGGTCCCCCACTCCCAGCACCAGACCGGTGGCGGACCCGGAAATTACATTGGTGCCCATAAAGGCCAGGTTGGCCAGTTCCGTCACGGCTTTCTTTTCGCTGTCCTGTACCGCCTGGGACACCTTTTCCTGGGGAGCGCTTTCCCCGGTAAGGGCCGACTGGCTCACAAACAAGTCCTTGGCTTCCAAAATCCGCAGATCCGCCGGCACCATATCCCCGGTGGACAGGAACACCAGATCCCCCACCGTCACGTCCTGGAGAGGGATTTCCTGTTTTTTGCCCCCCTCACGGATTACCGTGCAGGTGGTGGTGATCAGTTCCAGCAGCTTGGCCGCCGCATCCCCGCTGCGGGTTTCCTGGACAAACCGCAGGACCCCGGAAATCAGCAGCAGGGTCAGGATGATGATCACCGTCACCGGATTGAAGCTGTCCATATCCCCCTGCTTCAGGGGCAGGATGATGTCCGTTACCGTGGATACCCCGGCCAGGACAAACAGGATCACCGTAAAGGGATTCACAAAAGCCTGGATCAGCCGGGCGGCCAGGCTCTTTTTCTTCTCCCGGGTCACCCGGTTGGCGCCGAATTTTTCCCGGGAATCTTCCACCTGGGCTTCCGTCAGCCCGGTGAGGCTGGCTCCGTACCGGGCCAGCACCCCATTCACATCCAGGGCGGCAGCCTGCTGGAGCTTTGCCTGGGCGACCTGGGCTGCTGCCTGGATTTTTTTGTTCATATTCTCTTTTTTCATGATATCCTCCTAAAGAATTCCGGGGGCCGTTCCCCCTCTTTAAGAGGCTGTCAGCTCAAAACCGCGCAGCAAAACCGGACCGGCATCGCCAGTCTGTGGATATTCCGCTGCCCAAACTGTGAGGATGACTGCCTCCACTTGTGCCGTCCATGTTTTGCCACCACCTTTCGAGGACTGAGATTCACATAACAAAACAGCCGTCCGGGGCATACCCGAACGGCAGAAAATACAAATATTCTTCAATGGAAACCAATCCCACTGCCACCGTACGAGCTTTAACTCTACAGGGCGGTGAAACTGCATTATGCGGCGCCTTCTTGTTTGACGCAGCCTGTTCAGACCTACGCGGGATGTCTCCATCCTGTTGCGGCAGCAGTCCATATCCCTGTAGGAGCCTGGCCTACCGGAACTATTTTGTTTACATTGTCATTATATCCATTCCCACTGATTTTGTCAACTATGGTACAAAAAAAAGAGCTGTTGCCCATGCAACAGCTCCGTCAACGGTCAGCTGTCAACGGCAACCGTTATATAAATCGTTTCCGTAGGGGCGACAGGCCCGGCCGCCCGCCAAATCAGCAGTTGACCATGTGTTTTGCGGGGCGCCGGGCCTGCGCCCCCTACGGGTTATGCTGTTTCAAAATTAATTTGCAAAATTGATTTCCATGGGTCACTGACAACTCTTATCTCTTCTCTTTCGGCAAAATAATCTGCTTCGGTCCGGTTTCCGCGCTTTCCGGCACCAGCACATCGTTGAAACTGATGCTCCGGGTGTGGATGGTGTGGCTCCACACATGCTCATGCCGGTGGAAGAAGCCCAGGATGGTAATGGGCACCCAGCTGTACAGCAGCAGCGGATAGAACAGGGTGTAGAACCAGGACTTGGGCGCCGCATTGATCTTGAACAGGATGATGGCGGGAATGGCATACTGGGCCACCCCGATTACCTGCCACACATGGTAGGGCAGCAGGGCATACAGCACATTGGTATAGAAAGGAACGAAGTTGTAGATGGTGCTGCAGAGCACGAAGAAGGTGGAAATCAGCATGAAATAAGGCTGGAACACATCGATGACCCCATCCAGGATCACAATGTCCCGTTTCCGGATCCCTTCCTTCAGCAGCTTCCACATATACCGGCCCGCCACGTCGAACTGGCCCTGGGCCCACCGCTTCCGCTGGTTCCAGGAAGCCTTGAAGGTCTGGGGCTTTTCGTCGTAGATGATGGCATCCTGGCACCAGGTGGTGGGAATGCCTTCCAGCAGGCACTTCATGGTGAATTCCATGTCTTCCGTGAGACAGGTGGCCTTCCAGCCATACTTCTTCAGCACTTCCGTGGCAATCACCATGCCCGTGCCTCCGAACACACTGGACAGCCCGATGGTGTACTTGGCCAGATGCCATACATGGTTCACAATCCAGAAGTTGATGGCAAAGGTCCCGCTGACCCAGCTGTCGTTGGGGTTCTTCACATCCAGATACCCCTGGATCAGCCGCTCGCCCTTGCAGAACCGGTTGTTCATTTCCTTCAGGAAATCCGGATGCACCAGGTTGTCCGCATCAAAAATGGCCACTGCATCATACTGCCGATCCAGAGCAAACAGCTGGCGGAACATCCATTCCAGGGCAAACCCCTTGCCCACCTCTTCCTGATTGAACCGCTCGTACACGAGAGCCCCGGCTTTCCGGGCCACCTCCGCCGTATGGTCCTTGCAGTTGTCCGCAATGACGAAGATATCGTACAGTTCATCCGGATACCGGAGCATATGGAGGTTCTCCACCAGCTCGCCGATGACTTTTTCCTCATTGTGGGCCGCTACGATCACAGCAAAAGTGGTTTTGGGGGTCAGGATCTTCTTTTCTTTTTTCCGGGGCAGAATGCCAAACAGAGAAATGACGAAATAGTAGATGGTGAAAAAGACAATCAGCACTTGGAGGGGAACCATAATGATGTCAAAATACGTGCTCATAAAACTTCCAGCTTCCTCCTCTTACTTAAAGACGGCCTGTTTCCCCGTCACTTTCACATACACAGCATTGAGCACCCCGCACAGGGTATAGGTAAACATAATCACAAAAGGCCAGGCTTTCACATCACTGTACAGCACCAGGGCTCCCAGGATGAAGGCAAGGATCACCGGCACCCGGAACAGAGGATTCCCATGGCCCTTGAAATCCGGATACTTCACATCGCTGTACATCAGGCAGGCTACCGCCACCGTCAACAGGGCCGTCAGCACCGGGCTGATCTGCATGCCACCCAGCACAAAGGTCACGATGACGCAGGCTCCCGCCGGGGCTGGCATCCCCTGGAAATACCCGTGGATGGCAGATACGTTCACGTTGAACCGGGCCAGCCGCATGGCCGCCCCAAAGGCAAACAGACCGGAAATGATCATCCCGGCCACCCCCAGCTGATGGAGGGAATAGGTGTAGATCAGCACCGACGGTGCCATGCCGAAAGAACACACATCACAGAGAGAATCCATCTCCACCCCGAAAGGTCCGCTGACCCCCAGAGCCCGGGCAGCCCGCCCGTCACAGGAATCAGCCAGGATGGCCAGGATGATGAAAATGGCTGCCAGGGAAAAATCCTTTTCCATGGACAGATAGATGGAGATCAGCCCCAGCATCTGGCTCAGGCCGCTGATGCTGTTGGGTACCATGCGTTTGTAGTTCATTCTGCTTTCTGCCTCCCGATGATACTGATACCGCCCTGTACCTTGTCGCCCTTGCGGACCAGGATTTCCACAGAACGGGGAACCACCAGTTCCGTACAGGAACCGAACTTGATCATGCCGTAACATTCCCCCTGCTTCAGACGGCTGCCCAGGCTGGTCCAGGAAACGATCCGCCGGGCCAGGATCCCGGCAATCTGGATCACCAGGATCCGGTTGCTGCCGTTGTCCAGGCCGATGGCCATCCGTTCGTTCACAATGGGGGCCGAATCCCTGAACGCCGGTTCATATCCCCCGCAGGTATACCGCATGTACTTGATCAGCCCCGTCATGGGAGCCCGGTTGGTGTGCACATTGAATACGGAAAGGAAAATGGTGACTTTCTTGGCCGGTTCGTTCAGGAATTCTTTATCAAAAATCTCTTCCACTCCCATCACCGTACCGTCCGCCGGAGAATACAGGATATTGGGATCCTGCTTCACATCCAGCACCCGGTTCCGGAAGAAGTAGACAAAATAGATCATCAGGACCACCGGAGGTACCGCAAACACCGGTCCGGCCAGATATCCGGCCAATACCGCCACGGCCAGCATGGTCCCGATAAAGGGATATCCTTCTTTGACAATATAATATTTATATTTCGTCACAACTTCACCTCCACCCATCGTTTCATTATACCTTATCTCAGTTTCTTTGTCCAAAGATGTACTGCAAAAAACGGTGGAGCACCGTCCCTTTTATTTTTCCCTGTGTTTGGCTTCCAGCACCTTCACCACAAATTTCGGCAGCGCCATCATCCGTCCCAGACGGCTGGGCTGTTTGTACAGCCGGAACAGCCATTCCAGGGAGGCTTCCTGCATCCATTTTGGGGCCCGTTCCATTTTCCCGGCCAGCACATCGAAGCTGCCTCCCAGGCCCACCCGCAGGGCCGGTTTCAGGGCATCCCGGTGTTCTTCCAGCCAGAATTCCTGTTTGGGAGCTCCCAGGGCCGCAAACAGCACCTGGGCGTCGCTTTCATTGATCTGCCGGAGGATTTCCGGTTCATCGGCTTTGGTGAAATATCCGTTCCGGGTGCCCACGATCTGCACTCCCGGAGCGATTTCCCGGGCCTTGGCTGCTGCCGCTTCCGCAATCCCCGGTGCCGCACCGAACAGGAAGAATTTCGTTCCCCGGTGTGCCCCGTCCTTCAGCAGCTCCAGGAACAGGTCAAATCCGGCCACCCGTTCCGGCACCTGGTTCCCCAGGGTCCGCCCGGCCCAGACCGTACCGGCCCCGTCCGCCAGGATCAGGTCCGTCTTCTGGAGAAGCGCCCGGTAGGCCGGCATCTGCTGGGCCATCATGATGATTTCCGCATTGGCGGTGACCACCTGGGTGGGCAGTTCCTGCTCCACCCGGGCCATCAGCCAGGCCACGGCTTCCGCCATAGAAAAAGGAGTCACCGGCACTCCCAGGATGTCCATGGCAGGTTTCTTGTTATCCATACGTCCACCTCGCTATATCCGCCCTTTACAAGGGCGGGGGACCAGCCGCAAGGCTGGTGGCAGGTCAGCAGCACCAGCTGCGTTTCCCTTCACAGGAACCTGCTTCAAGCAGATTCCCTCCTTTTTCCTTAGATTGCCCGTGCTTCGCTGGGCACCTGAGTGAAGTTGATCCCCGGGTTCCGTTCCAGGATCCAGTTCAGGTTCCATTCATTGGATACCAGCACCACCGGCCGTCCCAGCTTGTCATACACCAGCATCCCGTTGTCCAGGCCCTTGATGTTCCGGATCAGTTCCGGATCATCCGCATAGACCCACCGGGCCACGGAATACGGCAGCTGCTCCAGCAGCAGCTTGGCATTGTATTCGTTCAGCAGACGGTATTCCAGCACTTCCAGCTGCAGCACCCCGACGACCCCTACCACGAAGCTTTCCATCCCGATGTCCTTCTGTTTGAACACCTGGATGGCCCCTTCCTGGGCCAGTTGGACAATGCCCTTTTCAAACTGCTTCCGTTTCATGGAATCCTTGGGCTGGACCTTCGCAAAGATTTCCGGCGGGAAAATGGGGAAATCCTCAAACTGCACCGGATGCTTCTCGTTGCACAGGGTATCCCCGATGGTGAAGATCCCCGGATCGAACACCCCGATGATGTCCCCCGGATAGGCTTTTTCCACCGTGGTCCGTTCCTGGGCCATGAACTGCTGGGGCTGGGCCAGTTTCACCGGTTTCTGTCCCTGGACATGCCATACGGTCATGCCCTTTTCGAACACCCCGGAACAGATCCGCATAAAGGAGATCCGGTCCCGGTGAGCCGGGTTCATGTTGGCCTGGATCTTGAAGATGAATGCCGTGAAGTCTTCATCGGAGGGATTCACCACGCCCCCGTCCTTCAGTTTCCGGGGCTGGGGTTCCGGAGACAATTCCAGAAATTTTTCCAGGAAGCTCCGGACCCCGAAGTTGGTCATGGCAGACCCGAAGAACATGGGAGTCAGTTCCCCGGCATCCACTTTGGCCAGGTCGAATTCATCCCCGGCCATATCCAGCAGTTCGATATCGTCCATCAGATTCTGCAGATTGGCTTCCCCGATGGCTTCCTTGATGGCCGGATCGTCCAGGCTTCCGGTGGTGCTTTTCAGGATCTTGGACCCGTGGCTGCTGTCATTGTCGAACAGTTCCACCTGCTTCTTCAGCCGGTCGTACACCCCGATGTAGTGGCCGTCGGTGCCAATGGGCCAGTTGATGGGATAGGCGTTGATGTGCAACACCTTTTCGATTTCGTCCATCAGGTCCATGGGAGCCCGGCCATACCGGTCCAGTTTGTTCACAAAGGTGAAGATGGGCAGCTTCCGCCGGTGGCAGACCCAGAACAGCTTCTTGGTCTGGGGTTCCACCCCTTTGGCGGCGTCGATCAGCATTACGGCGCTGTCGGCTGCGATCAGGGTCCGGTAGGTGTCTTCCGAGAAGTCCTGGTGCCCGGGAGTATCCAGGATATTCACCCGGTACCCGTCATAATCGAACTGGAGCACCGAAGAAGTAACGGAAATCCCTCTCTGTTTTTCGATTTCCATCCAGTCGGATACTGCATGTTTGTTGGCTTTCCGGGATTTTACGGAGCCTGCCAGATGGATGGCCCCTCCGTACAGCAGCAATTTCTCAGTCAGTGTGGTTTTCCCGGCATCCGGATGAGAAATAATGGCAAAGGTTCTTCTTTTCGCGATTTTCTCCTGCAGTTCAGACATGCAAGGTATTCCTCCATTCCCCAAATAACAGATGGTCCATATTCTTCCAGTGTACATTATACCATGGTCAACCGGTGCGGTCACGTCCCATCCCCTGTATTTTGCATATGAAAAAACGCCACAAAGCTGACCTTTGTGGCGTTCCGTTCAATTAAATGGTCGGAGCGGCGAGATTCGAACTCACGACCTCTTCCACCCCAAGGAAGCGCGCTACCAAACTGCGCTACGCCCCGAACACAAGACATATTATACGGCAGGAATCAGGAATCGTCAAGCACTTTTTAAAACTTTTTTTATTTTTTCCTTACCGGATAAAATTGGTCATGACTTTCACCGGTTTTTCCGGAGCTTCCACCCCGGCTTTTTTACCGGCTTCCAGGCATTTCAGCATCCATGCCATATTCTTCCCCAGGGTTTCCATGATCTGGACCCCTTCCTTGTCCTGGAGCACATCTTCCGGCTTGCTGCCATGGACCATGTTCCAGTAGTTGGAAGATACCACCGGCATTTCATTGTACATCAGATACTTGTTCAGCACATCCAGGGTGGTGCTGGTTCCGGCTCTCCGGGCAGAGGCAATGGCCGCAGCCGGTTTCAGCCGCATATCCCCGCCGGCCACACCGGCAAACCGGTCCAGGAACACCTGGATTTCCCCGGTGGGAGACGCATAGTACACAGGGGAACCGACCACCAGGCCGTCCGCTTCTTTCATTTTGGCGGCACATTCCTTGACCAGCTCATCCAGTTTGCCGTTCACCGTGTTCAGCCCGATATAGACGATTTCCGTATCGATGCCGGCCTTTTCCAGTTCTTTGGCCACCAGGGACAGGGCCGTATAGGTGCAGCCTTTTTCCCGACGGCTGCCATTCAGCAGTAATACCTTCATTCCATTCGTCTCCTTTGAAATGTAATTATTTATGATACATATTTATTATACCACGACCGGTCAACATCCCTGTTGAGACCTCAGATCCGCCCGTTACTCCTTCCGCACCAAACAGCTCAGGGCGATCAGCCCGGCCCCCAGGAAAAACTCCTCCTGGAGCAGGGCGATGCATCCGAAGCCCAGGATCACATTGGCAATGACTCTCCTGTCCATGGCCGCCCCCTCACAGGGTCCGCACCGCCGCGGCCGCCAGCAGGCACCGTTCATACAGGGATTCCACCTGGGCAAATTCCCGGTCCGTATGGGCCCCTTCTCCCCGGACTCCCATGCCGCACAGGGTGGGGATCCCGGCCGCCGCCGAAATCCCGGCATCCGACAGGCCCCCTACCTGGATGCCTTCGATCCGCCCCAGGCCCAGGGCTTCTCCCGTATCCGCCACATGACCGTACAGAGCCCGGACTCCCTCCGTGGTTTCCATGCACTGCATCACCCGGCTGGTATCCAGTTCGGCCCATGTCCCTTCCACCGTGCATTTCTCCGTCACCTGGCGCAGCAGGGCGAAAATTTCATCTCCGATGGCCTGGTTCCGGTACCGGATGCCGATACGGATTTTGCAGAAATCCGGGATGGTATTCTCTCCGATGCCCCCTTCCACAGCGCCGCAGTTGATCAGTTTTCCCCGGGGGATGTCATTGGCCGCTTCCAGTTTCAAAATCTTGTGGGCTGCTTCCAGCACCGCCGACCGTCCTTTTTCCGGATCACTGCCCGAATGGGCCGCCACCCCGTGGACCGTAATGGACACCGGACCGCCGCCGTACCGGCCAATCACCAGCTTGTCGCTTACAGGTCCCGGTTCAAAATTCAGCACCACGGCTGCCCCGGCTGCTTCCCGGGCAATGAGGGGCTTGGCATTGGAAAACATGTGGAGGGTTTCTTCGTCCGGCACCCCCAGGAACCGGATGGGCCGCCGGTTCCAGCCAATGGCCTGGAGCGCCTTCAGGGCATACAGGCCGATCACCAGCCCCGCCTTCATGTCCAGCACCCCCGGCCCGTAGGCATTCCCCTCTTCATCCACCCGGAAGGGATTTTTAGCCGCTTCTCCCGCCGGGAACACCGTGTCCATATGGCCCATGAACACCACCGGTTTCTCTTTAGACCCCGGATTCCAGTCCCCCACGATCAGGTCCCCGGCATGGTCCACCTTCACCCGGCGCACCCGGGCTCCGGCTTTTTCCAGCTCCCGCTGGAGGATGTCCCCTACCCGGTTCACCCCGTCCAGCTGTTTGGGACCGCTTTCCGTATTGACGATTTCCGCCCACAGATCCAGCATTTCCTGCCGTTTTCCTTCAATATATTCCTTCAGCTGTGCATCCGTTGCTTCCATGTATACCGCTCCCTTTACAAAATATTCACCACGAACCCGGCCAGCACCACAGAGGTGATGGTCACCGTCACGAACCCGGCCACCAGCATCTTGGGCAGCAGATAGTTCAGCAGGGCCTTCCGCTGTTCTTCCGTTTCCCCCATGGCTGTGGCCACTTCCTGGGAAATCAGCATGGTGGTGGGGAACCCGAAGGTGCAGGTAATCCCCAGAGACACCGCCAGGGTAAAAGGCATACGGAACAGCCGGCTGCAGAGAGCCGCTGCCACACAGAGCCCGGCCACCCCCAGCACCGCCGACCAGATAAGCGGCGGCAGTACCGAAAGCACCTGCTGGGGCGTGGTGGCTCCCAGGTTGGAAAAGATCACGATGGTCACAAAAAAGATGATCAGCCCGCTGGACTGGGTCTTGCCCAGGATTCCCTTATCCAGGAACCCCAGAGCATAGAACACCGTTCCCAGGATCAGGCACATCACCAGGTAATGGATATGGCCCCCGGTAAGTTTGGCTGCATAGAAAGACAGGGTGGCCACCAGCCCCTGCTTGGCCAGGTACACCGACGGCTTGTCCAACACCGAAGGCATGGCCAGAGGCTTTTTCCGGGCCGCCTGTACCGCCTCTTCACTGGCTTCACAGTTCCGGCGGACGAATTCTCCGTCTTCCCGCAGCTGCCGGGCCAGATGCCGGAGCGCCACCGAAGCGATGGGGATCCCGAAGAACTTCTGGGTCACCAGCAGTACCAGGCAGAAGGTCCCCACATAGGCCAGACCCTTCTCCTTGGCTGCCGCCAACATGATCAGGGTAGCCGCGTTGCCCCCGGCAAAAATAGGGGATCCGGCAATGGCGATCTTGGGATCCATGACAAAACCGCCCACCAGGATAATGGCTGCCACCGCAAACACCACACACAGGATGGAAGTCACCACCACTTTCCATTCCTGCTTCAGTTCCGCAAAATCAATGGTGGTCCCCATGGAGACGATCAGCATCCCCACCACCCCCATGCCAATGCCCGAAACCTGGGCATCCTTGATGATGGACTGAGGCAGGATCCCCGACCAGAACCCCGCCAGAAGGATCACCGAAATCCCCAGCACCGTAGAAAGGATGGCCCGGGTGCGCATGGCGATCAGCTCACTGACCGCATAAATGCAAAAAAGCACCGTCAACGATACAATACTTCCCATAACTTCCCCTCGTTTCTTCTACTGGAATACACTTTGTTCCAGTAACTTGTAAGCATGAGGCTATTATAACAGATTTTTGTATACAATTTCAATCCACGTCCCATTGTGAAACGGCACAGACTGTAGGGGGCGCAGGCCCGGCGCCCCGCCTAATCCCCCGTCCCTCCGACACCAACGCCGTAGGGGGCGCCGAAGGCAAACCCATCCCGGCCACCCGAAGGGCAAAAAGCGTCTATACCCATCCACCTGCGAAGGCTCCCCGCCGGATTACCATACGAATTTCAATTTACGCTCCCCCTTGCGGGGGGCGACCTTGCTGGGACGCAGTAATCAGATCTGTATCAGAATTTCAATTCACGCCCCCATACGGGGGCGACCGATGTAGCTCGGGTTTTCGTCGTAGCTCACTGCATTTCAATCCACGCCCCCATACGGGGGCGACAAGGCAAGACGGCTTTTGGCGATGCTGCCGTCGTGATTTCAATCCACGCCCCCATACGGGGGCGACTCATACCGGCTAACATGACTATTCAAGCGGCCAATTTCAATCCACGCCCCCATACGGGGGCGACCTCGCCGTCCATGTTTTCAATGTATACAATTCTCAATTTCAATCCACGCCCCCATACGGGGGCGACGCATCAGGAAGATGGTGTTGATGTTTCTCTTCAAATTTCAATCCACGCCCCCTTGCGGGGGCGACTTCATGCTATCACCTCACGCCTATATTATACCATATTTCAATCCACGCCCCCTTGCGGGGGCGACGACCAAAATGGGCCAATAAAACCATCAAAACAATATTTCAATCCACGCCCCCTTGCGGGGGCGACTGGTGCGAAAATGAAAGGTATCCACGGGGCCCTGCTATTTCAATCCACGCCCCCTTGCGGGGGCGACGCATTGTGACCTTATGGCTACAGCCTGCCCTGGAATTTCAATCCACGCCCCCTTGCGGGGGCGACCAGCCGCAAAGGATGCCCCCGCCATCGCCCCAAGATTTCAATCCACGCCCCCTTGCGGGGGCGACTGATGTCCACAATCTCTTCTTTATTCGCCGCCAATTTCAATCCACGCCCCCTTGCGGGGGCGACCTTATGATCCATAAGCCAAGCTGCGTGGTCAGCGGATTTCAATCCACGCCCCCTTGCGGGGGCGACCCAATCCATGCTCCACCAGCTCAGCCTATGGGAGATTTCAATCCACGCCCCCTTGCGGGGGCGACGAGCCATTCACCAGTGAGGCGATAGCCGCCACAACATTTCAATCCACGCCCCCTTGCGGGGGCGACGATACGGCACCATTTTGGCCGGTGGCCGCTGCCTGATTTCAATCCACGCCCCCTTGCGGGGGCGACCAATTTTTTCCAGTTCCGTTACCAAATCGGTAACGATTTCAATCCACGCCCCCTTGCGGGGGCGACAGCGCTGCCTGGCACGGCTGCCGGTTCCGCCGTGATTTCAATCCACGCCCCCTTGCGGGGGCGACTGGCGTGGTCATTGGCCACCCCGGCCCAGGTTTTAATTTCAATCCACGCCCCCTTGCGGGGGCGACACCACTTCATTGGAATTGGTGGTAGCTTTTATGGAATTTCAATCCACGCCCCCTTGCGGGGGCGACGTGAATTCTACTATGCCCTGTACACCTGGTTCCAGATTTCAATCCACGCCCCCTTGCGGGGGCGACCATCAGAGGGGTGGCGCATAATGTCGAATAATGAATTTCAATCCACGCCCCCTTGCGGGGGCGACGACAAGACGTTGACCGGAGGCGGGACTGCTGCCATTTCAATCCACGCCCCCTTGCGGGGGCGACGATGGTGGCGCCTGCCTTGTCCCAGGTGGTGGTAGATTTCAATCCACGCCCCCTTGCGGGGGCGACCCAAATACAGCGATGCCCCGAGCTGGAAGAATAAATTTCAATCCACGCCCCCTTGCGGGGGCGACCGCATAAAGAAGGGAGGGCTCTAAATGACCCTCGACATTTCAATCCACGCCCCCTTGCGGGGGCGACAGGATGCTGCCAAGTACTTTAAGGTGGACGTCCTATTTCAATCCACGCCCCCTTGCGGGGGCGACGACGCCATCCGTGACCTGCATACCCAGGAAGCGGTGATTTCAATCCACGCCCCCTTGCGGGGGCGACTCCCAACACTCCGGACGGCTTTACCGTCGACTTCGATTTCAATCCACGCCCCCTTGCGGGGGCGACCCTACGGGGAATTTGCTCATAAACTCTCTGTCGATATTTCAATCCACGCCCCCTTGCGGGGGCGACTGCCGGGGATAAGGTGACGGCGGCCAATATCACAATTTCAATCCACGCCCCCTTGCGGGGGCGACTGAAGGGAAGCGGCATCCAGGCCCACACGGTGGAGATTTCAATCCACGCCCCCTTGCGGGGGCGACTGTCACAAGAGCCTGGACCATGAGCAGGAATGTATTTCAATCCACGCCCCCTTGCGGGGGCGACAGGATTTTCCCGTCCTGTTCCTTGACGATGGTCCCATTTCAATCCACGCCCCCTTGCGGGGGCGACCCCGCCCTAGCTGCTTTATTTGCCAGCGTGGACAAGATTTCAATCCACGCCCCCTTGCGGGGGCGACTGTTCTGGATGGCGTTTACAATGGTCAGTCCGGCATTTCAATCCACGCCCCCTTGCGGGGGCGACAGAATCGCGATACTGAACCTTCATCGCATCACCATTTCAATCCACGCCCCCTTGCGGGGGCGACCCATCCAGGGATTTCTTGGCGCCGCTGCCGGTCCGATTTCAATCCACGCCCCCTTGCGGGGGCGACTGTCCAGGCGCGTTGCAAGGATTAACACTTGTTTATTTCAATCCACGCCCCCTTGCGGGGGCGACACATCTACGCCCACCTCCTCTTTATACCAGGTCTATTTCAATCCACGCCCCCTTGCGGGGGCGACCGGAAAACACCGCCACACTCTCTGCACGCCCGGAAATTTCAATCCACGCCCCCTTGCGGGGGCGACCAACTACCGGGAACTGCTGATGATCTACGGGCTATTTCAATCCACGCCCCCTTGCGGGGGCGACTAGGCTTCATCGGGAAGGGCCTGGTGGATGAAGATATTTCAATCCACGCCCCCTTGCGGGGGCGACTGCTGCTCTCGTTTTTCAGCTTTTTCAGGGCGGATTTCAATCCACGCCCCCTTGCGGGGGCGACTTAATCAGCCCTTCTAGCATGGTAACAATCATTACATTTCAATCCACGCCCCCTTGCGGGGGCGACCGGATTCCCCTGTGATTCGTGGAAAACCGGCGAAATTTCAATCCACGCCCCCTTGCGGGGGCGACTTGCTCCTTCCTTAACTCGTACCGCGCCCGAACCAATTTCAATCCACGCCCCCTTGCGGGGGCGACGGTTGAATCGCCGTTTTGCAAAAATCCCATTGCAGCATTTCAATCCACGCCCCCTTGCGGGGGCGACCACTGGGTCGTCAATCTGAATCAGCTTTAACAGATTTCAATCCACGCCCCCTTGCGGGGGCGACTGCTTGACCAACTCCTCGATATGGGATCCCATGATTTCAATCCACGCCCCCTTGCGGGGGCGACCGATGTACATAGCGGATAAGTCGCCCGTAGCAGATTTCAATCCACGCCCCCTTGCGGGGGCGACTCTGAGAGTGGACAGCACGCCGGGGCAGATGGTGATTTCAATCCACGCCCCCTTGCGGGGGCGACGGAGAACAGCTTCAACCTGCTCTATGTGCCTGGGATTTCAATCCACGCCCCCTTGCGGGGGCGACTATAATCCAGTTCCGCATTGCTGGGCAGCTCATGATTTCAATCCACGCCCCCTTGCGGGGGCGACTGCCCCGCGGGTCGCCTTCCTCGTTGTAGCCAGGGATTTCAATCCACGCCCCCTTGCGGGGGCGACCAATCGCCGCAAGGGATGCCGCCAAAGCGAGCCAATTTCAATCCACGCCCCCTTGCGGGGGCGACATAATTTCAACGTTTGATAAACCTACTTTATCCAATTTCAATCCACGCCCCCTTGCGGGGGCGACCACTGGGTCGTCGATTTGAATTAGCTTTAACAGATTTCAATCCACGCCCCCTTGCGGGGGCGACTATATACGTACCCTATATATATGTGGGAAATGTAGATTTCAATCCACGCCCCCTTGCGGGGGCGACGCCTGCTGCTCCTGCCAGTTTTCCGGTTCCAGAGATTTCAATCCACGCCCCCTTGCGGGGGCGACGGGCATCGCTCAATGACATGTACGTCCGGTTCCAGATTTCAATCCACGCCCCCTTGCGGGGGCGACTGTCAGACGGGACAGCTTGAGTGCATCAAGCGCTTCCGTCTTTTTTCGCGAAAGTCAGTTCACGGATCTCCCAAGCCCCATTTTCCGGTGCTTGTTCCTTCTGTTTGCTTCCCCTTCGCGCTTACAGCACCATGGGAGCTTCTGGGTCATAGGTCCTTTTGGCTCCCAGGTGCTGGATTTTGTTCTGATATGTGTTTCCCAGGTTGTAGAACCGCAAGCTGTCGTGGTCTTTGTCGATGAGGGCCTCCAGTTCTCCTTTCAGAAGGACGAACTGGGCCTGGTCCAGCAGGCATTCGAATACGGAATTCTGCACTCTCTGTCCGTGGGCCACACAGCATTTGGCCACTTTCCGCAGCCGGGCTCTTCCAGCCGGAGTTTCGGTATTTACATCATACGTTACCAGGATCAGCATTGTTTCACTTCCCCAAAAATGCCGGATACCCATCCAGATCTTCTCTCAGCCATTTGGCCAGGAGCAGAGCCTGGACATAGGGGAAAAGTCCCCAGGGTATCTTTTCCTTCAAAAAGGGATGTTCCAATTTTTCCTGCTTCCGTTCCTGCCATCGGGTCAGGAAAATCTTTCTTCCCTCTTCGTTCATCAGGACAGCACCGGTTTCCGTCTTTTTAAAGTGCTTTCCGGTAAGGCTCCGGGTGTTCACCAGGGAAAGGACGAACCGGTCGGCAGCCAGGGACCGGAATTCCTCCATCAGGTCCAAAGCCAGGGATTTTCTCCCGGGCCGGTCCCGATGGAGAAATCCCACACTGGCATCCAGTCCCACTGCTTCCAGAGCATGGGCACAGTCGGCAGCCAGCAGGGTGTAGGCAAAGGAGAGCAGCGCATTCATGGGATCCAGAGGCGGCCGTTTGTTCCGTTCCCGGAAGAAAAAGGTCTTTTTGTCCCCCAGGATCAGCTGGTCAAACAGGGAAAAGTACACATGGGCGGCATTCCCTTCCACACCTCTCAGCTGGTCCCCGTCTTTGGCCTGCTGCAGATCACGAAGTGCCCCTTTCAGGATCTGGATGGCTTCCCTGAACTGTTCCCCGTTTACCGACAATGGATGGTCCCGGAGAAACCGCATCAGGGTAACCCTGGCATTCCAGATTTTCCCCGTCAGGAACCACTGGGCCAGTTGAAGACTTGCCTGCTCCTGATCACTCTTTCGGTACTGGGCCTTCCGCAGCAGCACATTCCCCTGCCCGGTTCCGCTGACCCGGGCAAGGAATTTCCCCTGGGGCGTTAGGAATGTAAAGCCGATGTTCTGTTCCGCACAGGCCCCCAGCAGGGCTGGTGAGGCTCCTTTATAGCCGAAGTAGAAGATGCTCTCCAGGTTCAGCAGAGGGATCCGCTGGACCACATTCCCCTCCCGCCAGGCTGTCAGGTTCTGGTTATCCAGGGACAGGTAGAGATCCTCCGACAGGATGAACAGGGTATTCAGCAGTCGTTTCATAGACCCTCCTCCTGGAACCGTCCGGCGTAGTAATCGGCTACCGTTCCTGCCTTCTGCAGTTTGGGCAGACACAGGTCTTTCAGAGAACAGCTGGTGCAGGCCCGGCTGGGTTTCACCCGGGGAATGTACCGCCGCTCATAGTATTGGTGCATCTCCGCAAACATATCCCGCACCTGCTGCCGCAGCTCTTCCGTAATGGGAATGTCCCGACGGTGCCGGATGGCATGGTAGTACAGACAGCCCTTTTCGATGGAGCAACCCAGCATTTCTTCCAGACAGATCACCTGGGCAGCCAGCTGGAGGATGTCGCAGTCATCTGATTTGTCCTTTCCCCGCTTATATTCCACCGGCAGAACTTTCCACAATCCCCGGTGGCCGGCCAGACGGGCGCCTTCTTCTCCCGGTTCCGTCTGGGTGAATTCCACCACATCGCAGATGCCCGAAGCTCCCAAGGTACGGGAACTGATCCGCAGCCCCCGTACCGTCATCACGCCTGCCCGTTTTTCCACAAACCGGTCATTGTGAGCATTTTTATGGATCAGCTGGCCTTCTGCAGTCAGCCGGTTTTCCGCCCACTGCTGTTCAATGTGGATCAACGCCCACTGACGCCGGCAGAAGACGAAATGCTGGATCCCTGAGATCATCAGGTACTCCTCTTCCCTCCAGGTCATACCATTCTCTGGCAGGCAACCCCTTCCGGCAGATTTTCCGTATCCACGGTCACCTGATAATCATGGTAGGAACGGGGGGCTTTCCGGGGATCCTTCTTCTCCACTTTCACCCGTTCAAACAGCTTGTAGGAAGGCGCATTGCCCAGTTCCGAGTCATGTTTGAACACAATCAGTTCCCGTACGGCCATATTGCCCCGGGCAGCGGAATGATCGTTTTCGAACATGTTGATGATGGCCTGCCACAGCAGCTGCAGATCTTCCTCGGAAAAGCCCGTGGATTTCCGGGCCAGGTTGGCGGATACATACCCTTCCACCCGGTACAGGCCGTAGGGAACGATGTATTTCCGTCCCATTTCCGTGCTCCGGCCTTCTTCCTGCCGCTTGGTCGTGGTGATGGCCACCCGGGTGATGGTGATTTCCTGGGGCATGATGGGATCGATGCTGTGGGCAAATCCCAGCTGTACAGGCCCCCGCACCTGGCCGCAGCTGAGAGCTCCTTTCACGAAGGTGGTCATCACAGCCCCAAAGGTACGGATATCATAGAAATTGCTGCACATAAAGTCCCGGATCTTCCGGTCCGCTTCCGGATCCTTCTTTTTGTCGATTTTCTTTACATCTTCCACGCCCAGATATTCCAGGGCCTTCTTGTCGTTCACTTCCAGAGGAACTGTTTCCCGCACATAGATCTGGTATCCGGGCTGGTCTTCTTTGGCTGCTTCCACATAATTGCGGATTTTCCGTTTCAGGCATACATCCGTCACCAGACCCAGCCCGGTTTCCGGGTCCACCCGGGGCATGTTCCCGGCATCCGGATCCCCATTGGGGTTGCCGTTTTCCACATCGAAAAGCACCACGAAATCATACCGGTTGCGAATTGCCTTGTTTTCTTCCATTATGCCTGTTCCTCCTTCTTGGTATAGCGTGCCTGGGTTTCCTGATAATACCCCAGGATGAACATCCCCTGTTCGTCCAGGGTCAGACGGCTGGGAATGGGATTTCCTTCATCGGGCACGGTGATTTTTTCCATCAGGCTGCCCAGCTTCTTCTGGGCGATCACCGCCAGACCCTTGTTGGTCCGGTTCAATTTGTTCAAATGGGCATTGGCCAGTTTCAACAGCACCGGAAACACCGCTCCCGGTGTGGCACAGGCCGCATTGAAATACCGGTCCTTGATGGTTGCGCTGACTTCGCTGGAATCTTGCTGCAGTCCTTCCAGCACGGCAAACATCCGGCCCAGCACATAAGGAACTGCCTTGCAGTTTTCATTGACGTTCATGGTAATTTCTCCACCCCACTTTTCCTGATGATTCTTCAACAGATAGGCTTTCACAAAGGCCGCTCTGGGATAACTGATCTTTCCGTCTCCGGAATCCGCCTTGATCCGCAGCAGGAACTGCCGGTACATGGCTTCCGGATAGGGCGTATCCTGGAGGATGCTCCGCAGCAGGCTCCCGGCCAGTAACGGGGAAGCCTGGCTTTTGGTGGCATTGGGATTCACCGATTCTTTCAGAAGCCGCCACAAGGGCAGAAATGAAGCCTGTTCCCAGGAAGGCTGGACAATTTCCAACCGTTTCTGATGCTTCTGGAGATGCTGCAGGGTGACCCCGAAGGTATTCTGCCAGAAGAACCGGACGGAAAGCCGGGCCGCATTGGGAGCCAGCCCCAGTACATAAAACGGTTCATCCGGCGAAAGGGTAATGCCGTCCACATCGGCGGCCACACCCTGGAGCATTTTGTCCAGCACCGCTTTTACGGTTTGTTCCCTGTTTTCCCCGGTTCCCGACGGATTCAGAAAATTCATGTACACCTGCTGATACAGCGGTTCGGCCGATTGGGCCCAGAATACCACCGTAGTATCCCCGCAAAGAAGACTGTTCCCCTCCCGGATCAGCTGGTTCAAGGCAGTGGTATAGGCAAAGGCCGCATATTCGCTGACCGGGGCATTCAGTCCCTGATCGTCAACATGACCAAAAGATTCCAGAGACGGTGCATTGAAAGAAACCAGTGCCGCTCCGGAGGACTGAGCCCCTCTCACATTTTTGATGTTGGGATGGATCAGGGCGATTTCCGCCACCTTGTCCGTCACCAGGCACTGTCCTTTTTCGCTGTTCTCTCCCCCGCCTTCCTTCTTATACTCCATCCAGCGCCGGCGGATTTCCGGATCTTTCTGAGCTTCCTGGCCATTGACGGAAAACACCAGCCCTGAAGCCCCCACAATCGCATCCCGGTTTTGTTGGAACACCGGATTCTCTTCCGCCTTTTCCGGCTGCCAGCTGTCAAAGAATTTCAGGATTCCTCTGGCCACCGGCGAATCACACCCATCCAGCAGCTGATGATGGAAAGCCCGGGAAGCCTCAAAACACTGCAGGGACCGCTTGGGCTTTCCCTTGCCGTCCACACCGAAAAAATAGGAGGAATTGTCATACAGGAAATTGGGCCGCACGCCGCTGGACCGTTTGAACACTTCCGGAACCTGGAGCAGGGAATCTGTCAGGGCAGTTTTCTTGCCCCGCTGGACTTCATTCCGCAGGGACAGGATTCCCAGCAGCTTCCCTTCTTCATCCAACTGGATTTCCGCCGATACCTTGGCTACACTCCAGCCCGGTTCCTCCACCTTTCCCTGTTTCAACAGGGTTTCATAATATCTCACCAGTGCCTGCAGGATCATTGGTGCACCTCGCAGTTCCGGAGATCAAGGACTCCATTGACCAGTTTCGCCCGGAAAAACCGTGGGGTGATGTTCTGCAGATTCCGGTAATCCATGTCGTAGAGCATCAGTCCCAGATCCTGGGTAATGGGATAGGGCTGGATTTCCTCGTCATCCTCCACCAGCCGGAAAGAAGCCGGAAATTCCCGGGTGCCAAAATACGGCTGGTGGTAGCACTGGCCTTTCCGGGCCCGGCGGGTGAGCATTTCCCGGAATTTACCGGGATTATCCGAAGCATTGGCTTTCTCCGTCATTTCAAAATGAAGGGTAATGCAGTAATGGACATTTTTCAGCACCGTGGAAGCCCGCTGCATAATGTCTTCATGGGTTGCCTGTGCCAGCAGCTTGCCGCCCCGGGCACCGGCCAGGACCGTACTCCCGGAAATCTTGCTTTTCAGTTCATTTCGCCGTACATTGGTAAACTGGATGGGGCTCAGCACATCGATTTCATCGATCACATACCGCAGCCCCGGATGCCAGAATATGGCTTCCACCAGTCCCCGGGCAGCCGAGGGAGTCATCACATCGTAACTCATCCGCTCCCCTTTCAGTTCCGGCCGGGTAAAACAGGCGTACTTCCCCCAGCAGTCGATTCTTACTCCATAACTCATGGAACCACCTCTGTTTCTCATTGATATCTGGTCAGGAAAACAATCCCCGTCCTTCTTCCGCCTGATAGGTAAGACCGGTTGCTTCCTTATATACGGACAGATCCCTCAGCACCGCCATCTGTTCGTCCAAAGCCTCCGTGACCCCATCCGCCAGCATCTGTTCATACAATCCCGGCTGAGGACCGTTCTGGGACCATACGCTGACCATATAACGGCCGGCCTTCCGCAGCAGCTGCCGGGTACGGATACCGTACTGGAGCTGTTGGATAATCTCCTGGGCTTCCTTATTCCAGGGAATCAGGACATTTTTCGTATGGTCTTCGATCAGTTTGAACTGTTGACCGATGGTGGCATATTTCCCGTTGCCAGATAATTCAACAATTTTCTTTTTATCCAATATAGCATCTTTTGCATGATAAAGCCAGTCAAAGTACTTGGCAATGGCTTCCGGCGCTGCCAGATCCGGGAATTTCTGCTCCACCATATGGGTGCTCTGCCGTTCCTGTTCAAGAAAATGGGATTTCCGGCTGTTTTCCGTGGCG
This sequence comes from Acidaminococcus fermentans DSM 20731, assembly GCF_000025305.1. Lineage (NCBI taxonomy): Bacteria > Bacillati > Bacillota > Negativicutes > Acidaminococcales > Acidaminococcaceae > Acidaminococcus > Acidaminococcus fermentans. Next base: position 876,171 of record NC_013740.1, on the reverse strand, counting down.
AAAATATGGACCAGGCTGTCCTCTGCTTTGCGCTTCCCTTCCCGGTTGCACCGGCCGGCCCCCTGGATCAGGGCGTCCACTCCGTTTTCCTCCACATAGACCACCGGGAAATCAATATCTACCCCCACGGAAATAATGCTGGTGGAAACCACCCGGCAGGGTTCTCCCCTTTTCAGTTTCTCCTTCATGGCATGGATCACCTGCTGCCGATGGGCCGGACACAGGTTGGTAGAAAGATAGAGATACTCTCCCCGGATCCGGCTGGCGATTTCCCGTGCCTCCCCTTTGGTCAGGCAGATGCACAGGCTCTGAGGCTGGGCATCCAAGGCTTCCGCCACCTGGTCATAGGATAGCAGCCCTTCATTGACCAGTTGAGTCCGTTTGAAAAAATCATAGAGGCCGGGAATGTCTTCCATCAGCTCCTGGGGCTTTCCCTGCAGGAACTGGTCCAGCCTTGGCTGGGTGGCACTGCACAAAAGGGCCGAACAGGAAAAATGGCGGACCAGGGCTTCCAGACTCCGAAGCACCGGAATCATATACTCCACCGGGAACATCTGGGCTTCATCGAACAGCAGGATGCTGTTGGCCACATTGTGGAGCTTCCGACAACGGGAAGACCGGTTGGCAAAAAGGGATTCAAAGAACTGGACGTTGGTGGTCACAATCACCGGCGCGTCCCAGTTTTCCGTGGCCAGCCGCCGGGGGTCCATCTTTTCGTCCTTGTCTTCATATTCCACCTGACTGTGGTGTTCAATGACGTTTTCCTCCCCCAGGTAGGACCGGAGGATGTCCGCCGTCTGTTCGATGATGGACGTATAGGGAATCACATATATAATGTGCCGCTTCCCGCAGGTTCTGGCCTTTTCCAGGGCCCAGGCAAAGGCAGAAATGGTCTTGCCGCCCCCAGTGGGTACCGTCAAAGTATAGATCCTGTCTTCCTTATCCTTCCCCTTCTGGATGCACCGCTGGAGGATTTCGCACCGTTTCCGGTTCAATGCATTTTGCGGATGGAAGAATCCCTTTTCCTCCAGGGCAGAAAAGAACCGTTCATGGAGCTGCTCCAAAGAAGCAAAACCGCCCCTCTGCACCGCACCTCCCTGCATATAGGCTTCCGTATCCAGAAAATCTCCATCCACCAGACAGGAATACAGCATCCGCAGCCAGAGCCCGCAGCCAATGAAATCCATCTGCCCCTGGCTCTGGAAATCAGAGATTGCCTGTTCGATTCTCTGGACGGGTTTGGGAGCCTCCAGTTCCTGCTTCCAGGCAGAGCAATCCGGAACTTTTTTCTTCACCCGCGCCGAAAACGTATTCTCTCCCGGCAAATCCGTCGGTGAACCCAAATCCGACAGCCCTGCATGGTGTCCGGCGATGCAGAAAGCTTCCATAGAGGAAATGAGATTTCCGTTCCCCGCCAAAAGCTGGGCCCCGGCTGTAGAATGATCCACCCGGCCATGTTTCTTCCCCAAAAGATAATTCTGGAAATCTGCAGAATACTTTCCCACATCATGAAGAAGCCCACACTGCCGGGCCGCTTCTTTCATTTCCGGAGTGGGAGCAAACTCCTCCGCCAGCCGGGACACCTGCCGGAGATGATCCAGCAGAAGCTGAGGAGCTCGTTTTCCCTCCGGATCCAGGTGAGCCAGATAGATTGTTTTCGCCAAAGAATTCGTCAAATCCATCCCCTCCTTTTTCTCCCTCAACTATACCACACCAGCTATGTAAAAAAACTCCCAGTTTAAAAATAGTTCCTCAATCGTTGTATCCATCATCCGGCTCCAATGCCGTAAAGGAGAATCAAGACCGGCAAAGCCGTGTCGCCCGATGCGCCCGTTTCTGGACAAACTGACAAGCCCGCCCATCCGTTAATCTCAAACCGCAAAATCCTCGAAAATCGTTGTATCCAGCATCCGGTTCCAATGCCGTAGGAGCTGCACGCCGGGCAGCTCGCCCATCCGTTAATCCCACACCGCAAAATCCGCAAAATTTGAGGTCAGAAAATAGGTTTACCTCAAAAATCGCGATTTTTGAGGTAAGACAGTTATCTTGATATTTCTATAAAAAAGGCATCGCCCATAAATAACAATACAGAGTCAGGCCACCCGTATAGGCAAACACCGCCTCCCGCTCAGCATCTCCCGTCTCACGCCAAAGGATGCCAGATGCCGGGCATCTGCCTTTGAACAAAAAAATCGGAGGCCGGGACGGACTCCCCTCCGGGAAGCCCCTACACCGTCTCCGTCGAACTAATGCTAACAACGATATTCTCCGCCTGGTCAACGCCCTGCAGAGTGTGGCCCATGTGGGCCGCACTCTCCTATCCAATTAAACTCCGTATTTACTCTTATACTGATTATACATGTGAAAAGGTATCATTCCGTCATGCTGCAACCTGCCAATTACGATTCCTGCTCCAATTCCCTGTTCATCAGCAAATTTCTTTATTTTTTCAATGGAAAATAATCTCTCGTTATAAAACTTTCTAATTGACTCCCTCGGAATCAGTAAATCAGCGGCCATGGCATTGGCACTGGCTTCATCCTCTTCAGAAATGCCTTTTTCCTGATAAATATGGCCCAACAAAATATGGGCAATTTCATGAAAGAGACTGAACCAGAAACGATCTGCATCTTTGCCCCGCAAACCAATCCCCAGGACGACTTTATGGTTTTCTCCCTCAAAGGTAATTCCATGAAGGAAGGAGCCTCTTACTTCTGGCAAAAAAACCAATGCCACACCACAGCCTTTAAACACATGAATAAGTTGTTCTTTAAAATCCAGACTTATCTTGGCTGTGAGTCTGCGAATTTCTGTTATAACCTTTTTCATTTTTTCTTTGCTAAACGCAGCCACGTCCATGTCCCGAGCTTGTCGTTTGGCCAGCTGAGCCAAAGATAAAAGAATATAATGGCTTTTCTCCGTATCTCCCATTTTTCGGCAGGCAATAGGTGTTAGAGCCTGGTTCTCTAAAACCTGTAAACGACTTACTTCAAAGAAGCGGCAAAGGTCAATGACTTCCTGCCCTTTTTTACGGGAAGGTTCATGCCCCAGCCATCTGCAGATATCCTTATAAGGATATCTCTTTGCAACACTTTCTTCCTGCTCCAGCTCTGTGTCTCTTCTGACCTTTACCAGTTTCTCCTGATAAATAGCTTCCAGTTTATTCCAAAAAGAAGCAGGGATTCCCAGGACCAATTCTAACCGTTCAGCCACATCCGGCGTTAAATGCACATCGCCATTGATTAGCTTGCTGATATGTTTTTCCGACATTCCCATACGGATAGCAAACTCTTTTTGAGTCATCCCCCGATCTACAATCTGTTCCTTTATTGTAGCTCCTGGCGGCGTTGCAATGTAATGTCTGCTTTCCTCCAACACAATGATCACCTCCTCTTCAATGGTAATCCACAATTTCCATAACCATAACAATCTGGATTCCTGATTCCACTTCCTTGAAAATCAACCGATATGGCTGTGCTAAATCCATGGCATACTGTCCTTGACGATTTCCGCTCAGCCCATGGCACCGACCAATATGATTCAATATTAATTCTTGAATGGAATCTGCAGCCTCCAATTGATCTATTCTTAAATGAAGCTTACGCGCCATCTCGTTGCCATAAGAAGCCCGCGCTGTCTCTGCATCTGTGCATATCTTCTGCAATTTCTTGTTCTTATACCGGACATCCAACACGTCACCTCATTTACCTCTAAGGTTAATTTTACTTTACCATATTTTTTCAGAATATGCAAGAGTAGAAGAATAATACCAGATGCTCCCACATCTGCCTTTGAATACAAAAAACGGAGGCCGGGACGGGCTCCCCCGGGAAGCCCCTACGCCGTCTCCGTCGAACTGAGGATAACAATGAGGTTCTCCGGTTCACCGGCAACCTCGTCCACTCGATTGAAGAAACGCCATCCGCCCTCAACGCTGTAGGGGTGCGCCGCAGGCACGCCCTTCCCGGCCACTGGCTGTTTTGATCCGACTGGAATTGGCGATTTTAACCCGACTCTAAGAAGGAGCCTGGTTCCATAACCACTTAGCCACCTAATCCCTTAACCACGTTCTTTTCCCTCGGAATCCCTGTTTCGTGGGTGGTCACAGCTGAACATTAACAAGTTCCCGCAGATACTCCCGGAACCCCGGCCCCAGGTCATCCCTTCTCAAAGCAAATTCCACCACAGACTTCAAATACCCCAATTTATCCCCGGTATCATACCTTTTCCCCTGGAAATTGTACGCATACACATGCCCCATATGGGCCATGACCCGCAGGGCATCCGTTAGCTGGATTTCCCCTCCTTTGCCAGGCCGGGTTTCTTCCAGGATATCGAACACTTCCGGGGTAATCACATACCGCCCCAGAGCCGCAAACCGGCTAGGCGCCATCCTTCTCCCCCAATGGCCCGCTTAATCGATCAAGCTCCCTATTTGCTCTTATACTGATTATAAGTCCGGAAAGAAATCATTCCGTCATGCTGCAGCCTGCCAACTACAATTCCAATTCCTTGCCGATGCGCAAATTCTTTTATTTTCTCAATAGAAATGTTCCGCATTATTTTTTACTTCAACAAATCATACCATGTCAACTCGTTCTTGAATTTTCGGCTGTCGGAGGCACTTTTATATTCTAGACAGATTTTTTTGAAATCTTTAACTGACGAAAACTGTTGTACAAAGTTTTCGCCATTTTTTACATCCATCTTGAACATCTGCCTGCAAAAAGCTGATACATGGAGTTTTGGATTTTTTGCCCGGGCACTTTTCCATTTCTCAATACAATGAGCCTTATGAACCAGAAGAATCTCGATTTCCGGACTTGTTACTATCTTTATTACCGGAATTTCATTCCCCATGCAATCTTTCCCCACTGACCATTTCTCTCCATGAGAATCACAAACATAAATTATGGCAACCGGCCCACCATAATCAAATTGGGTCGCTGCTCGTAGTATTTTAGGTCGGGTACTTTTCGTTCGTGCTCTGCAGAAATCAAGGGAATACTGCTTTTTGGGGAAATCGATTGCGTCCGCTTCAGCCAGCCATTTTACAATCGCTTCTTCATTTTTTCCTTCGCATACGAAAAATAAATATGAGTACTGATCCAAAGCTGACAATGCTATTCCCCCTTTCTTACAAAATCAGCAATTACGTTTTTGGCAGCCTGCAAATCCTGGAAACGGGGCGCTGTGCCACCAATGGCATTTTCAAGAATCACTCTGCTCTTTGACAGCTCATTTCTCTTGATCATATCACTATAGCGAACACAGCTGCAGAAATTCTCTTTATCTCTCCTGGTAATATAAATATTATCCATTCGATCCATAGTATCCAAAAGCTCAGGGTAATGAGTAGAAAAAACCAGACAGGCTCCATAAGGATTGGTCCGAGTATCTGAAAACAATTCCATAAACCATTCCACAATCTTTTTATTGAAATGGTTTTCTATCTCATCAATAAAAACATATCCGCCGCTTTTTAGCGCACCCAAGATCACAGGGCCAAGAGACAAGCCTTTGATAGTTCCTGCTGAAAGAAAAAACAGCAAGCCAGAAGGATCTCCGCCATAAACTTTTCTTTCCTGGTTTTTAAAAAGCAGTTCCGATTTTACTTTACCATCTTCCCCTTTTGTAATGTTCAATTTCTTGATATTGGGATCAAAAACATTTAGAAAGAATTCAGGAGGTGCTCCTCTGAATGCAGCAACGTTAATATTCGTCTCAAGACCCAGAGGATGAATGTTCTCCTTTATATCCTTTATTTTTGAGGCAATACTGTCATCATCTTGAAGGTAAGGTGAATCCATCAATATCTGAGAGCGGAGGGAAGATTGACTCTTTGCAAAATCAAACAAAGTTTTACGAGTAACCGAAGAAAAGCTCTTTTCCTGCAGAATCTCTTCCTTATACACAAATTTTAATTCCCTGTTAGGTTCTTCTGCCGTTATTTGTTCAATAATCTCGGATTTCAGCCGATACATACGACCCCTATGCAGAAAGAATACTTCCCATTCAAAAGGTACATGACTGGAAACAACTTTCACCAATTTACTTTGGATTGCAGGCATATTGAGGCTTTCATGTCTAAACAAAACTTGGGCTACAACAGAAAGCATTTCCAACACCGTTGTTTTCCCTGTGGCATTCAGTCCCGTAAAGCCCATAAGGACCTGGGAATAGATACCAGTTTTCAGTTTAAATGCCTTTAGAAGAGTATCTGGTTCATTAGGAGATTTTCGAACAGAATTCCCATTGGTAAAATCAACAACCACGCCCTCCTTAAAAATAGCTTCGTTTCTAAAAATGACTTTAAGCAGACGCATATATCTTCCTCCCTTCTGAATTCAACAACTCCTTCAACCATCTTAAAACCATAAAGCCATTTTACACTTGTACTTTATTAGACAATAATACCACGCAATGCGAATTAAAACAATATTTTTGTTTTAATTCGCATTGCGTGGTTGGATACCAGATGCTGAGCATCTGCCTTTGAACGTAAAAAACAGGAGGCCGGGATGGGCTCCCCTGCGGGTAGCCCCTACTCCGTCTCCGTCGAACTGAGGATAACAACGATATTCTCCGCCTGGTCAACGTCATTGCATGGCACCGGCCGTTTAGCCGGCCCACATTCGTCGGTTCAACGACATCCCCGTCCACTCCGATCGAACAAACAACATACGACCCCAACGCTGTAGGGGTGCGCCGCAGGCACGCCCTTCCCGGCCACTGGCTGTTTTAATCCGACTGGAATTGGCGATTTTAACCCGACTCTAAGAAGGAGCCTGGTTCCATAACCACTTAGCCACCTAATCCCTTAACCACGTTCTTTTCCCCTTGGAATCCCTGGGTGGCTCAATTTTGGGCAATCACGTGACTTACTTTTTCGTTGACATTCACTTCTCACTTAACCTTCCTCCCAATCCCTCGCACCTTCTCCTTTTCATCCGGGCTCATGGCCATAAAATACACCACGGCTCCATAAAGCACCGTATATCCCAGGATTTTAAGAAGAAAGGCAAGTTTTCCGGTACCGGGAAACACATGATCCACTCCATATCCCACAACCAGACACAGCCCCACACTCAGACTGATCCGTCCAATCTGTTTCCAGAATTGAGGAATATCCAGACCGATATATTTTTTGTAGAAATAATTCATCACCACACCATTCCCCATGAGCATGGAAAATCCAGTGGCCACGGCACATCCAATGCCGCCGTACTTCATGCCCAAGGGAATAGCCAGCACCAGATTCAGCACCCCGGTAAGGAAATAAATCTTCGCCCGGAAATCATAGCGGTTCATGGCCTGGAGAATGGCCAGGCCGATGTTCTGGATCAGGTCGATGGTAAAAGGCAGAATGATCAGGATGGTGATCCAATAAGAATCCTCAAACCCCTTACCGGCCCACAGCTGGATAAACTGCCGGCCGAAAATAATGAAACCGGTAGCCACCAGTGCCAGCAGATAATACTGCCAGCGGCCGATCTGAATAAATAAAGCAGACAGCTCCCTCATTGGTTTTCTCTGAGCCACCATTTCTGTGATATGGGGCAGATAGACACCGGAGATCGCTGTGGATAAAGCCATATAATTCATATAGATCAGGGAAGCGATGGAATACACAGCCACTGCCGCCGTCCCCTGCACAATCCCCAGGATGATCTGATTGGTCTTCCAGAACACCTGATCAATCAACGTTACCACAAAAACACTTAGCGCCAACTTCTTAAAATCACGGAACAAATCCTGGTTCCAGTAATGGAATCGGATGGTAATGTGCAGCCTGACAAAACAGTAGTAAATCCGTGCCAGAATCAGCCCCACATTCAGCACTGTCTGGGCCACTGCTACTGCCATGGCCGTAGGATACTTCTGGAGAATCAGAATGACCAATGCCGGTTGCAGAATCAATTGTACCGTTTCCAGGCCCTTCAGGAACAGAAACCTTTCATGGGCATTGATCACTGACCGGAACACCATGGTGGAAAGGCTCACCGCAATGTTGAACAGCAGCAACAGGAACATCTGCCGGGCTTCCTGTAACTCCCCTGCCGTCATACTGGCCCCGAAAATCCCATCCAGGTTCCAGTAACAGATAATCCCCACCAGCAGAGAAAGAGCCGTGGCACCCCCATACCCATACAGAGAAATGGCCAGGATGTTCTCCATTCCCACCTTGTCCTTCAGCGCCTTGTACTTGGTATAAAACCGGGTAACCGCTGCCGTCAGCCCAAAATCCATGATGCTGAAATAGGCAATCAGGGACCCGATCAGCTGATACAGGCCATATTCCGATTTGCCAATATAGTGCAGGAGAATGGGGACGTAGAGAAAGCCAACGATAGCGTGAAGGGCGATATTCAGATAGCTGAGTAAGATACCAATTTTACGTTCGTTCATTTTGTTCCTTTTTATTGGGAGATACAATCAAGGCATAACCAAGTCCCATGAGAATCCAGTAGCTGCAAGTTATATTTAAATTATCACCTAAACCCGAAGCCATAATCCCAGCTAGAGAAATAAAGAAAAAAATATATTGTTCCCATTCCCTCTGCTCGTTAGTCAATTTTATCCGCTTTAATAACATAAATGCCGGAAAAAGGGAAGGTAATAAATAGATCATTAAGCCAAGAATCCCTGTTTCTGCGAAACGAGTACAATATTCCCCCAACGCAGGGAACCCTGATTTCATAATTCCCTTTTCCCTTTGGTTTTTCATCCAATATTGAACCTCAGAGTTTGATTTTCCCTCATCTGATAGATAATCAGGTATATAGGCATTTCTTAACGATTTCCCAACGCCCAATACAGGATATTGTTTACCTATAGCGATGCTAGCTTCTAGGATAGAAAATCGAGCCCTATTGCTTCTCTTATTTTTGTTGGCTAAAGATCCTAAATTATCTTCTAAATAAGAAGCTACTTCTGTATTGCCTTTATTGCCATACCCATAGAATTTCCTGGCATAAAACTTAATGAAAACGTTGCAAGCAAAAATGTTATCAATGAGACAATAAGAATAAAAATTGTTCGTTTTAAAAATGCCATCTGTTTTCTCCACAAAGAAAACAACAGTAATAAAATCTGTTCCCCACTAAAAACTACATTTGCGGTTCTAGCCTTTGTCAAAAAAAGTCCATATGTAAACATAAACATTACAAGTATAAGGACACTTTTCTTTTTTGTAGTCTGCGCTTGTCCCAACAGATACCACAGAAAAGGCATAGCAAATGCCGCATAAATGCCGTAATAAGAAGGCTCAGCAAAAAGTGAGCGCAACTGGCCTTTCCATAAAAGTGGAGGCCACCATGTTCCATTGGATTTTATGTCATGAACAACTGGGTTCAGCACAATTAAAATTTGCTCTGCAACAGGACTTCCCTTTAAATAAAAGAAATCTATCACATTATAACTACATACCAAAACAGTCGATATAAAAACCGCTTTCGTTAAAATGGAAAAACCTTCATGAGCATCTTTTCTATACCAGTTAAAAACCAAGTAAGGAACGGCAAAATGCCAAAAGTCTCTAACAGAAAACTTTTAATAGGACGGGCGAACATCCAGGCTTTCAGCAATACCCCAGTTTCTATTTGTATTCCTCTATTTAACAAAATATGCTGGAGAACTGGTAACTTTTCAATCTGATCTGCTGGTCCAGATAAAATAGCTTCATAATAAGGATAAATTGCTAATCCGTGCAAAAAAGAGACCATTATGACAGCAATATAAACGATTATATAGCCAAAAAAACTTTTTCTTCTTTATCAATCGGCCGCCTCACTCTTTTATAAAAAGCATAAAGCACACCTACAAGAATCGGATAAAAGCTTAGATCTTTACCTAAAAATACCCCTAAGAAATTAAATTGCAAAGGCCGAGGTATATTGGAAAAAATGACAAATAAGACAATACTAAAAAACAATTTATTTCGTAATGATATAGGCATAAGTATCCTTTCTATAGGTTAGTTGTAAAATAAATTAATAAAAAATAATCTTACATATACCATATGGTAAACAAAATAATATTTGACCCAACTTACCCTTTAACGAAACATATGGTAATCGTAACGCATAAAATAAATTTTTCCGAAGGTAATTTTGGAAAAAGCATACTTCTTCTTTAAATTGATAAGCGTGTAATTTTAATATTGCTCTGGAATGTCTAACACCAATCCTAAGATAGTGATCACGTATAACCTTCTGAATACTCTTAGATTCATCCGTTGTATCTTGAAGAATCATGCGTACCGCTTTCAATACAGTAACAGACTTTAGAGAGACCTTTTGGTGCATAGCACTTTGAGATCGCATAAAATAATGATATGCATATAACGGAATATAGGATACATTTTTTGCTTGCTTTAAAATCTGCCAACAAAAAAGCATATCTTCTCCTACGTAAATTGATTCATCAAATCTTAAATTTTTAACCATTTTATAATCAAAAATTTTATCACATAATTCCCAAGAAATTATTTTAGGAATTTTATTATTCTCGTAACTGAATATTAGCTGTACAGCCTTTTCTCTTGGATAGGTACTGCTTTTTTCTTTTTCGAAATTAACTTTGGAGAAGTTTTTAAATTCTAACTTATATCCACAAATGCCAACTTCACTATGGTTTTCTATCATAGGATTGATCATTTTTTCAAACATATCCCTATCAATCCAGTCATCTGAATCAATAAAGCTAACAAAACTTCCTTTCATATGTTTTAACCCTTCATTTCTAGCATGACTTACACCATGATTACTCATATGATATACATGAATTCTACGATCTTTATGACTCCATTGATCACAGATTTTACTAGATCCATCTGTAGAACCATCATCCACTAAGATAATTTCAAGATTCTTATAAGTTTGATTTACTACTGATTCTAGACATTTATCAAGATAATTTTTAACATTATAAACTGGAATTATAACTGATAAAAGATTCTTTTCCATAATTATTTCTAATATAATTTAAGCTTCCAAACATTTACATTTAATCTAAAATAAATCTTCATCATATTATTGATTATAAATTTCTTATAGTCATCTATTATAACCATATGCATTATGAACACACGCTGATCTAATTCTAAGCATAAGCATTTTATTACTTACATTTTAATATTTTATCATAGAGAAAGTTATGATTAACTACCACTATTTAACTTTTCTTTCAAAGAATACAAAACATAATATAAATCAGGAATATGCATCAGCAATAATTTTAATTTTATCTTTAAAGGAAAATCATCGTACCCGATTGAATTTAAGCTAGCCCACATCCGTTTTTTCAAAGAAGTATATTTAATTCGTTCAGAATATGGATTAATTGCGTATTTTCTTAGTATCGCTATGTAACTGAGTGCTATTAATTCATCTATTTTTTTGTCTTTTATATCCCAAAATTCTTCTAATTCCTTTTTTTGTTTTAGTCTAGCATCAAGAGAATCAACCTGAATAGACTTTTGGTGCGTAATACTACCTCTTCTCTGAATATAGTAGTATTTACAATCAGGTATAAATCGAATTTCATATGATTGGTGTAATAATTCTAGCATGATATACATGTCTTCGAATTTTTTATGTTCGGGATATTCAACTCCCTGAAAAACACTCCTATCGTAAAGTTTATTCCAGGGATAGGATCCAAAGTATGTAAAATTACTATTTAAAACTGATTGTCTCTCATTTGTCAAATAAAGATTCGCTGCTTCTTTTGGTGCAAGTTTTTTATTAATTCCAGGAACAGGTATCTCTTTACCATTTTCAACCACGTAATATCCACATACTGTTATCCCCTGTTTTGAGCGATTTTTATAAAGTGTTTCATACATGTTCAGGGATATGTAGTCATCTCCGTCAACAAAACAAATCCATTCACCATTTGACGCTTTTAATCCATAGTTCCTTGCGTCAGACACTCCACCGTTTTGTTTATGAATAACATGAATCCGAGAATCCTTCCCTGCCCATTCATCACAAATTTTCCCAGAATTATCTTTTGATCCATCATCGACCAATATGATTTCCAAATTGTGATAGGTTTGATTAACTATAGATTTTATGCATTTGTTTAAATATTTCTCTACATTATAAACTGCTACAATAATTGAAATTAAGTTCTTCTCCATCAATTCACTTCCCATATCTATAAATAATAAGAAAACAATTACAAAACTTGAAATATAACTATTAAAAATATATCAAGATGAAAAAGCCGATTTGGAAGCTTTTCCAAATTGCCTCAACAATAAATACCATACTGGATCAATACCGATAAGTGTATAAATCAATTTGATTTTTATATTCATATATGGATTCTTCCATATATGTGAAAGATTCTTTTTAAATTTATTTGCAATTTCATGGCTATAAGGTAAATCTGTATTTCCAACTAAATTCAATATCGATCGATATGTAAAGAACAGCCTATATTCTGCTGCATTCAGTGAATTTGGAAAATGCTGTTTTACATAGTTGTAATTATCTTCATAAGCTTTTCGAAAATCATCCACCCTCTTAGAATGTCCTTGAATATTGGTAATAGATCCTTCTCTATGATTATAAAAATACCCACTATCTGAAAATCTTCCGAATCTTCCAGTTCGTTCTATCCATTTTAATAAATAAAATCCATCTTCATAATATCTTCCTTTTTCAAATTTTAAAGTTTTAAAAAGACTGGATCTATATATACGACACCATACTGGGACTGCCGTACCACCATGTCGGTTAACTAGAATTTCAGATATAATATCATTCACATCAGTCAATATAACTTTTTTAAACGAAGGTGTTTTAACTACATGTTCAGGCCATACATCAGCAACTCCACACATTGCAACATCCAAATTTTCACATTTGACAAATTTGACAAGTTTTTCAAACATGTCGGTTGCAATCCAGTCATCACTATCTACAAAGCCAATATAATCCCCGCTGCAAATCTCTAATCCACTATTTCTAGCTTCACTTAATCCTTCATTTTTTTTATGAATTACATGGATTCTTTTATCATGAGCAGCATAGTTATCACAAATTAAGCCACTACTATCTGTACTACCGTCATCAACAAGAATGATTTCTAAATTCTTATAAGTCTGCTGGATAATACTATCAAGACATTTACAAAGGTATTTTTCTACGTTATAAACTGGCACTATTACACTTAGAAGCATGCAAAGCACCTCCATCTTTTTCATCTTTATTATTACATGACAAACATTTTATTAATTTTAAGAGTTAAAAGTATTGCAAAATCTTAATGGTTTTCTTAATTCCGCTCTTCAAATCATCAAAAGGCTTCCATCCTAATTTTTGCAATTTAGTTGAATCCATTACCCCAACTGTTACCTTAGAAAAGCCCTTTTGTTCCGTAACATCCGGTAGATCAAATACTACCTTACAACCATTCAGACTAGCTATATATTGAGTTATATCTTTAAGAAGCATATTGCACTTTACATCTGCAATATTATAGGCTTCACCACATTTCCCCTTGAGCAAACAATACAGCAAACCCTGGACTACATCACCCACATAACAGTAGGAAAATTTTTGTAAGCCCTCACTTTTGAGAACGATATCTTCTCCTCGCACTCCATTCATCAAAAATTGACTCATTGCTTTGCTGTCGTCCAAACGCATAGTAGGCCCGTAGACCCGAGAAAGACGCGGGATCACTATATCTAAATTATATTTTGAAATATAGGCATTGCAAAGAGCTTCCCCTGCTCGTTTACCTTCAGGATAACAAGCGCGTACAGCATTGCAATCAATATATCCACAATATTTTTCATCAAAAACATCTTCTGTTTTCAATGCCTGACCATAAATTTCAACAGAGGAAAGGAATAACATCCGTTTCATCTTATGAGTGCGACCATATTCCAGCAGATTATATGTTCCTTCCAAGTTAGTCATAAGAGATCCAACCGGATCAGATGCATATAACCGAGGATGCGTATTGCTAGCTGCATGGATAATAAAATCAACTTCATGCTCAATTCGTATTGGGTAATTTACATCCATGGTTACAAAATGAAAATAAGGTCTGTCCCAGTAGTCTCCAAATCTTTCCTGTGCTTTTTGTATATTTCGTCCTGTAGCATAAATTTTACAGTTAAGTTGCTCCTGTTCATTTTTCATCATCAGAACGTCAATTAACATTGTTCCAATAAGCCCAGATGCTCCGGTAATCATCAAGGAAGAATTGTGCAATTTATTCCATGGCAAATTCACTTTGCTAATATTGTGAAGATCTTGCTGATATAAAAGCGACTTAAGATACATAATCTTATCCTCCCTTATTTAAGCCAATCAGCTTGATCCAAATGCAGATAAGCTTTGAACAGTTCCAAATCATCCTTTGTGGTAAGCTTTATATTTTTATCAGATCCCGCAGCAAAATGCAACGTTACTCCCAATTCGACCATCATAGTATTGGTATAGGAAGATCCATAAATCCCAATTTCCTTTTCAAAAGCTTCATGATACTTCTGATCCAACAAATCAAAACGATATGCCTGAGGCGTAGAAACCCGGCGCAGCGTTTCTCTTGGAATATACTGCTTGGTTGTGGAACTATCATCCGGATTGATGATGAAAATCTGTTCATTATAAGGCATGGAAGTAACTGCATTACCATATTTTTGGGCCTTAGTCAGCACATCCGTCAAAACAGAATCATCAACCAAAGGGCGGATACCATCGTGAATCACAATAATGTCGTTTGGCTTTACCTTCCCCTCCAGATTATAGACTCCGTTTCGAATGGATTCCTGGCCAGAAGTGCCGCCAGATACAATCCACTTTAACTTGCTGATGTTAAATTGCCTGGCATAAGCACGGAGTACATCGTGCCATCCATCAATACAAACTACTTCAATAGCATCAATTTGAGGATGCCTTTCAAAACTTTCCCGCGTATAAAGCAGTATCGGTTTATCATATACATTAATAAACTGTTTGGGGATGTCTTGCCCCATTCGCTTTCCAGATCCACCTGCGATTAAGATGGCTATGTTCATTTTTCTCCTCTTCTCCAATATGCTTTAAAATCATGATGTGTAACCCGGTTTTTTAAAGGAGGTAATTCCATAAAATCCCCGTACATATTTCTTAAATAAAGTTTCCAAGCTGCAGATCCCCAAAAATAAGTTTTTTCAAATTCAAAGGGAATTTGTTTTTCAAATAGCTTTCTTGGCATCCGCTCACGGCTTCCACCATAATGGCAGTCAACAATCGCTGCAACTTCATTAGCCTGATTATAATCAAACCGCATTGCATTTTTATTAATAAGGTGAATTAAAGAACTAGTAGGCAATGGATTTAAAATAGTAATTGCAATATATTTTAACAGAGTTCTCAATTTACCTTTAAATTTTGCAAGATAATCCTTTGAATCAGCATACTTAAAACTTTTCGTGTAATTCCATGCTGACCCGTGATACAAAAAATTTAAAAATTCTTGTTCCTTAAAGAAAATAGCTTGTCTAATTCTTGACTTAGGTAAACCATCTACGGGAAAAATATCAATAAAAACTCCATTATCTTTTTTAGGAACGCGTATGCAATCTTCCTCTAAATATGTATGTAGATCAAATACCTTAGCAAAGGTACGCCAATAATCAGCACTATTTTCTATCGATTTGACAATATATCTTTTATTACTGCCATTATACGATTTCACAAATTTTAAATAATCAGGACGTGGCATTAAGATATCAATATCATCGTCCCAAGGAATAAACCCCTTATGTCTTACCGCTCCCAATAATGTGCCACCGCAAATATAGTAATGCAAATTATTATCATCACAATATTTAGCTACATCTTTTAATATATCTAAAGATATTTTTTTCATTTCACTTATAGTTATTTCTTTCATCGGGCTCCCCCACTCATATATTAAAAAAATATTATTCTTTATCCAATGTCTTTACATATTTTTTATAAAACGCAACTACATCCTTGTCTTCCAACATATAAGAAACTTGATGATTTACTTCCCCAATACGGATAATCCTTTTAGCTCATCCTGTGACCAATTTTAAATTCAATTCATTTTCTCAATGATCTTATGAGTTTGGGCAAATGAACCACTTTTCTCCATAATTTTCTCTTTATTGAATACCATCGCTCTGCGGGATTTCTTGGTCATCATGTACATATAAGCTAAATTCTGATCCATATCATTATCCGCAGCCAAGCCATTTAATTCTTGCCAAAAATCTTTTACATCGTAACCGAGTGATTGGATGAATCCCTGTGCCTGCATATCATCAGGAGACAGCGTTTTATCGAAGTCATAGCAGATAGCAATTACGGACTTTTTATAACCTTCATCCAGATCAATCACCCCTTTACAATTTCTTCCATTATAGCAGAGTTAACATAATTCGACAAAAATCTTTTGCGATTGCCAGTCTGCCCCCTGGGCGGGCCGCCGGAACGGCATCTGCCCGGCAGATGGTCTCCAACAACGTGGGACATTGGGCCGTGAGACGTATGCACCAGCGGGCCGCCCGGCGTGCGGCCCCTACGGCATCGCAATGGACCATTTGCACTATACTGTACCCATAAGTGTGGACACTTTTTAAGAGTAGCACCTGCCCACAAAATTAGACAGGCTACAATTTGAATCCTTTAAAATTGACGTGCTCATTTTGGACCCAACCTATTGAACACAATCATATGCATGTGGTATTCTCAAATCCAATAAAGCCAAGGAGAATCCACATGAGCAGAAAACTTTTTACTGAGGAGCAGATTGCAGCGTTGCGCCAGAACCCTTATGTGTATAGCGTAAGCCGCTCTACCCTGGTCCTGAGGAAGTCCTTTAAAGAAATCTTTTACACCGAATATATGGAAGGAGTCTATCCTAAAGACGTCTTCAAAAAATACGGCTTTGACCCTGCTGTGCTGGGCGAAAGACGCATTGGCGGTGCTCTCCAGCATATCAAAGAGGAATATGCCAAATATGGTTGTTTCTATGAAGGCAGGAGACCCGCCGACAGGTCTGACACCGCCGCCAAGGTCAAGCCTGAAGATGACATTAAGGCCCTCAGACATGAAGTTGAATACTTGCGGCAGGAAGTGGAATATTAAAAAAAATTTCCGCGATCAAGAACACAAAAAGGTAGGTTCTCTGCTCATGAACGATTCCTCTTGTGTGTTCGAAATCATAGAAAAGACGGTAAGTACCAGCGAGAACAGACTTTCCATCAGCAGTTTATGCAAGATGGCAGGCGTGTCCCGAAGCGGTTATTATGCCTGGGTAAAGGCGGAAGCATTTCGGCAGGCCCAGGAAGAACAGGACCGCAAGGACTTTGAACTGATCCTTGCCGCTTACAAAAGACGAGGGTACAAGAAGGACGCCCGCAGCATCTATATGGAGCTGCTCCACATGGATCCGCCCGTCATTATGAATGTGAAGAAAATCCGTCGTCTGATGAAAAAGTTCCACCTGCTTTGCCCCATCAGGAAGGCGAATCCCTATCGGCAGCTGGCGAAAGCCCTGAAGACCAATACGGTGGCCGATAATCTGCTGCAGCGCCAGTTTGAGGACTATGGTCCTCGCATGGTACTGCTGACAGATATTACCTATCTTCCTTACAATGGGATTTTTGCTTATCTTTCCACCATACTGGATGCCTATACCAAGCAGATTCTGGCGTATGTCCTCAGCGATTCTTTGGAGGTGGATTTCGTGGTAGAAACGGTGAACAACCTGATTCGAGATCACGGCGTCTCACTGCATGCTGAAACCATCGTGCATTCTGACCAGGGTTGCCATTACACGAGTCACAGCTTCATCGATATCCTCCATGACAAGGATCTCAGACAATCCATGTCATGGCGGGGGAATTGCTGGGACAATGCGCCGCAGGAAAGCTTCTTCGGCCGTATGAAAGACCATGTGAAAAAGAAAATTGCAGCAGCAGTGAGCTTCGAGGAGGTGAAAGCCATCGTAGATGATTACATGGATTATTACAACAACAAGCGCTACCAGTGGGAACTGGCGAAACTGTCGCCAAACGAGTTCTATCAATTTGTAACAACAGGGGTTTATCCGCTCGATATTCCCAAGATGCCCGAGGTTCTTATATTGAAGCGGAGAGCCTGTGAGCTGGGGAACCAGCTCACCTCATAAAATAGCAAAAGCAGCCATTTTATGAGTAAGGAGCCAGTGCATAAGATTGGATGGTTAGGGGCCTTCTGATAGACAATTACCAAACGTCCATTTTAAAGGTACCAGGATTGTTGAACTGTCTAAAACAAGGGGTCCTACTTTTAGAAACTGTCCTTGACAAGGGGTACGTTTTAGTTTAGACTACCCCTTTGCACTCTTTTCTCTTCACTCTACATTATTCATCACGCTGGCAGTGGCGCTTTTAAATTACCTCTAAAACATTGATTCCTCTTATTTTTAATTTTTAGCCTACTATATAAATCGAGTCTACTTCGTTCTCTTAAAATAGCTGCATACAAAACGGCATTATACATTGTTGCATCTGTTGCTCCAATATAATTTTTTGCAATATAATCATATAAATCATTATACCTTGCAGCAATAAATGGATGTTTCTTGTCCTCTAAATATTTATTAATCAATAGACGAATATAACGCGCACAAATTTCAATATTTCTCCCTGGTTTCGCCAACTCTTCTAATGCAGCTCCCTCCGAAATACTTAATAGTTTGCTTGCTGTTGAAATTTTAATTTGTCCAAACCCAATTGACATATCTTTTCTCAGCACAAAAGCAGGAAATCCGTTAATTAATAATCGTTCAATAAAGCATTGAATGATAGAACCTCTATTAAATTCTTCAATAGAAAGAACAGATTTTAATAAATCTGGATCAATTCCATAAACTTTCGCATATTTTTCTATATCTAATCGGTAATGTTTAACAATACTATTTTCTCGACTCATTATATCAAGATTTCTTAGCATTATTGCCGTATCAGTATGCAAGAAATTCATTCTATCTAAATTTATCGTATCATATCTCCATTGTACAGAAAATTGAATAAACAGCGGGAACATGTAAATAAATATACCTAGCGTAAAATTAACAAAGGGGTACGCCATATCGATATAACCCTTTTCACCATAAATTGCAGGAATCATAAATTCTAAACAGGCAAACCCCATAAAAAACAGCACTGCTACATAAAATAAATTAGTACAGAAAAGTCTGAAACGATAAATACTCTTCCAAAATTTATATAATTGGTACCTTACAATAACAGGAAAGACCTGAATCAAAGATACCAACCCTAATGCTGAATAATAGACTGCAGAATTTCTAATATCAAATTTATAGTATCCTAAGAATATAATTGCTCCGATAAAAAAACATCGAATATTTGATGATGTCCAAAACCGCTTTACATCAAATAAGTATACTATTTCATTTAATGCAAAGTATCCTTTAGGGATAATCTTTCTATGAATCGTAAAGCTGGATAGAAACAGAAACATAAAGATAAAAATGGTAAAGAGTTCAGATAAATTATGGATAGCATACAACACTTTTTAAGTACACTCTTTCTTTTATACTTCGGCAGTTTTTAAGATTGAATTCTTAAATTATGCCTACTAAGTCAAAAAATCACGTATTTCAATTCAAAAAGTCATTTATAAGGGTTCTTTGTCTACCTGTTCCTTTCTCTATTCGTCTAATTTAAACAGAAAAATAACATCGTGTTTTTTATTCTTGTATAATATGACGCGGTCCAGAAGATACTGCACTTTCTAATTTATTTTTCTCACTCTTATAAATCCGATCAGCAAATTCTCTAACTTTGTTTGTTATCCACATATAAGCAGTGGTATCTCTCCGATAATCGGCTTCTGCAAACATATTAATTCTACCATCTTTTCGCATCTTTTCTACTTGCCTAAAAGCATTTATATTTCCTTTCGGGTATATTGCAAATGTAGCCCCTCCATTTTTATTTACGAGAGAAAATGCAGGAATATCACTTGGACCATCTGCAATATAAATCATATTCTGGAACTTTACCCTTCTTAATTCTTCGGGCATCTTGTCATTTACATTTATATCAAGGCCTTTATTAATTTCAAAAATAGCTCTTGTTTTCGTAGTGTTATCAATCGTATACCCTACTTCAGAAATCATACCATTCTCCAAATTTTCGTCTAAAGTATTATTATCAATAAATTCACATCCCCATATTTTTTTTACTAAAGGTGCGACCTCTGATCCCTCAATGATCTTCTTGATTCCTGTACTCACAATGTAATTTTCTACTTTAATACCATATTCATCATATATTTTGTTGTTTTCCTTCAGAACTCCATCATTCAAATATTGAATCAAATCCAAAGCCCCGGGATAGAAATTTTGCTTTGAGCCATAACTCTTTAGTTTTTCATTATTAAGATCTGTTAAATTATGCTTTTTTGCATATTGAATCATGTAATTCAAATAAATCGTATCAGCATTAACTTGAATTCCCTTTTCCCTATATAAAATGGGTAATTCGTTGACTTCTTTCCAAAACTGTTGAGGATCAATATTATATTCCGCGAAAAAAGGATCTTGCATGTATCCATTGATCAAAGTTTTATCAAAGTCCCAAATTACCGCAATTATATTTGACATTTTATACCTCTTAAAATCAATACCAGGGTTAAAATCTTTATCTCAAGATCAAAGCGCAATATCTTACCAAACTAATCCCATATCCAAGTAATAGCCCCAAGACTCCAAACTTTATAATATTTTTGGTTTTTACTGATGCATTTGAGTTTTCTGTAGGAATTCCTGCGTCTTTGATAACTTCAGCTTTAGCCAAAGGGAGAGTTTTCTCCAACTGAGACAAATTAATAGATGAGTTACTTTGAACCATTGAAACTTCAAAATCATTGATTGCCGTTTCATTTATAAACCGATTCATTCCATATAGCAGAATTAACATAAATCGACAAAAATCTTTTACGATTGCCAGTCTGCCCCCTGGGCGGGCCTCCCGGCGTGAGGCCCCTACGGTTTTGCAACGGATCGACCGATTTACGCCGTCCCTGCTCTTCACTCTGCACTCTTCACTCTGCACTTGGTTACACCATTCCTGGAATCTGCCCCAGCGGATTCCTTTCTTCGGCTGTTGGCTAGTGACTGTTTTGGCTTTTATCCTTTTTTCATCAGTCCACACTCTGTCAGCACGTCTTTTATCGCCTCCTGGAGCGAACAGTCGGGATTGTCCTTAAAATAAATATATTTCCTTTTATAAACCTCTTTATGGAAATTTTCCTCATTGTATTTTCTTATTCTTTCAGCTCTGGCAATTGCCTTTTTTACATCATCCAAAGTGATATTCTGTAAAATGTTTTGGAAATTCTTTTCCTGCTTATACTTTTTCAACGTCTCAAAATTCTTATGAAACGCCCTGTTTAGTTGTTCCAGATACTGTGCTTTGGTGGTTAAGGGAGTTCTATAATCAATTTTATGCAACAAAATCCATAGTTCAAATGTGAGATTCGAATAACCCAGTTGACAGTCAACCTGCTTTATCCGAGACGCCTGATGCATGTCGTCCAGCATATTCAAAAATGTCTGGCGATCATTGGGCTGGTTTCCTTCATAATCGACAACCTGGACAATTCGGGTCTTTCCCATAAGGGATAAGTGCTTGACCCAGCTTACCATTTTCACATCCCGCTTTATGGTAAAAGATACATTCACAATCCGATTCGGTTCCTGATTAATCAAGTTTTGAAGCCAACGCAAATAACGTTCTTCACATTCCCCTTCAACCAAGAAATAATACTGATTGGATGCTCTTCTTTGCACATCGTCACTTCCCTTACTTGTTATCCTGTTCCTCCAAAATTTTTAGGAAAATATCACTTAAATCAATATTACGGATAGCTCCGTAACGATTTACAAAATAGTTGGTCATGTAATTATTGGTGTTTTTTGCTCTGGTGCTTCCTTTAGTGCCAAAATCTGACAATGCATAAAGTTCACTGCAATGGGTTTCATCATTCCTATCTACGAACTTGATTTCGTCTGTCCGGAAAATATTCCGGTTCAAATAAATAGGATTCTGGGTATTAAAAATCAGCTGCGCATGATTCCTGTTGATTTCATCATTATGGAATACGTTGATGAGGCTGATAATGGCCATGGTATGGATACTGGCATCCAGCTCATCGACCAAAAGGGTTGCTCCATTTAAAAATGCCTTGGCAATAGCAGGAAAAATGCTTACAATCCGGCGGGTACCCAGGGATTCGAACTGGTTGGCCGGTATCAACACTTTTTTATTAGGTGTACCAAATTCGGAAAACAATTTGGGTTGTCCGTCTGGATCATTGATATAGACCATTTCATTGGCACTGCTGCCGATGGCTTTTGCCAAATCATTGATCATGCCAAAAGAGGCATTGGATCTGTTATCTGCCAGATTGGGAAGAATATCTACAAAGGCAGCCTCATAGACAATGAAGAGTTTGTTGGTAAACCAGTCTCTGATCAGTTTGACCAGTTTGGAACTGTAAAAAGCTTTGAAATTTCCTGTAAGAAAAAGTTCCGTAGGTTCTGTCTGCAGGGAGAGCTTGGAAATCCCCTTCAATTCTTCAGTTCCATTCCGATATGCCATGGGAACTCTATTCACAAACTTGACCTTATTCCCTTTGCGGATATAGATTTCTTTACCATTTACAGAAAGTGATTCTGATAAGATTTCCCGTTCTATATGACTGTTGAGGAGATTTTCGCATTGGAAACTGATTTCGTAAGAAAAAAGCAGTCCCTCTGTTACGGCTTCTACTCCCAAGGTTACTGGTTTAATGATTTTATCTCCAGATAAAAAGTAACGGATATTGGGAATGTATTTCAACTGATTGACACTGATATTATTGGTCATCCGTTCTTTATCCCGGATATGCCCTTCCAGGACGATGGCTTTCAGGACTTCTAAGGCTCCTAGGAAAGATGTTTTTCCTGCCGCATTGGGTCCATAGACTACACTGGAGCAAAGTCCACGAACTTTTTTCCTTCCCGCCTTTTCATTCAATACGCTGTAAGAAAGCTGCTGCAGCCGAGGTGCAGGCTGCATATGGAATTCTGCCCGCTTATAAAAAGATTTATAATTCTCGATCCAATATTTTATCAGCATAACCACACCTCCTCTTACTCATATTTTATCGTATACAGGATATATTTCAAGTTTTAATTCCATTTATTGGAAAAATTATAGCGTTTTTTCAAAAAGTCTATAGGTTGTCTGTTAGCAACTAATGACTGTCCCCACAATGGATCTATACTGTCCCCATAAGTGTGGACACTTTTTAAGAGTAGCACCTGCCCACAAAATTGGACAGGCTACAATTTGAATCCTTTAAAATTGGCGTGCTCATTTTTGGACCCAACCTATTGAACACAATCATATGCATGTGGTATCCTCAAATCCAATAAAGCCAAGGAGAATCCACATGAGCAGAAAACTTTTTACTGAGGAGCAGATTGCAGCGTTGCGCCAGAACCCTTATGTGTATAGCGTAAGCCGCTCTACCCTGGTCCTGAGGAAGTCCTTTAAAGAAATCTTTTACACCGAATATATGGAAGGAGTCTATCCTAAAGACGTCTTCAAAAAATACGGCTTTGACCCTGCTGTGCTGGGCGAAAGACGCATTGGCGGTGCTCTCCAGCATATCAAAGAGGAATATGCCAAATATGGTTGTTTCTATGAAGGCAGGAGACCCGCCGACAGGTCTGACACCGCCGCCAAGGTCAAGCCTGAAGATGACATTAAGGCCCTCAGACATGAAGTTGAATACTTGCGGCAGGAAGTGGAATATTAAAAAAAATTTCC
Source organism: Acidaminococcus fermentans DSM 20731 (assembly GCF_000025305.1). NCBI lineage: Bacteria > Bacillati > Bacillota > Negativicutes > Acidaminococcales > Acidaminococcaceae > Acidaminococcus > Acidaminococcus fermentans. The sequence goes on along the minus strand of NC_013740.1, from coordinate 852,305 downwards.
GCGATCAAGAACACAAAAAGGTAGGTTCTCTGCTCATGAACGATTCCTCTTGTGTGTTCGAAATCATAGAAAAGACGGTAAGTACCAGCGAGAACAGACTTTCCATCAGCAGTTTATGCAAGATGGCAGGCGTGTCCCGAAGCGGTTATTATGCCTGGGTAAAGGCGGAAGCATTTCGGCAGGCCCAGGAAGAACAGGACCGCAAGGACTTTGAACTGATCCTTGCCGCTTACAAAAGACGAGGGTACAAGAAGGACGCCCGCAGCATCTATATGGAGCTGCTCCACATGGATCCGCCCGTCATTATGAATGTGAAGAAAATCCGTCGTCTGATGAAAAAGTTCCACCTGCTTTGCCCCATCAGGAAGGCGAATCCCTATCGGCAGCTGGCGAAAGCCCTGAAGACCAATACGGTGGCCGATAACCTGCTGCAGCGCCAGTTTGAGGACTATGGCCCTCGCATGGTACTGCTGACAGATATTACCTATCTTCCTTCGGCGCATCCCTCCAGTATCACCGGAATCGTTTGAAATCGTTTGAATCTGTTTCCTGTCAAACTTGACAAAAATAAGTCATTTTGTCCGGATTCACAAAAAACAATAAATATTTCAGTGAACAAGCTGACATCTGACATCTTTCAGCCCCGTCAAGGGCGGTCTGACTTCTTTACATGCGCGGTCTGACCTCTCTTACTGCTTCTTACCAAGAAATTTACGGGCCAAAAACTCCCGAATCTTCTTCGGCCAGTCCACTCTCTCCAAAAATACCACGGGCACTTCCACTTCTTTCAGCCCCTGTTTTTCCAGCCAGACGTTAAAGAGGCGTTCGGACAGGAAGCCGTAGATCCGGGCTTCATAAGGGCTGTAGCTGCTGATGTCGATGCGGCTTTCCAGGGTGAACAGGATATCAAACAGCCAGCTGCAGTACTGGTCGAACAGGGTCTTTTTCATGGCAAACATGTTCAGGATGTGGAGCTTGCGCCGGTTCATGACGGTGGTGAAAGCAGCGCTGTATTGGGGATATTTTTCGGCAATGATGGCTTCCACTTCGTCAAGGTCTTTTTTGTAATGGGCGTGTTCGTACTGGCTGCGCACAGTTTCGATGTAATAGTTCCGCTTTACGGGCAGGATCACATCATACTGGCCCAGCAGCTTTTCGTAATCGGCACCGCTGAAGATGGCCGCCTTTTTCTTTTCCAGGTCGTCCGTATGGACCTGGTGGCCGAAGTACCGTCTGTAATGGCACAGGCCGATATACTCACAGGAAAGATTCTTCCAGGCCCAGTACAATCCGGTTAGTTCGCAGTAATGGGGATTCTTGGAGGAAATATTGTCCCCGGTGTTGTCCGGCGTATATCCCGGAATCAAAGATTTTCCCTCAGCCCCCACCTGCAAAGGCAGGTAAACAGGGTCGGAGGGCATCCAGTAGGGTTTATGGGCGGCAATGAGGATTTTGAGGTCCATTGGTTTCGTTCCTTTCTTTTGAAACGGCGTATGTCGATTAGCAACGTCGTTGTAGATACGGTAGTTTTATGAGATGTCAGATGTCAGAGCGACCCTCACGGGCCTTGAGAAGTCAGCTTGGTAGTACGGGTAGTTCAATTCTACATCCAACCGCTACTTTTACATAAATTCTTCACTTTTGTCCAATTTAGTAGTACTAGCCTACATCTTATCGCCAGACAAGCTGACTTCTGACATCTTTAAGCGAGCAAAGCGAGCGCTCTGACTTCTTATCCAGAGCAAGCTGACATCTGACATCTTTCAGCCCCCTCAGGGGCGGTCTGACTTCTTTATCCTAGTCATAAGACTCTTTCGCTATAAGTGACGTCAGCATCCTTCTTACTTCATCTGACAACGCCATCAGCGGTTTGACTTGCGCTTGAGTCAGATATTCCAGTTCCTGGCAGACTATCAGTTGCGCATGAAGCTCGTTAACAGATCCACGGGCAATGCCCAAAAAATAGCGAGTTTCTCGAGCCGTGACTCTACCAGAACCTTCTGCAATATTGGATATGATAGAAATGGCAGCGCGTCGCATCTGGTCAGATAAGGAGTACAATTCTTCTTTGGGTAAAAATTTTACAAGTCGATAGGTATCAATGGTCAATTTTTTTGCTTTATCCCATACAATCATCTTTTGGAAGAACAATTATCTCACCATCCTTTTCAAGATGTCAGAAGTCAGAGCCGGCCTTCGGCCTTGAGATGTCAGCTTGGTAGTGTGGGCAGTTCGGCCCTGCCTCTAACCGTTACATTTGCGTAAATTCTTCACTTTAGTCCGGATTAGCAATAATATCCTACTACTTATCACCAATCAAGCTGACATCTGACTTCTTTCAGCTCCCTTTAGGGAGCGGTCTGACATCTTTATCCTCGTGGCGGTCTGACTTCTTAACTAACGGGGCAATCCAATAGTACTACTTACGCAATTCTTCCTTTGCCGCAGCCAGTGCGACTCCAAGGACTGCATCCATATCGTAATACTTATACTCTCCGAGCCGGCCACCGAACAGGACATTTTTCTCGTCTGCGGCACGCTGTCTGTACTTTTGATACAGGGCGCTGTTCTTCTCATCGTTTACTGGATAGTAGGGTTCATCCCCTACTTTCCATTCGGAGCTGTATTCCCGGCTGATGACGGTTTTGGACAGGTCGTTGCCGTTATCGTCTTTGCCGAACTGGAACCATTTGTGTTCGATGATCCGGGTCCAGGGTGTTTCCCGGTCGGTGTAGTTCATGGCGGCTACGCCCTGGTAATTGGGTTTATCCAGCAGTTCTGTTTCAAACCGGACGCTGCGGTATTCCAGGGGACCATATTCATAGTGGAAATAAGCATCGATGGGACCGGTATAGACCACTTTATCCGCCAGGGCATCCCATTTTTCTTTGTTCTCCAGATAATCCTCGTTCAGGCGCACTTCGATGCCTTCCAGCATATTGGCCACCAGTCTGGTGTACCCGCCCACAGGGATGCCCTGATACAGGGCATTGAAGTAGTTGTTGTCAAAGGTCAGCCGCACCGGCAGGCGTTTGATGATGAAAGCCGGCAGTTCTGTGCAGGGACGGCCCCACTGTTTTTCCGTATACCCCTTGATTAGTTTTTCGTAGATGTCGGTACCCACCAGGGAAATGGCCTGTTCCTCCAGGTTTCGGGGGTTGGTGATCCCCGCCTGGCGCTTCTGTTCCTCAATTTTGGCAGTGGCTTCTTCCGGTGTCGCCACACCCCACATTTTGTTGAAAGTGTACATGTTGAAGGGCAGAGAGAACAGTTCCCCATGGTAGTTGGCCACTGGGGAGTTGGTGAAGCGGTTGAAGGTGGCAAACCGGTTCACGTAGTCCCATACTTCCTTATTGTTGGTGTGGAAGATGTGGGCGCCATACTGGTGCACATGGATGCCTTCCACGTCCCGGGTATACACGTTGCCGGCAATCTGGGGCCGCTTGTCGATGACCAGGACGGATTTGCCTGCTTCCCGGGCCTGCTGCGCAAAAGCGGCGCCATACAAGCCGGCGCCGACGATGAGGTAGTTGTATTTCATGAATTCTCTCCTTATAGTAGATGCCAGATGTCAGACTCGGCCCTTACGGGCTTCGAGATGTCTGCGTCTATAAAGATGTCAGATGTCAGACTCAGCCCTTACGGGCTTCGAGATGTCAGCTTGGTAGTGCAAGCAATTCGATTCTACATCCAACCGCTACTTTTGTGTAAATTCTACACCTTTGTATGACATAGCATTACTATCCTATGTCTTATTGCCAGACAAGCTGACTTCTGACTTCTTTCAGCTCCCTTTAGGGAGCGGTCTGACTTCTTTTCCGGGGCAAACCGACATCTTGAGTTATAGTCAACCATAATATTACCATTATACGTTTCGCACGGAGAAAAGGCAATGGAAGAAAGACGCAGGCGAGTCGAACAGGACAATCGACCCCTATGGCGGCTGGATGAACCGATAATTCCAACGCCGTAGGGGCCGCCCTTCTGGTCGGCCCGCAATCGCAGTCTTCATAAAGAAAGCAGGGCCGCAGCCCTGCTTGTCCTTTACAACATACCATTCAATTTTCCCAGTTCCCGGATCTGCTCCACCGATACTTTCGTGATGCGGGCGATGGTCTCCATGGGGATCTTTTCCCGCAGCATGCCGAGGATGTTGCTGTTGCGCTCCTGCTGGATGCCTTTTTCCAGGCCCTTTTCCAAGCCCTCTGCCCTACCTTTTTCCGCATATTTCCTGGCAAGGCCTCTGCCATAATCACACATTGTTTCCGCCTCCTTCTCCATTTCCACGGTCATGGGAATTCCATATTCTGCATTTCGTGCCAAATGCTCCAGTTCCATGGAAAACACGGATTCAAGTTTCCCCTGGCAGTATGCTTCCAATACAATATCGTAAGATGCAGGGCAGTGCGGTGTAAGGTCAAAAATATCCGCACCCCTCCATGGCTAACGGAAATCAACGATATGCATATACCAAGGAATCACCCCGCATACGTGGGGTCTACTACTTACGGCTGTAAAACCAGATGAGCACGATCATCTGAACCCGAAGCAAATCCAGGAATTGCGTACGCTTGCTTTTGTGGAACGGAGTGAAAACTTGATTCTGCTGGGCCCGCCAAGAGTGGGCAAGACGCATCTGGCCACTGCGTTTGCGGTAGAAGCCTTGCACCATGGTAAAACCGCATACTTCATTACATTAGCCCACCTTATTGAAGATCTGGAGAAGCGCCGGGAAAAAGGTCTATTGTCCAGGCGATGCAAATTTTACGCCCGACCAGATATCCTGGTAACAGATGAAGTTGGCTATATGCAGCTGAGCCGGCAGCAGGCAGAATTGCTGTTCCAGATTATCTGCGCCCGCTATGAGCGGGGCACCATAATTATGACCAGCAACAAGTATTTCAGCGACTGGGGTGAATTCATGAGCGATTCAGTGATTGCGACTGCTATCCTGGACCGAACTTTACACGCATGCTGATTTTTTGTCAAATAGGAGCGTGGATGTTAAAGTTGTGGGCAAGAATGGAAAGACAAAAGCTAAATGGGCTGACCGGGCGACACGGCTGCACCCGTCTGGTTCAGCCCCTGCGGATTTCCAACGAAGGTTGGTGCAGTTGGCGGGCCGCCCGGCGTGCGGCCCCTACGGTTCCGCAATGGAGCCGTCGATCCAGGCCGTCCAATGCTCTTCACTCTTCACTCTGCACTGTTTTTCTTCCCTCTTCTCTTCTTCGCCGGGCTCATGACGGTTTTGGCCCAGTGGAAGAATTCCTGGGCTCCGTCCCAGAGGAAGTGGAAGTCCAGCACCATAGTAATCAGTTCGCTGCGAGTGAAGGGTTGGTAATAATTCATGTTGGCACCTTCATAGAATACGTTTCCTCCTGCTGCAGCATCCCGAAGGAAGTTCTGGAATCCATTGTACTGGGTCTTAAGCCGTTCTAAAATAACTTGAGCTTCTTTCCATTTTCCCTGTCTGAATTTCAGGAGCGCCATGGACATGGCAAAGAAACAACGATTTTCTTCCCCTTTATTTTCCTGAATCAGCTTACTGGCATTGAATTCGTCTTCGCTGTATACATGCAGGGCCATCAGATAAAAACGAATCCCCTGGTTGTCATTCCTGTTTAGTTTGAGCATTTCTCTGGCTACAGTAATGGCCTGCTGGATCATGCAGCAACTCTCAAGGAGTTCAAAATAATACTGCATGGCCCGCATATAGGGACGGGTATCAATGACCATATAGAAATTCCCCATGGATTCTTTGTACAATTTCTGCCGCTTCAGGTTTTCTTTGCCCAGATCCAGGATTTTTTGACTTCCTGAATGTATTCCCATTTCTGTTTCTTTTCCTATAGCAAGAGCTGCATAAGGACATCCACATCGAAGGGATCCAGTTCTTTGGCTTTTTCCAGGCATTCTCGCTTGGCTTTTTTCGTTTTTTGCTGATCGGACAGTTCCAGCCAGTCGTAAACGGTTTTGGCATCCTCTTTGGACAAAGGAGGTGCATCATCCAAGCTGACATTGTACTGTTCCATGAATTCCTTCAACAGAGCCTCCAGCTGTTCATCAGATTCCAGATTGTGCCCCCCGTTTTTTTATCGACGAATTCATAGAATTGCGAAATGACATTTTCAGAAAGTGTGCTTATTGTTTTTTCCTCCCTATAAGTATAAAGAAGTCAGACCGGCTCTTCGGGCCTTTCAGAAGTCAGACGTCAGCTTGGTGGCTATAAACAAATCTGACCTCTATCTAAAACCGCCTCTCAGTACGCTCCCTTATGCTGCAATACTACCCCGAACGTCCTCCACAGCAGCATGATATCCAGCCATACGCCCCAGTTGCGGACGTACCAGGAGTCCATCTGGACCCGTTCTTCGTAGGTGGTGTCGCTACGGCCGTTCACCTGCCACATGCCGGTGATGCCGGGATGGACCATGTAGAAGTCCTTGATGTAGGGCCCGTATTTGGGGATTTCCGCCGTGACAATGGGCCGGGGGCCCACCAGGCTCATCTGGCCGATAAGTACGTTGAACAGCTGGGGCAGTTCGTCCAGACTGGTTTTTCGCAGCACTTTCCCCACCCGGGTCACCCGGGGATCATCCTTCAGCTTGAATTCCGCTTCCCATTCTTTCCGGGCTTCCGGATTGGCCGCCAGGTATTCTTTCAGTTTCTGATCCGCATCCACGCACATGGTCCGGAACTTCAAACAGGGAAACAGCTTGCCCCCCTTGCCGATCCGCTTATGGGCAAAGATCACAGGGCCCCGGGAATCCAGCTTGATCAGGATGGCCAGGAGCAGGAAAATGGGGCTCAGAAGGACCACGCCGATGGTGGTCAGCACCAGGTCAAAGATTCGTTTGATGACCCGGTTGTAGGACCGGGCCAGGTTGTTCTTCAGGCTCATGAACATCAGCCGTTCGTTGAACAGGGAATCCACTTCAATGCCGTTCACCGGCAGACCGATCAGATCCGGAACAAAGGACAGATTCCGCACATGGGGCTGGATCACATGGATCAGCCGGTTCAGTTTTTCCGGAGTCATCCCAGGCACGGCAATGCACACATCCTGGACCTGGGTCTTTTCGATGACCTCCACCACCTGGCCAAAGGTGCCCAGATAGGGCAGGTTTCCCACGTTTTCTTCCTGAGGACCGGCGTCATCCACATAACCGATTACATTGAAGTTGAGACCGATGTCGTCCCGGATGCCCTGGAGCACCAGACGGGCCGTTTTTCCGGCCCCCACCAGGAGCACCGGAACACTCCCCACCCCAGCCCAGTTCAGCACATGGGTGAAGAAGTACCGGAACAGGGTCACCAGGATAATGGAAAAGATCCAGAGGAGTCCTACGAAAAGCCGGGAGGTGCTGGCAGAAATATGGGACAGGTACACAAAGACCACAATGGCCCCGGCCGCATAGGTACAGGCCCGGAAAATGGTTTCCAGCAGCTTCCAGTACCCAAGATGCTTGGTGTAGATGCCCCCCTGGCGGAAAAACAGCAGGAAAAGCAATGGAAAGGCCACCCAGAAGTTCAGCCAGGGCATATGGAAATGGGTGTTCCCGGTAACAGCCCCCCGCAGGTGGTACGCCAGGAATTCCGCCAGCAGGATCATCACCCAGTCGGTGATGGTATAGATGGTGGGCAGGAAATAATTCAGGTGATGATGGATGAAGGAATCGGGATCGGATTCCGAAAAGGCCGTATGGAACATAAAGAGGCTCCTTTTGCACAACAGAATGGGTATTTGGATATAATTTTCATTTTACCATAAAAACCCGGGGAAATGAAGGAAAAGGGCGGGGAAGTCTGTATCAACAGGTTCTCGGTAAACCCTTCATCATTGACCCATTGCGATGCCGTAGGGGGCGCAGGCCCGGCGCCCCGCCAGACGCCCGTCCCTACCTGTGTCCCCCTGAAAGGGGGAAAGGACCCGCGTCAGCGGGTAGGGGGTTCTGTCAAGGCAAAGAAACCTATACCCATCCACCCACAAAGGCTCCCCGCCGGATTACCATACGAATTTCAATCCACGCCCCCATACGGGGGCGACCGTATTGCTCTAAAATCGGGGCGATGGTCTGGCTATTTCAATCCACGCCCCCATACGGGGGGCGAACCAGAGCCTGTCCACCATGCAGGCTACTGAGGCGATTTCAATCCACGCCCCCATACGGGGGGCGACGTCAGACGGGCCAGCTTGAGTTTCTCAAGTTCTTCCATCTTTTTCCGCGAAAGGCGGTTTCCAGATTTTCCAGTTCCCGTTTCCAGATGCTTGTTCTTTCTGTTCGCTTCCCTCTCGCACTTGCAGGATTATGGAAGCTTCCAGATTGTAGGTCTGTTTGACTCCCGCGAGAACGATAATGATGGTCTCCCATTCTCCCTATATGGGGAAGTTCTCTGTTGTCGAAAAGCTATAGATAACGGAAGAGGATGATATTTTCTTCTTCTACTTCTTCTACTATACCATATTCCCGGTGTAAAAAAACGCCTGGTTTAAAGATATATCGTTCATCGCGACAGTTGATAAAGACGTCAGATTGTCCGGTTTGGATATTGTACCGGCTGCTGGACCATGTTCTTCTGTTGTCCAGGGGGCCTGCAAAATATCGGCTGTTGCCGATGCCCCCATCACCATGCTGCGCATGGTCCCCCGCCCCTCCCGGGGCGGACTTTGGGACGTGCAGTCCTATTATGCGGTACTGCAGGCGGGCCGCCGGGCCTGCGTCCCCTACGGATTCGGCATGAAGCAATCTACGATTTTTTCAGGCACACGAGATGGGGCCAGATGCGCGAATGCGGATGGCCTCCCGGATTCCTCCAGGCGCGGCAGATGTGCCCAGATACGCGAAAGGAGGGATTTGTAAGTTTGGCATAGTACAAAGTGGTACATGCCCAGCTTACAAATCCCTCCTGACAAAGCAGATGGCCTGCTCTGGCGCCCAGGGGTTATGCGAGAGCCCAAAGCAGCAGTCCGGCCACAACCCCCGCCCCCATTCCCGCTGCCACATCGCTGGGATAGTGGACGCCGGCCAGGACTCTTACCACCGCACTGGCCAGGCTGACGGCCAGGAAGGCCAGGCCCAGGGGTGGTTGGAAGTACAGGTAGGTCATGGCGATGATGGTGGAGGAAAACACATGGCGGCTGGGGAAGGATTCTCCCTGCTTGTTCCGGGGCAGCAGGGGCTGCAGGGTCCAGAACTCGTAGGGCCGGGGCCGGTTGATTTTGCTGCGGACCAGGGTGAGCAGCAGGAAGGAAAGGGCCGGGATCCAGAAGGCTTTCTGGAGGGCGGTATTACCGGCCAGGCCGCCCTGCTGCCACAGCTGCCACAGAAGCAGGGGATAGGCGATGTACATGAGGATCACCAGGCCCCCGTTCAGAAGAAACAGGCCCCGGATGGCCCAGGGGCGGGTCCGGAAGGGCCGGGTAAGGCGGGCATAGGTGCGGTCGTAATGGGTTTCCAGGTGCATGGGAAGTCCTTTCTGTAAAAAGGGGCTGTTCAGCCTCATCAACTGTCAGCGGCCAAATGACCAGTTACAAAAGAGGGTGCCGCATGTGTGGGTTTTCACACATGCAACACCCTCTTTAACTTTCATTTGGAGGCGACGCCCAGAATCGAACTGGGGATAAAGGTTTTGCAGACCTCTGCCTTACCGCTTGGCTACGTCGCCATAAAAAATTGGAGCGGAAAACGAGATTCGAACTCGCGACCCCCACCTTGGCAAGGTGATGCTCTACCACTGAGCTACTTCCGCTTGAAGAATGGTGCCTCAGCGCAGAATCGAACTGCGGACACAAGGATTTTCAGTCCTTTGCTCTACCAACTGAGCTACCGAGGCATTGGCGACCCAGGACGGACTCGAACCGACGATCTCCGCCGTGACAGGGCGGCATTCTAACCAACTGAACTACTGGGCCGTTGCGGCGTCTTCTTCAAGCGCCGACTTGTATAGTATAAGAGATAAGGAGAAAAAAGTCAAGGACTTTTTTCTCCTTATCCCCCGCCCTTGTATGGGCGGATATTTCCAATTTCCTTCTTACAGATCATGATCTGCCTGGGTCACTTTCTGCAGGGTGGGTTCCAGGTGTTCTTTCAGTTTGGTTTCCAGTTCTTTCAGGTTCCGGCTGTCAAAATCCATGGACGCATGGAACACGGAATTGATCTTCACCTCTCCGAAAAACTGGTCCCGCAGCCGGTTGTACATGATGATCAGCTGGTCCATCCGCTGAAAATCGGAATAATCGATGAGGATGATGGATCCGTTGATGTGCTCGATGGCATGGGCGGGTTTGATATACAGCTCAAAGGGCCCGATTTTTTCCGGCAGATGGTTGCCGTATTCCCAGGTCAGGATCCCGTGCTCGGCCACCTGTTCCCCCAGGTTCACACTGGTGGGGTCTTCCATGCTGTGGAGGATCCCGGGCAGGTAGGCCCTGACGTTTTTGGCGAACACGTCCCGGTCCTTGTAGATGAACCGGATGTCCCGATAGGAATTCATGCCCATGGTGTGGATCACAATGTAATCGAAAGTTTCCGAGGTGTAGATGATATCCAGTCTGGCCCGGAGTTCCGGAGCCTCATACCGGCAGATGGTGAGCACCTGGCCGCTGATGGTATCCACCAGTTTTTTGGTGAACGGACCCACCTGGTCCGGCAGCTCCCGGATAAAATCCCACTCCCGGGTTTCCTTCTGGATTTCTTCAATCGGTTTGTACCCCATGGCCGGTTACGCCTTCTCCCCGGCTTTGGCGGCATCCTGGGCCAGGAGCTTTTCCAGCCGTCCGCAGCTCATTTTCCCTTCGTGGCAGACCCGGTCACTTTCGCAGGTGGGGCCGGCTTTTTCAAAGAGGATAGGCGCCACTTCCTTCACCTGCCGGAGCATTTCCCAGGCCAGGGCACGGATTTCCCACTGGGCCCGGGAGCAGCACCGGAGCTGGAAGAAATGGAGCAGGCTCCGGGCATTCATGGTGACCACGATCTTGGTCTCCGCCGCGTTGGGCAGGATATACCGGGCATCTTCCGCCGGCACCCCCGCCTCCGTCCATTTGTTGTACAAATCCTGGATCTTTCCGCACAGCTCCTCGAATTCTTTTTTGCATTCGGGCCGGGCAGCCAGGGTGGGCGGCAGGATGGTCTCGAAATCATGTTCCTTCACATACCGCTGGCTCTGCTGGCTGTAGGAAGCGATCCGGTGGCGCACCAGCTGATGGGTCAGTACCCGGGATACCCCTTCGATGGCAAAGGTGAAGCTTACATGCTCAAAGGTGGAGGTATGCCCCATCTGGCCCAGCCGGCGTACCAGGCTGGCCACTTCCTGGTCCGTCATTTTGTTTTCCAGTTCCGCCGCCCCGATGGGAGAATAGCAGAGCCGGGCGCTCATGGCCACGGTCCGGTCCGGTTCGGGGGTATAGCGGAGCAGTTTTACGTGCATCATTTTCTCTTCTGTTTCCTTTCCTCCTCCATGGCCTGGCGGATCAGTTCAAAGGAATGGTCCATCAGGGCCTGGAGCCGGTCTTTCCGGTCCATGAGATACAGATAGCCCATAAGGGCCTCAAAGGCCGTGCCCTGACGGTATTCCCGGACACTGGCGCTTTTGGGCACGGTGCTTTTGGTGTTCCGTCCCCGGCGGGCAATCTGGGCTTCTTCTTCGGTGAGTTCCGGTTCCAGGGCGTCCATGGCTTTGGCCTGCATCACTGCAGACACCATCCGGCTGGCCAGATCGTGGAGCACCTGTACATGGCTGCTGACGGGCAGGATCCGCATCCGCACGTACAGGGAAAACACCGCATCCCCGATATAGGCCAGTTCCACCGGATGGATCAGCCGGGGTTCCGGCATAGTCTGGGTTTCTCCGCAGGTGGCCAGCACATGGTCCAGGAGCCGCTGATACTGTTCGTATCTCACTTTCTCTTCCACCGTACGCCCTGGGGCGTGTCTTCCAGGATGATTCCCTTGGCAGCCAGTTCGTCACGGATGGCATCGGCTTTGGCAAAATCCCGGGCTTTCCGGGCAGCCTGGCGTTCTTCGATCCTGGCGGCGATTTCCGCTTCCTCGTTGCTCACCGCGCCCCCTTCTCCGTTGGCAGCCGGCTGGTTTTCCAGGATCCCGATGACCCCGATCATTTCCTTCCAGGCCTTGTCGATCTGTTCCACCAGTTTGCCATCAGGCTTCTTGGCACCGCTGATGATAGCATTGTGGTATACGTTGATTTCCTTGGCCAGGGCAAACAGGTAGCTGATGGCCAGGGAGGTGTTGAAGTCGTCGCTCATGGCATCGAAGAACCCTTTCCGCAGTTCTTCCACTTTGTCCCGGAGCGCCAGGCTTTCCGCATCCGGCCCCACGGTGATCACCTGCTGGATTTCCTGCAGGTTGTTCTGAGCCGTACGCAGCCGTTCCAGGCTCCGTCCCGCTTCCGCCAGCCGTTCCTGGCTGAAGTCCAGGGGACTGCGGTAATGGGTGTTCAGGATGAAATAGCGGATGGTTTCCGGTTCGTATTCCTTCAGCAGATCGTACACGGTCTTGAAGTTGCCCAGGGATTTGGACATTTTTTCTTCGTTGATGGTGATGAATCCGTTGTGGACCCAGTACCGGACAAAGGGATGGACCCCGGTGGCCCCTTCGCTCTGGGCGATTTCGTTTTCATGATGGGGGAAGATCAGGTCGCTGCCGCCGCCATGGAAATCCAGGGTGTTGCCCAGGTATTTGGTGCTCATGGTGGAGCATTCAATGTGCCAGCCCGGCCGGCCTTTGCCCCAGGGGCTGTCCCAGGAAGGTTCTCCCGGTTTGGCGGATTTCCACAGGGCGAAATCCATGGGGTTCTCTTTCCGTTCGTCCACGTCCACCCGGGCGCCGGCCATCATGTCGTCCAGTTTCCGGCCGGACAGTTCCCCGTAATGGCTGAATCTTTCCACCCGGTAGTACACGTCCCCGTCCACCACATAACCGTAACCGTTGTTGATGAGCTCCTGGACGGTGTGGATGATGTCGGGAATGTGTTCGGAAACCCGGGGATAGATGTGGGCCCGCTTCACATGGAGTTTGTCCATCACTTCGAAATAAGCCTTGATGTACCGGTTGGCAATCACATCCCAGGTGACCCCTTCTTCATTGGCGGCCCGGATGATCTTGTCGTCCACATCGGTGAAGTTCTGGACATAGGTCACATCGTACCCTTCGTGGTCCAGGAACCGGCGGATGGTATCCCACACCACAAAGGGGCGGGCATTGCCGATATGGGGATGGTTGTAGGGGGTGACCCCGCACACATAGATCCCCACTTTCCCCGGATGGAGAGGAACGAATTCCTCTTTCTGCCGGGTCATATCATTATAAACACGGATGCTCATAGGAAGCTCCTTTCCTTACAGGTTCACGCCGGCTTTGGCCAGGCTGCCCCGGATCCGGGATGCCACACGTTCTTTGCCCAGGAGGGGAATCATTTCCGCCAGTTCCGGTCCGTGCTGATTGCCGGTGAGAGCCACCCGGACGGGCATGAATACTTTCTTGCCCCCCAGTTTGGTTTCTTTCTGTACGGCCTTGAACAGGGCCTTGGTGGCTGCATGGTCCAGGCCTTCCGCAGCGGCCAGTTTGTCCAGGAACAGGCCCATCACCTGGGGCACCGTTTCTTCCTTCAGGACAGCTTCCGCTTCCGGGGTTTCGAAATCGAATTCATCGGTGAAGTACAGGGCCACTTTTTCAGGGATTTCCTTCCCGAATTCCGCCTGGTCCCGGGCGGTGAGGATGACCTTCTTCAGCCATTCCAGCTTTTCGCCGGTTTCTTCCCCGGTCATGTAGCCGGCTTCCTTCATGAAGGGCACCGCAAAGGCCACATAGTCCTCATCGGACAGCTGGCGCATATAGTGGGCGTTCAGCCAGTTCAGTTTCTTGATGTCGAATACGGCCGGGTTCTTGGCCACATGGTCCAGAGAGAACTGCTGGATCAGTTCTTCCCGGGAGAAGATTTCCTGGTCGGAATTGGGAGACCAGCCCAGGAGTGCCAGGAAGTTCACAATGGCATCGGGCAGATAGCCCATCTGCCGGTACTGATCCACGGAGGTGGCCCCGTGCCGTTTGCTCATCTTCTTGTGGTCCGGTCCCAGGATCAGGGAAATATGGCCGAAGGTGGGTTTTTCAAAGCCCAGGGCATCGTACAGCAGCAGCTGCCGGGGGGTGTTGGACAGATGTTCTTCTGCCCGGATCACGCAGTTGACCCCCATCAGGGCATCGTCGATGACCACGGCGTAGTTGTAGGTGGGGATGCCGTCGCTTTTCACGATGACAAAGTCCCCGATGCCGTTGGAATCGAAATGCACATCCCCGCGGACTTCATCATGGACCACGATGTCTTCATTTTCCGGTACCCGGAACCGGATGGTGGGTTTCCGGCCTTCCGCTTCGTAGGCGGCCCGCTGTTCCGGAGTCAGGTTCCGGCATTTGCCCATGTACCGGGGCATTTTCCCCTGGGCGGTCAGGGCTTCCCGTTCCGCTTCCAGTTCTTCCGGGGTGCAGTAGCAGTAATAGGCCTTGCCTTCTGCCAGCAGCTTGTCAGTGTATTTTTTATAAATATCCAGCCGTTCCATCTGGCGGTAGGGGCCGTTGGGACCTCCCACGTCCACGCCTTCATCCCAGTCGATGCCCAGCCATTTCAGGGCAGCCTTGATGTTGGCTTCCCATTCCGGTTTGGACCGGTCCCGGTCGGTATCTTCGATCCGCAGCAGCATGACCCCGTTTTCCTTCCGGGCCAGCAGCCAGTTGAACAGAGCGGAACGGGCGCCTCCGATGTGGAACGGCCCGGTGGGGCTGGGTGCAAAACGTACTTTCAGTTTCTTTTCCATTGTATCTTCCTCCCAAAGGTTTTTATCTTGTAAGACTGGCCACGGCTTCGGCAGCGATGCCTTCTCCCCGGCCGGTAAAGCCCAGTTTTTCCGTGGTGGTGGCCTTTACGTTCACAGCGTCCCGGGGCAGCCCCAGGTCTGTGAGCAGATTCTCCAGCATGGCCGGCTCATAGGGAGCCAGTTTGGGCCGCTGGGCGATGATGGTCACATCCACATTGTTCACCTGCCAGCCGGCAGCGCGGAGTTTTTCCAGCACAGCCGCCAGCAGTTTCCGGCTGTCCGCCCCCAGATAGGCATCATCCGTATCCGGGAACAGCCGCCCGATATCCCCCATGCCGGCCGCCCCCAGCAAGGCATCCATCAGGGCATGGAGCGCCACATCCGCATCGGAATGGCCATCCAGTCCCCTGTCCCAGGGCACGGTGACCCCGCAGAGGATCAAGGGACGGCCTTCCACCAGACGATGGACATCATAGCCGGAGCCGATTCGAAATTCCATGTTCTTTCCCTCCCTGCGTGCTGCCAGATCCTGGGCCCAGTCCAGGTCTTCCGGCGTGGTGATCTTCCGGTTGTCATAGGAGCCCATCACCAGGCCCACTTTTTTCCGGAGCGCTTCCACCAGGCTGGCGTCGTCGGTTACATCCAGATGCTGCTCCCGGGCCAGAGAAAAGCCTTCCCGGAGCAGGCCGGGGCGGAAAATCTGGGGGGTCTGGACCGCCCACAGACGGCTCCGGTCCAGGGTCCGTTCCACGGATTTTTCCAGGTCCGCCATTTTGATGGTGTCCTTGCAGGGCACTGCCGCCACAGCCGCTCCCGTTTCCCGGGCCTTGTCCCAGACCCGCTGGATCAGTTCCGGATCCGCAAAGGGACGGGCGCCGTCGTGGACCGCCACCCACTGGGTATTTTCCGGCAGCCGGGCCAGGGCATTGGCCACGGAGTCCTGCCGTTCTTTCCCGCCGGTGACGATGTTCCAGGACAGGTTCGGGAACTGCCGGGGCTGCCATTCTTCCAGCAGCTGCCGGGCCCCCTCCTCTTCTCCCGGGGCTACGGCCACCAGGGCCAGGTCCAGGCCGGGCACCTGGCTCATCTGGTGCAGGCTGCGGACCAGGATGGGGATGCCACGGATACAGGCATAATTTTTATTATACCCCAAACCCAGCCTTTTTCCCATACCTGCGGCGGCAATGATGCAAACCAATTCGTTGTTCATCCCATCATTCCTTATCTTATTTCAGTTTGGCAAAGATCATCCGGCCGGCAGAAGTCTGGAGCACGGAGGTTACGGTCACCGGAACGGTGAAGTTCACGCAGCGTTTGCCCCCTTCCACTACCACCATGGTCCCGTCATCCAGGTACCCGATGGCCTGGCCCGGTTCCTTGCCTTCCTTGGCCAGATAGATCTGGAGTTCTTCCCCGGGCAGGACGGACTGTTTCAGGGCATTGGCCAGGTCGTTGATGTTCAGCACCCGGACTCCCTGGATTTCCGCCACCTTGCTCAGGTTGAAGTCGTTGGTGGCCACCATGCCGCCCCGCTCTTTGGCCAGACGGACCAGTTTGGTATCCACTTCCGTAATGTCGTCATAATCCTTCTCGGCGATTTCCACCACCGCATTCTTGTCTGCCTGGATGGCCCGGACGATGTCCAGTCCCCGCCGGCCCCGGTTCCGTTTCAAGGTATCCCCGGAATCAGCGATTTTCTGGAGTTCTTCCAGGACGAATTTGGGGATCACGATGACCCCTTCCAAAAAGCCCAGGCGGATCACATCCAGGATGCGGCCGTCGATGAGAACGCTGGTATCCAACAGTTTATAAGTGCGGGAAGCATTCCGAGTATTGTTTTTCCGGGTATTGTCCTTGTTCCGGGCAAACCAGACTCGATTGAAGAATAAAAGGATATCCTCGCGTTTGTTCAAAGCCACTTTGGCCCCGATGATGGCCCCCATGATGCTGAAGATCAGGGAAATATAGGGTCCCACAATGGGCAGCCGGGAAAAGGCCGTCCCCAGCAGGGTGGCCACGATCAGCCCGGTAATCACTCCGATGGACAGGACAAAGATGTCCCCGGTGGGCAGATCAGCCAGATAGGAAGCCAGGATTTCGGAATAATGGAGGGTGTAATGGATCAGGGGCGTGGCGGCTGCTTTGCCGATATAGCCGAAGATCAGGGCACCGATGATCCCCATGATCAGATTCAGGGGCGTCACTCCCAGAAAGCCCAGTTTCAGGGTATCGGAAGACACAAATTCACCCAGCAGAGGGGTCGCGATTTCCATAAGGAAAACACCCAGGGCAGCGAAAATCAGGATAATGACAAATTTGATGATTTTTTCAACCATAGTTTCACCTCCTTGTATAATATTCTAAACTTTATTGTACAATAATACGAAAATAAAGAAAAGAGATTGCAACAGAAATTGGAAGAAAGTGTAAAAAATGGGATGCACTTCTCGTGCACCCCTTTCAGACAAATTGATCCAGCCACTTTTCACTTTTTTCTTCGTCCACGCTTTCCACCAGCATGAATTCGCTGAGGAGGATCTGCTTGGCGGTGGTCAGCAGCCGCCGTTCTCCGGCGGACAGTTTCTTTTCCGTTTCCTGTACGGCCAGGGTCCGGACCACATCGGCCACTTCAAAGATGTCCCCGGTCTTCATTTTATCCACGTACATGTTGTACCGGCGGTTCCAGGTGATCCGCTTCATCTTGTTTTCCGGGCGGGCCTTCAGCACATCCTCCACCTTGGGGAGAATGGCTTTGTTCACAATGGGGCGGAGCCCGATTTTATCCACATTGACTTCCGGGATCAGGACCTTCATATCGCTGAGCAGCATCTTCAGTACGAAATAATTCACCGGATGGCCGTCGATCTGCTTCTGCTCCACATTCTTTATCACAGCTGCCCCATGCATGGGGTACAGCACCTTGTCTCCCACTGTAAACATTCTGCTACCTCCTTACGTACAGAGTCGATACAACAACTACAACTGTATTTATTGTAGCACGGAAGCAGCAGAAAGTCAAATTTTTAGATTATAACACTTATCTTATGTTCCTGTCAACATTTTTTCGTGAAAAATCAGGTGCCGTTTTCACGGCTCCTGATATCATTCCTTATCCGTCCCCTGCAAAGGACGGTGGTGGAGTTCGGCCAGAGGCCTTGTACTTTTCTCCGTTCCTCACATTCCGCACTGCTCTCTTATCCGTTCCAGCCTGTCATCGGTGGCAGGATGGTCGGAGAGCATTTTCCCGAAGAACCCCAGCTGGGGACTGTGGTACAGGCTGTCCAGTTTGGCCAGGCCGCTGTACAGTTCCGGTCCCAGGCCCAGCTGGCAGGCGTAGGCATCGGCGGCATATTCATCCTGCCGGGAGCAGTACCGGTTGAACAGGGTAAGAGGCCACCCCAGGAGCCAGTTCCCCAACCGGAGGATGAAGTTCATCACAATACAGAAGAACACCAGGATGAACCCCAGGATGGGGATGAACTGGAGCACCGTCAGAAGGGCCAGGAACAGGCTGTAGATCCGGAAGCAGGCCCGGTTGGCTGTGGACATGCCACAGAGCAGCAGCAGCTTCCATGTGTGCCCTTTCTGCAGGTGACCCATTTCGTGGGCCAGGATCCCGGACAGTTCCTCTACCGTAAAATACTGGAACATGGGCTCGTTGACAATGATGTTGTTGTCCCCCAGGGCACAGGCGTTGAAGGATTTTTCCGGGTTCACATACAGGTGAAAGGTTTCCCCCTGGAGCCCGCCCCGTTGGATCACCGGTTCCAGGGCCTGTTCCAGCACCTGTTGGTAAGGTCCCCGGGCGGATTTCCAGCCGCTGGTAAAGATCATCACCCGCTGGAAAAAGGGAAGCTGCATCAGCAGCCCCGGTACCAGGATCAGCACCGTCATCAGCCATTCCTGCCACCCGGGATTGGCATCCAGGGTGCGAATGGTCTGGGGCGGCAGCAGGAATGCCGCCAGCAGCAGGAAGAACGGGCTCCACAGGGACAGGAGCATATAGTTGACAAAAAAGGATACGATCATCAAAAGGGCGCTCACAGCGTGGACCTCCTTTTTACAGACAGGGGCGGGCCGCCCGGCGTGCGGCCCCTACAGCTTCCCGACTCCGTCCATCGGCTCCGCAGGGGTTCCACGCCGGGGAACCCGCCCTAAACTGGTCCCTCATGGGTAAATGGTTTTATTTGTATTCCTCCGCCAGTTTCTTGAACAGGGGCAGGGATTTTTTGATGGTATCATAGCTGATGCAGTAGCTGGCGCGGAAATAACCCGGGCAGCCGAAATCCGTCCCCGGCACCAGAAGCAGATCGTACTTTTTGGCCCGTTCACAGAAGGCGTAATCGTCCTCTTCAAGGCATTTGGGGAACAGGTAGAAGGCCCCCTGGGGCTTCAGCACGGTGAATCCGGCTTCTTTCAGGCCCTGGTACAGCAGCTGGCCGTTCCGTTCATAGGGCGCTATGTTGGAGGGTTTCCCGGCGCACCGGGCCACCACCAGCTGCCACAGGGACGGAGCATTCACATGGCATTCCACCCGGGCAGCCCCGGCAATGGCGCCGAACACTTTGGCAAAATCTGCCACTTCATTGGGCACCACGATGTACCCGATCCGTTCCCCGGGCAGGGAGAAAGATTTGCTGTAGGAATAGCACACCAGGGTATTTTTGTAGTACAGGGGAATGTAAGGCACCTGGATATCCCCATAGACGATTTCCCGGTAGGGTTCATCGGCGATGATGAAAATGGGATGGCCGTATTCCTTTTCCTTCTTTTCCAGCACCGCGGCCAGATTTTTGATGGTTTCTTCCGAATACACCACCCCGCTGGGGTTGTTGGGAGAGTTGACGATGACCCCTTTGGTGTGGGCATCCACCAGTTTTTCAAAGGCGTTGAAATCGATCTGGAAATCTTCCGTCCGGGCCGGCACCACTTTCAGGCTGGCTCCGGTGGATTCCACAAAGCACCGGTATTCCGGGAAGAAGGGAGCAAAGGCGATGAAGTTGTCCCCCGCTTCCGCCAGGGCCTTGAAGGAGATGGTAATGGCCGCTGCAGCGCCGCCCACCATGAACAGGTTGGCCCCGGTGAAATGGGTGCCAAACCGGCGATTGATGTCTTTGGCCAGGGTTTCCCGGACTTCCGGTTTCCCGGGAGCCACCGTATAGCTGTGGATGGCCTGGGGCGGCAGTTCGTTCATGATGTCGATGACCGCATCCTTGATATAGTCCGGCGCCGGCACATTGGGGTTGCCCAGACTGAAGTCGCAGATGTTCTCCGCCCCCACCTCTTTGGCTCGTTTCTGGCCGTATTCAAAAATGGTCCGGATGGTGGATTTTTTGGAACCCAGTTCATACATTTTTTCGTTTACCATAAGATCACCTGTGTTTCTGTGTGTATTGGTATCATTATAGCATAAAAAAAGAGCCGTTGCTTATGCAACAGCCCTTCTCTCTTTTCTCTCAGCCCAACAGGGATTTCACCATGGCGTTGACCCGCTGACCGCTGGCCTGGCCTTTGGTCCGTGCCATTACGGTGCCCATGACCTTGCCCATATCCTTCATGGATTTGGCGCCGGTCTTTTCAATGGCTTCCGCTACAATGGCCTTCAGCTCTTCGTCACTGAGCTGCTGAGGCAGATACTTCTTCAGCACTTCGATTTCCTGCTGATTTTTCTCCACCACATCAGGACGGTTGGCATCCTTGACCTCTTTGATGGTATCTTCTCTCTGTTTGACTTCCTTCATGATGACAGCCAGAACGGCGTCATCCTTCAGTTCTGTCTTTTCGTCAATTTCTTTGTTCCGAATGGCAGCCCATACCATACGCAAAACGGCCAGCCGAAGCTTGCCGTTTTCCCGGTCTTTCATGGCCTGTTTCATATCGGTTTGCAGAATCTCTCGTAAAGACATCTTCCACGCCCCCAAATCAAGTCAATGAAGATTATCTGGATTTGCGTTTTCTAGCAGCTTCAGACTTCTTTTTCCGTCTTACGCTGGGTTTTTCATAATGTTCGCGTTTTCTCACTTCGGACAGAACGCCAGCCTTCTGCGTAGCCCGTTTGAAACGACGCAGAGCGCTGTCCAAAGATTCGGTTTTGCCAACTCTGATCTCAGTCATCTATATCCCTCCCTCCACGATCTCTTTCGGGAAGTGTAATTTAACATTAACACCTAGCCATTATACCGTAAAAACGCAGTCTCTGTCAACAGAAAATCTGCTGTTTTCTCAGCAGGGCGGCCAGCCCAATTCTTTTCCGCCTAAAATGTGGAAATGCAGATGGGGCACGGTCTGTCCCCCTTCCACGCCGGTGTTCACCACAACGCGGAATCCTTTTTCGGCAATGCCCAGTTTCTTGACGATTTCGGGCAGAACCTTTTTCACATGGACCAGGATCTCAGGGGATGCGGTGAGGATGTTCTCCGTATGTTCCTTGGGAATCACCAGCACATGGACCGGCGCCCCGGGATTCAGATCGTTGATCACGATCACCTGGTCATCTTCGTAAACCCGTTTGCTGGGAATCTCCCCGGAAACGATTTTGCAGAATACGCAGTCAGTCACAGTCTCACCCCCTGTTCATGGAATCCCTTATATTATACCACCCTTCAGCCCGTCCTCAAAGAGATTTTCCAGCCGAACGGCAGAAATTTTTCCCTTCATGTTTTCCGGGCTGTCCGCGTACACCCGCACATAACCGGGAGTCAGTCCTTCCCACAGGCCGTTGTTTTTGTTCCGGCGTTCCCAGAGCACGGTGCTTTCCTGACCGATCTGTTCCTTCCGGTAGGCCAGATTCCCTTCCCGGTCCACCTCTTCCAGCCGGTGGACCCGTTCCTGTTTTTCCTGGTTGGAGATCTGGTCCGGCATCACCGCTGCCGGGGTCCCCTTCCGCTGGGAATAAGGGAAGATGTGGATCTTGCTGAACCGGCACTGGCGGATGAAGTCCAGGGAAGCCTGGAAATCTTCTTCCGTCTCGCCGGGGAAGCCCACGATCACGTCCGTGGTAATGGCCACATTGGGCACCAGGCTCCGGATCTTTTCCAGCAGCTGGGCGAATTTGGCCGTATCATAGGGACGGTGCATCCGGGCCAGGGTGCTGTCGCAGCCGGCCTGGAGGGGCAGATGGAGATGGGCGCACAGCCGGGGCTCCCGGGCCATCAGGTCCAGCAGGGCATCTTCCACTTCCACGCTTTCCAGGCTGCCCAGCCGCAGCCGGGGCACCTGGGGCTCGGCGGAAAGGGCCGCCTTCACCGCATCAGAAAGATGGGGACCGCCGGGGATTTCCTTGCCGTAGCAGCCCAGATGGATACCGATGAGGACGATTTCCTTGTACTGTTCCGCCGTCAGTTTGGCCACTTCTTCCCGGATGTTGTCCAGGGACCGGGAACGGAGATGGCCCCGGGCATAGGGGATGATGCAGTAGGCGCAGTACTGGTCGCACCCTTCCTGGATCTTCAGGAAGGCCCGGTTCCGGCTGGCATCCACCGCCGCATCCAGTTCTTCGAATTCCCGTCCCACCGGCAGGTCGTGGACCGCATTGATGGGGGCTTCGTCCGGGCTTTCTCCCAGCCGTTCCCGGACCAGTTCCACCACTTTGCTCCGGTCCTGGTTGCCGATGATCAGGTCCACCCCGTCGATGTGGACCACTTCGTCCGGAGAAGTCTGGGGATAGCAGCCGGTGACCACGATCAGAGGCTTGGGATCCCGCCGGGCCGCCCGGTGGATGATTTTCCGGCTTTTGCTCTGGCCCATGTTGGTGACCACGCAGGTGTTGATGAGACAGATGTCCGCCGGCTCTTCAAAATCCACGATCTGGAACCCGGCATCCCGGAAGAGTTTTTCCATGGATGCGGTATCCGACTGGTTCACCTTGCATCCCAGTGTATAAAAAGCGATTTTCTTCATGCTGTGTTTTCCTTATCCTCCCAAATTCCCTGTTTCGTACATAATGGCCGTCAGGGTGGCCAGAGCCGCCGTTTCCGTCCGCATGATCCGGGGCCCCAGGCTCACCGAATGCCAGCCCAGTTCCTGGGTCAGGGCGAACTCGTCCTTGGAAATGCCCCCTTCGGGGCCGATCAGGAAGGCGATGGTTCGGGCGTCCTTGTGGGCTGCCAGCACCTCCCGGATGCCCCGGGTATCTTCCACTTCATAGGCCACGATCTTCAGTTCCGCCGGGCACTGGGTCACAATGTCCCGGAATTTCGCCGGCAGGGCCACCTGGGGAATGATGTCCCGCTTGCTCTGCTTGGCCGCCGCTTCGGCGATTTTCTGCCACCGTTCCTGTTTTTTGGCCGCCTTGGCCGGATCCACCTTCACCACGGAATGGTCCATGATGGCCGGGCGGATCTCCGTGACCCCCAGCTCGATGGCTTTCTGGATCACCCATTCCAGTTTGTCCTGTTTGGGCAGCCCCTGGATCAGGGTCACCTTCACCGAAGGTTCATGGCTTTTTTCCAGGGTCTCCACCAGGGCCAGGTCTACCCGGTTTTCTCCGAAGCCGGTGATTTTCATCACTGCCGCCACCTGGTCCAGGCTGACGATCTGGAGCTGTTCCCCCAGCTTCATCCGGAGCACATGGGTGATGTGATGGGCGTCCTGCCCGTCGATGGACATGGTTTCCCCGAAATCCCGGGGTACAAAGAACCGGTACACGTCAGTCTTCCTTTCCCATGGTCACGGCGCACCAGCCCGCCTTCCGTTTCACATCCAGGAAGGTGAAGCCGTTTTCCTTCGCCGCTTTTTCCACATCCGGCAGCCGTTCCTCGATGATGCCGCTGGCCAGGAACCGGCCGTTCTGCCGCAGCTTCACCGCCACTTCCGGCAGCACCAGGATGATGATGTCCGCAATGATGTTGGCAATGATCAGGTCTGCCTGGCCCGGGGTGCCATCCAAAAGGTTCCCCTGGTTCACGGTGACCCGGTCGCTGAGGCCGTTCTGGGCAATGTTCTCCCTGGCCACTTCCACGGCCTTTTCATCGATGTCCACCGCGTGGATGGTTTTGGCTCCCAACAGAGCTGCTGCCATGGCCAGGATGCCGCTGCCGGTGCCCACATCGAACACTTCACAATCCGGCGTCACCAGTTCTTCCAGCCGCTGGATGCACATGCTGGTGGTGGCATGGGTGCCGGTGCCAAAGGCCATGCCCGGATCCAGGGCGATGACCTTTTCTTCCCCCTGGGGTTCGTAGGTTTCCCAGGAAGGTTTGATCACGATTTTCTTTCCCACTTTGGTGGTGTGGAAGTACTGTTTCCAGGTGTTGGCCCAGTCCTTTTCACTGATCTGCCGGAACAGGGTGGGCCCGAAGCGGAATTTCCCGATCCGTTCTTCAATGGTCTGGAGGCCCTGTTCGATGGCATCCAGTTTTTCCTGGAGCTGGTCATTTTCCGGATAGTAGGCGGAAACGGTGACCACCTCCGTATTTTCCTGATGGGGAATGTCGCAGAGTTCCCAGGTGGCGCTTTCCCGCAGCTGGTTCAGCAGCAGAGGGTCTTCGATTTCCACCCCGTTCCGGGCCCCCACTTCCCGAAGCAGATCCGCCACGGCTTCCACAGCCTCATGGGTGACTTTTATACTCACTTGCAGCCAAGATTCCATATGTAACGCTCCTTTGTACAGATATCGTATTATTATACCATATTGTGAGGAAAGAAAAAGGGGGTGTGGAAAATTTCCACACCCCGGTCGCGGTCCGCGACCCTTATTCAATTGAATCTCACATACACTGCCTTCAGGTCTTCCAGCCCCAGGCCCATTTTCTGGAACCCGGTGTGGAGGGCAGCTTCGGACAGTTCTTCGTTTTTCTTCGGGTCCCCTGCTTCCAGCAGCTGGCGGGCTGCTGTATCTACCGGGTGGATATCGAAGGATACTCCGTTGTACACCAGCCGGTAGGTCCCGTCCCCGCCCGGCAGGGTCAGGGTGGTGGTGTATTCCCGGTGCTGGGTCTCAGGCTGATCCGGTTCCGGCAGCCGCATGCCGCTGGGAGTGATCTCCACCTTCTCCGGCATGCTTTCCACGTCAAAGGTTCCGTAGTTGGTCACTTTGCCGTCCAGCACTTTGAAGAAGGGGATGGATTTCTTTTCCCGGTACCAGGTCCGTCCACCGTCCCGGTGTTCTTCTTCCCCACGGAAATCGTCCATGGAAGGTTCTTCCACTTCGCCTTTCCCTTCGGGCACCGGATTGGGTTTCTCCGGGGTGATGTCCGGCTTCACCGGTTTGTCCACCGGGGTGATGGTCACCGTGGCATCCCCGCCCAGGGTGTTGTAGTTTTTCAGGAAGTCCAGGTACTGGTTGGTGGTCTCCGTGGTGAACTCATACCGCCCGGGAGCGTTGGTGTAGGAATTGTTGTCCAGGTAGGCGTTCCCGTAGGACCCGTAGTTGAACTTCAGGTCGGATACGTTCTTTTCGTCCCCGTTGGTCAGGCCCTGCACCCCGGACGTAGTGAACTTCACGGTGCCAAAAGGCGTGGTCACATCCTTGGTGTTGACGTGGAGGTCCGCCTTGTTGACGATGATGACCCCTTTGATGGTGACTTTGTAGTTCCCGCTGGATTCGGTGGTTCCATCCTCATGGACGATCCCGCCGCCGCTGAATGCCAGGTCATCCTTGTAGGTTCCGACATCCGCCGTGGTCCGTCCGGCCCGGTTGGTTTCATAGGCCCCGCCAGCTTTGGGGGCCATGGTGAGCCCAGCTGTGGAAATGGTATCCCCATTCACCAGAGGCGGCGTAGCGATTTCCTTGAAGGACCGGTCCGCCGAACCGTAGGTCTGGATCATCTCGTTATCCACGGTGATGGCCACCGGGGTCAGGGTGACGGTACCAGGTTTATCCAGTACCACATCGTAGTTGTCCAAGGACTTGTTGAATTCCGTGGTAATTTCATAACTATCCGGAGTTTTTCCATCAGCTTTGTACTTCACATCAGCAGTTCTGCCCGTGCCAGGAGTGGTTTCTTCTTTGAGAAGAGCTCCAGAAGTATTCTTGATACCGATTTGAGGAACCAAGTCAGTCAACTTATCCCCATTGGTCTCGCCTTTAATCGTAGTAGCACTCTGCAAGTCCGTTGTTACTTTATCTGCTGCCCCATAGGCTGCCTCATAGTCACCCGTGGACAAATGGAGAGTGGCCTTCTGAATCTTTTCCTTCCCTACGACGCCTTTCGTTACCGTATAGTTCGTCAGGTCCTTGTTGAAAGCCGCCTTGATGTCATAGCCTGGATCCGTATTGGCATCACCTGTCTTTATTTTGCCAGTTGTATCCGTTACCAGAGCACCAGAGGACGTGGTCAGGTTCAGTTCTCTCAGGATGCTGTCTACTGCATCCCCATTGACCGTCTGATCCGTGCCGCCTGCCACATGGAAGCTGGCTGCATTTTTCACATCCTTGGCTACGTTGGTCACATCCCCGTAAATCCGGGTATCTCCTTTCGTGTCTACTACAAGAGCGGCTTTCTCGATTTTTTCCTTCCCTACATTCCCTTTCGTAACTGTGTAGTTCGTAAGTTCTGTCTTGAAAGTTGCATCGATATCATAACCGTCCAGGTTGGCATTGCCGGTTTTCACCACATTGCCTTTTTCATCCTTAATCTGCGCTTTGGAATCCGTAGACAGATTCAGTTCTTTCAAGATACTGTCTACCGTATCCCCGTTGACCGTCTGATTCGTACCGCCTGCCTCATGGAAGCTGGCTGCATTCGCCACGTCGTCGGCCACGTTGGTCACATCACCATAGGTACGGGTGTTCCCTTTCGTGTCTACCACCAGAGTTGCTTTTTCCACCTTAGAAGTCCCCGGCTTCACCACTTTGATGTTGTAGTTGTCCAGGGTCTTGGAGGTGCTGCCGATGATCTGGTAGCTGCCTGCGTTCTGGGTCTTGACAGCTTGGTTGTCGGGATCGGATTTCGCCCCGCCGTTCACATACGTAAAATCGCTGTCCTTGAGGACATCGGTGATGGCCGTTGCGGCATCCCCGTTGGTCAGCCCCTGCAGATCCGCCGCATCCTTTTTATACCCATAGGTTTTGCCGTCAAACTCCTTCCCGTAGGTGGTGGAAACGTCTTTCAGGGTTAAGGTCAGATCCGCTTTATTGACTTTAATAGAACCAATGCTGTTGGTGGTATCGAAAGTATAGTTTTCGTTGAAGAAGTCGCTATCATCTGTCCCATCGGCATTTTTTTTACCGGAAATAGTCGGATTGCTATAATAAACAGAATTCTGATATTCTCCTGCATCTGCTGTGGTCCGACCGGTTGTCTTATTCAGATTGGTTTCGTAAGCACTTCCGCTCTTGATACCATGCTCATAAGTGAAGTTCTTCTCATCGCCATTTGCAAATCCGTTTTTTTTATCGTTCCAAGAGGTATAGGTTTTGTCCCCATATGTCTGTTCACTGGAGCTGGTAATGGTGACAGAACGTTTCTTGATTTCCAGTTTGCCGTTTTCCATATCAATGGCATATCCATCCAATGCCTTGGCATCATTCAAGTTTACCGTCAAATCGTAAACAGCATTTTTACCATCAGCACCGCTCTTTTCAGTAGCTTCATACTTCCCGCCTATACGGGTAGCTGTCGCGTTCGAACCAACACTGGTAACGGTAACTGTATCCTCTCCGGAAACATACTCCGTATAGTCTTTTTCCTGGAAAGCAGAGCTATAATCCGTCATATTATGTTTTTGGCCATCCAGGCCAGTAAAAACTTCCTTGCCATGCAAGAGCTTTTTCAGCGTATGAGCAGAAACCTCATCGCCATAGGTCTTCAGGTAATCGTCAGCGTAGAGAGTAATCACCGGAGTCGCCTGGAAGATGAACTTGTTGCTGCTAGTATCGGAATAGCTGTTGGGAGTCTTGCCATATTTGTTTTTCGTGGCAATGGTGTTAGAAGCCGATATGGAAGTCCACTGGGCATCCGTTCCACTATTAAGATTGGTTCCAAAAGTATCCTTATCCGGAGAAGCACTATAGACCTGCCAGGTGCCTGTAACTTTTTTACCATTAGCATCTGTTGTTTCACCGGTGACAATGGCATTCTCAGCAGTGGTCTTGTTCACAAATCCACCTTTGCTTCCCTGTGCGTCGATAATGACAGCGCCTTGTGTCGTGCTGGCTGCTTTCAGCACACCGCCATTGGTATTTTTCCCATTGTAGTCCACCCCATCACCCAGTGTGATGGTGCCTTCGGTGCCGGTGGAAGTCAGCTTGATTTTGCCGCCTTCTACGTCTGTTCTGGAAGTAGTATTGCCTTTAGAATCAGTAGACGCATTGACTTCAATCCCATGGACGATCAGATTACCGGAAGACTGGATGGTCACGTTGTCCAGATACTCCTTAAAGGAAGCGTCTGCATTTCTCGTGGCTTCCACATTGGTACCGCCGGAATGGATTTCGCCGCCTACGGTTACCTCACCACCATTGATATATACACCATGATCCGCATAGATGGTACCATGATTATATTTGGTAGCCGTATTAGTAGTATTACCGGTAGTCACAGAACCAGAGCCGGCATCAATCTTGACCGTATCCAGACCTACAGATTTCCCGAGATCCCCCTGGAGGGTGACCTTGCCGCCGTCCGTCTTGATGTTCAGGCTGGAGTTGTACAGATTGGTTTCCTGGACGAAGCCTACGGTGGTTCCCCCATCGATGGCAGCATCATCCCAGGCATTGTTGTTGCCATAGCCTACAGTCAGGAAGGGAGCGCTGTTGTCCGGCTGTCCACCGCCGCTCCAGCTGGACCATTTGGTATAGCCATAGACCTGTTCCCCATAATTGGACTTTTTAAGATCTTTGTTCCAGTAAGATTTACTGGTGTCCCAGAATTTTGTTCCCTTCGTCCCGTTTTCATTGGTGACAAGCCCTTCGGGCCCGGTCACCCAATAGAATCCGTCCTGATGGCTGGGATCGGCCGGATACTGGGAATAGGGATTGGTATTTTTATCGTTGGTCTTGTTGCGTACACCGGACCCCATGCCACCGACCCAGAGGGTTTTCTGGGAGTTGGGAGTGGAGAGGGAGTTCTCCAGTGCCGTAGTAATGGTAGCCAGATAGCTGTCCCCGGGATTAGCACCAGTACCGGATTGGGCCAGTTTTTCACTGGCAAACCAGTTATGGGCAATGAGCGCACTGATGTCACTTTTCAGCGTTTCCATTTTGGTGGCATCATTTTTAATCGTATCATAGGTCACCAGATTGGTCTTTGCATTGGTGTTGCCGTTGGCATATTTTACTGCATAATTCTCCGGCTCCGTCCGCCGGTAATAGATCAGCCATTCATTGATGGACATCTGGGAAGTTTCCGGAGTAGTCCCTTCCATGATGAACGAGTTGTATCCTGTTCCAGCCGTAGTCGTTGCATACCAGCGGGTATGCTGGGTATCCAGAGTCGATTCTGAATCCTTGTAAGTCCAGTTTGTACCATTCACATCTCCAGGTTTCAATTCATGGAAAGCATAATGGGATTCCCCTTGTTCGAAAGATTTGGCTTCTGTAGTGTAGCTGTACGTCCCATCTGCATTTTTTTTGTATAGTTGATCCCTACAAAACGATAAGAAGGAACGGAATTGTGATCCAGGTATTCCTGAACCAGCTTTTCTACCAGTTGATTCCATTTTTCTGTCCCGTAAATATAGGTATCATAACTATTCCCAGAATTGACAATTCCAGTAATGTTGACGTTACCGACGGGACTCCCATCTTTTTTACTGGTATCTAAAGTGAGGACACCGCCATTCAAGCCGATGGCCACTTCCCCATCCAGTGTGATGGCTCCGCCATTGGTCGTGATTTTCCGATTGTTTTGTTCCCCTGACAAATCAATAGCGGATTTCCCTTCTGGAACAACATAACCGAAATACGTACCAACCGTATGTCCTGCAATATTGGCCTTACCTTCTAATCCTGTATCAGCATAGGCACCATTGGCCGTCCCATTCGGTACCTTAATCGTTACAGTACCGCCGCTTCCGGAAGTGAAGAAACCGCCATTGGTAGAGATGTCCGCATTGATGATGACCGCACCGACCCCATCTCCGTCCGTATCGGAATTCAGTTTCACATTCAGTTTGCCGCCGTCTTTGTCAGCCGCAATTTCTTTGTTGATGGTGACATTCCGCTGGGCTTCCAGGGTCAGGGTAGCTTCCCTATCCTCTTTCACCTTGGGTTTGATGGCCGAATTCACGGTGATGCTGGCGGCCTGGCTGGTGGAAGCAGCCTGGATGGTTACGTCCGTCCCGGCATTCAGAATATCCGTAATTTTACTGGTTTTAATCCAAGTGGTAGAGCTGTAGGTGGCGTCGGCATTCTGGGTGGCAGAAGGAGGATCATTGTAGGTAATCTGGGTTTCTTTCCCCCCATTCACCGTAGGTAAACTCTGATCACCGGCAGCCTGAAGAGGCTGCTCATCCTGAATCAGGATTTCCAACGGGTCCAACAGCCATTCCCCATGTTTCCCCTTCACACCGGACGCATCAATGGTCAGCCCGTCTCCCAGGTTCAGCACGTCGCCGGAGGTTTCGATCTTGCCCCCGTCCACATCGCCTTTGGCAATAAGGTTGGTGTCATCGTGGACGATGGTCTTCTGGCCGATGACTTTGATGCTGCCTGCGCTCTGTCCGTCTTCCATGCCGGAGGCATCCAGGGTACCGCTCACTTCCACCTGGCCTCTCTTGCCCCCATCCAGGAGGATCTGGCCTTTTTCGTCTTTTCGCAGGGTCCTGGCTTCGAGAGTTCCGGTGTTGTTCACCACAGTCCCCAGCAAATCCTGGGCACTTTTGGCGGTCATCACCACATAGCCCCCGTCGGCCTGGATCCTGCCGCTGTTCAGGGCTTTGGCCTGGGCCAGGTCCCCGTCTACAGCGTAATTCAGTTTCCCGTCGCCGTCAGGAGACAGGGTCAGCTGTTTGGCCGCAGCCAGGGCCACGGTACCGCCCGGATTGCTGATGGTGCCGGTATTCTCCACCTGGGCTGCATGGAGGGCCACCAGGCCGCCCTGGGCCGCAATGGTGCCTTCATTCAGGATGGTGCTGGTGTTCCCCTCCCCGATGGTCAGGTTCAGGTTGGCAGTGCTGCCAGCGAAGCTCTTCATAAAGGTATCGTTCAGCTGGGCCGTGGAAGCCACCAGGCTCCCCACGTCTACGGTGGCGGTCTTGCCGAACACCACCCCGTTGGGGTTCACCAAAAGCAGATTCCCGTTGGCGGAAAGGGCCCCGTCGATCACGGATTTCTGTCCCCCGGTGATCCGGTTCAGGGCCACGGCGTCCCGACCGGGCTGGGCGAATTTCACTGCTTCGTCTTTGGCGATATTGAACTGGGTCCAGTCCACCGCCATTTTCCCGCTGTTCTGGGTCACGGTCATATTCTTCCCGTCCTGGGCAATGGCTCCCTGGCCGGACTGGATCTGGCCCCCGGTGGGCATGGCATAGCCGGTGCCCCCCAGCGCCAGGGCCAGCAGTACGCCGGCCGTCAGGCTGTTCTTCCATTTTCTGCTGTATTTCAAATGGTTATCCATGGTTTTCCTCCGTAAAGTTTCGTTCCATCAGAAGTAAACGCCGCCGATCAGCCAGAAATGGCCGTTCTTGTGGCTGGTGTCGCTGACCGGTTCTTCGGCCCCCAGTCTCCAGGCATAATCCGCCCGGACGAACCAGTCCTGATACCGGGACCAGATCAGCCCGATGCCCACATCCTGGAGATTCCGGTGGTTCTTTTCTCCCGCCGGGGTCAGGCTGCTGTCGTGGTTCATCCACACGCCCCCATGCTCCAGGTAGAAGGCCATGTGCAGCTGCTGGTCCTGTTTTTTAAGGGGCAGCAGCCAGCGGAGTTCCGCCCGGGTCAGATAGCCCGTGTCCCCGGACCCTTCACTGGTGGGATAGGCCCGCAGGCCGTAAGGACCGCCCAGGTAGAAATGTTCGGACGAATCCAGGTTGGAGAAGGC
This sequence comes from Acidaminococcus fermentans DSM 20731, assembly GCF_000025305.1. Classification (NCBI taxonomy): domain Bacteria; kingdom Bacillati; phylum Bacillota; class Negativicutes; order Acidaminococcales; family Acidaminococcaceae; genus Acidaminococcus; species Acidaminococcus fermentans. The sequence goes on along the minus strand of NC_013740.1, from coordinate 820,553 downwards.
GTACTGGCCCCGGGCGGTCAGCAGCAGGTACGTCCGGTCATTCATATTCTGCCGGCGCTGGATGTAGCCGGTGGCCTTGTGATAGGTGCCATTGGTCCGGTCGCTGCCGGCCAGCCACCGGGTGTAGATGTCGTCGGAATAGAAGGCATCGTTGGTGATGTTCCCCCATTTGTATTCCACCCGCCAGTCAGTGGCTCCCAGGGGGTCCTCGTCGTCCCCGTAAAGAGCCAGTACCCCGGCATCCCCGGTTTTGTCCCCATAGGTGGAATTCCAGATTTTCCGGTATTCGTCCTTGATGTCACTGTGTTCGTAGCGGATCCCGGCGTACAGGTTGTGCTTCCGGCTCCGGCGGATGGCATAATCCAGCCCAAGGGATGCCACTTTGGAATGGCCCACCCCGTCGTATTGGGCGAATTCATCTCCCAGATCGTAGCTGAGCACGTTATACCCGGCAGACAACCGCCACCCGTCCCGAATCACCGGCAGGGTGTAGTTCAGTCCCCAGTCGAACATCTTCCGGCCGGAGGTGGACAGGTTGGCGGTTAGATGATCCCCTTCGTGGGCCAGGTTCAGGAAGTCGTAGTTCACGGAATACTGGTTGTACCCCATGGACCGGCTGCCGTAGTTGCTGGCGGTGAAGAGCCCCTGTTTGCCCTTGTATGCATCCACATCCAGCACCACATGGACGCTGCCGGGCTGGGAGCCTTTCTGGAGGGTGGCCTTGGCATCGGCGCCGGCCAGGTCGGTGAGCAGCCAGACGGCCCGTTCCAGGTTGTCCCGGGTAAGGTATTTTTCCTTTTTCAGGAAGTTGGTTTCCCGTTCCAGGGCTCCCTGGTGGATGCTGGTGTGATTGTTGATGGTAAAGCCATCCAGGGTTCCCACGGTAACGGTGTATTCCACAATACCGTCATTGATTTTCTGTACCGGCAGATAGGCGTGAGCCACCAGATACCCTTTGCCCCGGAAGTACCGGGTCAGAATGTCGGCTCCCTCCTGGAGGTCTTTGAAGGTAAGCAGCTGGCCTTTTTTGTCCGCCAGCAGGGCCTGGAGTTCCGGTTCCGGGATCACATCCTGCCCGGTGATCCTGAAACCGTTCACCTGGACTTTCAGGGTATCCGGGAGATCCAATTTGGGCCGTTCCGTTTCTTCCACCGCGATCTGCCCGGTGGCCGCCGCAGCCCGCTGGGCTTCTGCCCGGGCCCGGTTCCGGGCTTCGTTCTGCAGCATGGAGGCATCACTCTGCCGCTCACGGACATTCCGCAGGGCCGCAGCTTCTTCCCGGCTGGGTGCTGCCCCGGCCACCGCCGCAGGCAGGACCCCCAGGCTCAGGGCAATGGCCGCCCCGATCATCGGATTCCAATGTTTTCTCATCATCCTTACTCCCCTCAGTTTTACTGTAAACTTTTCTGTAATGAATAGTCTATCCATAGTATACACTTGTGTTTCTCAAAATTCTTTTCTCTATTATACAAGAACTATTATTGTATATCTATATTTTTTACAAGATTTTTAATCGAATTACAGATGTTTGCATTTTTGTCACAAAGAAAAAGGAGCTGTGAAGAAATGAGGATTCATTTCTTCACAGCTCCGTATTTCCCTGCCCTGACTTACTTGAACAGGTCCTTTATTTTGTTCAGGAAACTTTTTTCTTCCGGGTTGATGGCGGTCCCGCTGGCTTCTCCAAATTTCCGGAGTGCCTCTTTCTGGGTATCGCTGAGCCCGGTGGGAATCACCACTTTGATCCGGACCATCTGGTCGCCCTTCTGGCCCGTCCGCAGGGATACGATCCCTTTGCCCTTCAGACGCAGGATCTTGTTGGGCTGGGTTCCTTCCGGAATCTTCACCTTCACCTGGCCATACAGGGTAGGAACTTCGATTTCCGCCCCCAGGGTGGCCTGGACGATGTTGATGGGCACTTCACAGGTTACGGTGGTGCCTTCCCGTCCAAAGAACTTGTGGGGTTTCACGTACAGGTATACGTACAGATCCCCAGGCCGTCCGCCCCGGATCCCGGCTTCGCCCTCGCCGGCCACCCGCAGACGGGAACCATTGTCCACCCCGGCGGGAATCTTCACCGTCAGGACTCTCCGTTTCTTCACCCGGCCCTTGCCATAACAGTCCTTGCAGGGATGGGTGACGATCTTGCCGGTCCCATGGCATTTGGGACAGCTCCGGACATTGACCACCTGGCCAAAGAGAGAATTCTGGGTAACCCGGATCTCCCCTGTACCATGGCAGTCCGGACAGGTTTCCGGCGTGCTGCCGGGGGCTGCCCCGGAACCATGACAGGTTTCACATTCCTCTTCCCGGTTCACGGTCACCTTCTTCTCCGTACCAAAGGCCGCTTCCTCAAAGGTGATCTGGGTATCCATCCGCAGGTCAGCCCCCTGCCGGGGGCCATTGTCGGCCCGGCGGCCGGCGCCCCGTCCGGCACCTCCAAAGAACATATTGAAGATGTCGTCCATGCCTTCTCCGCCGCCGAAACCGCCAAAGCCCTGGAACCCGCCGCCGAAGGGGTTGCCGGCACCAGGGCCGGCCCCTCCGCCGTTCTGGAAAGCGGCATGGCCGTACTGGTCATAGGCCGCTCTCTTCTGGGGATCGCTGAGGACACTGTAGGCTTCATTGGCCTCTTTGAATTTATCCGCTGCTTCCGGATTGTCTTTGTTCAGGTCAGGGTGATACTTCCGGGCCAGTTTGTGGTAGGCCTTTTTCAGTTCATCGGCTGTGGCGTTTTTGGAAACGCCCAGCACCTCATAGTAGTCTCTCTTCTCTGCCATCCGTATCTCCCTCTAGGAAAGCTTATTTCTTGTCGTCGTCAACGACTTCCGCATCCACTACGTCGTCGTCGGCTTTCTTGCTTTCGTTCCCTGCATTGGCACCAGCGTTGGCATTGGCACCGGCAGCACCCTGGGCAGCGCCCTGATTCTGCTTGTACAGTTCAGCGCTCAGTTCATACAGAGGTTTCTGCAGGGCTTCGGTATCGGCTTTGATCTTGTCGGTATCGTCGCCTTTCATGGTTTCTTTCAGGGTGGCGATGGCGTCCTGGACCTTCTTGATCAGGTCGTCATGGCCCTTGCCGTTCATGTCTTTCACGGTCTTTTCAGCCTGGTAAATCAGGGTATCGGCCTGGTTCTTGGCTTCCACGGCTTCCTTCCGTTTCTTGTCAGCGGCTTCGTTGGCCTGGGCTTCCTTCACCATCTTGTCCACTTCTTCCTTGCTCAGGCTGCCGGAAGAGGTGATGGTGATCTTCTGTTCCTTGCCGGTACCCAGATCCTTGGCGCTTACGTTTACGATACCGTTGGCATCGATATCGAAAGCCACTTCGATCTGAGGCACCCCCCGGGGAGCTGCCGGAATGCCGGACAGTTCAAAACGGCCCAGGGTCTTGTTGTCCGCAGCCATTTCCCGTTCGCCCTGGAGTACGTGGATATCCACAGAGGGCTGGTTGTCGGTAGCCGTGGAGAATACCTGTTTCTTGGAGGTGGGGATGGTGGTGTTCCGGTCAATGATCTTGGTCATCACACCGCCCATGGTTTCGATCCCCAGGGACAGAGGCGTTACATCCAGCAGCAGGACGTCTTTTACATCCCCAGCCAGCACGCCGGCCTGGATGGCGGCACCCATGGCCACACATTCATCCGGGTTCACCCCGTGAGCCGGTTCCTGGCCCATGGTCCGTTTGATGGCTTCCTGTACCGCAGGGATACGGGAAGAACCGCCCACCAGCAGGACCTTGTTGATGTCTTTGGAGGTCATGTTGGCATCGCTCAGGGCCTTGTTCACGCAGACGATGGTCCGGTCAACCAGGTCGCTGGTCATTTCATCGAATTTGGCACGGGTCAGATCCAGGTCCATATGCACAGGGCCGTTGGGGCCTGCAGAAATGAAGGGCAGGTTGATGTTGGTGGTCAGCATGTTGGACAGTTCGATCTTGGCTTTTTCAGCCGCTTCACGGATCCGCTGCATGGCCATCTTGTCGCCGGTCAGGTCGATGCCGTTCTGTTTCTTGAATTCATCGCACATCCAGTCCATGATCCGTTTGTCGAAGTCATCGCCGCCCAGATGGGTATCCCCGTTGGTGGATTTTACTTCGAACACGCCGTCGCCCAGTTCCAGGATGGACACATCGAAGGTGCCGCCACCCAGGTCATAAACCAGGATGGTATGGTCGTCGGATTTGTCAATGCCGTAAGCCAGGGCTGCAGCCGTGGGTTCGTTGATGATCCGTTTTACATCCAGTCCGGCGATCCGGCCTGCATCCTTGGTGGCCTGACGCTGGCTGTCGTTGAAGTAAGCCGGTACGGTGATGACGGCTTCGGTGACTTTTTCACCCAGATACCGTTCCGCATCGCCCTTCATCTTTTCCAGGATCATGGCGGAAATCTGTTCCGGCGTGTAGTCCTTGCCATCGATGGTCACAGTGTATTTGGTGCCCATGTGCCGTTTGATGGAGCTGATGGTCCGTTCCGGGTTGGATACAGCCTGGCGTTTGGCCAGCTGGCCTACCAGTCTTTCCCCGTTTTTCGTAAAGCCAACCACGGAAGGAGTCAGCCGGCCGCCTTCCTGGGTGGTGATAACCGTAGGTTCGCCGCCTTCCATCACAGCGACTACGGAGTTGGTGGTCCCCAAGTCAATACCAATAATCTTAGACATAATGAATTCCTCCTGTCAAATCTGGAATTGTCAATCGTTCAACACGTTGTTTTCAGTCATTGCGGACAACCCGCACCTTGGAATGACGGATGACGTCATCACCGATCTTGTAGCCCTTTTCCAGGACCAGGTCGATGCTTTCATCCGGCAGATCCGGGTTGCTGCCCTGCATTACGGCTTCATGGATCTGGGGGTCGAAAGGCTTGCCTTCCGCCGGGATCTCTTCGATGTGCAGGGTCTGGAGTGCCTTTTCAAACTGCTTGTGGATCATTTCCATGCCTTTTTGGATGGCCGCTCCGTCTTTGCTGGATTCCATACTGGCTTCCGCCCGTTCGAAATTGTCCAGCACCTTCAAAAATTCCCGGGCTACCTGACCGGTTACATACCGGCCCAGCCGTTCCCGTTCTTCGTTGTTCCGTTTCCGGAAGTTGTCGAAATCCGCCTGCAGCCGCAGGAGTCTGTTCTGCAGGTCAGCGATCTGCTGTTCCTGCCGGGCGATTTTCTCGTCTTTGGGATCAGGAGCCGCTGCTTTTTCGTCTTTTGCCTCAGCCTGGTCAGCTTCCGCTGCCTGGGCCTTTTCTGCGGTTTCTTCTGCCGCTGCCTGGGCTTTGGCCGCTTCTGCCGCTTCCGCCTGGGCGGTTTCTGCGTTCTTCTGCTGGTCCTCTGTCATTGGTCCTCCCCTACTTTTCATCCATTTTATTCATGACCACCCGCAGGTAGTTGTGAAGGTAATCCATGACGGAAATCACCTTCCGGTATTCCATACGGGTCGGTCCCAGGACCGCCAGGGTCCCTACCACCTGTCCGTTGAGACGGTAGGTGGCCTGGATCATGCTGCAATCCTGGATGCCGGAAAATTTGTTCTCGCTGCCGATGGTCACCTTCAGGCCCGAGTCCTTGTCGGCCATCAGCATGTCTTTCAGCATCTGCTCTTCCTCCAGCACGCTCAGCAGCTCCCGGATCCGTTCCGGATCCTTGAATTCCGGCTGGCTGAGCAGCTGTTTGGTGCCGCCCAGGTACATCTTGTTCTCTGACTGGCCGCTCCGCATCTGTCTGACCACCTGGATCAGAGAAGCATACAGGGCTTTGTCCCCGGCCAGGGCATCCCGGACGTCTTTCAGGATCTGGTCTGTGATATCATTCAGCTTCATCCCATGGAGTTTGTTGGTGACTCTCTGGGCCAGGGTGTCCATTTCCAGGCGGCTCATGCCGGCCGGGATCTGGATCACACTGTTGTCCATCCGCCCGTCATTGGCCACGATGCACAGGATGGCCTGGTGCTCGTTCAGGGGCAGGAAGCGGAGATAGGAAAAGACGCTTTCGCTGTCCTTGTTGGCCAGCACCACGGACACGTTCTTGCTCATCCGTGACAGGATCTTGGCGGTGGACTGGAAGATATCGTCGATGCTGTGGACCCGTTCCCGGAACCAGCTGTTGATCAGCGCCACATCATTGGGCGCCAGGGCATCGGGCTTGGCAATGGAATCCACATAGTACCGATAGGCAGCCGCCGACGGGACACGGCCCGCCGAAGTGTGGGGCTGCTCCAGATAACCCAGCAGCTCCAGGTCGGACATTTCGTTCCGGATGGTTGCCGGGCTGATCCCCAGATTGTATTTCCTGGCGATGCTGCGAGATCCTACAGGCTCCGCCGTTTCAATATAGTCTTCAATGATCAGTTGAAGAATTTTTTTCTTGCGGTCACTCAGCACTGTAATCATCTCTCTTCTGGATTGTTAGCACTCTAATTATTGGAGTGCTAACATCTAAGTGTAAAGATACACCTCTTTAGTCAAATTGTCAATAGTTCTTAAAAAAATATTTGCCTTTTTACAAAAATTCCTCAAAGGCCAGATTTCCGTACCGCATCCCCTGTTCCGTCAGCCGGATCCGGTCCCCTTCCCGGGTGATCCAGCCCTGTTTCCGACAGTGGGTGAAACCTTCTTCATATATATGGAAGAAATCTTCTCCCGTCCGTTGGGTGAATTCTTCCAGAGACAGGCCCTTGACGGTGCGCAGGTTCATAAAGACCAGCTCCGCCCGGCGGTCTTCGCAGGTGAGGATTTCCCGTTCCGGCGGGGCTTCCTGGAGATAGGCCTGGAGATTCCGGGGATTGGTCTCCCGGATTTTCCCGTCGAACCGGCAGGCGGCTGCCCCGAAGGCCATATAGGGATCGTAGTGCCAGTACACCTGGTTGTGCCGGGATTCCTGGCCGGGACGGGCGAAGTTGGAAATTTCGTACCGGTGGTACCCGGCCTGGGGCAGGGCCTCCATGAGAAAATCGTACATGGTCCCGGAAGCATCTTCCGAAGGAAGCAGGGCTTTGCCTTCCCGTACCTGTTTCGCCAGCAGGGTCCCCTCTTCCACCGTAAGGCCGTAGACGGACACATGGTCCACCCCGGTATCCAGCAGCCGTTCCAGGGAATCCCGGACGGTTTCCACCGTCTGGCCGGGATAGCCGTAGATCAGGTCTCCGCTGATCCGCCGGAAGCCTGCCTCCCGGGCCAGGGCAATGGCTTCTTCCGCCTGTTCCGCCGTATGGATCCGGCCCATGGCGGCCAGTTCTTCCGGCTGGAAGGACTGGATGCCCAGGCTCAGCCGGTCGAAGCCCAGCTGCCGGTAAAACCGGAGTCTTTCCCGGTCCACCGTCCCCGGATTGGCTTCCAGGGTGGCTTCCGCCGGGTGCTGCCAGAAGCCCCGTTCCTTCAGGGCGGTGACGATGGCCGCCAGATCCTCCAGAGGCAGCACGCTGGGGGTGCCTCCGCCGAAATACACCGTGGCCGTGGGCGAAACCGGCAAAGCCGGCGTCCAGGCGGAGATTTCCTCCACCAGGCGCCGGGCATAGTCGGTCATGATATGGTCGTTGTAAATCTGATAAGAAGCAAAATCGCAGTAGGCGCATTTATGGACACAGAAAGGGATGTGGACATAAAGGGCCTGATAGGATTCCCAGGGATGGGACATGGTGTTCTCCTTTGACCGTCTTATTTCCCCTTCTTCACATCTTCCAGCAGGGCCATCTTCATGGCATAGTACCGGGGACTCATGTCCAGGAAATGCATGTGGGGATTGCTGAAACGCTGTTCTTCGGGCCAGATTTCGTGATTCAGCTGTTTCCGCACGTACCGGCGGATTTCTTCCAGGGACGGGGACGGATGGATCCGTTTCCCTTTTTCCAATACCAATTCCTGGAGTTCCCGGAAGGTGCAGTCCCTGAAAGTCATCTTCTTCCAGGGCCGCTGGGTATCCACAAAGGGAAACTCGGCGCTTTCCCGGGGATCTTCGTCCTGGAGGGTCAGGAGGTCCGCGATGGCATGGCCGGTTTTGTCATACACTCTCCAGGCCCGTTTCCGTCCCGGGTTGGTGATCTTTTCGAAAGTCTCGGAAATCTTGATTTTGGGAATGATGGCTTTGTCTTTGTGGACGGCCACCAGTTTGTACACAGCCCCGAAGACCGGATCACTCTTGGCGGTGATCAGCCGTTCCCCTACCCCGAAGGAATCCACACAGCCCCCCTGTTCCAGGATGGAGCTGATGGTGTATTCGTCCAGGGAGTTGCTCATGACGATGATGGCATCGGTAAGACCGGCATCGTCCAGCATCTTCCGGGCTTTCTTGGAAAGATAAGCCAGGTCCCCGGAATCGATCCGGATACCCTTCAGCCGTTTGCCCATGGGTTCCAGCACTTCCTTGGCCACCCGGATGGCATTGGGCACCCCGGAATCCAGTACATCGTAGGTATCCACCAGGAGGATGGCGTTGTCCGGATAGATTTCCGCAAACCGCTTGAAGGCGGTATATTCGTCATCATAGTACATGACCCAGCTGTGGGCCATGGTTCCGCTGACCGGGATGTTGAACATCTGGCCGGCCAGGACGGTAGCGGTGCTGTCGGCACCTCCGATATAAGCAGCCCGGGCACCGTAGACGGCCGCATCCATGTTGTGGGCCCGGCGGGCACCGAAATCGGATACTCCCCGGCCCTGGGCAGCCTTCACGATCCGCTGGGCCTTGGTGGCGATCAGGGACTGGTGGTTGATTTCGCACAGGATGGCGGTTTCCACCAGCTGTGCATCCACCAGAGGGGCGTATACCGTCAGCAGGGGTTCATCGGGGTAGATGACGCTGCCTTCGGGCATGGCATACACATTCCCCCGGAACTGATAGGTTTCCAGCCACTGGAGGAAGGGTTCGCTGAACACGTGGAGGCTCCGGAGATAGGAAATGTCTTCAGTGGAAAAATGCATGTTTTCCAGGTAGTCCAGCACCTGTTCCAGACCGGCGAAGATGGCGAAGCCCCCTCCGTCCGGATTGTTCCGATAAAATACATCAAAGGACACATAGTCGTCCCTGTCCCGTTTCTTGTCTTCAAAATACCCGTTGGCCATGGTCATTTCATAGAGGTCAAACATCATGGACAGATTGCGTGCATCAAATTGTTTCATGGGTCTCCGCCTTTCCAGGTACAGTATTTGTTACCCATTGTACCACAGTTTCCCCGTTTTCGGAAAATTAAATTTTTACCACATTCCCAGGACCTTCCCCCACAGGCAGCCCACGCCGCCCCAGATCAGCAGGGACAGCAGGGACAGGACGAAGCCGATTTCCCACCAGCGGTTCTGGGACACATACCCGGCACCGAAGAAAATGGGTGCGGGACCGGAGCCGTAATGGGTCAGGCATCCGAACAGGCTGCTGAACCAGGCCAGCACATAGGCGGCCATGGTGGGCGGAGCCCCGGCACTGGCCATGACACTGAGAAAGGCGGCATACATGGCGCTCACATGGGCGGTACTGCTGGCAAAGAGATAATGGGAGTAGAAATACACGGTCCCCAGGATGGCCATGGCCACCAGGCCGTTGGATCCGGATACCAGGAGCCCCATTTCCCGGCTGAACCAGGGAATCATCCCTTTGGTATTCAGGAACCCGGCTTCCATCACCAGGATGGCGAACCAGATCAGGGTATCCCAGGCGGCTTTTTCACTTTTCACATCATCCCAGGTAAGCACGTTGGAAAGGAGCAGCAGACACAGGCCCAGCAGGGCCGTAAGGGTTTCGGTGAGCCCCAGATACCGGCCCCCGGCCCACAGGACGATGAGCAGCAGGAAAATGGCGGCCATGGCTTTTTCTTCCTGTTTCAGGGGCCCCATGGCATCCAGTTTTTTCCGGGCCAGGGCCGGGGCTTCCGGAGTCTCCTTCAGTTCCGGCGGGTTGATCTTGTAGATTACCAGAGGATACAGCACCAGGGACAGCAGGGCCGGCACGCAGGAAGCCGCCAGCCAGCCGCCCCAGGTCATGTTCACCCCCAACAGGTCGCTGGCGAAGCTGACAGCCATGGGATTGGCGGCCATGGAGGTAAGGAACACGGCGGAAATCACCACATCGCACTGGAACACCACGGGCACCAGGAAATTCCCCAGTTTGTTTTCCGTTCCCTCTTTGGGGTCGGAGCCGAAGGTGGTGTTCAGGGATTGGACAATGGGGGCCAGGATGCCTCCGGCCCGGGCAGTGTTGCTGGGCATGGCGGGAGCGATCACCAGATCACTGGCAATGAGCGAGTAGGCCAGGAACAGGGGCTTTTTCCCGAACCGTTCCACAAAAAGATAGGCGATCCGCTCTCCCAGACCGGTCTTCACGATGCCCCGGGAGATGAAGAAGGCCACCACCACCAGCCAGATGGTGGGATTCCCGAAGCCGCTGAGGGCTTCTTTCAGAGTAAGGGTCCGGGCCAAACACAGGCCCACCATCCCCAGCAGGGCCATGACCCCCATGGGCAGGGGTTTCAGGATCAGCCCCACAATGGTGGCGGCAAAGACGCCGAACACATGCCAGCCAGCCACTTTCAGATCTTCCGGCGGAGGAACCAGGAAGAAAAGGGCACCCAGGAGTCCGCAGAAGATCAGTTGTTTCCATTTTTTCGACAGGGTCACGGTTTGCAGGCCTTCTTTCTCGGATAGTTGCCGCTGCGCAATGGACAAAAAGAAGCTGTCCCGCAACAGCCGGTTACAGCTTCTTATTGTACAACATTTAAATTGTTTTAAAAAGGGGGACACAATCTTCGCCGTCCGGACATTCTGCCAGGACGGTGGATGATTCCCCTTACTGTCCGATTCTTTCGGCCATTTCCTCCACCCTTTGCTCCAGCCCTTCATTCTGCAGGATGCTGCCCGGATCGTTGGCGGTTTCCATCAGGGCAAAATGGGGCGGCAGGATGAAATGTTTGTTGCAGTTCAGGGCATCGATCACCTGTTCCGCCACAATGTCTCCCCCGCTGTAACCGCTGACCACCAAGGCAAAGATCCGCTTTTTGGCGAACTCCCGGAAGTCGGTCCGGAACAGGGCGGTCATCCGGTTGAAGAAGGCCATGATGTTGGCACTGACCGCATCATTGTAATTGGGGCAGGCAAAAATCAGGGTATCGCTTTCCCGGATGGCCGGATATCCTTCTTCCACCATGACCCCTCCGTAGAAGCAGTCCCCCTGTTCTCCAAAGTGGAGACAGGCTTCATAGCTGCAGCCCCGGCAGTCCACCACGGTGCCGTTCCGGAGGCTCACTTCCCGGATCAGGGCCCGGTCTTCCATTTTTTGCCGGATCAGGCTCCACAGCAGCAGGGTGTTGGAGGTCTTCCGGCTGCTGGCGTGGAACAGGGCGATCCTGTGCCGTCCTCCTTCCGGTGCCGGTGCCCCGGTAAAGGCCAGGAGTTTTTCCACCAGCCGGTCCACGGCGTTTTCGTAGGCCTCCTGGTTGCCGATTCCCTGGATTTTGGCCCGGATGTTGAAATTGTACAGGGAACCGGTGGCTTCCACCAGGGGGGCTCCCGGAAAGGCGCAGCCGGACCGGTTGGCCATGAAGATCATTTCCCGTCCGGCCTTTTTGGTGAACAGTTCATCTTCCCCATCCACCACCACGCTGCCCACGCAGTTTTCCAGACAATGGGGGTGTAGGGAAATGTAGGCGATGACCCGGGCAAAGCCCACACTGATGCCGCCCCGGGCCAGATTCACTGCAAAGAGCAGCTGGTGAGGCCCCGGTTCCGCAGGACCGCCGGCCGGAAACAGCCTGGCAAAATCACTGACCCGCTCCACCACCTGATGGTGTCTGCCTGCCAGGGCACGGGCCAGGGCCCTGTCCACCCGCCGGGTGGTCCCTTCTTCCTGCCAGCCCATTTTGATCACATAGAACATACCAATCCCTTCCCGCTTTTCCGCCGGTTATTTCATCCGGCACAGATTCAGATAGGCGTGGCGGATCCGGTCATACAGTTCCGGGCACAGGGCCGCGTCTTCATATTCGAAGCCTTTTTCCGTGAGGCGATTCTTCATGCCCAGGAAGGCGCCTTCCTTTTCATCCCCCAGATACAGGGATCCGTAATGCCAGGCGCCCCGAAGGGTGAGCAGGATGGAAATGGCCGCACTGGACAGGGCCGGAGCGATGTAGGGCTTGTACCCCAGCTCCCGGACCGCCAGATTGCAGGTGACGGTTTTCCGGGTCAGTTCCCGGGACAGTTCATCATTGTAGTGCTCCAGGCTGTCGGCGATCACCAGGTCCTGGCCATGGGGCCCGAAAGCCCGACCTTCGGTAAGGTAATGGGCCAGCCGGGGATCCTTTTCCGCATAATAGCAGGCCCGGGCGTTCATGACCCCCAGCCCGTACCCCTGGACCTGCCAGGGAGCCAGTCCGGAACTTTCCAGGAAGGCCCGGCACAGGTTGTCCACTGGGTCGGAAACGATGCAGGCCAGCCCCTTATAGTCCGCCTTCCGGGCCAGATCCCCGAAATGGCGGACCAGCTCACTGTTGGCAGCCAGCTGCACCATCCGCATGTCGCCTTTGGCCCCGATGGGCGGAGTCCCTTTGGTGGCACAGAAAATGAACACGTCACAATCGAACAGTCTGTCTTCGGTGACCATATCCACCGGCGGCAGCACCTGTTCTCCTTCTGCAAAGGGATAGCGGATCTGGTTGATTTCGATTTCCAGCCGCTGGAGGTTCTTTTCGTTCAGGTCACAAAGGCCGATGGAAGCGATTTTATCCGCTCCCAGGAGCCGGAGCCCGATGAGCATGGTCCGCCCCACATCCCCCAGGGCCAGGATATGGACCCGGTTCTTTTCCTTCAGGGCCGGCCGTCCGGCCAGGGACAGGGGCTGATCCACCCCCGCTTCTTTGGGCAGATCGCTGATGTGATGCCAGTTGTTTTCCATAATTCAGTTCTCCTTTCCAGGGGACGGCTCATTCGCCGCCCCGGTTCCGGTCATACAGTCCGCTGCCCGCTTCTCCCCAGCGCAGCCGGACCAGCCGTTCGATATCGTTTTCAATGAACCGGGTGGGATCCATGTTGGGATCGAATTTCACCCCGATGTCCATATCCGGGATCCGGAGTACGGAAATCACTTCTCCCAGCCGCTTCAGGGTCAATCGTTTTTCGTACAGGGCCTGGTATTCGTCCTGAAGGGTCTCCATGATCAGTTTGGCGTTCTGGAGACAGGTGAGGGAATACTGATAGGCTGCGTCCGCATTCCCCTGGCAGATGAATTCGGGTTTTACATAGGGCAGGATCAGATTCACGGAAGGATTCCGGTCGTACCCGCTGTAGTTGTTGGCATTGTCGATGCTGTCCCCGCCAATAAAGGGATAACAGTCCCTTTCATTGAGCCACAGTTCCAGGGAGGGCAGGAAATAGGCGCACTGGCACCGGTAGCCCTGCTGGGCCATGAGATCCATGGCATAACCGGTCATGACCCCCACCAGCACTTCCCGGACATCCACATTGTTCTTTTTCAGGTAGGGGGTAAGCATCCGCATCCGGTGGCCCTTTTCCAGCAGGTCATCGATGAGGATCACCGGCCGGTTGAAGGACCGGATGGTCTTTACCTGGTTGTCCACGGTGGCGTAATGATGGGCTTCCGCCAGGGTAAAGCCCTTGACGGCCCGGTTGAAGTACTTTTCGATGTGGAGAGCCTTGGTCACCGTATTGGGCACCAGCACATCGCTGAGGGCCTTGCCGAAGGGGACGGACATAAAGGGTCCCCGGCGCTTCTTGGGATCTTCCAGGGTGGAAACCCCGTTGAGCCGGGCCACTTTCTGGATGATCCGGTAATGCATGGCGCTGGTGTTGAAGGACAGGATCAGTTTCCCCGGATACAGCTGCCGGAGCACGGCCAGCAGGTTGTTGTGGGCTTTGTCCAGGGCTTTCTGGACCCGCAGGTTTTTGTTGAAGGGATTCTTGATGGTGGTTTCCACATCCCGGAACAGCACCACCGGAGAATTGATGTGGGCCGCATAGAGCGGGTGTTCCGACCCTTCCGGGGCGATATCCACAAATCCCTGGCGGACCAGTGCGGCGATGGCCTTTTCATTGTATCCGGAAGGGTCCACCGGATGGTAAACCACGTAGGTGAAATCCCGGTTCAGCAGCTCCGTCATCATTTCCGTCAGCAGGATCTGTCCCGGATGGGAAATGGAGCTGTCCCCGCTGACGCAGAAGTAGCCCAGGGAGGCAATGCGGCCGGCAGCTTCTTCCCGGATATGCTCGGCCACCCGGGGATCCCGGAATTCCATCAGGAGGCTCCGGGTGGACACCTGATGGACGGCGCCGAATGCCGCCAGACTGTCCCCCCTCTCCCCGGTATCCACATACTGGGTATAGACCCGGGGCTGCCCGTTTTCTCCTTTCCACTGGAGATACTGCTGGAGCACCGGATTGGCCCCGGGATTTCCCAGGAGATTCTGGAGGGCCGGCAGCTGGGCCCAGGTCCGGGGCTGGAATTCCCCGATGCCGATTTCCCGGGCTTCCAGCACATGTTTGTAGGCCGGTTCCCGGAGATACAGGTTGTTGGCATAGATGAAGTTCTGGGCCACCGGATCGATCAGGGCGGAAATGTCCCGGTTCTGGTCGATATTCTCCCGGATCCGGGTGGAGCTCACATCCTCGAAAAATTTATCCAGCTTCAGATGGAGGATTTTTCCCCGGATCTGCTGTTCTGCCAGTTTCTTCTTCTGGACGGCTGCCGGGGCATCAGTATACCAGTTGGCATTCTCCCGGGTCTCCCGTTCAAAGATGATGTGATTCAGGGAATGGATGGAATCCGGAGACGGTTCCAGCCGGTAGGCGGAGGCGTTTTCCACCACATCGGACCCCACCGCCAGGTACAGGTCCTTGTGGGCAAAGACCTGCTTCAGCTTCCGGATGTCTTCCGGGTTGGCGATGTTCACGGACAGGTTCTCCGAAAAAGGATAGATATCTTCCATGTCCGCCACGGACATGTTCATGATTTTCCGGCGCATGAGCCGGGGCTGGGTATGCTTGGACCAGGAAAATTCGTCCAGGGCCAGGTACACCACAAAACCCAGATCCCGGATCCGTTTGGCCACGGCCTTGTGACCGCTGCTGAAGGGGTCGAAAGTGCCGGGGTAGAAGCAGACTTTCTGCTGCCTGGGAAAGACGAAGGGTCCATGGAGGGTCTCTTCCTGGCCCATGTACCGGTACAGGTGGTTAAGCACCCCGGCATTGGTGTAGAAATCCAGCATGTTTTCCGTGTTTTCGTTGAGCAGCACCCAGATTTTCCGGAAGCTGTGGAGGAACAGAAAACTTTTCCGTTCCGCCGGCATCCGGGAACTGGAAAACACATAGGCCGCCAGACTCCGGAAAGCGTCCCGGCTCAGTTCCTTGTTGTAGTGGGCATAGGCCCGGAGGATGGCGTAAAGCAGCCGGAGCTGCCGCTGCTGATTCTTCTTTTCTTCCCGGGGAAAGCGGCTGGAGAAATCCTGGAAATTCTCCAGGACTACTCCCATGGTATTCACCGCCGCTCCCGCCAGCTGGAAATTGGTGGAGTCGATTTCTTCCCGGAGAGACCCCAGGAATTCATCCAGTTCATCCGGCAGCAGTTTCAGGATCATCTTGCCCAGGTATTCCGGCACGTATTTGGTGATCTGGAGGTCGCCGATTTCCAGTCCGTTGAACAGTTCCACGGCCATTTCGTTCCGCTGGGCCCAGGTCATGGAATCGGCGATCCGGAGCAGAGCCTCCCCGGCTGCCTGGCGCACCGCCAGATATTCGCTGACCTTCACCAGATTGCACAGGTGCATGCCCAGATGCATCACATTGCCCTTGTCCTGCTGCCGGAGCAGGGCATGGCACATCAGGTGGATGTTGGCGATCTTGATCAGCCAGTGGATGCCGCTTTTCAGGTCTTCCAGGAACAGGCTGCTTTCCTTTTCCGCGAAAGCCCGGGGATCTTCCGGCAGATCCATGGTCCGGAGCAGCCGATGGACAAAGGCATCTTCGTCCCCGGGCCCGCCGAACAGATGATGGTACCCGTACAGGGCTCCGATCCGCACAATGGAGCTGGGATCCCGGTACCCGTTCTGGAGGGTTTTCTCCACCGCCTGGCGGAAGGATTCCGTCAGGTCTTCAGGACGGAGGGCCAGCAGGGCCTGGAGCAGGATCATCTGCTGCTCCGCCGTTTCCGCCGGTTTCTCGTACCAGGGCTGGAGGATTTCCAGGTAGAGAGCGGTGGGATGTTCCTCTTCTGCAATGTTGGCCAGGGCCGTCCCCACCCGGTGATACCGGGTGGCCAGCACGGAACGGACAAAGGGACCCAGGCAGGATCCGATCCGGTTCTTGTGCTGCTGGGTGTACCGGAGTCCCGGATCGATGATCTGTTCCAGGTACTGGCGGAACAGGGTCCGGTTGGTGATTTTTTTCCGGGGCAGCAGCACTCCCTTGGGCAGCTCCTTGGTGTACCGGTCGTTGAAGTTGGCCACGATCTTCCCCATCAGTTCGGCGGCCTGGACCCGGATATCCTCTTCCTGATGGCTCAGCAGCTCATACAGGAACTGGAGGGTCATCATTTTCTGCCGTTCCGTCATGTAGGTGGAATATTCTTCGAAGATACTGATGTAGGCCCGGAGGTTTTTCCAGTTGGGTTCGCTGCGGGCCGCTTCGATGAGATTCCCGAAATCCCGTTCGCTGCGGAAGATGCTCATGAGCCGGATGTTGTGGGCAATGGCGGCGTATTTCAGCTGCCGGACCACTTCCTGGCCCTCCATCAGCACCTTTTCCTTATGGGGCAGGATCCGTTCCCGTTCCGGAGCCAGGGCAAAATCCACCGGCAGATCGGTGGTGACCCCCAGTTCTTCCATATAGGCTTCAAAATCCACCAGTTTCACATAGACTTTCTGGTACCGCTGGCGTTTGGCCCCGTCCACATCATCCAGTTTGCTGAGAATCACATCGAAAGCTTCCCGGAGGGTATAGAAATGGATGATTTCCCTTCCCTTTTCATCCCGATAGCTTTTCACCCGGAAATCCGCATAGATCAGCAGCAGGGATTCCACGGACAGGTTCTCCAGTTCCAGATCCCATACAGAATGGTTGGCGGCGATGTGCCCCATCTGGGGCACTCCTTCCCGCTCGCAGAACACGTCCGTATAGTAATAATGGAGGTAGGGAACCCGCTTTTCCTCGTCCTTTTTACAGCCGTATTTGCCCATGTCGTGAAGGGCCGCCGCTCCGGCGATCAGGGCCACGTCCACGGGCACCCCCCGGCGGTGGAGCTGCCGGGCCATATAGACGGCCACATAGGCCACTCCCCCGATGTGACCCAGGGTGTTGTAGGGGGTCACTTCCGTCCCCAGGCGCATGAATTCGTAGAGGTACAGGTCCCGGACCAGGGTGCGGAACCGCAGATATTCCCGGGTGCAGTGCTCCTGCCGGATTTCACGGGCGGACAGCAGTTCGATATTCCACCTGGGATCAAAGGGACAGTAGAGCTTTTCGTAGTGGTACAGC
The DNA here is from genome assembly GCF_000025305.1 of Acidaminococcus fermentans DSM 20731. NCBI lineage: Bacteria > Bacillati > Bacillota > Negativicutes > Acidaminococcales > Acidaminococcaceae > Acidaminococcus > Acidaminococcus fermentans. The sequence goes on along the minus strand of NC_013740.1, from coordinate 803,106 downwards.
CCCCGGAGAATCTGGAGCAGCAGCCGACGGCCGGCCTGATAGCAGATGGCATCGGCAGCCGGTTCCGGTTCCGTGGTTTCCGGAAAGATTTTCCGGAGCAGGGTCTGGTAGCAGTCCATGAGCCATCCTCTGGGTGGCTCATCAGCCAGGGAGGGCAGGAACCCCCGGAAAATTTCCAGCACCACCCCGGCGTTGAACCGTCCCTGGTCATCCAGGGCGTTTTCCAGCAGCGGGCAGGCTTCCTGGAGCCGGCAGGACCGGATCTGCCCTTCCATCTGTTCCCGGGTGAATCCCAGAACCTGGCAGAAATCCGGATCCAGAAGGGCCTCCTGAAGGATTTCCCACAAAGAGGCAGTGTTTATGGTATTGTTCATAATGGATCTCCCATAATAAATCTAAAAATTCCGTTAGTGACAGTTCCATTATACCACGGGGGCGGTTAAGGGGTTAAGGGGTCAGGCGCGGATCCGTAGGGGCGGCAGGCCCGGCCGCCCGCCAAAGCAGCAGTTGTACGTATATTTTGCGGGCCTCCCGGCGTGAGGCCTCTACGGGTTTGCGCAACTAAAAAGGGGGTGTGAAAAAAGTTCACACCCCCCTGTTTACCCCTTCTTATGCGCCTCCACCTTTTCGTCGAACATGAACTGGAGATTCAGCCAGGCGGCGGCGCTGATTTCTGTGGCTTCTTCCAGTTTGCTGGCCAGTTCCAGATCCACCGGGATTTCTCCAGCCAGGAGCTGATCCACGGTTTCCAGGGGTTTCCCCAGTTTGTGGGCGAACTGGGCCGGGGTCATCTGCCAGTCATCCAGCAGGTCTTCCAGGTAGGAACCGGGGTGGAATGCAGTGCCGTCTTCATAAACAATGGTATTGGACATGATGGATAAGGCCTCCGAAGTTTTTCTTTCAGTATAGCAAAAGAGGTGTTGCCGGTGCAACACCTCTTTTGTCATCAGAACGCCGGGATGATGGCGCCCTGGTATTTTTCTTCGATGAATTTCTTCACTTCCGGGCTGTTCAGAGCCTTCATCAGCTTCTGGATTTCCGGACGGTTTTCGTCCCCTTTCCGGATGGCCACGATGTTGGCATAAGGAGAATCCTTGGCTTCGATGAACAGGGCATCTTTGGTGGGATTCAGCTTGGCTTCCATGGCGAAGTTGGAGTTGATCACGGCCAGATCCACATCATCCAGGGTCCGGGGCAGCATGGCGGCTTCCGCTTCGGTGATTTTCAGGTTCTTGGGGTTGTCCACAATGTCATTGGCGGTGGCCAGTACCCCTACCCCTTCCTTCAGTTTCAGCAGTCCGGCTTTTTCCAGGATGGCCAGGGCACGGCCCCCGTTGGTGGGATCGTTGGGAATGGCGATCTTGGCGCCGTCGGGCACGGATTTAATGTCTTTGACTTTCTTGGAATACACGCCCATGGGTTCAATGTGGACTTTGCCCAGGGAAACCAGGGACAGGTTCCGGTCTTTGCAGAACTTTTCCAGATAGGGCAGATGCTGGAAAAAGTTGGCGTCGATTTCCTTGTCGCTGAGGCTCAGGTTGGGTTTCACATAGTCGGTGAATTCCACCACCTGCAGGTCAACCCCTTCCTTGGCCAGGATGGGTTTCACTTTTTCCAGGATTTCCGCATGGGGAACCGGAGAAGCCCCCACCTTCAGGACCACTTTCTTGTCTCCCCCTGCGGGTTTGCTGCCGGTGGAGCTGCCGCATCCTCCGGCGATCCCGGCCAGGGCCAGGAGCCCGGCCAGTACCAGTGCCAGTTTTTTCATCGTTTTTCCTCCCTTTTTTGCATTGACTGGATTTTCAGCAGTCAACGGCCGTTGACCGCTGACCGTTGACACAGGGCGGGTATCCGCCCGTCAGCCGATTTTTCCGCTCTGGGGAAAAATCAGGCATTCCAATTCCGTTCCACCCGTTCTGCTGCTTCTTTCCGGATGTCTTCGGGATCCCGTCTGATCCGGGCAATGCCCTGTTCCATGGCAGTTTTGGCCACGGCGGCGGCAATGGCCGGAACGATCCGCCGGTCAAAGGCGCCGGGAACCACATAGTCTTCCTTCAGTTCGTCGTCGGCGATCAGACCGGTAATGGCCTTTACCGCCGCCACCTTCATTTCTTCGGTGATAGCGGAAGCCCGGACAGCCAGGGCACCACGGAAGATCCCCGGGAACACGCATACGTTGTTCACCTGGTTGGGCGCATCGCTGCGGCCGGTACCAGCTACGGCAGCGCCGGCCGCCTTGGCTTCTTCATAGGTGGTTTCCGGCACCGGGTTGGCCAGGGCGAATACCACGGCATCCTTGTTCATGCTCTGGATGATTTCTTTGGTGAACAGCCGGGGAGCGGAAACCCCCAGGAGCACATCAGCCCCTTTTACGGCCCCTTTCAGATCCCCCTGGTAATGATCTTTGTTGGTGACGCTGGCCAGGTAGGCGGTTGCCATGTCCATATCCCCGGGACGGCCTTCATACACAGCCCCATGGACATCGATCATGGTCAGATCCTTCACGCCCAGACGCACCAGCAGTTTGCCGATGGCGGAACCGGCAGCACCGCAGCCGTTGACCACAACCTTCACCTTGCCGATGTCTTTCTTCACATAGCGGAGAGCCCCCATGATGGCCGCACAGGCGATGATGGCCGTACCATGCTGGTCGTCATGGAACACGGGGATTTTGCACCGTTTGATCAGTTCCGCTTCAATGGCATAGCATTTGGGGGAAGAAATGTCTTCCAGATTGATGCCGCCGAAAGAAGGCTGGAGCTTTTCCACGATGTTCACGAATTCTTCCGGATCCTTGGTGTCGATGCAGATGGGCACGGAATCCACATCCCCGAATTTCTTGTACAGTACAGCTTTCCCTTCCATAACAGGCATGGCGGCTTCGGGACCGATGTCCCCCAGGCCCAGTACCCGGGTGCCGTCACTGATGACGGCCACCATATTGCCCCGGCAGGTGTATTCAAAGGAAAGATCCGGGTTCTCTTTGATTTTCCGGCAGGGTTCCGCAACCCCTGGAGTATAGGCCAGGGACAGGTCGTGACCATTTTCCAGGGGCACCTTGCAGCGCACCTCCAGTTTGCCGTGGTTTTTGGCATGGAGTTCCAGTGCCTCTTTGTTCAGTTCTTCCGTATTTGCCATTTGTTGGCTCCTTTCCTATTCTTTCAATTCCTGCACTTCGAATACCGGTTTTTTCCCTGCTTCCAGGGTCAGGATGCCAAAGCTGGGCACTCCGTTCCGGGGACGGCTGGGACTGCCGGGGTTGATCAGCAGGATCCCGTCTGCTTCCCGGTTCACCGGTACATGGATGTGGCCGAAGACCACCACATCCGCCTGTTTCTCTTCTCCCCAGTACAGCAAACGGCTCCAGTCATTGTACCGGACGTACCGGTGGCCGTGGGTCATGGCCAGGGTGAACCCCAGCTGCTTTGTCACCAGTTCCGCCGGAGCCCGGTCTTCATAGCTGTCACAGTTGCCGCATACTGCATACACCGGAATGCCGGTGATTTCTTCGATATACGGGGCATCCTGGCTGTAGTCACCGGCGTGGAGCCACAGATCCACTTCCCCCGCCTGGTCCAGTACCTGTTCCAGGGCCTGGAAATCTCCATGGGTGTCACTGACCACGCCGATTCTCATCGGTTCATTTTTTTCCATTGATTTACCAGCTTCCGAATGGCCTTGGCCCGATGGCTGATGCCATTCTTTTCTTCCATGGTGGCCTCTCCCAGCGGTTTGTGGAGTTCTGTGGACCAGAACAGGGGGTCATAGCCGAAGCCATTGGTCCCGTGGGGTTCGTGGAGCAGGATCCCGTCACAGATCCCGGCACTTTCCACCAGGATCTTCCCTTCCGGATTGGCCATGGCCAGAGCGCAGAAAAACCGGCAGTTCCGCCGGACCTGCATCTTCATATTGGCCAGGAGCAGTTCGTTGTTTTCTTCATCGGTGGCCTCTTCCCCCGCATAGCGGGCGGAACGGACACCGGGTGCCCCTTTCAGGCTCAGGACCTCCAGCCCGGAATCATCGGCCAGGCAGATCTTGCCAAGGACCTTGGCATAGTACCGGGCTTTCAGCCGGGCATTGGCCGCAAAGGTCCGGCCGGTTTCTTCCGGTTCGGGCACCGGGGCATAATCACTGAGGCAGGTAAAGGTGATGCCGAGTTCATCCATCAGCGACTTGAATTCCTCTACTTTGCCCAGGTTATGGGTTGCGATTACAACTTCCAACATCGTTTCACCTACCTTTTCTATAACTGTTATTGTACCTGTTATGGGGGGAGAAATCCAGAGGAAAAAGTTCCCTGACGGGAACTTTTTCCTGTCACTGGTCCGATTGTCACTGGTCACTGGCCGATGGAAGCCGGCATACGCCGGCCTTGAACATTTTATTTCTACAAATTCCCAGTTTCTTCCAGGCGCACAAGATATGCCCGGATGCGCGAAAGCGCGGAATTTGGTTCGTGGCATAGTACCCCCGATTGCTTCCCTGAGCGTCAGAGTAGGTCAGATGCGTGAAAGGAGGGATTTGGAAGTTGGGCATAATACACGGCGGTATATACCCGGCTTCCAAATCCCTCCTGACAAAGCAGATGGCCTGCTATGGCGCTCAGGGGTTATGCGTTAGCCCTTAGTCGATATAATTCTTGATCACACAAATCGGCGTCTTCTGGCTGTCGTTCCCGAAGGGGTTGTCGATGAGGATCTTTTCCACCTTCCGGGGATCCACGCCTTTGGTGCAGCCCAGGCAGCAGGACCGTTTCAGGTCGTTGACGTCGGCCACGGCAGCCCCGAAGCAGCCCAGTCCTTCCTTGATGCTTTCAGACACCCGCACCGGATTCTTGGGGCCCAGGACGATGTGTTTGTCATAAGGGGGCATGGTACCGGTGATGTCATCGATGAGCCGGGCCTGTTCGCCGCCCAGCTGATAGAACACCCCGTTCTTTCCCAGGCATTTGGCGAAGAAGCCCACCACCACGGCGAACAGCACTTTCAAGGTGCCGGATTCATTGAGCAGGCTCTGCATGGCGGACCAGTTGCCGATGCTCCCGACACCCGGGAACAGCTGGCTCAGGACCTTGGCCGCAAAGGAAATCTTCAGGGTTTCCGGACGGATGGCCCGGTTCTGGGTAATGGCCACCACACTTTCAGCCACACAGACCACATCCCGGGGACCGATCTTGTCGCCGCCGAACTCCCGGACAGCGTCCACGATATTGTCATGGACCGTCAGAATCCGGGTGGGAATTGGAATGATTTCATATTTCTCAGCCATTGTAGGCACCCCCCGCCATTTTTTTCAGTTCATCGGCAAATACCGTGAAGAAGAATTTCCGTACATAATGGGCTTTCCGGCCCACGCCGCAGACGAAAACGGCTGCATCCATATCCACCATCCGTTTCAGGATTTCCCGCATGTCCCGGCCGTTCCGGGCGTGGAGGGTGAGGGTAACGATGAGCTTCCATTCAGACCATTCCTTCAGCACCAGGGCTTCAAAATAATGGTCGTCCCGGCGCCGGTCGCTTTTTTCCACAGTGCCTTCGCACCAGGCATCCGGGAACTGTTCCTGGGGCAGGTAGGGCCGGACGAAGCAGTCGGTGATGGCAGCGCTTTCGCCGCTTTTGTTCCGCAGAGGCACTTCAAAGGACAGCACCGCCTTGTCGTGGTCCAGGCTTTCCAGTTTCAGGGGCGTCTTTTCCTCCATTACCACCCGGGTATCATCGGTGGGTTTCAGAGCGGCGTAGACGATCATTACCAGAAGGCCCAGTACGCACAGTCCCAGAATCAGCAAAATCACATTGATCATGGTTGGATCTCCCTTTCTTGTGCAGCCAGCTGCTGCAGTTTTTCATAATAAACAGGTGTCAGCCGTTCCACCTTCCCCTCCAGGTTCACAAAGGCATTCTTGGATGTGCCTTCGGCCAGCAGAACTCCGTCTTCCTTCCGGAGGATCCGATAGCTGAACTGGATCATGGCCCGGCTGCAGGCCTTGAGGGTGGTCTGGATTTCATACACATCGTCGAACCGGGCAGACTGCCGGTACTTGCATTGGACTTCCACGATGGGGACCATGTAGCCAGCTTCCTGAAGCTGGTTCAGGTCGATGCCCGCCTGTCGGAAATACGCCACCCGGCCCATTTCGAACCAGCGCAGGTAATTGGTATGATGGACCACCGCCATCAAATCGGTTTCTGAAAAACGCACACGATCAGTGATACTAACCACGGCATAACCTCTTTTCTCTCTCATGGAGAAGGAAACCTTTCCATGGATTGACAACTTGTTCATTATACCACTTTTTTCTCTTTGCGGCTTTCTGAAAAAAAGCCCGGGCAACAAAAAACCTCATACCCCGCTGACGCGAACTATGAGGTAAGTTTTGAATGGTACGCCCGAGTGGAATCGAACCACCGCACACGGCTCCGGAGGCCGTTGCTCTATCCACTGAGCTACGGGCGTGTTTACCGAACGAATGTTATTATAGCAGGGTTTCCTAAAAGATGCAAGGGATTTTTTAAATTTTCTTTTGGAATTATTGGCTGCCGATGGCTTTCTGGAGATCCCCCACCACTTCCGCCAGGGTATGGCCCCGAAGATCCTCCTGGAACTGCTTCTGGATATCCAGGAGCTTTCCATCCAGAGCCTGGTGGATGTTCCGCCCCACCGGGCACAGAGGATTGGGATTCTCGTGAAAGTTGAACAGCCGGTCTTTGCGGGTTTCCACCGCATCATACACATCCCGGAAAGTAATCTGGTCCAGAGGACGGGTCACTTCCACCCCTCCGGGTCCCCGGCGTACGGAAATCAGACCGGCTTTCTTCAGGTCCATCATCAGATTCCGGACAATCACCGGATTGCAGCCGATGCTGCCCGCCAGAAATTCACTGGTCACCTTGTGGTCTTTTCCAAAATAAGAAGCCGCTGCCAGGATATGGATGGCAATGGTGAATTTGGTCGATACCTGCATAACGAATCCCGTTCCTTTCTCTTATTGCTCTCATTGTACCAAAGGCTTCTTTTATTATCAATATTTATATTACATCATTGCGGAAAGAAAAAGGGAACCGCTGGCTGAGCAGTCCCCTCAACAGTCTTCCTTTTTGGCGCCCGGGTAATATCTCCAGGCGGCCTGTTTCTCCAGCTCATCCTCCATGGGAGAATGACGGGTGGTATACAGCATATACTTCTTTCCTTCCCGACTCACGGGAAAGATGGAATGGACATCCCAATGGTATTTCCCATCATTGCCCAGGGTCCGGAAAAAGCCGGAAACAGTCCCCGCCGGATTCTTCCGGATCCGGTCCTGGAGGGTCGACCGGTCATTGAATTCCAGGAACCGTTCCCGGTCCTCCGGATAGATCAGATGCCGGGCATATTCCTGGATCATCGCCTGGAGTCCCTTCCGTTTTTCAAAAAAGTACTGCCGGTACGGAGAATTCATCAGAAAAGGAACCGCTTCATCCTTTTCCTCATCCACCAGGGAGATGTTCTGGTACAGGTACAGGATGTTCCGGGTGGCCCAATCCAGATTCCCGATATCCTCTTCCTCCGTATTGATGGAAATGTTAGTCAGGTGGCAGAGGAACAGATGATTTTCCCCATTGGAAGCCAGGTGCCGGGCATCCAGTTTCATGTACTGGCCGTTTTCCGTATAGGTGAGTGTCTTCCCGGTCCGGGTGTGCAGGATATCTTCCATGAAGTTCCACAGGTTCCGGCCGATGGGACCGGATCTGCCGGTAATGATGCTTTCCGCTTCCTCCAGGCTGTTCCGGCCTACGGACCGGAGCGTTTCCCGGAATTCCTCATTGGCAAAGAGATAATGGTAGTGCTTCCGGCTGAATTCCACAATGGCCATGGACTTGTCCGTCAGGAAATCGATGTCTCCCAGGCTCCCGTAATACTGGCGCAGCTGGGGTGTTTCCACTTCCCACTGCTTTTTCCGACGGACATGTTTCAGTTCCGGAAGAGCCATGGGCTTGCCGAAATAATAGCCCTGGAGCAGCTCACAGCCAATGGACCGGGCAAACTCTACCTGTTCCCGGGTTTCCACCCCTTCCACCAGGGTATGGATGCCGATTTCCTTGGCCATCCGGACAATGGCCCGGATGATGTCCTGAGATTTTTCCGTAAACTGGGACAAAAAGGCCATGTCGATCTTGATCTCGTCAAAGGTGTAATCTTTCAGGGTATTCAGGGACGAATAGCCGCTGCCGAAATCGTCCATCCACACTTCATAGCCGGCTTCCCGGAAACGGTCGATTTCCTGCCGAAGCACGTCCCCTTCAGTGACGAAGGCGCTTTCCGTGATTTCCACATACAGCATGTTCCGTGGCATCTGGTACCGCTCCCGGATGGTTTCCACATCCTCGAAAATGGAACCCTGGAAAAAGTCCAGCCGGGACAGGTTAAAGGAAGTGGGAATCACCGTTTTTCCCATTTCCTTCTGGCCCTGGTACATCCGGCAGATTTCTTCCAGCACGTACAGATCCAGTTTCCGGATCTGCCGGCTTTCTTCCAGATAAGGAATGAAAATCCCGGGGGAAATTGTGCCCTTTTTCGGGTCCACCCAGCGGGCCAGTGCTTCCACACTGGCCATGGTGCCGGAAATGCTGCGGATCACCGGCTGGAAATACACCTGGATCCACCGGTTGTCCATGGCTTTCTGGAAATGGTCGATCACATAGCTGCGCAGCCGGCGGGCTTCTCCCATGGCCTTGGTGTAGAAGGAGATGTGCCGGTCCGGGATATCCCGGATCCGGTCGCAGGCCAGCTGGGCCATGCCGCAGGCGCTTTCCACCGGCATATAGGCATCTTCCACCGGATAGATGCCGAACTTCACTTCCAGATGGCTGGAGTCATACAGTTCATGGATTTCCCGGCTGATCACCGGCAGTCTCTTTTCCAGGGAAGACAGGGTGGTCAGCACCATGAAATGGTCATCGGTGAACCGGGAAATCAACCGGTTGGGAAAGTTCTTCTGCAGCACACCGGCCATTTTGATCAGGAACTGATTGCCCTTTTCACTGCCGTTCCGGAGATTGTACCGGTTGAAATTGTGGATGTTGGCATAGACAAAGGCCATCTGCGGCGCCCTTGCATCCAGGGCCGTCAGGGCCAGAACCGTGGCAGCATGCTGAATGAACCGGTTCTTGCCGGGCAGACCGGTCAGGGAATCGATGTCGTAGGCTCTGTATTTGTTGTCATAATCCAGAAAATAGACATAGAAAACCGGGCCCACCCCATCCACATACACCCGGTGGCCAAATTCCTCCACACGCCGGATGGAGCCGTCATTTTTGCAGATCCGGTAATTGACAAAATCTGTTTTGCTCTTGTTTTCCAATATCTGCTCCCGGATTTCCCGTTCCACCCGGTTCCGGTCCTCCGGATAGACCAGGGTGGCAAAGGATCCTCCCGAAAGTTCCAGGAACTCCTCCAGAGAGGAACAGCCAAACATGGTGCAGAGCCGGGTATTGGCATAGAGGATTTCTTCGCCGGGATTGTCCCGATAGATCAGGAGCCCGCCGGGGAGATGCTCCGTCAGATCCCGGAGCAGTACGGACAAGGTACCTTTTTCCGTCATGGAGATCACCGTTCTTCGGGTACAGGATATTCAGCTTCCGGAAGCAACCGGAAATATTCAATGGCTCCCAGGGTCTTTTCCCCTTTGAAAAGGGGTTCCGTATGGACCAGGACCGGAATCCGCCGGCCTGCTTTGTTTTTCAGGAATACTGGCTGTTCCCGGGATCTGCCATCGAAAATGGTGGCCATCATGGGACAGAAATCATGGCACAGGTGGGTGCCTTCCTGATCGATATGGTCCAGCCCCCCGTCAAAACAGTGGCAGCCTGCCATTTCTTCCCGGCTGTAGCCGGTAATGCGTTCCGCCCCCCGGCTCCAGTAAACAATTTTCCGTTCCGTATCCAGTACATAGATTCCAAACGGTGCTTCCTCAACGATGTTGTGGAACAAGTTTGTCATTTCCATATCCATGCGATCACCCCAAGGGAAGTTTTGTTACAGTTAATTCACAGTATAGTATACGGCGTTTTTTTATAAAAATCCATATGATGCTGTAAATTTTCCAGTATAAGACGCCGCTGCGGACAGCTGTAAGAAAAGGAAGCCAGCAAAGCTGACTTTGAACAACGGCAACCGTTATATAAATCGTTCCCGTAGGGGCGCCAGGCCCGGGCGCCCGCCAAATCAGCAGTTGCCCATGTGTTTTGCGGGGCGCCGGGCCTGCGCTCCCTACGGTTTATGCTGTTGCAAAATCAATTGGCAAAAATTGATCTCTATCGACTTCTTCCAGGCGCACGAGAAGGGTCCAGATGCACGAAAGCGGAAAATGGGCCCCGTCTCTCCTTCCAGGAGCGGGAGATGTACCCAGATACGCGAAAGCAGCAGATTGTTGCTGGGGCATAGTACATGGACGTACATGCCACAGTCAAAATCTGCTGCTGACAAAGTAGATGGGTGCATATCCCGCGCCTGGGTTATGCGTCAGCCTTTTCAGCCCTGGCCCTTAGTCCTGATTCGGATTCCAGCTGCTTCCGGAATATTCGATGGGATGGGCGTGACTGAAAGAAGCGCCGCAGCTGGGGCAACCGGTTTCGCCGCAGTCATTGCAGTAGAGGGCACCGCAATTGCCGCATTCATAGAGAACGGGGCTCTTTTCCTCTTCCCCTTCAGCGCTTTCACAATACCCACAGGAATTGCTGTTCCGGCCGGCTTCGTTTTCCAGAGACACTTCCACCTGACGGTCCAGGGATTCCTGGCTGGGGGCTTTTTCCGCGTATTCCGGGAATACGATGGAATTTTCCTTGAAAATGTGGACGAACACATCATTGACGAATTCTTCCAGCAGCTGATAGGTCCGTTTGAAGGTGGCACAGGCATCAGCCGGCACGGTGAAATGATCGGTGAGGGCTTCGATTTCCTTGATGATGTCCCCGGCAGCGGAATGATCGGCTTCCAGGTTCTGGACCAGGGTGAGGATTTCCAGGTTGGGACGGGGATAGGTGCGCATCAGCGGGAACACCAGTTTTTCTTCCCGGGCGAAGTGTTCTTCCAGGTCGGTGCGCAGCAGACCGAACAGATGATGCAGTTTCGTCAGCATCACACCATGATGGGCATAATGGACCAGGAGGATCTTGTTCAGGTCCGTGTCGATTTCGGCCCACAGTTTCCGTTCCACCACATGGTGGGTGGCTTCCAGGTCGGAGAGCATGTCAGGGATGGACAGGCTCTTGAAATGTTCCAGAGAATCGTTCTGGCTGCCCGGTTTGGCATTGTGTTCCGCAATATAGTCATTCAGGTCGGCCGCAATTTTATTGGCATCGAGGTCGGTGCCCTTCACGGCTTCTTCCAGAGGGATCCCGCCGCCGCAGCAGTAATCCAGGTGCAGTTCATTGAAAAAGGGAATCGTTTGGGGATAATCCCGTACCACTTCCGCCAACGTATTTTTTACAGTAATCATGGAGCATTCCTCCCGCATTTGTTTGATGGTTTAAGTATAGCGGAGCAGTGGGAATATTTCCGTTGGTATGACAACGAGCTGACGTCTTTCTAATTTCCCCGCATCCGGGTTATTTGTCATCCCCCAAATAGTATCCAGTCCGGCTCTCCTTACACCTCTCCACCTGTTCAGGCGTCCCGCTGGCCACGATCCGTCCGCCCCGGCAGCCGCCGCCCGGCCCCATGTCGATGATGTAGTCGGCACTGCGGATCAGGTCCAGGTCGTGTTCGATGACGATGACCGTAGCTCCCTTATCCAGGAGACGCTGGAAAACCTGGAGCAGGGTCTGGACGTCCAAGGGATGGAGACCGATGGTGGGTTCATCAAAGACAAAGACAGAATCTCCCTGGCTTTTTCCCAATTCACTGGCCAGCTTCAGACGCTGGGCCTCTCCGCCGGAAAGTCCGGGAGTGTCTTCTCCCAGGGTCAGGTAGCCCAATCCCAGGTCCTGGAGAGCTTGTAGCCGTTTGGATACCAGAGGCAGGTCCCGGCAGGCCTCCAGGGCTTCCGAAACGCTGCAGTTCATCAGTTCCGTCAGGGAACAGGGCTGGCCGCCCTTTTTCGGCTGCCGGCGGATTTCTGCCACGGCCTTGGCATACCGTGATCCTTTGCAGTCCGGGCAAGGGATATCCACGTCCGGCAGGAACTGGACATCTAGACTGATGACCCCGGTGCCGTCACAGGTGGGACAGCGTAGCTGTCCGGTATTGTAGGAAAAATCTCCGGCCTTCCAACCCCGTTCTTGGGCTTCCACCGTCCGGGCATAGACCTTCCGCAGTTCATCATGGATGCCCGCATAGGTGGCCACGGTGGAGCGGATGTTGATACCGATGGGAGTGGCATCGATGAGCTTCACCTGTCGGATGCCCTGGGCTTCCACGGTTTTCACATGGTCCGGCAAGGGATTCCCTTCCAGCTCAGCTTTCAGGGCTGGAACCAGGCTTTCCAGCACCAGGGTGGTCTTGCCAGAGCCGGAAACACCTGTGACCGCCGTCAGTCGGCCTTTGGGGAAATCCACCGCCAGGGGCTGCACCGTATGGATGGGACCGGTGGCCAGATGGATCCGTCCCTCGGCAAAAAGCGGCTGGGATTTTTTTGTCCGGACAATCTCGGCCTTCCCAGAGAGAAAAGGTCCGATCCGGGAGTGGGGATCGGCCGCTACCGCCTCCACCGTTCCCTGGGCAATGACCTGACCCCCGTCCGCCCCGGCTCCCGGTCCCATCTCCACCAGCCAGTCGCTGTGCGCCAGCAGCTGGACATCGTGGTCCACCAAGACAACAGAGTTGCCGTCCGCCAGCAGGTCGTCCATGACCCCGGCGAGCCCCTCCAGATTGGCAGGATGAAGGCCGATGGAAGGTTCATCCAATACATAAAGCACTCCGGTGGTCCGGTTCCGCACCGCCCGTGCCAGCTGCATCCGCTGCCGTTCCCCGGTGGAAAGGGTGGAGGCTGCCCGGTCTAGGGTCAGGTAGTCCAGGCCCAGATCCAGGAGACGGCGGGCAGAAGTCTGGAAGGATTCGCAGATGCTTTGGGCCATGGGACGCATTTCTTCCGGTAGGGACGCCGGCACCCCGTCCACCCACACCACAAGGTCCCCCAAAGTCATCCGGCAGGCATCCGCCAGACTAATGCCCTGGAGCCGGGGAGCCCGAGCCGCTTCGCTGAGCCGGGTACCACTGCAGTCCGGGCACACTTCCTGTTTCAGGAACTTTTCTACTCGTTTCATGCCCTTTTCGTCCTTCACCTTGGACAGAGCATTTTCCACCGTGCGCACCGCATTGAAATAGGTGAAATTCAGCTCCACCAAATCATGGCCCTTGTTGGACTGGACAAGGATGTGTTTCTTTTCCGCCGGGCCATGGAACACTATAGCCTTCTCTTCCGGGGTCAAATCCCGGAAAGGTACATCCGTCCGTACCCCCATGGCCTGGCACACCTTGATCATGACAGTGAACATCAGGGAACTCCAAGGAGCCACAGCCCCCTGTTCTATGGTCTTGCTCTCATCGGGAACCAAAGTGGATTCGTCCACAGTCCGTACAATGCCCGTGCCTCCGCACCGGGGGCAGGCACCCCGGCTGTTGAAAGCCAGGTCTTCCGCTCCCGGAGGTTCCACCCGGGCCCCGCATTCCGGACAGAAAATAGGCTGTTCCGCCGCTACTTTCAGGGTAGGCGGCAGATAGTGGCCGTTGGGACAGCAATGGCTGGAGAGCCGGGAAAACATCAGCCGGAGACTGTTGAGCAATTCCGTTCCAGTGCCGAAGGTACTGCGGATCCCTGGGACCCCGGGCCGTTGGTGGAGAGCCAGAGCCGCTGGGATATACAGCACCTGATCCACCGCCGCTTTGGCCGCCTGGGTCATCCTGCGCCGGGTGTAGGTGGAAAGGTATTCCAGATACCGTCTTGATCCTTCCGCATACAGGACCCCCAAGGCCAAGGAGGATTTCCCGGACCCGGATACCCCTGCGATCCCCACGATTTTGTGAAGGGGGATGTCTACATCGATATTTTTCAGGTTATGGACCCTGGCGCCTCGGACCTCGATGTGTCCAGGAACGGAGGGGAAATGCTTTTCGCTCATGCAGCAAGCCTCCTTGTAGAAAAGCTGTTTCATTTATCATAGCATAAAAAATCCAGTTACGTAAAACAAGACTGGCCCTCTCAGGCCTCTCAGCCGTCAGACTTCAGCTTTGTTCGCTTTGGATGCAGTACCGATCTGCTCATCGCCAACAAGCTGACTTCTGACATCTGCAGGCCTCCGGCCGTGTCTGACGTCTTTCTTCTCCTCCGGCTTCTTCCAGGCGCACGAGATGGGTCCAGATGTGCGAAAGCAGCAGATTTTGGCTGGGGCATAGTACATGGACGTACATGCCGCGGACCAAATTCCCCGCTGACAAAGTAGATGGGCCCAGTTCTCTTCCAGGCGCGGGAGATGTACCCAGATACGCGAAAGCAGCAGATTTTGGCTGGGGCATAGTACATGGACGTACATGCCACAGTCAAAATCTGCTGCTGACAAAGTAGATGGGTGCATATCCCGCGTCTGGGTTATTTTACAGGTCCTGGAGTACTCCCTCAATTCCCTCTTTCCGGTAAATTTCCTTATATCTTTCCGCCTCCTGCCTGATCAGCCCGTCCAGCTCCTGCATCCCCAGCAGCTCCACCGGCGCCTTGTCATCGGTGAACTTCCGGCCGCCGGAATGATACAGGACGGCCCGATTCCCGATGGTCGCCAGCAGGTCCTTCAGCTGGGGATCCCGGACGGTTTGGCTGTTCTGAGCCAGGCTGGCCTTTAGCCCCCGTTCCCCGGCAAACAACTCCCGGTTGGTGTTCCCCGGTACGTCGATGGTCATGACCTCCGGGAACACGCCGGCCACCGTGTCTGCCAGCCAGTCAGCGATGCCCCCCTGCTCCGTGCCGTGCATGTTCAGGTTCACCACCATGACGCCGCCGGGTTTCAGGTGCTGCCGCACGCTCTGAAAGAATTCCACCGAGGACATCTGGAACGGGATGGTGATGTCCTGGTAGGCATCCACCATGATCACATCATATTTCTGCGGGTCCTCGTTGAGGTAGGCCCGGCCGTCATACTCCGTCACCGGCACCTGTGCCGGCAGCTGAAAATACTGGTGGGCCAGGTCCGTGATTTTCCGGTCGATTTCCACCCCGGCCACCTTCGTGCCCGGCAGGTACCGCAGCAACTGCCGGGCATATGTACCCGACCCCATGCCCAGGATCAGCACATCCTGGGCTTTTTGCGTACCACTTTTGGTCAGGAACGGAGCCGTCAGGGCATAGTCGTAGTACATGCCTGTCAGGCCATCACTTTTTTCCAGCACCGATTGGACCCCGAACAACACATTGGTGGAAAGGACCGTCCGCTTCGGGCTGTCCTGGACCCGCAGGTAATTGTACACCGACTCTCCCTCGTACAAAAGCCCCTCCCGGGATTTCCAGAAGGCGAAATCCGTTTTGTACCCCAACAGGCAGGCGGCCACAAAGAGGATGGCAGCAGCCCCGACTTTACGCAGCCTCTTTCCGCTGCTGAGGAAGTACACCGCGGACAGCACCAGCAGGATGCCGGAGAAAATCAGGAACGTGAGATTCGTCCCTATGGCCGGGATGGTCACAAAGGTGGGCAGGAATGTCCCAAGGATGCTGCCGATAGTGTTCATGGCCCCCAGGGTCCCCACGATTTTCCCGTTGTCGGAAAGGGAATCCATGGTGTATTTGGCCAGGGAGGGCGTCACCGTTCCCAGCAGGAACAGGGGGAACACAAAGAGCAGCAGACAGGTGGCAATGGCCGCAATGATCAGGTAGTTGGCATTTACGGAAAAAATCACCACCGCCGAAATGCCCACAATGATGTACTTCCCCAGGAAGGGGATCAGGGCCAGCCAGATGGATGAAAACAGGATCCGCCCGTACAGTTTGTCCGGGTTGGGATCTTTGTCCGCTGTTTTGCCGCCATACACATTGCCTCCCGCCATGGCGATCATGATCATACCGATGATGATGGTCCAGACCACCTGGGACGAGGAAAAATACGGGGAAATCAGGCGCTGGGCTCCAATTTCCACAGCCATCACCGCCATCCCCGCAAAGAATTCCGTGAGATACAGATAGTATTGATTTTGTAAGAGCCGCCGGCCACCCGGTGCAACAGCAGGTGATTGAACAGTATCCATTATGGTTCCCCCCATATATGTCTGATAAGGGAATTGTAGCATAAAATCAGGGACAGGTGATGGATCCTAACGTCTGGGTGTTAAACCCTCTACCCGCAAGCGGGTCCTTTCCCCCTTTCAGGGGGACACAAAATAAAAAACGGGCATCCTATCCCCCGACTCCTTCCAGACGCGGGAGATGTGCCCAGATACGCGAAAAAAATGGTGAGGATTCATCCGTCGGTGGAACAACTGAAAAGTAAAATCCTCAAATCATGCACTGGTCTCTATCTATGAGAGCGGATCATCTCCATGGTTTCTTTGAATTCCGGATCGCTTTCGAAATCAAAGTCCACCTTTTTACCCACCTGATAACGGATCCAGATGGCATCATCCGGCATGATTTTCACTTCCAGCGGTTTGAACAGGACCGGTTGGTCGGTGGTGATGCCTGGTTTGGCCATAAAAAGGGTCTGGGTTTCCGTGCTGCCATCCGCAGCGGGTGCCATGACCAGGCTCAGTTCGTCCACCAGCCCGGCCTGCACCATGCTCCAGTTGAGGACGGCACCGCCCCCAAGCATCACGGAATCCACATGCAGGACATTCTTGATCTTGGCGCAGAGCAGCGGCAGGTCTACGCTGTCCTTACCGCAAATCAGATAGCTGATGCCCTTTTTACGCAGGAACGCCTTGTAGCTGTTGGAAGCTGCTTCCGTGAGGATTTCCACGATATGGCTCTTGACGCCGTCGTATTCATTGAAGTTTTCCTGCCAGGCCAGTTTGCCGTGTCCATCCACCGCCAGCAGGAACTGGCCCAGAGAAACGCCTTCCGCCAGGTAGTCGCCGGCCGGGACCTGAGGCGCATTTTCATCCAGTTCCGGTTTGGCATAAAAAGTGAAATTATCGTCGATAGTCGTACGTCCGTTAAGCATGGCCTGATAGTGGTATTGGGCATCCGGTCCATTCACGAGGGTGCTGAAGCTGTCCGGATTCTCACTGGTGGAGGGCAGCCACAGATACTTACCCATGATTTTCCCATCCGGTGAAATTTCCATATGACAGAAAATAAATGGTTTATCCATTGCGCATCGTCTCCTTCAGAGTTGTATTTTGCACAGCTTACTATATCGAAAAAAACAGGATTTGACCAATGCTTTTTATCTAAGATCCATCATACAGAATGGCTATACCAGCTGCAGGGCTTTCCTTGCCCAGCAGCAAGGAAAGTAAGAATCGAATACCCCGCATCATAAGAACACTCCCCTTTGTTGTGTTTTTGGGGAAGGCTTTTCTTCTACGATATGGACATGCACCGGTTCTACCGGATTGTTTTCATTGGACCAGAAATAAATCAGATAGTACATGCCGCGTTCCAAAATTCTCTCTGACAAAGTAGATGGGTGCATATCCCGCGTCTGGGTTAAGGGATATATATTCTTTTTTGGTGAGCTCCGGCTGCGCCTGGGGACAGGCTGCCTTTCTTCCTTTGTATAACGAAAAGTACAGACTGCAGTCGGTGGCCGTAATGGCCGCACAGCCGCCCCGTTTCATCCAGCAATCCTGGGTGAACCAGTCCTGGCTGCCACCAAAGGCCCCTTCTACACGAAAATACGGAAGTTCCTTCCGCATGGAATCACCGCCCTTTTCCAATATCCCTATCAGTTTACCATATTTTCGACGATTTGTAGTAAGATAGGAGGGAAACGAAATAAAAAGGAGCAATATGACCTATGGATACGACTCTTTTCTCCCAGTCCGACTGGGAAGCCATACTGGAGCTTCGCCACACCCTCCATGCCCATCCGGAACTGTCCGGTGAGGAGCAGGAAACAAAAAAACGGCTGATGGATTTCATCAGCCATCATACCCATTTGCAGCTGGTGGACCGGGGCAGCTGGTTCTATGCCCTGTATGAACCGAAAAAGCGGAACGGGAAACCCGCCATCGGGTTCCGGGCGGACATGGATGCTCTGCCCCTGCCCGAGGCCCGGGACCTGCCCTATGGTTCTACAAAAGCCTGTGTGGCCCACAAATGCGGCCACGACGGACACTCCTCCGCTCTGGCGGCGCTGGCCCTGCTTCTGGAAAAAGATGCGGAAATCCGCCGGCCGGTGTATCTGCTTTTCCAGTCGGCGGAAGAAACGGGAAGAGGAGGCAAACCCTGCGCGGATTTCATCCAAACCGTAGGCATGGGGGAAGTCTATGCCTTCCACAACCTGAGCGGATATCCGGAAAATGCGGTCATGGTCCGGGATGGCCTGACCCAGTGCGCTTCCAAAGGTCTGACCTTTCGGTTCACAGGCAAACGGGCCCACGCCGGTACTCCGGAAGAAGGAAATAACCCCGCCCCGGCCCTGGCGAAGCTGACTCTGTTCGCCCAGGACCTGGTGAGAAAAGTCACCACCGATCCCTTAAAGACCCTGCTGCTCACCCTGGTGGGGCTGAACGTGGGCGGGAAGGATTTTGGCATTTCTCCCGGTGAAGGAGAGATATCCTTTACCCTGCGGGCAGACGAGGAAAAGGACCTGGCAGAGCTGGAACAGTGGCTGCGCCGGAAGGCAGACCAATTGGCAGCGGAATATGGCCTGCGCCGGACCGTCACTGAGGCAGACCCGTTCCCGGCCACAGTGAACCACAAAGAATGTGCGGAAAAGGTGCGCCGGGCCGCCAGGGACCTGGGCCTTACCCTGGTCCCCATGGAAAAACCCTGGCGGCCTTCGGAAGACTTCGGCTGGTATCTGAAAGTCTGTCCCGGTGCCTTGTTTTATGTGGGAAATGGAGAAAACTGGCCGGCGCCCCATCATCCGGCCTATGATTTCAATGACCGGATCCTCCCCACCCCGGCTGCCCTGTTTCTGAAACTGGCGGAGGATTGATGCCATGAAAAACGACTATCTGATCACGGAGAATCCCCTGAAGGCCCTGCTCTATTTTGCTCTCCCCATGATCATCGGGAACTTCTTCCAGCAGACCTATACCATGGCCGACTCCGCCATTGTGGGCCGGTATGTGGGGGAACAGGCCCTGGCAGCGGTGGGCGCCTCTTACGCATTCACTAATATCTTCATCTGGATTGCCATCGGAGGCGGCATCGGGGCCTCCGTAAAGGTCAGCCGGTATTTTGGCGCCGGCCAGTTCCAGAAGATGAAAGAGGCCCTCTATACGGCCCTCCTGACTTTCCTGTTCCTGAGCCTGGTGCTGGGAGGCATCGGGTGGGAATTCAGCCTGGACATCATGAAGCTTCTGGATACCCCGCCGGATGTGCTGGGCCTGGCGGATGTGTATCTCCGGGTATATTTCCTGGGACTGCCCTTCCTGTTCATGTATTCCGTACTGTCCGCCATGTTCAACGCCCTGGGAAAATCCCGGATTCCCCTGTTTTTCCTGATTTTTTCCTCCCTCTTCAATGTGGGGCTGGATTGGATTTTGGTCACCCGGTACGGGCTGGGAGTTGCCGGCGTAGCCTGGGCCACTCTCATCGCCCAGGGGATCGCCGCTCTCCTGTCCTGCGGGGTCCTTGCCTGGGTCCTCCGGCGCATGCCTTCCGAAAAGCCCCGTTTCTTCGCTTCCGAAGAACTGCTGCCCATGGCCCGGATCGCCCTGCCTTCCATCCTTCAGCAGTCCACGGTCTCCATCGGCATGATGCTGGTCCAATCGGTGGTCAACGGGTTCGGTTCTGAAGCCCTGGCCGGTTTTTCCGCCGCTATGCGGGTGGAAGGGCTGTGCGTGGTCCCCATGTCTGCCATTGGCAATGCCATGAGTCCCTATACGGCCCAGAACCTGGGGGCATGCCGTCCGGAGCGGATTCCTGCCGGTCTGAAAGCCGCTTTCCGCCTGGTATTTGCCTTCGCCCTGCTGAACTGTCTCCTTCTGGAACTGGGGAGCCATTCCCTTTCCCTCTTTTTCCTGGGCAGCGAAGGATCTCCTGCCGCTTTCCAGACGGCGGAAAACTTCTTCCGCTTCATGGGCTTTTTCTTCTGTTTCATCGGTTTGAAGATGTCCGTGGACGGAGTGCTCCGGGGTGCCGGCGATATGCAGATGTTCACCATCGCCAACCTGGTGAACCTGGGTCTCCGGGTCAGCCTGGCCATGGCCCTGGCTCCCCGTTTCGGCATCGCCTTTGTCTGGTATGCCGTCCCCCTGGGCTGGCTGGCCAATTTTCTCCTTTCCGGCTGGGAATACAGGCGGGGAAAGTGGAGGGGAAAGACAATGGATCAGTCGGCTGTGTGAGTGGCTGGAAGGGAGTTGCCTGGTTCCAGCCGCGTCTTGTTCTCCTTTCTACCCTCCATAGACGATGATGCCCAAGACAGCGGAAGCCAGGATCAGCCCAATGGGAGAAAGTTTCTTTTTCGTGACCCGTTGGTAACCCATTTTTCCCAAAACCAGGCCAAAGATCACGAAAAGTGCCTGGAACACCTGTTGGGGCTGCTTCTCTTGACCGAGGCAATGCTGGAAAGTCATATAGAGGCCGGTCGCCAGCACAATACCCGTTACGCAGGGTTTCATCCCTCGGAGAAGACTCTGGATATACCGGTTGTCCAGCAGGTGATGGAGCAGCGCCGTGACCAGGAGGATGATCAGGAACGAAGGCAGGACAACGGCGAACGTGGCGATGAGGGCTCCCAGGAAGCCCCCCTGGCTGCTCCCCACATAAGTCGCCAGATTGACCATGATCGGTCCCGGTGTACTTTCACTGACGGCAATCATATAGGTCAGCATGTCGTCATTCAGCCAGCCGTAGGACATGACCACATCCCGGATCAGAGGAATCGCACCGTAAGCACCTCCGAAGGCAAAACATCCGACTTTCAAAAATCCTGCAAATAAATCCAGATAGATCATTTTCTTCCACCGCTTTCTTGATGGGATAGCGCCTGGAGCCTGGAAGATACCAGACTGACCCCTGCTGCCAGGAGCATCAGCCGGATGGAAGAAATCGGCAGGCGAAAAATATCGCTGCAGAGCATGGCCAAGCAGGAACCCAGGAGGATGCCCCGTGACAGCCTGGTCCTGGAGCCTTTTCTCAGCATCATCATGGCTGCCTCCAAGATCAAAAGCCCTACAGCGATCTTGATTCCCTGGAATGCGGCAGCCAGCAGTTTCCACGTAAAGAAATCATACAGGAACAGTGAAACCGCCAGAATGACCAGAAAAGGAGGGACGACAATCCCAAAGGTAGCCGCCAGAGCTCCCGCCATTCCGGCCTGCTTATATCCGGTAAAGGTGGCACAGTTGATGGCGATGGGTCCGGGCGTGGATTCTGCAATCACGGTGATATCCATCAGTTCATCATGTGTGATCCAGTGCTTTTCTTCCACACAGCTGTGCTCGATCATGGAAATCATGGCATACCCGCCCCCAAAGGTAAACAGTCCGATTTGGGCAAAAGTCAAAAACAAATCCCTGAGCTGATCCCGTTTCATACTTTTCTCCCCCGATATTCACATTGGCAGGCTTTTTGCTCGCGATCCACCTGCAGAGAAGCCCTCCGCATCTGTTCCACCTGCTCCGCCAGGAAGTCGATGGCTCCCTGGTCCGGCAGATAGTGCATATGATAGCCGTACTTTTCTCCATAAACCAAACCTGCTTCCCTCATGATCTTCAGATGCTGGGAAATGGCCGATTCCGAGATCCCGAACTTTTTGGAAAGAGACCGGACGCAGTGCTTTCTTTCCAAAAGTGCCTGATAGATCTTCAGCCGCATGGGTTCTCCCAGTGCTTTCAATATACGGTCAAGTTCCATCGTTCCACCCCTTTGATTTAGTATTTACTTAATTATAATCGATGGTCTTTGATTTAGTAAATACTGAATTAAATTTTGATCCCGTGAAGCAGATAGCTCCGACTCTCTCCAGACGCGGGAGATGTAGCCAGATACGCGAAAGCAGCAGATGTTGGCTGTAACATAGTACATGGCCGTATATGCCCGGCTTCCAAATCCCTCCTTCCAAAGCAGATGGATGCATATCCTGCGGGTTCCGGCCAGGCGCACGAGATGGGTCCAGATGCGCGAAAGCAGCAGATTTTGGCTGTAACATAGTACATGGCCGTATATGCCCGGCTTCCAAATCCCTCCTTCCAAAGCAGGTGGATGCATATCCTGCGGGTTCCGGCCAGGCGCACGAGATGGGTCCAGATGCGCGAAAGCGGGGATTTTCGAATGCGGCATAGTACATAATAGTACATGCCGCTTTCGAAAATCCCCGCTGACAAAGCAGATGGGCCCATATCGTGCGCCTGGGTTATGCGTTAGCAATGTCGGCGACTAGCGCCTCCACCTCCCCCTCCTTCGTACTCCAGGAGGTGCAGAAGCGGACCAGGAGACGGCCGTCTTCCAATGTCCCCTCCCGTTCAAAAGCGTATTTCTTTTCCAGATGGGCAGCCTGTTCCGGAGTCAGGAGCACGAACTGCTGGTTGGTGGGGCTGACCACGTATTCAGGGATTCCCTTTTTCCGGAAGGCATCCCGGATCTTCAGGGCAAAAGCATCGGCCCGGGCCGCCATTTTGAAATAGAGGCCATCCTGGAGCAGGGTGCAGAACTGGAGCCCCAGGAGCCAGCCTTTGGCCAGGACGGCACCGTTCTGCTTCATAGAAGCCTTGAACCGGCGGACAGTTTCCGGATGGGTGAGAACCAGTGCTTCCCCGAAGAGAGCGCCGCATTTGGTGCCCCCCAGGTAAAAAGCATCGGCAAGCCGGGCCAGATCCGGCAGGGTCAGGTCGTTTTCAGGGGAAGCCAGCCCGTAAGCCAGCCGGGCTCCGTCCACAAAAAGAGCCATCCCATACTTGCGGCATACTTCGGAAATGGCCGTGAGTTCTGCTTTGGAATAGAGGGTCCCATATTCGGTGGTAAAGGAAATGTAGACCAGGGAAGGCCGGGTGAGCCATTCAGCCTCGCCGGCTTCATAATAGGCCCGGGCTTCTTTTTCAATCTGTCCCGCCGTGATTTTGCCGTCCTGCTGGGGCAGGGCCAGGATCTTATGGCCCGTATTTTCGATGGAAGCACATTCATGGCCGTTGATGTGGCCGGTGGAAGCGCAGATCACACTGTCACAGGAACCTAAGAAAGCAGCGATGGTCACCAGATTGGCCTGGGTAGCCCCCGGGAAAAAATACACCTTCCCCTGGGGACATTGGCACTGGTCCAGGATCAGTCTTTCTGCCTTGTCACACCATTCATCAGTGCCATACCCGCTGAACTGGGTATCATTGGTACGGGTCAGGGCTTCCAGGATGGCAGGATGGGCCCCGTGGTTATAGTCGTTGTTGAAACGGATCATGATACGTCCTCCCTGAAAAAAGTATTTTCTCCCTGATTCTATCATAAATCCGGGCGGTTGGCACAGAACAGGGGAATCACGTATGTGTCAACAAATTCCCGGGAAGACCTTCATCACAGTATAGTTATGCAGCAAAGTGCAAAGTGCACCAATGACCCATTGCGATGCCGTAGGGGGTGTGAAAAAAATTCACCCCCTGGTCAACGGTCAGCTGTCAACGGCCAAAGGAAGCCAGGAAAGCGGGCTTTGAGCAACGGCAACCGTTATATAAATCGTTCCTGTAGGGGCGGCAGGCCCGGCCGCCCGCCAAATCAGCAGTTGACCATGTGTTTTGCGGGGCGCCGGGCCTGCGCCCCCTACAGTTTATGCTGATTCAAAATCAATTTGCAAAAATCGAATACCCCAGATCATGAGAACACTCTCCTTTGCTGTGTTTGATAAATGGTTATTTTATCATATTGTTTGCCATCAGCAATAAAAATGCAGTTCCTCAAAATGCTTTTTCCAAGCTTGCAAAATATAGTCACTGTTGGCCTCGATAATCCTTAAAAGCATGACCAGCGTCCGTTGTGGAATCTTGGAATGGGTTGTTGCTGAGAAGAGCCCCCGCTTTCTGTAATCCACACTTTCGTGGCATTTGGGGAAGGCTTTCCTTCTGCGATATGGACATGCACCGGTTCTACCGGATTGTTTTCATTGGACCAGAAATAAATCAGGTAGGGTCCGATTCTAAACAGCTGTGGCATGGGTGAAACCTCCGGTCTGCGCCAGTTCCAGGATCATATGAGCATTATGATGCAGGAAAACATCGAATTCCTGTATTTTCTCCGCCGAATAGCCCTGTATATCTTTCCATTGATATCCAGGCAGGATACATTCTGCATGATGGAACCCGCCTTCACAAGGTGTTTCGATATATACCCGGACAGTCCCATCATCTCCCATGCTGGAATGGCTGATTTCCGTTTCATCGGCCAAAGTCATATAAGGATACCGCATCTCCTCCACCGCCTTTCTTGATCGTTTGCTATTCATTTTACCATATTTTCAGACAGTTGTCCCTGAGCCTTAGAAGATGGTATGTGTCAACAAATTCCCGGGAATACCTGCATCACAGTGTGGTTATGCAGCAAAGTGCAGAGTGAAGAGTGCAGAGCACGGACGATGAAAACCCAATGACCCATTGCAATACCGCAGGGGGCGCAGGCCCGGCGCCCCGCCAGATGCGCGAAAGCGGGAATTTTGGGTCGTGGCATAGTACTAAAGCGTACATGCCGCGAGCCAAAATTCCCGCTGACAAAGCAGATGGGCGTATATCGTGCGCCTGGGTTATCCGATGGGTATTACTCCCATTCAATTGTCGCCGGCGGCTTGCTGGTGATATCGTAGACTACACGGTTCACCCCGGGAACTTCGTTGACGATCCGGCGGGACACGATGTCCAGCACGTGGTAGGGAATGTGGGACCAGTCGGAGGTCATGCCATCGGTGCTGTTGACGGCACGGAGGGCGATGGTGTTGCTGTAGGTCCGGAAGTCACCCATGACACCGACGCTGCGGATGTTGGGGAGGCAGGCGAAATACTGCCAGATGGACCGGTCCAGACCGGCTTTGGCGATTTCTTCCCGGAAAATGGCATCGGCTTCCCGGACGATGTGGAGCTTTTCTTCGGTCACTTCACCCAGGACACGGATGGCCAGACCGGGGCCCGGGAAGGGCTGGCGCCATACCAGTTCGGAGGGGATGCCCAGTTCTTCGCCTACGGCACGGACTTCATCCTTGAACAGTTCCCGCAGGGGTTCGATGAGGCCCAGTTTCATGTCTTTGGGCAGGCCGCCCACATTGTGGTGGCTTTTGATGGTGGCAGAAGTGCCGGTACCGCCGGATTCCACCACGTCAGGATAAATGGTCCCCTGGACCAGGAAGTCCACGTGACCGATCTTTTTGGATTCTTCTTCGAAGACCCGGATGAATTCTTCCCCGATGATCTTCCGTTTCTTTTCAGGGTCGCTGACCCCTTTCAGTTTGCTGAGGAAACGGTCCTGGGCATTGACCCGGATCAGGTTCATGTCGAAATCCCGTTTGAAGACCTGTTCCACCTGGTCCCCCTCATCTTTCCGCAGGAGACCGTGATCCACGAACACACAGGTGAGCTGCTTGCCCACTGCCTTGTGGACCAGGACGGCGGCCACGGAGGAATCCACCCCGCCGCTCATGGCGCAGAGCACGTTCTTGTCCCCCACTTTTTCCCGGATTTCCCGGATCTTGTTCTGGGCAAAGGAGGACATGGTCCAATCCCCGGACAGGTTGCAGATATTGAACAGGAAATTGCTGAACATCTGCTTCCCAAAGGGAGTGTGCATCACTTCCGGATGGAACTGGACGCCGTAGAGTTTCTTTTCCTCATTCTGCATGGCAGCAATGGGGCATTCTTCCGTGGTGGCAATGACGGAAAAGCCTTCCGGGGCCTTTTCCGCATAGTCCTGATGGCTCATCCAGCACACATTGTTCTTTTCCAGACCGGAGAAGAGACGGGTTTCATTGTCCAGCACTACAGCGGTCTTGCCGTATTCCCCGCTGCCGGCATGGGCCACCACACCGCCCAGAGCCTTGGTCATGAACTGGTCGCCGTAGCAGATGCCCAGGACAGGGATGCCCATTTCGAAAATCCCTTCATCCACGCTGGGGGTATTTTCCGCATAAACACTGTTGGGACCGCCGGACAGGATGATGGCCTTGGGATTCTTGGCTTTGATCTTGTCCAGGGTGTAATTGTAAGGAATGATTTCGCAGTACACACCGCATTCACGAACTCGTCTGGCAATCAGCTGGCTGTACTGTGCGCCGAAGTCAACTACCAGGACAACCTCATGCTGTAAATTATCCATACTCTGCCTCCCTTTGGTACTTTGTAATATTTAAAACAGTATACTATAATTTGCCGTTTCTTTCAATTCCAATTCCGATTATTTTTCGTTGGACAGCCCCAATTTTTCGAAAATCAGGAAAGCCAGGCTGGCCAGGATGGCCACTACCGTCGCCAGCCCCATACCTTTGAGCTGGACGGGCCCGATGTGGACCGCTGCCCCGGAAAGACCGCTGATCATGGTCACAGCCGTGAGAATCAGGTTTTTGGGCTGGGTAAAGTCCACCTTCCGTTCCACCATCATCCGGAGACCGGAAGCGGCAATAAAACCGAACAATAAGATGCAGACGCCGCCCATTACCGGAGTAGGGATCCCATGGATCACCGCAGCGATTTTCCCGATGAAGGAAAACAGGATGGCGAAAATGGCCGCCCCGCCGATGACCCAGGTGCTGTAGACACCGGTAATGGCCATGACCCCCATGTTTTCCCCGTAGGTGGTATTGGGCGTGGATCCCAGGAGCCCGGACAGCACGTTGGACAGCCCGTCAGCCATCAGGGAACGGTGGAGCCCGGGATCCTTGATGAGGTCACGGCCCACAATGTCGCTGGTGACGAACAGATGGCCCAGGTGTTCCGCCAGCACCACAAAGAGCGCCGGAAGGATCATCATGATGGCGGACAGGTTGAACCGGGGCTGATAGAAGGTGGGAAAGGAGAACCAGGCAGCCGTTTCCACGGCGGAAAAGTCCACTACCCCCATGAACCAGCTGAGCACGTACCCGGACACCACCCCGATCAGGATGGGGATGATGGCGATGAAGCCCCGGCCCAGGACCGTGGCCAGGATGGTAACAATCAGGGTGAACATGGAAATGGTCATGGCCTGTCCGTTGGTCATGCCCTGGACCGGATCCATGAAACCGCTCATGTTCAGGGCCAGCGGCGCCAGTTCCAGGCCGATGATGGCCACAATGGACCCCATGGCCGCCGGCGGAAACAGCACGTCGATCCAGTTGGTGCCGATTTTCTTCACCATGAGCCCGATCAGGATGAAACAGAGCCCGAAAGCAATGAAGCCTCCCTGGGCGTCTCCGTAGGTCATCCCCGGGGTGGCGCATACGGCCAGCACAGGGGAAATGAAAGCGAAACTGGACCCCAGATAGGCAGGCAGCTTCCATTTGCAGATGGTCAGGTACAGCAGGGTGCCAATGCCGTTCATGAACAGGGCCGTGGCCGGATCCACATACAGCAGAAAAGGCACCAGCACGGTGGAGCCGAACATGGCAAACAGGTGCTGGAGGCTGAGAGGAATGGTTTCCAGGACGGGAAGTTTTTCCTCCACGTGGATGATTCGTCGTTCTTCCATGGGACAGATCTCCTTTTTCTTTTTTGTTATCTTTTATTGTACCATATCTTTCTTTGGATTCGGCACAAAAAAAGAGACTGTTGCCTGCGCAGCAGTCTCTTTGAATTTCAATGGTGCCGGGGACCGGAATCGAACCGGTACGGAGATCACTCTCCGAGGGATTTTAAGTCCCTTGCGTCTGCCAGTTCCGCCACCTCGGCGAAATAGTTGAATTGGAGGCGACGCCCAGAATCGAACTGGGGATAAAGGTTTTGCAGACCTCTGCCTTACCGCTTGGCTACGTCGCCATATGAAAATGGAGCGGAAAACGAGATTCGAACTCGCGACCCCCACCTTGGCAAGGTGATGCTCTACCACTGAGCTACTTCCGCATAAAGAATGGTGCCTCAGCGCAGAATCGAACTGCGGACACAAGGATTTTCAGTCCTTTGCTCTACCAACTGAGCTACCGAGGCAAATTGGCGACCCAGGACGGACTCGAACCGACGATCTCCGCCGTGACAGGGCGGCATTCTAACCAACTGAACTACTGGGCCGTTGTCTTTCAGCACCCTCAGGCGCTGCCGACTTGATTAGTATACTGTATAGTGAAGAAAATGTCAAGGAGAAAATTTGGGGATGGGAAATGATTTTCCCATCCCCGTCAATGGTCAATGGTCAGATGGCCACAGGAAGGAACCTGGGCGGCGGGTTCCTTTTTGCAAAAAAAGACTGCCCTCTTTGCGAGAACAGTCTTCCTGGCTTTGGGAATTATTTCCGCAGGCCCAGTCTTTCCACGATGCTTCTGTACCGTTCGATGTTTTTCTTCATCAGGTAGTTCAGCAGGCCACGGCGCTGACCAACCATTTTCAGCAGGCCGCGACGGGAATGATGGTCCTTTTTGTTGGCTTTCAGGTGTTCGGTCAGATAGCTGATCCGTTCGGTCAGGATGGCAATCTGTACTTCAGGGGACCCGGTGTCCTGTTCGTTGATGCGGTAGGTTTCGATGAGTTCTTTCTTTCTTGCAGGCGTTAACATTGTTCTTTTCCTCCTTGGTCATAGAAAAGCCCGTGGCTGCAGCTGGCGTCGGAGTGTCGCGCAGCAGCGCCAAGGTTGAAATTATCATGCCCTTTTGGCACGTTGGCATTATAACATACTTTACAGTTTGGTGCAAGAGCGGGTACCCTTCACTCTGCACTCTCCAGTGCATCATTTCTAGATAACAGGTATACACAATACTGATTCATGCTGCCCCCTTCTTCTTTGGAGTGTTCAGCCAGCCGGCGGTGCAGACTTTTGGGAATCCGCAGCTTGAACTGCCCGGAATATCCGTTTGGGGATGCTGGTTCTGCAATCTCCACTCCGCTTTCCAGTGCAGCTGTCAGCCATTCCTTTTTCGCATCTTCTGCATCTTCTGCATTTTTTGCAGCCTCTTCCATGGAACACCCAACGGTAATACATCCGGGCAGATCCGGATAACGGGCCACGTATCCTCCCTCATCCGGATCCGGGAGAATTTCCAGCCGATAGGGAAAGAGCCATATAGTATTCAATCGTTTTTATTTCCAGATTCCTCCACCACCACCAGTGGTTCCCTGCTTCCGTACAAAAAAAGCTGCCTGCGCAGATACGCAGACAGCTTTTGTCTCTCTTACAGAGCAGCCTTGGCAGTTTCCACCAGTTTGGCGAAAGCAGCGGCATCGTTCACAGCCATGTCGGCCAGGACTTTCCGGTCCAGCACAACGCCGGCTTTGGTCAGGCCGCAGATGAAACGGCTGTAGCTCAGGCCGTTGGCCCGGGTAGCAGCGTTGATCCGGGCGATCCACAGCTGACGGAATTCACGTTTCTTGGCTCTTCTGTCACGACGGGCATACATCAGAGCCTTCATGACGGTTTCATTGGCTTTTTTGAACAGCTTGCTCTTGGAACCTCTGTAGCCTTTGGCCAGCTTCAGAATGTGTTTATGACGTCTATGGGCAGTTACGCCGACTTTAATTCTTGCCATTGTTGTTTCCTCCTTGGAATCTCAAAAATCTCGCTTGCAGTGGAATTATGCGTAGGGCAGCATCTTGGCCACGCGTTCGTGATCAGTCTTGTGGACCAGAGCAGCTTTACGCAGGTTTCTCTTACGGGTAGGAGATTTGTGTTCCAGGATATGGCTCCGGAAAGCTTTGCCACGTTTGAATTCACCGGAAGCGGTGGCTTTGAAGCGTTTAGCAGCGGATCTGCGGGTTTTCATTTTCGGCATGATTGGACATCCTCCTTGTTATTTGGAACTTTTGGGAGCAACGATCATGATCATGTTGCGTCCTTCCAGTTTCGGCTTTCTTTCCACAGTGGCAATCTCCTGCAGTTGGTCAGCCATTCTATTCAGTAATTGTTCGCCCAGTTCCGGATGGGTCATTTCCCGTCCCCGGAACATGATGGTCACTTTTACCTTGTCACCGCCCTGTAAGAAGCGGATGGCATTCTTGGTCTTGACTTCGAAATCGTGGTCTTCGATGCGGATCCGGAGTTTGACTTCCTTCACATCGATGGTTCTCTGACGCTTCCGCGCTTCTTTCTCTCTTTTCTGCTGTTCATAGAGATACTTGCCGTAATCCATGATCCGGCAGACCGGAGGTTTGGCTTTGGGAGCGATTTCCACCAGGTCCAGGTGTTTTTCTTCGGCCAGGTGCAGGGCATCGTGCAGGGACATGATACCAAACTGTTCCCCGTCCGCAGAGTTGACACGAACTTCTCTTGCGCGGATGGCTTCATTGATCCGCAGTTCATCTTTTGCTATGACGTTCACCTCCAATAGGTTAAACAGACGATAAAAATAAAACGGGCGAACCAAAGTCCACCCGTCGCAAATCTCTATCACTGACCCTGTCGAGCATTGCCGCAAGGTGAGAAGCAGGTGGCCTCTACTTTGGTTACTCGAATATTATACCACAGAGAAATATTTTTGCAAGCCTTATTTTACATCATCTGCCGGAACCGTTCCATGGGCAGCAGACGGTACAGCACCAGGCAGATCACCAGATCCGGGATCAGGTAGGTTCCGTTGGCCACCAGGGAATACACTGCCGGGGACATGCCGGCCGGTGCGTAGCTGGCAAAAAATGCCACCCCGGAAATGAAATGAAACAGGTACCGGACGGCCACGCCCACCGCCATGCCCAGATAGGGATGACGGGGAAAGAATCCGCAGAGCCCCAGGGCCATGAAGGGCAACGGATAATCGAACAGCACCTGGACCGGCTGGAGGATATAGGGATTCAGCAGCAGGTTCAGGAGCCCGTACACAAACCCGGCCATGATCCCCACTTCCGGCCCGTAGGCGAAGGCAATGAGCATGATGGGCAGCATACCTCCCAGGGTGATGGTGCCTCCATAGGGCATCCGGTACAGGGGCAGAAGGCTCAGCACCAGGGTCAGGGCCAGGAGCAGTCCGCAGCAGGTGGCCTGATGGGTGGTGAGCTTCACTTTCCGGGTCCGCAGCAGGAAAGCCAGGATCAGGAACACTCCGGCCAGGGCCAGCAGGGTCATGGGACTTTTTTCCAGCATGGCAAAGAGTTTCATGCTTTCTCCCCTTCTTCCCGGGCCTGGCGCATCAGGGCGATTTCTTCCTGGTACCCGGTCAGGTCATTGGGGGTTTCCAGGATAAAGGGCAGGTCTCGGAGCGCCGGATGGTTCACCACGTTTTTCAGGGTTTCCAGCCCGATGCAGCCCTGGCCCAGCTTTTCATGCCGGTCCTTGTGGGCTCCCAGGGGATTTTTGCTGTCGTTGAGATGGATGGCCTTCAGCCGGTCCAGGCCCAGGGTCCGGTCAAATTCCTCCAGCACCCCGTTCAGGTCGGATCCGATGTCATAGCCGCCATCCCACACATGGCAGGTGTCCAGGCAGACCCCCACTTTTTCCGGATGATCCAGCCGGTCGATGATGGCCCGGAGCTCGCCAAAAGTCCGGCCCACTTCCGTCCCTTTCCCCGCCATGGTTTCCAGGAGCAGGGTGGTGGACAGGGCCGGATCCAGCACGGCGTTCAGGCACTGGGCAATCAGGCTGATGCCGGTTTCCGACCCCTGCCCCAGGTGGTTCCCCGGGTGCATGTTGTAGTAATTCCCCGGCACCATTTCCATTTTCCGGAGATCATCGGCGATGGTCTCCCGGGCAAAGGTCCGCACATCCTCTTTGGTGGAAGCCGGGTTCAGGGTATAGGGGGCATGGGCCACCAGTGGAATGGCCCGGTTGGTTTCCCACAGGGCCTGGAATTTTTCCACGTCTCTGGGATCCGTTTCCCTGGCTTTGCTTCCCCGGGGATTCCGGGTGAAGAAAGCAAAGGTATCCGCTCCGATGGAAAGGGCCGTCTTCCCCATGGCGGCAAGCCCTTTGCTGGAGGATAAATGACATCCGATATGAAGCATCCTGATTTTTCTTCCTTTCGTTATTTCACGCTGCTGGCAAAATCAAAGGGCAGTTCGATGATGTACCGTACGCCCCTGCCTTCCGCATTGTCCGCCCGGATCTGGCCTCCCAGCAGGGTCACCAGACGCTGGGTCACCACAAGGCCCAGGCCTCCGTGGACTTTAGCGCTGCCCACCTGACGGGTCAGTTCAAAGGGCAGGAAGGCTTTTTCCACCATTTCCTGGGGCACCTTCATGCCAGCACAGAGCACGGTGAACTCCAGGGACACCTTTTTGTTCTTCACCAGCTGCTCCCGGACGGCACAGAGGACTTTCTGTCCCCGGTCCGTAAACAGCAGGGCGTGGGTCAGCAGATTCAGCAGCACCTGTTCCAGCCGCTGTTCATCCCCGATCAGGTTGGGATACAGCAGGGGTTCCACCGTACAGCTGTAGGCAATCCCCCGTTTTTCCGCTTCTTTCCGGAACAGCTGGTTGAGTTTTTCCAGGGTTTCATCCACATTAAATTCTTCGCTGCGGATTTCCAGGTTCCCGTTTTCGATATCGGACAGTTCCTTTACATCCTCGATCATGGACATCAGGTACCGGGTTTCCTGCTGGCTTTCGTCCAGATATTCCCGGCGCCGGTCCGGATCCATTTCGTCCCGGGTCAGTCCCAGGTTTCCCATAATGTCCCGGAGGGCTTCCCGGGTATCCTGGCTGAACCGGTTGAGGAATTCATTTTTGGCCTGGGCGGCTTCCCGGGCCGCGTTCATGTCCAGGCTCAGCTGGGCCCTTTTTTCCATTTCCGCACTGCGGCTGTCGTCCACATCCCGTTTCAGCAGCAGGCAGCTGCGGCTGTGGATTTTGTCATTCTTTACCCCCTGGAACAGGAAGGATTTCCAGTGGAACGTGCCGTCCGCACCTTTTTCCCGGGCGGTGAATTCCACCGGGCAGCAGGTCTTCATGGCCTTTTCGATGGCCCCTTTCAGATAGTCTTCCGTATATTTCAGGGCATCACTGGGATGGAGAGGGCCGATCAGGTCCCCCACCCCTTCGATATCCCGTTCCTGGATTTCCAGGTCACCATTCACAAAATGGTACCGGTACACCTTCTGTTTTTTCCAGTCCACATCTTCCAGACTGTCATAAGTGTCGCACAGATGGGCGATCATCCGGGCAATCCGGTAGCGGATCTTCCGTTCCCGGCGCACCTGGTGGGTGCGGAACCGATAGGCGATCAGCAGCAGGACCAGAAGTCCCAGCAGGACTTCAGCCCCTGTTTTCAGGAGAGGTACAGGGGGCAGATTCCCTGCGGCACCGGTGAGAAAATTCTTCCAGACTGCAATCTGACTGGTCAGGCTATTGATGATTTCCATAATCCACGCTCCTTGCCCTTACTGTTGGAGCTGCTGACGGAGGTACTCTTCCGCCGCCTGCAGCTGGTTGGATCCTTCTTCGTCAGTGGCTTCCACCGCCTGGTCAGGGGTGATGCCCACCTTGTCGATGCTCCGGCCGCTGGGAGTGTAATACCGGGCTACGGTAAGCTTTACGGCCGTTTTGTTGCTCAGGAGGAAGATGTTCTGGACCACTCCCTTGCCATAGGTCTTCACCCCGAAGAGTTTTCCGGAACCGGTATCCTGGATGGCTCCGGATACGATTTCCGCCGCACTGGCCGTACCATGGTTCACCAGCACCGCCAGAGGGAAATCCACCGTTTCCAGGCTGGAAGATTCCGTCTGGGTGTTCCCGTCCTTGTCCGTGACGGAAACGATGGGGCCTTTGGGCACCAGGTACCGGGCCACCCCTACGCCGCTTTCCAGAAGCCCCCCGGGATTGTCCCGGAGATCCAGCACCAGGGCCTTCATGCCCTTGTCCCGGAGGTCCTGGAGACTGGCTCCGAAGTCCCTGGCCGTGTCTTCGTTGAAATTGGTGATCCGGATATAGCCGATGCCCCCGTCTTCCATGCGGCTGTACACGCTTTTCAGCTTGATGTCGCTGCGGGTGACGGCAATATCCCTGGGTTCCTCACTGCCCCGTTTCAGGGTCAGGGTCACCTGGGAACCATCCCGGCCCCGGATCTTCTTCACCACCTGGTTCAGGTTCTGGCCGTTCAGGTCTTCCCCGTCGATCTTCAGCAGGATATCTCCGGCTTTGATGCCGGCTTTGTAGGCAGGAGTGTCCTCAATGGGTGCCACCACCACAAACTGGCCGTCCTTTTTCTGTCCCATCACCATGCCCACGCCGCCAAAATGACCTTCCGTCATGGTGGAGAGGGCCTGGAAATCCTGGTTGTCCAGGTAGGTGGAATAGGGGTCGTTCAGGACCCCCACCATGCCTTTGAGCGCGCCATCATAGATGGCTTTCCGATTGGTTTCCCCCACATAATGTTCCTGGATCAGGTGCATGGTCCGGACGATCTGGAAAAGGGCTCCCGGGTCTCCGATCCAGTTTTTCATCAGATAATATGTCCCGCCGCTGAAAACACCCAGGGACAGGAAGAATACCCCCAGCATCTGGGGAATGGAAAATCTCTTTTTGAACATAGTTTGCCTCTGTGGGACGCTGCCCGGCAGCATCCCTGTCACTGGTCGCTGGTCACTGGAAGGCAAACGCCGGGCGTTTGCCACTGGATGAAGAAATTCTTCGACGATGGCTGCGGCCGTTCCTGCCGCCTCTGCGGTTCGTACCTCTCTTCACTCTGCACTCTTACGGCAGATACTGGAGGGGGCTCACCACTTCCCCGTGGATACGGACTTCGAAATGGCAGTGGGGTCCGGTGGAATTGCCGGTGCTGCCGGCCAGGGCAATGGTCTGCCCCTTGCTCACCTGTTCCCCTTCTCCTACGGTAATGGAGGAATTGTGGCCGTACAGGGTCACCATACCGCCCCCGTGGTCGATCATCACCGCGTTGCCGTAGCCTCCCATCCAGCCGGCAAACACCACGGTGCCGCTGTCGGCTGCGTGGACCGGATCCCCGTAATCGGCGCCGATATCCAGACCGGCATGGAAAATCTGTGTCCCCCAGATGGGATGGACCCGCCAGCCAAAGGGAGAAGTGATCTCCCCGTTCACCGGCCAGGCCAGCTGACCGGTGCCCCCGGCCTGGGGCATCATCCGCCCTTCCTGTTCCATCCGCTGGATCATAGCGGTGATTTCCTGGCTGTTCCGCTGGAGTTCTTCATACTCCGCATCCAGCTGGGCTTTTTCCGCCAGAGCCTGTTCGTACAGCTTCTGCCGTTCCACGGTTTTCTGGGCCACGATTTCCTTTTCCTTCTGGCTTTCCGCATGGGCGGCTGCCAGCTGCTTCCGGATATCGTCCAGTTCCGCTTTCTGCTGCAGCAGGGCCTCCCTCTGTTCTTCCAACCGGTCGATCAGGGCGAAATCCCGGCGGATCACCCGCTGGAGCAGGTACATCCGGGAAGAAAAATCCCGGAAATCCGCCGCCCCCAGCAGTACGTCCAGGTAATTCACCTGACCGTTTTCGTAAATGTCCCGAAGCCGCTTCTTGTACACGGACCGGCTCTTGTCATATTCTTTCTGTTTGGCCGCCAGGGCCGCTTCATTCTGACGGATCTTAATGGACAGGGCCTGCTGCCTGGATTCGATGGCCGCCAGCTTCCGCTTGGCTTCCGCCAGCTCCTCCTGGGTCAGGATCAGCCGTTCCATGGCGTTGCTGATCTCTTTTTTCTTGTCTTCCAGCTGGGCATCCTTCTCTCCCAGTTTCTGCTGGATTTCATCCAGCTGGGCCCGTTTTTCCTCAATGGTTTCCGCCCAGCTTACGGAAGCGGACAGCTGGGTCCCCAACAGGAGGGCGGCCACCAGGGCTGCGCATTTCTTCATCCCCACCGCCTCCTACACATCCAGGAATTTCCGCAGGGAAATGCTGCTGCCCAGGGCCCCGATCAGGGTCCCCACACAGACAAGGCCCCCGCAGAGCCAGCCCATGGTGGGCCAGCTGGGCAGCATGGGGAAGAAAGCCAGGGTCCCGTAGATCTTGGCCTGGATGGCATTGTAGCCTTTGTACAGGGCCACGGAGGCGATCAGGGCTCCCACAAATCCCATGATCATCCCTTCCAGCAGGAACGGCCAGCGGATGAACCAGTCGGTGGCTCCCACGTATTTCATGATGTTCACTTCCCGGCGCCGGGCAAAGACCGTAATCCGGATGGTGTTGGAAATGATGAACAGGGTGGCAATGGCCAGCAGGATGATCAGCAGCACTCCGCCGATCCGCAGCACCCGGGTGAGCTGGAACAGATGTTCCACCACTTCCTGGCCGAACTTGGCCGTTTCCACCCCGGGCATCTGCTGGAACTGGGGAACCAGTTGGGGAATCCGTTCCGGATTGTCCACCTGGATTTCAAAAGACGCCGGGAAGGGATTGTCCTCCCCCAGGGCAGCCAGCAGCTTCTGCTGTTCCCCCAGCCGCTTCTTGAAATCTGCCAGGGCCTGCTCCTTGGTCCGGGGGGTCACTTTCACGATCCCGGGGGTGCTCCGGAGTACCTTTTCCATCTGCTTCAGCTGCTCTGCCGATGCACTGTCCTCCATGTAGATGGTGACCTGGACCTGGTTTTCCAGATGGCTGGCCAGGTTGTTCACATTCAATACCATGGTGAGGAACATGCCCAGCACCAGGATGGACAGAGCCACAGTGCTGATGGACGCGATGCTCATGAGGGAATTCCGCTTCAGAGAGGTAAAGGTCTCTTTGATGTAATACCATTTTGTACTAAACTTCATACCCGTAAACTCCTTTGCGGTCATCCCGGACCAGCCGCCCGTTTTCCAGGGCGATGACCCGTTTCTGCATATAGTCCACCATGGTCTTGTCATGGGTGGCCATAATGATGGTAGTCCCCCGGCTGTTGATTTCACTGAAGATTTCCATGATTTCCTTGCTGGTCTCCGGGTCCAGGTTGCCGGTGGGTTCATCGGCGATCACCAGAAGAGGATCATTGACGATGGCCCGGGCAATGGCCACCCGCTGCTGTTCGCCCCCGCTCATTTCGCCGGGATAGTTGTTTCCCCGGCCCTTCAGACCCACCAGGTCCAGCACTTCATTGACCCGCTGGCGGATCTTGTGGCTGGGGGCTTCGATCACCTGCATGGCAAAGGCCACGTTTTCGTAAGCGGTCCGGTCGTTGAGCAGCCGGAAATCCTGGAACACAATGCCCAGCTGCCGCCGGAGATAGGGAATATCCCCCCGTTTCAGTTTCATCACATCCACTCCGTCCACCAGGATCTGACCGGAAGTGGGTTCGATTTCCCGGGAAATCAGCCGGATGAAGGTGGATTTTCCGGCCCCGCTGGGACCCACCAGGAAAACGAATTCTCCCGGACTGATATGTACATTGATATCCTCCAGGGCCACAGCCCCGCCAGGATAGACCTTGCCTGCATGACGCATTTCCAGCATGGATTTCCTCCTGTCTTGTTGTCTTGAAGAAAACTGGCCCAAAAAAGGCCCGTGAACAGCTGTCAGCGGGCCGCAAGGGCCAGGGCCCTTCCTATATTGGCTCTGGCTTCTTCCCGGAGGGCACGGATCTGTTCCCGGCCCTGTTTCCCATCGGAATTCCAGAGTTTTTCGGCCATGGCCGTCAGTTCTTCTGCCATGATCCGGCCAATGGTATTGACCACCGTCCCTTTCATCCCATCCACGAACCGGTCCACTTTGGGATCATAGGAAATGGCCATGAAAGGCACATCATTGATGGCCGCAAACACCAGAGCATGGAGACGCATACCGATCAGCAGATGGAAGCTGCTGATCAGGTCCTGGTATTCCTGGGTGGAAAACTTCTGATCCAGGATGAACACATCCTGCCGGTTTTCCATGGTCTCCGCCACCTGGGCGGACAGTTCCCCATCAGCGGGAAACTGGAGGGGCACAAAAACGATCTGGGCCTGGAACTGTTCTTTCAGCCGGTCCGCTGTCCGGGCAAATTCCCGGATGAACCGTTTTTCCCCTTTCCAGTGACGGAGGGCAAAGCCCACCACCGGTCGGGAAGGATCCACCCCCATTTTTTCCAGCAGCCGGACACCTTCTTCTTTCCTGCCTTCCGGCAGGGAGAAGACCGCGTCGCTGGTGACGTGGATGGAGTCAGAAGCGAAGCCCATGGATTTCAGATCATCCAGGGAACCATCGTCCCGGACCGTGATCAGATCCGCCTGCCGACACACCAGCCGGGTGAGACGGCGGCTGAACCAGCCCCGGATGGGACCGATGCCCTGGGCAAAGAGCATGATTTTCTTCCCCATAAGAGCCGCAAGCCCGATAATGGAAAGATAGTAGTAGAGACTGAGCCGGCTGGTCACATTCTGGAGCAGACTTCCGCCTCCGGACAGCAGCAGGTCCGTTCCGGCCATGGCCCGGATGATACCAGGCACGTCGAACCGGTGGACCGCCTTCACCGGATGGAGCCGGGCGGTGATTTCCGGATGGCCGGACAGCACCGTCAGTTCCACCTGGGGATCCTGCTGTTTCAAACTGGTTACAATGGCCGTGAGCATGGCCTCGTCCCCGGCATTGGAAAAACCGTAATAGCCGGAAATCAGGATTTTACCCACGGGGATTCCTCCTCTTTTCATAAAACGCCGCCGCATGGGGGTAGGCCAGGGCAAAAATGCCCAAGGCAACCAGCCCCAGCACCAGGCCCACTGCATATCCGTCCAGAGCCCGTACATAGCTCATCAGGATGGGAGAACGCATATGGGCAAAAGTCTGGACGGCACTGCCCTGTCCGATGGCGGCCCCGGTGACGCAGAGCCCGTAGAACCAGGTGGGCAGTTTCTTCCAGGCAGCCCAGGCAGCCAGGAAGAAAGCCGGATGGCCGATCATGAATTCCTTTTCCCTGGGCCGGGCCCACATGGTCTCTTCCAGGAAGAACCGCAGCTTCTGTTCGAAGGCCGGCACCGGAACCCCGGCCGTATGGCCGCTGCGTCCGATGAACACCCAGGCCACAAAAGCGAAAACCCCCAGGATGAACAGGGCTTTCAGATTGAGAGGCCGGTCCAGGAAACCGATGACCCGGCGGAAGGGTTTCCGCCAGTCTTCTCCCTGCTGCCACAGACCGTGGGTCCGCAGGAACAGCAGCAGGGTCAGCAGCACCGGCAGCATGAAGGTCGCCTTCACCCCCCGGTAAATATCCATTTCCAGCAGGAACCGGGTATCGCTGAGGATGCCTCCCACCATGGCTGCCCCGATGAGAGACAGGACGATGGTTTCAAAAAGGTGGAGACAGGTCCGCAGGGCCAGCGTGAACAGGCTTCCCTGGGATCCTTTCTTCCGCCACACACACATCATCCGGTGCATGGAAAGTACCGGGAAGATCACAGCCGCTCCGAAAGCCACGCCCTGCCGGGCCAGAAGGCCCAGAGGACCGGCAAAGAGAGCCCCTGTCACCAGCACCCCGAAAATCCCCACGGCTTTGGGATAGTGCTTTTCAGGCATCACCCCCAGCAGCAGGAAATACAGACACCAGGCAGCGGCCAGGGAGAAGGCCATGGGCACATACCAGAGCCGGCTGGGCTGGTACACTTTGTAGATATCCGCCGGACCCTTGGCAAAGCCCTTGCCGGCCACATCCCGGGTCACCCGGTCCACATAGTCCAGATTGGTCTGGAGCAGGGTCTTGTTGTCCCGGGGTGTCAGGAAGGTCTTGATGTAGTTCACCCGGATGTTCCGTTCCTCGTCCGCCAGGGACCAGCGGCGGAAGGCATCGAACACCTGCATTTTCCGCTGTTCCGCATCGGCGATTACATAGGTCCGGGCCACCTGGTAATTGGCCAGTCTGGCCAGTTCCGTCATCCCTTCCAGTTTGACGAACTGGAGCTGGGTGACCCCTTCCACCATGCCCAGGGTAATGTGCCGCTGGAGCAGGTTCCGGGCCACCAGAGGCAGATACTTGTTGTTCCCCAGCATCTGCTT
Source organism: Acidaminococcus fermentans DSM 20731 (assembly GCF_000025305.1). Classification (NCBI taxonomy): domain Bacteria; kingdom Bacillati; phylum Bacillota; class Negativicutes; order Acidaminococcales; family Acidaminococcaceae; genus Acidaminococcus; species Acidaminococcus fermentans. The sequence continues at coordinate 763,121 of NC_013740.1, read as the reverse complement.
GCCGCTGCCGATGATCAGGCTCACATTGGCTCCGCTTTCATCCAGCCGGCGGAAGAAGGCATTGATCTGTTCTTCTTCGCTGGCAGCGGAAGCGGTGTACCGTTCACAGTAGTTGGTGGGACGGATGGCCACCATGAAGCCGTTCTTCGTCACATCCTGGAGCTCGTCCGTAGAGGGCCCCAGGTCCATTTCCCGTACACCCCGTTCATCCCCGGCAATGGGATTCTTGCTGATGATGGTGTCCCCGTCGAACCGGAGGATCAGAGGGGACGCACTCAGTTCCACGATCCGTTCCTTCCCGAACCGGAGCCGGATATCCTCTTCCGCTTCTTTCAGGGCCCGTTCACTGGTCCCGGCGGAAATGTACAGGGCATCCACCATAAAGCCCGGATTGTCCACAATGGCCTGCCATTCCGGCCGGAGCTGCTGCACCCGGGCCAGTTCCAGCAGCTGGGCCCCGGTCAGTACGTTGACGGACCCTTTCTGGGCCAGTTTGTCCAGGCTGGTGTCAAACACCGTCAGGGTGGTGACCCCTCTTTCCCGGAATTCCCGGAACACCTGTTCCTTGGGAACCCCTTCCTCCTGGGCCATCCGCACCAGACTGTTGTATTCCATGACGGTTTCGATGGTCTTGTTGGCCCGTTCCACCTGGATCCGCTGCCAGTTCAGGCACAAAGAGGCGGCCAGGCCCAGGCCCACCAGGGCCAGGAATAGTTTCTGATAGGTTTTCATGGTGTCACTCCGTTTGCAATCAGTGCTTCAGGCTGCGCAGGTAGGCTTCCACAAAGGGGTCCAGATCCCCGTCCATCACAGCCTGGATGTTCCCGGTTTCGGCCCCGGTCCGATGGTCCTTCACCATGGTGTAGGGCTGGAACACGTAGGAGCGGATCTGACTGCCCCATTCGATGGCCTGGTAATCCCCGGCCAGTTCACTGATTTTTTTATCCTGGATGGCCTTTTCGTATTCATACAGTTTGGCACGGAGCAGGGCCAGGCAGCGTTCCTTGTTCTGGAGCTGGCTCCGTTCGTTCTGGCACTGGACCACGATCCCGGTAGGGATATGGGTCATCCGGACGGCGGAGGACGTTTTGTTGACGTGCTGTCCGCCGGCACCGCTGGCCCGGTAATAATCCACCCGCACATCATCCATGTTCAGGTTCACTTCCACCGTTTCATCCAGTTCCGGCATCACATCCACAGCGGCAAAGGAGGTGTGCCGCCGGGCGTTGGCGTCAAAGGGAGAGATCCGTACCAGCCGGTGGACCCCCTTCTCGCTTTTCAGGTAGCCATAGGCATTGTGGCCCTGGACGGTCAGGGTGGCACTCTTGATCCCGGCTTCTTCCCCGGGGAGCACATCCAGCAGCTCCACAGTGAAACCCTTCTGTTCGGCGTACCGGGTGTACATCCGCAGCAGCATGTTGGTCCAGTCCTGGGCTTCCGTACCGCCGGCGCCGGCATGGAGGGTCAGGATGGCATTGTTGGCATCGTACTGGTCGCTGAGGAGCATGCCCAGTTCCAGATCCGCCAGGGTTTTCCGGGCGTTTTCCACTTCTTCCTCGATTTCGCCCTGGAGGCTGTCATCCTTTTCCTCCATGGCCATTTCCCACAGGGTCTCCACATCGTCCAGCTTGGCAGCCAGACCATGGTAGGTTTCCACTTCCGTTTTCAGGTTGTTGGCTTCCTGGGCCACGGTCTGGGCCTTGTCCGGATCATCCCAGAATCCGGGAGCCGCCATCTGGTGCTCCAGGTCTTCGATCCGTTCTTCCTTCTGGGCGATTTTCAGGCCGCCTTTCAGTTCTTCCAGTTTATCCTTCAGTTGGGTGATTGCCGGTTTCAATTCTTCCAGTAACAAGATTTTCCAGCCCTTTCTTTTCGAAATGTAAAATGGGAAAAACGAAGCCGGGTTTCCCCAGCTCCGTTTGGTTCATCCGTTTTGCAGCTCCTGCCGTTTCCGCTTCGGGACCTGCTGCCCCGGAGCTCACTTATTTCCGGGGAGCCCCTTCCGGTCCGTGGACTTCCGCCGGAGCCTGGGCTCCTTCCGCAGTGCCGTCCACATTGGGGTTGTTCACGGAAGCGTTGGACAGGTGGTCTTCCACCGTGGGCTGGGTCACCACGTTCACCCGGTACATGTACCGGACCACATCGTCCACAATGGCTTCCTTCATGCCTTCGAACATATCGTAGGCTTCGAACTTGTATTCCACCAGAGGATCCCGCTGGCCGTAGGCCCGGAGACCGATCCCTTCCCGCAGCGCATCCATGGCGTCCAGGTGTTCCATCCAGTGGGTATCCACCACTTTCAGCATCACCAGGTTTTCCAGTTCCCGCATAATGGGAGCGGTGATGGCGGCTTCCCGTTCATCATAATAGCTGTGGGCCAGGCTGTGGAGATGTTCCTCCAGTTCTTCCCGGCTCATATTGGCCAGTTCATCCGCCTTCAGGCTGCCCTGGGGCGCATAGAATTCTTCCGCATACTTGATCAGGGACGGGATATCCCAGTCTTCGCTGTAGGCTTCCTTGGGAGCGTACATGTCCATGGTCCGGTCCACAATGTGGTCCGCCATGCCCAGGACCGTTTCCTTCAGGTCTGCCTTTTCCAGGATCTTCCGGCGCTGGTCGTAGATCACTTCCCGTTGTTCGTTCATCACATCGTCATATTCCAGCACGTGTTTCCGGATATCGAAGTTCCGGCTTTCCACTTTCTTCTGGGCATTTTCGATGGACCGGGTCACCAGCCGGTGTTCGATGGGTTCATCTTCGTCCATTCCCAGCTTGTCCATGATGCCGGAAATGTTGTCAGACCCGAACAGCCGCATCAGATCATCTTCCAGGGACAGGTAGAAACGGGTGGAACCCGGATCCCCCTGCCGGGCGCAGCGGCCCCGGAGCTGGTTGTCGATCCGGCGGGATTCGTGCCGTTCCGTACCGATGATGTGGAGACCGCCCAGTTCGGCCACCCCTTCTCCCAGGGTAATGTCCGTACCACGGCCGGCCATGTTGGTGGCAATGGTCACCGCCCCCATCTGACCGGCATCGGCCACGATCTCGGCTTCTTTTTCATGATACTTGGCGTTCAGCACATTGTGCTGGATGCCCTTTTTCTTCAGCATGGCGGACAGCTCTTCGCTCTGGGCGATGGAGGTGGTCCCCACCAGCACCGGCCGTCCCACGGAATGGAGTTCCTCGATGGCCTTCACCACGGCCCGGTACTTGGCCTTCTTGGTCTTGTAGATCACATCCGGGTAGTCGATCCGGATATTGGGTTTGTTGGTGGGCACCACGTAAACGCTGAGCCCGTAGATTTTCTGGAATTCCTGTTCTTCCGTCTTGGCGGTACCGGTCATGCCGGAGAGTTTGTCGTACATCCGGAAGTAGTTCTGGAAGGTAATGGTGGCCAGGGTCTGGCTTTCCCGTTCCACCTTCACATGTTCCTTGGCTTCGATGGCCTGGTGCAGCCCTTCGGAATACCGGCGGCCATACATGAGACGGCCGGTGAATTCGTCCACGATGATGACTTCCCCGTCCTTCACCACATAGTCCCGGTCCCGGATCATCAGGGCCTTGGCCTTCAGGGCTTCCATCAGCTGATGGGACAGGTCCGTGCCGTTTTCCGGATCGTACATGTTCTTCACGCCCAGGAGTTTTTCCGCCTTGGCGATGCCCGCTTCCGTGGGAGCCACGGTCTTGAGTTTTTCATCCACGGTGTAGTCTTCTTTTTCCTTGAAGTTCTTCACCACATCAGCCATGATGTTGTACAGGTCCGTGGATTTTTCCCCGGGCCCGGAAATGATCAGAGGGGTACGGGCTTCATCGATCAGGATGGAGTCCACTTCGTCCACGATGGCGTAGTGGAGGGGCCGCTGGACCATCTGGTCCAGAGACACTACCATGTTGTCCCGGAGGTAGTCGAACCCGAATTCATTGTTGGTCCCGTAGGTGATGTCTGCCGCATAAGCTGCCTTCCGGGCCGGAAAATCCATGTCATGGACGATCAGTCCCACGCTCATGCCCAGGAACCGGTAGACCCGACCCATGTCCTCGCTGTCCCGGCGGGCCAGGTAGTCGTTGACGGTGACCACATGGACCCCTTTCCCTTCCAGGGCGTTCAGGTAGGCCGGCAGGGTGGCCACCAGGGTCTTCCCTTCACCGGTACGCATTTCCGCAATGTTGCCCCGGTGGAGGATGCATCCCCCGATCAGCTGTACATCGAAATGGCGCAGCCCCAGCACCCGGCGGGAAGCTTCCCGCACCACCGCAAAGGCTTCCGGCAGCAGATCATCCAGGGTTTCCCCCTTGGTAAGCCGCAGCCGGAATTCCTGGGTCTTGGCGCACAGACGGGCATCACTGAGCCCGGATATTTCCGGTTCCAGTGCGTTGATCTTATCCACATAGCCCTGGCAGACCTTCAGTTCTTTCTTATTGGGGTCCCCAAAGACCAGTTTCATCAGGTTTTCCAGCAAGTATATCACTCCTCAGTTCTCTAAGCGCTCCAGGCGCAAAACTAGCACTATGAATCCATTTTTTAATTGTAGCAAATGCGTATATGAAAGTCAAAAAGAGTCGGGGCAAATGCCCCGGCTCTTTGTAAAAATTTCTTGAATTTCCGGTTAAGACCGTCTTGGGGAAAATCCTCAGGCCAGTTCCGGATTGATCAGGCCATAGTCCCCGCTCTTTCTCCGGTATACAATGGCAATCTTTTCCGTTTCCGCATTGAAGAATACGAAGAAGTCATGGTTCAGCATGTTCATCTGCATGATGGCTTCCTGGACACCCATGGGCCGCATGGCGTAATTCTTGGTACGGGCTACGGTGAATTCTCCGGTTTCTTCCGGAACTTCTTCACTGTCTTCCGGCAGCGGAGCCGGTGCCGCATCCTTGAAATTGCTGTATTTCCGTTTCATCAGGCGGGTCTTGTATTTGTGGATCTGCCGTTCGATCTTTTCCACGCACTGATCGATGGATGCATACATATTATCAGAAGTTTCCTGGGCTCTCAGCACGATGCCGCTGGCCGGGACCGTAATTTCAACCGTATGGTTGCCTTTTTCCACCCGCATGACCGCGGTGATCTCACCTACCGTCTTGAACTGTTTGGTGATGGTCTGGACACGTTTTTCCACATAGTCTTTTAATGCCTGGGTTACCTCGATGTTTTTACCACGAACTTTTACTGCCATAGTAACTACCTCCTCACCAATGGGACATTTCCCATCGTTGTTATTATACATATTCTACAACTCAGCAGAAATCCCTGCAAAGAATCTTAAAAATTTGTAACTAATTTTGAAAAAAGACTGCCGTCCATACGCAGCAGCCTCTTTTCCTTACAGAATCTTGGACAGGAAATTCTGGGCCCGTTCGTTTTTGGGATGGGCGAAGAATTCCGTAGGATCTCCCTGTTCCAGGATCTTCCCGCCGTCCAGGAACAGGATCCGGTCCCCCACTTCCCGGGCAAAGCCCATTTCGTGGGTTACTACCACCATGGTCATCCCTTCCTGGGCCAGATTCTTCATAACGTCCAGCACTTCGTTGATCATTTCCGGATCCAGAGCGGAAGTGGGTTCGTCAAAGAGCATGGCCTTGGGTTTCATGCACAGGGCACGGGCAATGGCCACCCGCTGCTGCTGACCGCCGGACAGGCTGCCGGGATAGGCATCCGCCTTGTTCAGCAGGCCCACCTTGTCCAGGTACAGCTTGGCCTTTTCCACCGCTTCTTCCTTCTTTTCATGACGGACGATCATGGGAGCCAGGATCAGGTTGTCCATGACGGTCATATGGGGAAACAGGTTGAACCGCTGGAACACCATCCCCACTTCTTTCCGGACTTCGTTGATGTTGGCTTCCCCGTTGAGAGGGATCCCGTCAAAGGTAATGGTGCCGGATGTGGGCACCTCCAGATAGTTCAGGCACCGGAGAAAGGTACTTTTCCCGCCGCCGCTGGGACCGATGACCACCACCACTTCCTGTTCGGCAATGGTCACGTCGATGCCTTTGAGCACCTCGTTGTCTCCATAGCTTTTCCGGAGGCCCTCCACTTTAATCATTTCACTGTTCATCTTTCTTGTACCGCCTTTCCAGGACGCCTACCAAACGGGCCACGGCAAATGTCATGACCAGGTAGATGATGGCCACGCTGAGCCAGATTTCAAAAGAGGCATAGGTCCGGGCAATGATCAGCTGGCCCCGGCGGGTCAGTTCTTCGAACCCGATGACGGACACCAGGGAGGAGTCCTTCAGCATGGCAATGAATTCATTGCCCAGAGGCGGAATGATCCGTTTGAAAGCTTGGGGCAGGATAATGTGCCGCATGGTCTGCCACCAGGTCATACCCAGGCTCCGGCCGGCTTCCATCTGCCCTTTGTCGATGGATTCGATGCCGCCCCGGAAGATTTCCGCCACATAGGCCCCGGAGTTGATGGAGCAGGCGGAGATGGCGGCTACATAGGCGTCCACCCGATGATGGATCAGGGCCGGCAAGGCAAAATACACCAGAAAGATCTGGACCAGGAGAGGAGTCCCCCGGAGGAAGGTGACATAAATATCGCCCAAAACGCGCAGAGCCCTGATGCCGCAGAGACGGATCAGGGACACCACTACGCCGATGGCCAGCCCCAAACCCACGCTGGCCGCGGTGATTTCTACAGTAATGCCTGCCCCGGCAAGCAGCAGGGGCAGGGATTCCTTCATGATTTCAAAATTCATGCATTCTCATCCTTTTGCAGAAGCTGCTTATTTGGCAGCTTTGGCATCTTTGCCGAACCATTTGGTGTAAATTTTGTCATACTCACCGTCTTTTTTCAGTTCAGCCAGAGCCTTGTTGAAGTCAGCAGCCAGTTTGCTGTCTTTCTTGAAGGCAAAGCCGTAGGATTCCGCATCCATGGTATCCCCTACGATCTTGTCCTTGTCTTTGCCTTCCTTGATCAGGTAGTACTGGGCCACGGGCTTGTCGATGATCACTGCATCAACGCCCTTGTTTTCCAGTTCCAGGAAAACTTCCGCATTGGTATTGAAGGAAGTCACCTTGGCGCCGGGAACCTTGCCAGCCTTGTCAGCACCGGTGGTACCGATCTGTACGGCAATCTTCTTGCCTTCCAGGTCTTTGATGCTCTTTACTCCGTCGTTGTCTTTGGTGACCACGACCACCAGACCGGAAGTATAATAGGGGTCGGAGAAGGTCACGGCCTTTTTCCGTTCATCGGTGATGCTCATGCCGGCTGCGGCCACATCAATGTTGCCGGAATTCAGGGCCGGGATCAGAGCATCGAAGCCCATGTTCTGGATTTCCACTTTTTTGCCCAGTTTCTTGCCGATGGCCCGGGCCAGATCCATATCGAAGCCGGTGAATTCCTTGGAGCCTTTTTCCTGGAATTCGAAAGGAGCAAAGGTGGGTTCGGTCCCTACTTTGATCACTTTCTGTTCCTTGGCCGCCTGTTTGGTATCACTTCCGCAGCCGGCCACAGCCAGCATCAGAGCAGCCAGTACGCACATTACAGCAGAGATTTTCTTCATAATCTTCCCTCCATCTTGATAATGTAATCATTATACAGCGTTACGTATGTTTATACAACCAGTTTTCAATAAAAAGGGCAGGGATGAATTTCTCATTTCTTCCCTGCCCTTTTCTTTATTCCACCTTGAACCACTTGTCGTAGATCTTCTGGTATTCTCCGTCTTTCTTCATTTCTGCCAGGGCCTTGTTCAGCTTGTCGCACAGGTTCTTGTTCTTTTTGGCAGTGGCAATGCCGTAGAAATCACCCTTCTTGGGCGTTCCCACGCTCTTGGCATACTGGCTGCCGCCCTGTTTCAGGAAGTACTGGAGCACCGGCAGGTCACTGATCACTGCATCGGCTCCGCCGTTTTTCAGTTCCAGGCAGGCCAGGTCGGAGGAATCGAAAGTCTTGACCTTGGCCCCTTCGATGGTTTCCGCATATTTGGCCCCGGTGGTGCCCAGTTGGACGGCAATGGTCTTGCCCTTCAGGTCATCCAGGCCCTTGATGGCCTCATTGTCCTTTTTCACCACGGCCATCAGACCGGATTCATAATAAGGATCAGTGAAATTCACTTTCTGTTTCCGGGCATCGGTGATGCTCATGCCCGTAATGGACACATCGATGTTCCCGGATTCCAGGGAGGGAATCAGCCCATCGAAGGCAATGCTCTTGATGGTGACTTTTTCGTAGCCGGCTTTCCTGGCCAGGGCGTTGATCAGATCGATATCGAAGCCCATGACTTTGCCGTCCTTCTTGTCGGTGAATTCAAAGGGAGCAAAGGACGGATTGGTCCCCACCACCAGTTCTTTCTTTTCTGCCGGTTTCTTTTCGCTGGTGCCGGAACCGCCGCCGCAGCCGGCCGCCGCCACACACATCATCAAGCCGGCCAGGATTCCAGCAAACATCTTCATTTTCTTCATAAATATTCCTCCTCATTTGGCCCATATACTGGCTATTCCGTTTTAGATGTGATAATTATACATCTTTGTTTATCTTTATGCAATAAGAAAACAGTCTTCACCGCCATTTTTCCATGGCCGCCCACACTTCCGGCTCTTCCAGACCCTTCCGCCAGTAGGCGCTGCCGGCCAGATTGTACCGGCTGATCAGGGCGTTTTTCAGGGCCAGGCTCCGGGCCTCTTCCTGCCACACCCGGTGGAGCACCCCCTGTTCCCGGTATTCAAAATAATACTGGGCTTCCTCACTGTGCCAGGCGGGCACCAGTCCCTTTTCCGCAATCAGCTTCCGGGCCCCTTCCATGGACAGGGTCCGGGCGCTGACTTTGCCGTTTTCTTCTTTCCAGTCCCGCATGTACAGAGGCATCCCCAACACCAGTTTTTCCGCCGGCACTTCCTTCAGGGTATTCCGGATACCCTGCTCCACCCAGGGCAGACTGGCCACGGAACCGGCTTTGGGAGACAGCCGGGAATGTTCATCGTAGGCCATGAGCATCACATAATCCACCTTTTCCGCCAGGGCCTTCCGGTCGTAACACCGGGACCAGTTGCCGTTGTCTGAAGGCACCGTCACATCGATGGAAACCGTATACCCTCCCTGCTGCAGGGGACCGGCGATTTCTCCCACAAAATCCGTCAGCCGTTCGCTGTCCGCCGCCTGGATGTTTTCGAAATCCAGGTTGATCCCGTCCAGCTGGTACTGTTTCGCCAGGGCCAGGATCCCCTCCACCGCATTCCGCCGTCCGGCCGGGTTATCCAGAAGGCCATGGGTCCGTTCCGGATCGAAACCGTTGGTGATCAGCGCCCATACTTTGTATCCGCTGGCATGGGCCTGGGGCGCATAGTCCGGCGAAGCGTTTTTCACTTCAATATTCCCTTCCGTATCCCGGATCACGAACCAGCTGGGAGACAGCACATTGATTCCCGGCAGTTTCTTTTCTTTGGCCAGGGTGGATGTTTTTTCTCCCGGAGCCTGCCAGTCCCACACCAGTCCCACCGGCCCTTCTGTTTTCTGAGGACGGCAGGGCTCCCGGACCGGCGGATTCTGCACCAGTTCCGCAGATTCCTTTTGGGCCGGACGGGCACAGGCCGTGCCGGTAAAAGTCATCAGGCAAAGACCGAAAATGGCAATCCATCGTTTCTTCATACGCGCTCCCTCTTCTCTTTCAACAGTGCCTCAGCCCCTGGCGGATGGCTGCCGGAGGAATACATACTGGTCGGGCCGGGACCGTTCAGGATCCCAGACATATCCGCTCCAGCAGAAGTCTTTCATGTCTTCCGGGCGGCGGGCTCCTTTTCCGGCCAGATACCGGACCATTTCTCCCCGGGCCATTTTGGCATAGACCCCTTTCTGGACGATCCGTTCCCCGTTCTGCTCTCCGAAGATCACCTCCACCAGCCGGTCCCCCGGCTGGAGATAGGGGGCCACCGCCCGGCTGTATTCTTTGGATGCCAGATTGATCAGGATCCCGTCCTCATCCCGGCAGGCCCGGTACAGCCGGTCTCCCCAAAAATCATACAGGTTCCGGAATCCCTCCGGGGCACCCTTGGCCTGCATTTCCAGCCGGTAGGGCACCACCCGGTCAAAGGGTCTCAGGGCTCCGTAGAAACCGGAAAGGATCCGTACCCGCTCTCCCACCCAGTCCATCTGCCCGTCTTCGAAAACCGCAGGAGCCATGTACTGGTACTGGATTCCCTCATAGGCCAGCAGAGCCGGGGTTGCCGCCTTTTCCAGATCCATCTGCCGGAGCCGTTCCCAGTTTTCTTCCGCCAGGGACTGGCTGCAGGCCCACAGGGTCCGGAGCTGCCCAAAGGAGAGACTCCGGAGCCAGGACAGCAGCTGCCGGGTTTCCGGAAGAAAAAAAGGCGGGGTGCAGGCGCACCCCGATTCCAGATCCACCCGCATTTTCTTGGCGGGAGAAATGATCAGCCTCATCCCAGTTCCTCCAGCATCTGGGCGGGATTTTCCGCCGGTTTCACTTTCCCCAGGGCTTTGACGATGATCCCCTGTTCATCGATGAGATAGGTACTGCGGACCACACCCATGGATACTTTCCCGTACAGTTTCTTTTCTTTCCACACATCATAGGCCTGGAGCACTGTTTTTTCCGGATCGGAAAGCAGGGGAAAGGGCAGCCCGTATTTTTCTTCGAATTTTTTGTGGGATGCCACGGAATCCTTGCTGACGCCCAGCACCACAGCTCCCTTTTCCTGGAACTGGGGATACAGGTCTCCAAAGGCACAGGCCTGTTTGGTGCAGCCGGGCGTATTGTCCCGGGGATAAAAATACAGGACCACTTTCCGTCCCCGATAGTCTGACAAAGAATGCATTTCCCCATTTTGATCCGGCAGGGTGAAATCCGGTGCCGCCGTTCCAATTTCCAGCATGGTACGCCTCCTTGAAAAAAAATGTTGATCCTGCCGTTATTATAACACAGGATCCCCTCCCCGTTACGGCTTCAGGTTCCCCTTCTCCACATTCCGCTCAATGATGGCCTGGACGGCCTGGCCGATCTTTTCACTGCCTTCGTGGGTCCGGGCATTTCGCTTTTCCACCTGCTGCCAGCGGACCTGGTGGAGCCGCCAGTCCTTTCCGTCATTGGCATCGTTCAGCAGGATGGGCTGGAAATTGTCCATGGCATGGGCATACCGGGCTTCCGGGGTGTCCCCCTGTTCAAATTCTTCGAACAGCCCCCGGAACTCCCGGGCCTGGTCCTCCGGCAGCAGGCCAAAGATCCGCTCCGCCGCCTTTTTCTCCCGTTCCCGCTGGGTCTTCACCGCTTCCGGATCATAGGCAAAGGTATCTCCCGCATCGATTTCCACCACATCATGGAGGAGGATCATCAAAAGGGTCCTGGCCAGGTCAAAGGGCTCGTTGGCATATTCCTTCAATAGACAGGCCATCACCGCCATGTGCCAGGCGTGTTCCGCATCATTTTCCTGCCGCCGGTACCCGATGAGATGGGTCTGGCGGAGAATGGTCTTTTCCTTGTCCAGTTCCAGGATGAACCGGACCTGTTTGGCAAAACGTGCATCCTCATGCATTGTATTTCATTGCCTCCTGTTTTGTTTTCATTGGCTGTGGATTCTATTATAGCATGGTGCAGGCGTTTTTCCGTCTCAGCTTCCGAAACAGCCCCATACAGATGAGTACGGAAACCAGGGAGCCGCAGGCGGTGGCCAGGCCCATGGGCAGCAGGGTATACGGGAACGCTTTGCTGGCTGCGTAGACCAGGGGGATCCGGGCCAGGACAATGGAAATCACATTGTGGATAAAGGAAAATTCCGACCGGCCCCAGGCGCAGAAATAACCGCTGAAACTGAAATGGACTCCGGCAAAGAGCACATCCACGATATATCCCCGAAGGTACGGAGCTCCGGCGCTGATGACGGCGGAATCCGAAGTAAAGGTCCCCACAAAGGCCGGTGCTGCCGGCTGCATCAGCAGGATCATCAGGACCCCGAACCCCAGGGCGGTCTTCAGGGCCGTTTCCAGGATGGCCCGGGCCCGCTCCGGCTGATGGGCCCCGATGTTCTGGGCACCCAGGGCGGATACGGTGCTCAAAAGAGAGGAGGGCACAAGGAAGATGAAACTGATGATCTTTTCCACGATGCCCACCGCCGCCGCGTCGGTAATTCCCCGTTCATTGGCGATGACGGTGATCACCAGGAAGGCCACCTGGATGAATCCATCCTGGAGAGCGATGGGCACCCCGATCCGCAGCAGCTTCCGGATCACTTCCCAGCGGGGTCTCAGTTGTTCCCTGGCCAGCGTGATCCCCAGCCGGTACCGGCGGATCATAAAAAGTGAGATGGCCACACTGATGGCCTGGGACAGGGTGGTCCCCAGGGCAGCCCCTGCCGGCCCCATATGGAAGACCCCCATAAAGAGGCAGTCCAGCAAAATATTGGCGGCGCAGGCAATGGCAATGAACACCATGGGACTCCGGGAATTCCCCAGGCCCCGGAAAATGGCACTGATGATGTTGTAGGCGGTGATGAAGGGGATCCCCAGGAAACAGAGGGTCAGGTACTCCACCGTGCCGGGAACGGCTTCCGCCGGGGTATGCATCAGCGCAGCCAGCGGATGGACCAGGAAGGTGAGCCCCGCCGCCAGGACCATACTGGATCCCAGGAAAAAAGTCACCGTGTTCCCGGTAATCCAGGCGGTCTGTTCCCGTTTGCCGCCGCCCACTGCCTGGGCAATGGACACGGTGGTCCCCATGGCCAGGCCCACCAGCATCACCGTCACCATATGCATCACCTGGCTGCCGATGGATACGGCGGTAATGCTGGCCGCCCCTTCGAACTGGCCGATGATGAACAGATCCGCCATCCCATACAGGGTCTGCAGAAAATACGAAAAAAGATAAGGCAGGGCAAATTTCCCCATGGTCTCCCCTATACTGCCCCGGGTGGCATCGATTTGCATAAAAAGACTCTCCTCCGCAACAAGATTCACCTATACAGTAAACCCTATAACGGTTGGAGAGTCAAGCAAAAGGGGCTGTCAACGGTCAACTTGTCAGCAGCCGATGGAAATCAATTTTTGCAAATTGATTTTGAAACAGCATAAACCGTAGGGGCGCAGGCCGGTTGCCCCGCAAAACACATGGTCAACTGCTGATTTGGCGGGCGGCCGGGCCTGCCGCCCCACGGAAACAATTTATAGAACGGTTGCCGTTATTCAAAGGGGGTGTGAAAAAATGCTTTTTCACACCCCGTCACTAGTCACTAGTCTCTAGTCACTAGCCGATGGAAGCCAGCTGACGCAAGCGAAATAAAGGCGCTGTGGATGATTTTTTCACAGCGCCTTCCTTTGGCCGTTGACAGGGGGTGTGAAAGCTATTTTTTCACACCCCCCCTCTCACCACAGCCCCAGCGTCTTCTGGAGCACCAGGCTCACCACGGTGATGCCGATCCAGCAGCAGCCACCCAGCAGGATGGGTTTGCCGCCGGTGCGGATCAGTTTCACAATGTTGCTGTTCAGTCCGATGGCTGCCATGGCCATGACGATAAGAAACTTGCTCAGGGTCTTCATGGGAGCAAACAGGGTGGCCGAAATGCCCATCTGGAGAGCCAGGGTGGTGGCCAGGGACGCCAGGACAAAATACAGCACAAACACAGGCACAGCCTGGGCCAGACGGAACTTTTTCCCGGCCGCCGCCTCTTTCTTCCCGTAATGGAGGGACAGCCCCAGGGTAATGGGGATAATGGCCAGAGTCCGGGTGAGTTTGACCGTAACCGCCTTGTCCAGGGTGGCGGTCCCCAGGTTCCACATGCTGTCCCAGGTGGCAGCAGCCGCCGTCACGGACGAGGTATCATTCACCGCTGTACCTGCAAAGATCCCGAAACCTTCTCCGCTGACGGTGCTGAATCCCAGGGCCGTCCCCAAAAGGGGGAACAGGACGGCTGCCAGCACATTGAAGAAAAAGATGACGGAAATGGCCTGGGCCACTTCCTCATCGTCCGCCCGGATGGCCGGTGCCGCTGCTGCAATGGCGGACCCTCCGCAGATGGAGGAGCCCACCCCCACCAGGGTGGAAATCTTCGTGGGAATGGCCATCAGCCGGTGGAGTACATAGGACAGCACCAGAGAGGTGGTGATGGTGGACAGGATAATGGGCAGGGACTGTTTCCCGGTAGCTGCCACCATATGGAGATCCAGTCCGAACCCCAGGAACACCACCGCTGCCTGGAGCACGATCTTACTGGTCCACTGGATTCCCGGCGCCGCCGCCCCCTTGTCCTTCCATACCAGGGTAATGACCATCCCCAGCAGAATGGCGATGACAGCCCCTCCCACCACCGGGAACTGCTGTCCCAGCAGCCAGGCCGGCAGGGCAATGGCCAGACATGACAGGATTCCTTTTCCTCGTTTTTCCATGTTCCGATTCCTCCTTCAGGTAATTCATCCTGTTGTATTATAGACGGTATCTTTGAAAAGAGAAAATTATGGTTTATAATAATTCCATAAAATATCATTATGGAGGATCCAATGGATACCCAGCTGCGTACTTTTCTTACGGTCTGTGAAACCATGAACTTCACCCAGGCGGCCCGGAAACTGTTCCTGACCCAGCCTGCCGTTTCCCATCATATCCATGGGCTGGAAAAGAAATACGGCCTGCCCCTTTTCAGCCACCGGGGCCGGACGCTGGAACTGACCCCTGCCGGCAGGACCCTGGCCGCTTATGCCCGGCTGCTCCAGACCGATGAGGCCCTGCTGGCCCGGAAGATGGAAGCCTGCCAGAGGGGGACCCGGCAGCTGACCTTCGGCGTGACCATGACCATTGGGGAATACGGCATTGCCCGTCCGGCTGCCCGGTATCTGAAGGCCCATCCGGATGTGGAACTGACCCTGATCTTCGGCAACACCCGGGAACTGCTCCAGCAGCTGGACCAGGGGAAACTGGATTTCGCCCTGGTGGAAGGATACTACCCCCCGGATTCCTATGATCATCTGCTGTTCCGGCTGGAACCCTTTGTTCCGGTCTGCGCCGCCCGGCACCCGTTTTCCCGGGAGCCCCGGCTGTGCCGGGATCTTCTGGGAGAACGGCTGCTGGTCCGGGAACCGGGCTCCGGCACCCGGAATATCCTGGAACGGAACCTGGCCCTTCAGGGGATCACCCTGGACCAGTTCGCCCACCGGATCCAGGTGGGCAATATGCACGCCCTGATTCAGCTGCTGGTGGAAGACTGCGGGATCACCTTCCTGTACCGGATCGCCGTGGAAAAAGAGGCAGCAGCCGGATGGGTCCGGCTGCTGCCTCTGAAAGATTTTTCCATGGTGCATCCTTTTGATTTCATCTGGCCCCGGGACAGCATCTTTGCCCCGGAAATCCGGGCGGTCTGCCGGGAGCTGATGGGATAAGAAAGGAGCCGATGGAAATCAATTTTGCCAATTGATTTTAAACAGGATAAACTGTAGGGGGCGCAGGCCGGTTGCCCCGCATAGCACATGGTCAACTGCTGATTTGGCGGGCGGCCGGGCCTGCCGCCCCTACAGGAACGGTTTACATAGCCCTTGTTCAAAGCCAGCTTTGCTGGCTTCCTTTGGCCGCTGACCGTTGACGGGGATGCTGCACAATCCGTGCAGCACCCCCTTTTTCATTCCCGCACCAGACGGTTGTAGAGCTCCCGTTTGGGCACTTTGTAGGCTTTGGCCACCTGGGCCAGGGCCTCTTTTTTGTCCGTGCCCCGGGCCATCAGGTCCTTTACCGCATCCAGGGGATCCCCCTGGGGTTCCTGTTTTTCCACCGTCCCCTGCTCCACCACCAGGACAAATTCTCCCCGGGGCGGATTTTCCAGCAGATGCTGCCGGCAGGTGGAAATGGTTCCCCGGAAAAATTCCTCATGGAGCTTGGTCAGCTCCCGCCCCAGGGTCATTTTCCGGTCCCCCCACACTTCTTCCATATCCTGGAGCACATCCAGGATCCGGTGGGGTGCTTCATAGAGCACCAGGGTAGCCGGGATGTTCTTCCATTCTTCCAGTTTCTCTTTCCGGTTTTTCCGGCTTTTGGGCAGGAAGGCCCCGAAAAAGAACGGGGTACTGGGCAGCCCTGATGCCACCAGGGCCGTGAGACAGGCATTGGCTCCGGGCACCGGCACCACCGGCAGTCCGGCGGCAATGGCCTGTTGGGCGATCATTTCCCCCGGATCGGAAATCCCGGGAAATCCCGCATCGGTGACCAGGGCGATATCCTTCCCTTCTTCCAGGGCCGCCAGGAGCACCGGCCCCTGTTTTTCCTTGTTGTGTTCATGATAGCTGATCAGCTGACCGTGGATTCCGAAATGGGTCAGCAGCTGCCGGGTATGCCGGGTGTCTTCCGCGGCGATCAGGTCCGCTTCCCGGAGCACCCGCACCGCCCGGGGCGTCATGTCCTCCAGGTTGCCGATGGGGGTGGCGCACAGGTACAGGGTCCCTTTTTTATTTTCCATGGGTTTCGTCCCCTTTCAACGCATAATAGGCCAGGGTTTCCCGGCTGAAGGAACCGTCCGGATTGTACATGCACAAAGGCGGCAGCACTTCCAGTCCCGGTTTTCCTCCCTTGACGAATTCTGCCAGGAAGATCCAGGCCGGCCGGTCCACATAGGCGTGGACCCACTGGAGCCGTTTCAGTTCCAGTTGATACCGGATCCCCAGCTTCACCGCATCGGTGAACCGTTCCGGCAGCTGGACCAGGGCGAACCGTCCCCGGGTTTTCAGGGACCAGGCTGCCGCGGAGAAGAAATCCTCCAGGGTGGTGCCCACTTCATGACAGGCCGCCTGCCCCACCTGCCGGCGCCGTCCTCCGATCCGGTAAGGGGGATTGGCCGCCACCAGGTCCAGGGCATCGCAGGGCAGACCGTCCCGGAAATCCCGCAGGTCACAGACCCTTCCTTCCACCCGGTCTTCCAGATGGTTGTCCCGGATGCTCCGCTGGAACAATTCCACCACATGGGGATTCACATCCACCCCCAGCACCTTTTCCGCCCCCCGGTTGGCCAGCAGCAGGCTCACGGCGCCGGTGCCGCAGCCCAGTTCCAGCACCTTCGCCTTCCGCACCAGATGAGGGAACGCCGCCAGGAACACCGCATCCGTGGTGAAACAGAATTCCCGGCTGTCCTGCCAGATTTTCGTCCTGCCGTCCGGCAGGCAGTCCAGCCGTTCCGTGGTTTCCATTATTTCTCCGTCCGGGCGGATTCCACGATCTCATCCCAGGAGACCACCACCCGGTTCCCGGGGGACAATTCCACCGTCACCGTCTGTTCCCGGCGGCTGATGGTCATGACCATCCCCTCCCCGCTGGGGGTCACCACTTTCATCCCCGGCCGGGGCACCAGGTTCTGTTCTTTCTTCTTTTCCCGCTTTTTGCAGCATTTTCCGCAGTACATGTCGCTTTCATATTTCAGACAGCACAACAGCCGGCCGCAGATCCCGGAAATCTTGGTGGGATTCAGGGACAGGTTCTGTTCCTTGGCCATTTTGATGGACACCGGTTCGAAATCCCCCAGGAAGGTGGAGCAGCACAGAGGCCGGCCGCAGCAGCCGATGCCCCCCAGCATCTTGGCTTCATCCCGTACCCCGATCTGGCGCAGCTCGATCCGGGTACGGAATACGGCAGCCAGGTCTTTCACCAGTTCCCGGAAATCGATCCGTCCGTCGGCGGTAAAGTAAAAGATGATCTTGCCCACGTCAAAGGTGTATTCCACATTGACCAGGTGCATATCCAGCTTCCGGGCGGCGATTTTCTTTTCGCAGATCACAAAGGCTTCTTTTTCCTTCCGGTGATTTTCCTCCACCTTCCGGGCATCGGCCTCGTTGGCTTTGCGGATCACCGTTTTCAGCGGAGAAACGATCTGGCTTTCCTCCACTTCCTGCCGGGGAATCACCACTTCCCCGTATTCAATGCCCCGGGCCGTTTCCACAATGGCATGGTCGCCCTTTTCCAGGTCGTACTTTCCCGGGGAAAAATAATAGATTTTACCGGCCCGTTTGAACCGGATTCCTACGATGGTAACCAATGATTTATCTCCTTTTTACAGCATTTGATGGATTTCCAGGGCCAGCGCCTCCACCGCCATCCGGCGGGTTACGAACGAAGCGATGGCCCGGCGGCATTTTTCTTCCAGCTCCAGGCCCTTCCGGAGCATCCCTTCCGTCCAGCCGGCAAAGCACATGGCCAGCCGCTGGCGCAGATCCTCATTGTATAAAGGCTGGGACAGTCCGGTTTCCAGGATCAGGCCGTCCCGGAACAGGAGCAGCAGCAGTTCCATCAGTACCAGACTCTCCTGCCGGTCGTTTTTCAGCATCCAGGGCAGCCCGTCCGCATAGACCAGGATATCCTCCCGGCCGGCCTGTTCCACAAGGTCCAGGATTTCTTCCCGGAGGGTCAGGGCATCCAGCCGGAACCACTCCAGGGCCTTGCCTGCCGATCCGCCGGCCAGCCGGGCCAGAATGGGCAGCTGCTCACGCCACCGGGCCTCCGCCTGGGAGAGTTCCGCATCTTTCAGGCTTTCCGGCCGGTCGTTTTCCTGCAGCCGGATGGTTTCCAGCACCCGTTCCGTATCCTCCATGGACAGCGGATCGAACCGCAGTTCCATCACCCGGGACCGGATGGTGGGCAGCAGCTTTTCCCGGTCATCCGCCACCAGGATGAACAGCCAGTAATCCGGCGGCTCCTCCAGCAGCTTCAGCAGACTGTTCTGGGCCTCTTCCCGCATGGTATGGGCCTCATCGATGAGACACACTTTGAAGGGAGACAGCACCGGCCCCAAGGCGGCACTGGCCGCCAGCTGATGGATGGCATCCACCCCGATGGTCCGGCTTTTGCCTCCGGGCTCCACCTGGATGAAATCCTGATGGCTGCCGTTATCCATGGCCTGGCAGCTCCGGCAGTGACAGGGAACCAGAGGGTCTTCCAGACACAGGAAACTCCGGGCAAAGGCTCTGGCCATTTTTTTCTTGCCGATGCCTTCCGGCCCGCAGAACAGCAGGGAAGGCGTCTGTCGCTCCCCTGTAAGCATGTTTTTCAGAAAGATTTTGTTGGTTTCATGTCCGATGATGGATTCCCACATGGTGTTCTCTTTCTTCTCCTGCCGGTCACACAAATCTTTCCAGGCTGCAGATGATCTCCTCCGTAACCACTTCCGGTTCCCGGAGGGCATCCACCACCAGGATCCGTTCCGGTTCTTCCTGGGCCAGACGGAGGTAGCCCGCCCGGATCCGGTCCTGGTAGGCCAGCCCCTGGAGTTCGAATTTATCCACGGTTCCCCGGTTTTCCCGGCGCTTCACCAGTTCCCGGGGATCTCCGTCCAGCAGCAGTGTCACATCCGGGCGCAGGCCCCGGGTGGCAAAGTCATTCAGCTTCCGCAGCTGGGCCAGATCCATATCCCGGAGTATGCCCTGGTACACCATGGTGGAATCGGTGAACCGGTCACAGATCACCACTTTGCCTGCTTCCAGGGCCGGCCGGATCACCTGGTCCACATGGTCCGCCCGGGCCGCCAGCTGGAGCAGGGTCTCCGTTTCCGGAGAAAGGTCCAGTGCCGGATCCAGCACCAGTTCCCGGATGCTTTCTGCCGTAGCCGTCCCCCCCGGTTCCCGGGTGATCACCGTTTCCCGGCCGTACAGCCGGAACCAGCGGGCCAGCTGTTGGGCCTGGGTGGTCTTGCCCCCTCCGTCGGGCCCTTCCAGGGTAATGAAAAGTCCTTTTTGTTTCATAGCAATACCTCGATCTGCCGGAGCGCACTGTCCCTGGGACCGCTGACCAGCAGTTTCTTTTTCTGCATTTCCCGGCAGTACCGGATCAGTTTTTCCGTGATCCGTTCCCCTGGCATCAGGAGAGGGATCCCGGGAGGATAGAAGCTGATGGTCTCTCCGGAAATCCTTCCCGCCGCCTGTTCAAATTCCACCGGCTCATGCCGGGCAAAAAAAGCATCCCGGGGCAGCCGCACCATTTCCGGAAGGTCCGCCACCGGCGGCACCGGTTTCAGTTCCCATTCCGGTTTCCGGATGGCTTCCAGCACCCGGACCAGGGTCCCGGCCACCTGTTCCAGTTCCGGTCCCAGGTCCGCATAGGTCACCAGCAGCAGTACATGGTCCTCGTCCACCAGTTCCACGGCGATTCCCGCCTGGCGCAGGGCATCCGCCGCTTCCGGCCCGGTCACGCCCAGGGCACTGACCTGCAGGGTGATTTTCCCCGGATCCAGTGCCGCCACGCCTCCCTTGCCCACCAGTTCCTGTTCCAGCACCGGCAGGCCGGGAATCCTGTGGAGAGCCCGGCGCAGGATCTGAGCCGCCTGTACCGAAGCCTCTCCCATGGCTTTTCCCTGTTCCGTCAGCTGGGCCTGGGCTGCGTCCAGGGCGCCCATCAGCAGATAGTTGGGACTGGTGGTGGTCACCAGGCTCATGGCACCTTCCATGGCTTCCGGTGAAATCCGGTCATACCGCACCTGGAGCAGGCTGCACTGGGTCATGGCCCCCAGGATTTTATGGGTGCTCTGAGCCGCCGCATCCGCTCCTGATTCCATGGCCCCCGGAGGCAGCTGGTCCGTGAACCCCAGATGAGGTCCATGGGCCTCGTCCACCAGCAGCAGGGCCCCGTGACGGTGGGCAATCTCCGCGATGGTCCGGGTCGCCGCCGCCAGGCCGAAATAGTTGGGGGTGGTCAGGAACACCGCCCGGATTTCCGGATCCTGCTCCAGGGCCTGCTCCACCTGTTCCGGCGTCACCTGGAGGGTCAGTCTCCACTGGGGATCATAGGCCGGCTGGAGATATACCGGATGGAATCCGCCCAGCACCAGGGCTCCCAGTACACTCCGGTGGCTGTTCCGGGGAATCAGGATCTTTTCTCCGGGCTTCAGGGCCCCCAGCAGCATCCCGTGGATGACCCCGGTGGTGCCATTGACCCCCAGGAAGCACCGGTCAGCGCCGTACAGACGGGCCGCCAGGGTTTCCGTATCCCGGATGCATCCCTCCGGATGATGGATGTCGTCCAGCTCCGCCATCAGGGACACGTCGCTCTCCAGGGCCACATCCCCCACCAGATGGCGCAGAACCGGATCCGCTCCCCGTCCCCCTTTGTGTCCGGGGGTATGGAGAGGATATACATGTTGAAGACGGTAGTTTTCCACCGCCGTCAGTAAAGGTCGTTTTGCGTTCATGGTTTCACTCCTTGGCAATATCTTATTGTACCATATGGGAGAAAGGTGGGAAAGTACAGAAGCAAAAGGGCAAAAAAAGCTGCCGCATGGGTGAAAGCTTTACCCATACGGCAGCTGCCGTTTTTATTTTGCCACGATATTCACCAGCCGGCCGGGGACGGCAATGACTTTCATCACTTTTTTGTCTCCGATGGCGGCTTTGACTTCTGCCTGTTCCAGGGCCAGGTTTCCCAGATCTTCTTTGCTCATTTCCGGAGCAGCCATGATCCGTGCCTTGGGTTTGCCGTTGACCTGGATCAGCACTTCCACCTGTTCCACTTTGATGGCTTCCGGGTCGTAGGTGGGCCAGGATTCCTTGTGGATGCTGGTTTCGCTGCCCATGGCGTCATGCCACAGTTCTTCCGTGATGTGGGGCGTGAAGGGCGCCAGCATCAGCAGCAGCTTGGAAATGGCTTCGTACACCAGTCCGTCGTTCACCGGTTCGGCTTTTTCCCGGTAGGCGTACAGGGCGTTCACCAGTTCCATCAGGGTGGAAATGGCGGTGTTGAAATTGAACCGCTGGTCGATGTCTTCGGTGACTTTCTTTACGCTCACATGGAGGATGTGCCGCAGTTCCTCATCCGCTTCATTCAGGTGGGCGGTATCATAGGAGGTGGCCTTTTTGGCCAGTACATCCTTGAAATGGTACACGATCCGCCATACCCGGTTCAGGAACCGGAAGGACCCTTCCACTCCCTGGTCGCTCCATTCCAGTTCCCGTTCCACAGGAGCGGCGAACATGATGAAGAGACGGGCGGTATCGGCCCCGAACTTCCCGACGATTTCTTCCGGAGACACCACGTTGCCCAGAGACTTGGACATCTTGGCCCCGTCCTTGATCACCATGCCCTGGGTCAGCAGGTTGGTGAAGGGTTCGTCCGCCTTGACCAGGCCGGCGTCGTGGAGAACCTTCATGAAGAACCGGGAATACAGCAGATGCAGGATGGCGTGTTCGATGCCCCCGATGTACTGATCCACCGGCATCCAGTGGTTCACGGCTTCTTCGCTGAAGGGAGCCTTGTCGTTGTGGGGATCGGTGTAACGCATGTAGTACCAGGAAGAGCACAGGAAGGTATCCATGGTGTCCAGTTCCCGCTTGGCCGGGCCGCCGCATTTGGGGCAGGTGCAATTGACGAACTGTTCACTGGTAGCCAGAGGAGAAGAGGCACCGGCGTCGAATTTCACATCCAGAGGCAGCTTCACCGGCAGGTCTTTTTCCGGCACCAGCACTTCTCCGCAGTGAGGGCAGTACACCACCGGGATGGGGCACCCCCAGTACCGCTGCCGGCTGATCAGCCAGTCACGGAGACGGTAGTTGACCCGCCGTTTGCCCAGGCCTTTTTCTTCCATGTAGTCGATAATGGCCTTCATGGCCTTGTGCATTTCCATGCCCGTGAAGGGACCGGCGTTCACCAGCACCCCGTCCTTGTCCTCATAGGCATCGGTCATTTCTTCCAGCTTCAGTTCCTTGTCCTTGGGCTGCAGGGTAAGGATCTTTTTGATGCCGTATTTGGTGGCAAACAGCCAGTCACGATGGTCCCCGGTAGGCACACCCATGACGGCGCCGGTGCCGTAATCCACCAGCACATAGTTGGTGATCCAGATCTGGACCTTTTCGCCGGTAAGGGGATGGATACAGTCCACACCGGTGTACATGCCCAGCTTTTCAGATTCGCTGCTGGTCCGTTCAATGTCGGAAGTGTTCTTCACCTTGTTGCAGAAGGCTTCCAGTTCCGCCTTTCTGGGGTTGTCCTTCAGCAGCTCTTCCACCATGGGATGTTCCGGCGGAATGACCACGAAAGTGACCCCGTAAATGGTATCCGGACGGGTGGTGTACACCATGAGTTTTTTGTGGAGGCTGGGCACGTCGAACCCGAATTCCAGCCCTTCGCTACGGCCGATCCAGTTCTTCTGCATGGTCTTGACCCGGTCCGGCCAGCCCGGCAGCTTGGCCAGATCGTCCAGCAGCTGTTCCGCGTAGTCGGTGATCTTGAAGAACCACTGGCTCAGCTGTTTCTTTTCCACAGGCTGGTGGCAGCGCCAGCATTTTCCGTCTTCCACCTGTTCGTTGGCCAGCACGGTGCCGCAGGTGTCGCACCAGTTGACGGAGGCTTCCTTCTTGACGGCCAGGCCCCGTTTGTACATCAGTTCAAAGAACCACTGGGTCCATTTGTAGTAGTCTTCCTGGCAGGTGACCACTTTCCGGTCCCAGTCGTAGGACAGCCCCAGTTCCTTCAGCTGCCGGGTCATGTTGGCAATGTTTTCCATGGTCCACTTGGCAGGGGGGATCTTGTGTTTGATGGCGGCATTTTCTGCAGGCATGCCGAAAGAGTCGAATCCGATGGGATGGAGCACGTTGAAGCCCCGCATGGTCCGGAACCGGGCCACCACATCCCCGATGGAATAGTTCCGCACGTGGCCCATATGCAGGTTCCCGGAGGGATACGGGAACATTTCCAGCACATAGGATTTGGGCCGGGGATCCTCATTGCTGACCTGGTAGGTCTTGTTGTCTTCCCAATACTGCTGCCACCGGGCTTCGATCTCGTGTGGCTCGTACTTTTCCTTGAACATGAACATACCTCCTAAAAAAGAAAACCCGTCTGAAACACCTTGCATAAGTTCTCTGGATTCAGTAACATATGAGTATTACAGTGGTTTTTGTCTGTGCAATAGATTCATTATATATTTCACATCTCATAAAGTCAACGCAGGAAGGAGTGGGAACTATGGCAATTTATGCCATGGGGGATCTGCATTTTTCCGGAGAGCCCCCCACCAAGCCCATGGAGGTCTTTGGAGCCCAGTGGCTGGGCCATCGGGAAAAAGTCATCACATACTGGAAGGAAACCGTAAAGGAAGAAGACACTGTACTCCTGGTGGGAGACATTTCCTGGTCCATGGACCTGAGGGACGCAGTGGAAAAGGATCTGGGGCCTCTGGCGGCCCTGCCCGGGGAGCTGGCGATCCTCAAGGGAAACCATGACTACTGGTGGAATTCCTTAAAGAAAATGGAAGCCGCCCTGCCCCCCAAGGTGCATTTTCTCCACAATACCTTCTTCCAGACCGGAGACGTGGCCCTGTGCGGCACCCGGGGCTGGAACCTGCCCAGCATGCCCGGGTTCGGGGAACACGACCAGCTGGTGTACGACCGGGAATGCCAGCGGCTGGAACGGAGCCTGGCGGGAGCCCGGGAAGCCGGGGCCAAGCATCTCATCGCCGCCCTCCACTACCCTCCCCTGTACAATCCGGAAGAAGTCACCGGGTTCACGGAGCTGTGCAAAAAGTACCAGGTGGAACAGTGCATCTACGGCCACGTCCACGGAGACGCAGCCCATTTCCTGAACCTGTTCCAGGGGGAACGGGACGGCACCCGGTACCGGCTGGTGGCTGCGGATTACGTGGATTTCAGGCTGGTGAAGATCAGGGATTGACGAGTCAATCCCTGATCAGTCACTAGCCAAAGGAAGGGGGTGTGAAAAAATGCTTTTTCACACCCCGTCACTAGTCACTAGTCTCTAGTCACTAGCCGATGGAAGCCAGCTGACGCAAGCGAAATAAAGGCGCTGTGGATGATTTTTTCACAGCGCCAGGTTGGAAATCCTTTAAAATTTGCTTCAGCAAATTTTCTTCTTTGGCTGTCGACTAGTGACTAGAGACTAGTGACTCTTATAAGCGTAAGAAAGGACTTTACTGTGCATCAATATCTGTTTTTTATCGGCGATTTTCCTGTGCGGATGTACGGCCTGATGCTGTGCACCGCCATTTTCATGGCCACGGCGGTGGCCTATTTCCTGGCCTGGCGGGATGGCCGGGGCTGGGAGAAATACCTGCCGGACCTCGGCATCTACGGCGGCTTCTGCGGACTCATCGGGGCCCGGCTGTGGGACGTGTTCTTCTTTGACTGGGGCTATTACAGCCAGCACCTTGCTGAAATTCCCTTTGTGTGGCAGGGGGGCATGGCCATCCAGGGAGGCATCCTGGGCGGAGTGCTGGGCGGTGCGGTGTACTGCTGGCGCCACCAGGTGGACTGGATTGACATGCTGGACGTGATCTGCCCGGCTCTGTTCATCGGCCAGAGCGTGGGCCGCATGGCCAATCTGCTGAACGGGGACGCCTTCGGGGCCCCCACCGGCGGAGATTTCGGCATATTGTACCCGGCAGGGACCCTGGCCCGTTCCACCTATGGGGCGGTGCCCCTGTGGCCGGCGGAAGTGTGGGAAGGACAGGTGGATGTGATCCTGTTCGCCCTGCTGCTGCTGTTCCAGACCACCAAGCCCAGAAAAGGACAGCCCTGCTGTCTGTATGTGATGCTCTACAGCCTGCTCCGGTTCTTCCTGGAATTTCTCCGGGGAGATTACGTGGAACCCATGCTGTGGGGCCTGAAAAGCGCCCAGGTAACGGCCCTGGTGTCCTTTACTGTGGCACTGGCGCTGTTTGTATGGGTGGGTATGAGAAAAAAGCCGGCTGCGTGATGCAGCCGGTTTTTTTCTCATACCCTTTTTTATTTCTTCCGGTTGTAATTGATCAGGCACCCGTCCAGGATGATTTCCTTTTCTTCCCGGGTCAGGGGCTTGCAGTAGAGATCGATGGCCACGGGGCCTTCTTTTTTCACCACGTAGCCCCGGATGTTGTCCAGATCCCCTTCCAGGGCCTTCCGGATTTCCGGCAGGTAGATCCAGTCTCCCACCTCAAAAGCCGTGGGTTCCCCTTTCAGGTGCAGGGGCAGCATACCCCAGTTGATCACATTGCTCCGGTACCGTTTGGTGGCGTAATCCTGGGTAATGTTGGCCAGGCCCCCGATCACCCGCTGGCAGCTGGCGGCCTGTTCCCGGGCAGATCCGTCACCGGGCCGGGTGGCGTACACCAGAGACCCGATTTCCGTATTGGCCAGGGTGGCATCTCCCGGCAGTTCCCGGATCCGTTCCAGCACTTCCGCCAGTTCCGGCAGATCCTTCCCGGCTTCCCGGGCCAGTTCCAGTTCCTTCACCGCCTTGGTCCGTCCCACGTACTCCGGATCCCGGCGGCTCAGGGTGAATTCCGCCAGTCCCAGCGGGTTGGACCGGTAGGAAGAAGTCTCTCCGGAGGGAATCAGTTCGTCCGTGGTGGTCACCGGATCCAGGATCTTGGAGCACACCTGGAGGAGTACATTATCCCCCAGAGCGGGCATTTCCGGCCAGTCCTTGATATTGGGACCGTAGAACAGCTTCTCTTCCGGTTCCGGCTTCCCAAATCCGTTGCAGACCCGGGCCTTGTAGGCGCTGTCATCAAAGTGGTAGGCCGGCACCTTCCCGAACACATCGGCAAATTCTTCCGCAGAAGTGAGGATGCCGTTGTTGGCGGCAGTGGCGGCGATGCTCCGGGCATCCATCAATGCCACGGCAGCCATCTGTCCCTGGCCCGGCTTGGACCCTTCCCGGTTGGGGAAGTTCCGGGTGTTGTGCCGGATGGACAGGCCGTTGTTGCCCGGGGTATCCCCGGCACCGAAGCAGGGTCCGCAGAAGGCGGTCTTCACCACGGCCCCGGCGGCCATCAGATCACCCAGCATCCCTTTCTTCATTAAATCCATGTACACCGGCAGGGAGGAAGGATACACGTTCAGGGCAAATTCCCCGCTGCCCATGGAACGGCCCCGGAGCAGAGCGGCCGCTTCCGCCACATTGGAATAGTTGCCCCCGGAGCAGCCTCCGATGACCCCATGCTGGACCTGGAGCTTCCCGTCCCGGATCTTGTCGGTGAGGGTGTAGGGCGCCCGTCCCCGGGCCACCTCCGCCGCTTTCTTTTCCGTCTCCCGGAGGATGTCTTCCAGGTTGGCGTTCAGTTCGTCGATGGTATAAGCGTTGGAGGGATGGAAAGGCAGGGCGATCATGGGCTTCACCGTGGACAGGTCCAGGGTGATGCATCCGTCGTAATAGGCCACGGCCCCCGGATTCAGTTCCCGGTAGTCCTCTTCCCGGCCGTGTTCTTTCAAGAAGGCCCGGGTGTCCTCATCGGTCCGCCAGATGGAGGACAGACAGGTGGTTTCCGTGGTCATCACATCCACTGCGTTCCGGTAATCGGTGGTCATGGAGGAAACCCCCGGTCCCACGAATTCCATCACCTTGTTCTTCACATAGCCGTTCTGGAACACCGCCCGGCACAGGGCCAGGGCGATATCCTGGGGCCCCACCCAGGGCTGGGGACGGCCGGTCAGATAAACGGCCACCACTTCCGGATAGTCCGTATCCCAGGTGTCCCCCAGGATCTGCTTGTCCAGCTCACCGCCCCCTTCTCCCACGGCCATAGTACCCAGGGCCCCGTAGCGGGTGTGAGAATCGGACCCCAGGATCATCTTCCCGCAGCCGGCATGCATTTCCCGCATGTACTGGTGGATCACCGCCACATGGGGCGGCACGAAGATGCCCCCGTATTTTTTGGCGGCGGTAAGGCCGAAGATATGGTCGTCCTCGTTGATGGTGCCCCCCACCGCACACAGGGAGTTGTGGCAGCAGGTGAGCACGTAGGGCATGGGGAAATGGTCCATGCCGGAGGCCCGGGCGGTCTGGATGATTCCCACATAAGTCAGGTCATGGGAAGTCAGGGCATCGTAGCGGATCTTCAGCTTTTGCGGATCCCCGCTGGTATTGTGGCTCTGGAGGATGCTCCAGGCAATGGTCCCCTGGCGGCCGGCTTCCCGGTCCACAGGCTGCCCGGCTCTGGCCTGGGCGGCGGCTTGGTTTTCTTCCGGGAACAGGTCCCGGCCGTTGAGCAGATAGGCTCCGTTTTTGTACAATTCCATTTCATTCACCTCATTGACAGATTACTGGAACAGGCCGCCCAGATTGAACACGTGGAGAGCCGCCATGAGCACATTGACCCCAACATTGGCCACGCTGAGCAGGAACAGTGTCTTGAACATTTTGTTCATTTCATAGGTAGTGGTTTCCCGGGCCGCCGAATAGGAGGACATGATGATGGCGCCGCCGGTGGACAGGGGGCTGATGGCCGCCGCAAAGGAAGTGGCCGTAATGGCGGAGATCAGTTCCACATACCCCACCTGCCCGGCAAAGTTTCCGGTGATCTGGTGGGCAATGGGATACAGAGCGGGCATCACCACACCGGTGGTGGAGCTGACCCAGGACAGGATGCCGCTGGTGGCGGCCATAATGGGCACCGCCGAGGCTTCGGTCATGAGAGAAGCCAGGAAGTCGGACACCAGTTTCACGCCTCCCAGTTTGGTGATGACGCTGACCAGCACCCCCACCCCGCAGATCATCATCAGGGTGCCCCAGGGAATCTGCCGGATGGCCTGTTTTTCATCCGCGCATTTCAGAAGGATCAGTACCGCAGCCGCCACAAAGGCGAACAGGCCCGTATCCATCTTGAAGCCGATGCAGAAGATGACCATCACAAGAATGGCGGCCATGGTGATTTTCTGTTCCCGGTTGAAAGCGGGAATATCGGAAAGTTTCAGAGGATTGTCTCCGTTGACCTTGTATCCTTTGTACAGCAGATAGACCACCAGGGTGAATACGAACCCAGACAGCAGGGTGGTGAGGAACAGGTGGAGACCGAAGCCGCTGATACCGTAGGGTTCCGACAGGTTCCGGGCCAGGATCCCGGTGAGGGACAGCGGGGACGCGCAGCCGGCGTTGGCCCCCAACTTGGCGTACAGGGCAGTGGCCATGGGATTGATCTTCAGTTCAAAAGCCAGGTACACCGCAAAGGTGGTCATCAGGATCCCGGCGGCGATGTGGCCGGGCCCGATGGCGGAAATGAAGGCGCTGAGCACAAACATCAGGATGGGGATCAGATAGGTCCGTTTTCCCACCAGGGCCACCACCTTTTTGGAAAACAGGTCCAGGGTGCCGTTGGCGGAGGCCATGCCGAACAGGAAAGTAACCCCCACCAGGGTGACGAACATGGAACTGGAAAAGCCTCCCACAATGGCCTTTACGGGTACGCCCCCGGCCATGCCCAGCAGGAATGCCGCTCCGATGGAAAAGAAGCCGATGTTGATTTTTTTGATGAAGCCGATGGCGACCACCAGGGCCAGCACCAGCAGCGAGATGATACGGAAATCCATGGTACGTTCTCCTTTCCTCAGGCTCAGACCCGTACCCGGGCCAGGCCTTCCAGCAGCAGATTGGCAGTGCGGTAGCCGAAGGTGTCCCGGATGACCGGCACCGGGCCCTCCCCTTCCGGATCCACCCCGCAGGGCAGGATGCCTCCCGGATGGCCGATCCGGATGTTCTGGAGATCACAGCCGGGCCGGAGCACCTGCCGGACCAGGGTTCCGGGAACCGCCGCAGCAGCTGCTGTGCACATGGCACCTGTCATGGCATAGCTGGGATGGGTCTTCTGCATGGACATCATCCGGGCCACCAGGTCCACCTGGTCCGCCTGTACCTCTTCTCCGGCGGAGGTGGTGTATTCCTGGGGCGGGGCCACCAGGGTCATTTTGGGCAGCCCCGGGGTGACCCAGGCCGCTTCTTCCGGGGTGCTGCACAGCCCCAGCTTCACCGCTGCCAGGCCCCGGATGGTTTCCAACAGCCGGAGCAGTTCCGGATCCCCGTTGATGGCGTCCGGAAGTTCCGTACCGGTGAGCCCCAGATCCACCGCTTTGACGAACACCAGGGGATTGGCCGCATCCACCAGGGATACCTCCACCGTTCCCCGGCCGGGCACTTCCAGCACGTCCACCGGATTCCCGGTGGGCAGCAGCCCTTTCCCCAGGGTCCCGGCAGGATCCACGAACCGCAGCTTGAGAGGCGCCGCCGTACCGGGCACCCCGGCGATCCGGAAATCTCCCTCGTATTTCACCTGGCCCTCAGAAGTGGGGACTTCTTCCTGGATCACCTTGCCGGTGTTGGTGTTGTAGATCCGCACCAGGGTACTCCCTTCCAGGGCAGGCACCAGTTTCTTCTCGATGGCGAAGGGCCCCACCCCGGAAGAGATGTTCCCGCAGTTGCCCCCGTAGCTGACCACTGCCTTGTCCACGGACACCTGGGCGAAGGTGTAATCCACATCCGCATCGGGCCGGTCCGATTTCCGCAGGATGGCCACCTTGCTGGTCACCGACTGGCTGCCTCCCAGCCCGTCAATCTGTTTCTTGTCCGGACTGCCCATGAGCCGCAGCAGCAGGCTGTCCCATTCCTTCCGGTTGGCCGGCAGATCTTTTTCCAGCAGGTAGACCCCCTTGCTGGTACCTCCCCGCAGCAGCGTTACCGGTAATCTGTATACTTTCTCCATGGTGTACCCCTCTCTGGATTCGTTCCGAACCCCCAGTTCTTTTCATGGCTTTATGGTACCAGAATTATCAGAATAGGTTAAATTCATCTTTTATTGTTTTATCATGAATTAAATTCATGTTTTTAGGTAGAAAAAACCGGACAGCCCGAAGCTTATGCTACACTTTTTGGTCTGTCCGTTGTTTGATTTTTATAGATTGTAATATAGTCCTATACAGGGTCCAACAGGAGCTGTACTTTTTTTATTTTCCGTAAAATAGATTCAATTCATGAAATCCATACTTATCATGGATTTTTGCCATGGTTTACAGTATAATCGAAGAAAAAAGCAGGGAGGATGCCATGGATTTCAAAGAACTCACCTATGTGCTGGCCATTGCCCGGCACCAGAACATCACCCGGGCCGCCGAGGCCCTCCATCTCACCCAACCCACCCTGTCCAAATTTCTCAAGGCCCTGGAAACAGAACTCCACCAGCCCCTGTTCCAGCGTCTGGGGAACCGGTACCAGCCCACCTACGCAGGGGAACGGTACCTGCAGCGGGCCAGGGAGATCCTGGAGGCCAAACGGGCCCTGGACCAGGAAATGGGCGACATCATCAAGAACAACGAAGGGTACCTGAAGATCGGGTTCCCCACCATGCGGGGTACCTATATGCTGCCGGTGACCCTGCCCATTTTCCACGACCGGTATCCCAATGTGCGGATCGACGTCCACGAGGCCAATTCTGAACATCTGGTGAAACTGCTGCTGGACGGGGACATCGACCTGGCCTTTTTCAACTACCTGGACCCGGAGCCCGGACTGGCCACCACGGTGATCAGCCGGGAGGAAGTGGTGCTGGTGATGAACAGGGACAGCGAATTCACCCGGTTCGGCCGGAAAAAGAAGGACTGCCGGTATCCCCACATGGATCTGAAACTGCTGAAGGACCAGGGGTTCATCCTCCAGAACGCCACCCAGAGGACCCGGCAGGTGGTGGACCGGCTGTTCCGTCAGCAGCACATGGAGCCCCGGATCATCCTGGAGACCAAGAACATCCAGGCTGAAGCGGAACTGGCTGCCCGGGGATACGGGTTCACCTTCATCACCGAGACCCATCTGAAGTACATCCCCGACCGGAGCCAGCTGGCCCTGTTTTCCGTAGGCAGTCCCAGCACCACCGTCACCTTCGTGGCCGCCTACCGGAAAAACGGCTATCTGCCCTTCCACGCCCAGGAATACATCAAGGTGGTGAAGGAGTTTACGTGAAAAAGGGGGGCTGTTGCTCATGCAACAGCCCCCCCTATTTCACTTCTTCCCCCATCTCCGGCAGGTAATACTTCCGTCCCTCTTCCAGGATTTTCTCCGGGATCCCGAAGAAGGGCTCGGCGATGCTGCCGGCCATGGCGGCCAGGGTATCGGTATCCCCGCCCAGGGAGACGGCGTTCCGCAGGGCGTCCTCGAAATTCTCCGCCTCCAGGAAGGCCTCCAGGGCCTGGGGTACGGAACCTTCACAGGTGGCGTCCCCCTGATAACTGTCCCGGATCTCCTCCAGCCGGAAATCCAGGGGATAGTACTGGCGCAGGTAAGTGCGGATCTGTTCCTTTGTCTTGTGCTGCCGGGCCAGGAACACCGCCCCGGCCACCGCCCGGGCCGCCCGGTAGGAATCCGGATGGTTGTGGGTCACCTGGCAGGACAGCACCGCCAGATGCTGGGCCTCTTCCAGGGTGGAAGCGAACCACCCGGCCGGGGACACCCGCATGGCCGCCCCATTGCCGAAGCTGCCGTAGGGCCCCATGGCCGGATCACTGAGCCACTGCCGGAACTTGCCCCCGAATCCGGCGTTGGGGTATTTCTGCCCCAGCTGCCGCATATACCGGGCCAGGAGAGGCAGCACCGTCTCCGCCTCCAGCAGCTTCCCGGCTTTTTGGGCCTCCCGAAAGGCCCGGGCCACCGCCAGGGTCATGAGAGAATCGTCGGTAGCCCGGCAGCCCGGCTGGAAAAGAGGAAACTCCTTCCCCTTGTGCCCGGACCATTCATACACCGAGCCCACAATATCGCCAATAAAAGCACCTTCCATGATGGGACCTCCTATTTCCACTCCAGTTCCACGGGGCAGTGGTCGCTGCCCATGACTTCGTTGTGGATGATCACATCCTGGATCCGGTCTTTTCCGTTCTGGGACACCAGGAAATAGTCGATCCTCCACCCGGCGTTCCGTTCCCGTGCCTTGAACATATAGGACCACCAGGTGTAAGCGCCTTCCTTGTCGGGATACAGGCTCCGGAAGGAATCCACGAACCCGTGGTCCAGGAACTGCTGGAACTTGGCCCGTTCCTCATCGGTGAACCCGGCATTCTTGTGGTTGCTGTCCGGGTTCTTCAGATCGATGGGCTGAGCGGCCACATTCAGGTCCCCGCACACGATCACCGGCTTCTTCCGGGCCAGCCCGGCACAGTAATCCTGGAACACGTCCTCCCACTGCATCCGGTACTCCAGACGGGTGAGCCCCCGCTGGGAATTGGGGGTGTACACGTTCACCAGGTAGAAATCCGGGTATTCGGCAGTGATCACCCGGCCCTCCTGGTCATGTTCTTCCTGCCCCAGGCCGTAGGTGACGGACAGGGGTTCCGTTTTGGAAAATACGGCGGTACCGGAATAGCCCTTTTTCACCGCACTGTTCCAGTATTCATGGTAGCCGGGAAAATCGAAGGAAGCCTGTTCCCGCTGCATCTTGGTTTCCTGGACGCAGACAATGTCCGCCCCCGCCGCCGTCATAAAATCAGCAAATCCTTTGTTCATGCAGGCCCGAAGCCCGTTTACATTCCAGGTAATCAGTTTCATGGGTTATACCTCGTGTGTCGTTCATCGTGAATCGTTGGTCGTTCATGGTTCATCACTCTGCACTCTTTCCTCGTGCAAGCTCTGGCAGGATCCAGTTCATCACCCCCAGGGCTGCGGCCCACAAAACCGGGTAGGCCGGTTCCGGCAGGACAAACTGGAAAGAGGTGAGGCAGCTCCAGAAGGCCGCGGTGATCAGCCCCAGCCCTCCGTTGAACAGAATCCGGTGCTGGTACCGGGCCCCGCACCGGGCGTATTCCACCCCCAGGGCCAGGTAGAACAGCTGCTGGAGAAAGGCGGCCCCCAGGGCGCCCCGGTCCGGGTCAGCCACCGCCCACAGGGCCCCGGCGGTCTGGAGCACCGGCCACAGGGTCCACAGGATTCCCCGGGACCTGAGCATCCTCCGCTTTCCGTAAAAATGCCACAGGCTGTACCAGGTGCAGGGAACCGTCACCAGGAACCAAAGTTCCAGCAGGGGATATTCCACCTTCAGGGGCCAGGCTGCCGGGAACAGGTACAGCACTCCCAGCACCAGGGCCGCTGCCGCCAGCTGCCAGGCCCGTTTCCTCTTTTTCAGCCGCTCGATCACCGGCAGGGCCAGCCACACCCCGGACCCCACCCACAGGAGCAGAACCAGTTTCAGGGGAAAATACCAGTCCACCGCCGGGGTGGCAAAGGCGGTAAGAGTGTTGAACAGCAGCACCACCCAGAAGATCAGATCCTTCCGCTGCCGCAGGATCAGTTTGCCCAGCTGCCTTTTATCCATGGGCCGTATTCTCCATTTTCGCCAGGAATTCCAGGCTCCGCAGGGGCCGGTCCGTCTGGTACAGGATGAACTGGTGGAGGATCTTCTCCATGGCCATCAGTTCCCGGCCCCGGACGGTGAAATCCGGGGGAGCCTGGAGATCCAGATGGAGCAGCCGGTCCATCAGATCCCGGGTGGCCACCGTAAAGGGCAGTTCGTCCCCCATGGCGCATTTTTTGCACAGGAAGCCCCCCTGGACCAGACTGAAATACCCGTCTTCCGTCACCGACTCCCCGCAGCTGGTGCACTGGTCCAGGATGGGGTTCAGCCCGCACAGGGCCAGCAGCTTCAGCAGGGTGCTATCAGTAACCAGCCGCCGGTTCCGTTTCCCCAGCAGCCGGAAGGCCTCCAGCAGCAGCTGGAACACCTCTTCCTGGGGCTCCTCTTCTCCCAGAAGATGCTCTGCCGCCTCCCCGATGATGGCTCCGTAGGCCAGGTTCTCCCAGTCCATGGCAAGGGGCATCTCCAGGCTTTCGCAGCCCCGTAAGGAAGCCACCTTCCGGCCCGGATTCAGGGTCAGCCGCAGATGGGCAAAAGGCTGGACCAGTCTCCCGCTCTGGCTCCGGGGATAGGCCGCCCCATAGGCCACGAAGGAGATTTTCCCGTGTTCACGACAAAAGCAGACTGCGTATTTGTCCGCAGTCTGCCAGTTTTTCACTCGGAGGATCACTGCTTCGTCCTGAAACACTTCACTGCTCATGGCCAGCCGCTTCCTTCTTTTCTTTTTTCAGGGGGATCACCCGGACCCGGAGCACCCGGAACCCGGTGGAATCCAGCACTTCGAACTTGCAGCCATTTTCCTCCACGCTGTCCCCCACCACCGGCTGCCGGCCGATGAGGCCGAACACATAGCCGCCGATGGTATCTTCTTCCGGATCATCGAACTGGATCCCCATGATTTCCGATACCTCGTCCAGGAGCACCAGCCCATCGAACACATAGGATCCGTCAGGCATCTTGTTGATTTCCGGCATGTCCGTATCGTGTTCATCCTGGATGTCGCCCACGATTTCTTCCAGCAGGTCCTCCATGGTCACAAGACCTGCGGTGCCTCCGTATTCATCGGCCACAGCCGCCATCTGCACATGCTTGTGCTGCATCAGCTGGAGGATTTTGGCAATGGACATACTTTCCGGCACCACGTCGATTTCCCGCATAATGGACCGGAGGTCGAACCCGGGCTGTTTGTAGTCCGCATTCATGAACTCCCGGATGTGGACCATCCCCAGGATATGGTCCCGATCCTCTTCACAGAGAGGATACCGGGTGTGGCCGGATTCCCGGATCACCTTCATGTTCTCCTCGATGGGATCGTCCACGAACAGGCACACCATGTCCTGCCGGGGCACCATCACTTCCCGGGCCACCCGGTCTGCAAAGTCGAACACGTTGTCGATGAGCCGGCTTTCCACCGGATCGATGCTGCCTCCCTTTTCGCTGGCGCTGACCATCTTCCGGATGTCGTCTTCCGAATGGCTGGTGCCGGCCGTCTGGGGTTCCACCCCCATGAACCGGTACAGGGCTGCCCCCAGGTGCCAGAACACAAAAGCAAAAGGATATAGGATTGGTTTCAATATGCGCCCAAGCGCAGGTCCCGCGTCTATAGGACATCTCTCCTTTGATCAGTTTGCCGGGCCGTTCCCCGGCGGTTTGTATCTCTCAATTATACACTTCTCCCGGGGGCCCGGTCAATATTGGGACCGTTCTCCCGCCAGGCCCAGCCGTTTCAGGTCCCCTTCCTTTTCCCGCCATTTGGGCCGTACCTTTACCCACAGTTCCAGGTACACCCGGTTGCCCAGGAAAGCTTCCATATCCTCACGGGCCCGCTGGCTGATTTCCTTCAGCATCTTCCCTTTTGCCCCGATCAGGATGGCTTTCTGGGAATCCCGTTCCACGTAGATATCCGCCCGGACGTACACCAGGTTGTTGGGCCGGGTCTTCATTTCCTGGACCTGGACCGCCACTGCATGGGGCACTTCGTCCCGGGTCAGCTGGAGGATTT
This sequence comes from Acidaminococcus fermentans DSM 20731, assembly GCF_000025305.1. Lineage (NCBI taxonomy): Bacteria > Bacillati > Bacillota > Negativicutes > Acidaminococcales > Acidaminococcaceae > Acidaminococcus > Acidaminococcus fermentans. The sequence continues at coordinate 727,128 of NC_013740.1, read as the reverse complement.
TCTCCCGGACGATTTCCGCCGCCATCACCCGTTCCGGCTGGTCAGTGTACATGTCTTCCGGATAGAAGCTGGGCCCTTCCGGCAGGCACCGGACGATTTCCTGGAGCAGGGGCGAAAAATCCTCATCTTCCAGGGCGGAGAGGGTGAGTACACTGCGGAAGGGATATTCCTTCCGGAATTTGTCGATGATGGGCAGCAGCACAGCCTTGTCCGGCAGCCGGTCGATTTTGTTCAGCACCAGGATCACCGGAGCATGGCATTCTTCCTTCAGCCGTTCCAGGATCACCTGTTCTCCCTTGCCCCGTTTTTCTGAGGCGTCCACCACAAACAGCACCACGTCCACTTCCTTGATGGCGTTGAGAGCCGCCTGGACCATGTGCTCTCCCAGTTTGTCCTGGGGTTTGTGGAGACCGGGGGTGTCCAGGAACACCATCTGGGCCTCCTCCGTGCTTAAAATGCTCAGGATTCGGTTCCGGGTGGTCTGGGGCCGGTCAGAGATGATGGCCACCTTTTCTCCCACCAGATGGTTCACCAGGGTGGATTTTCCCGCGTTGGGACGGCCCACAACGGCCACAAAGCCGGAGTGATGCTGTTGGGTATTCTTTTCTTCCATAAAATTCCTTTCTTTTTACAGACTGAAGTCATCGGGCAGCAAATCCGCCACCGTGGCGGACCGGTACTGGCCCTGAATATTGGTCAAATAGATCCGGGGGATGCGGAATTCCGCCATCACCTGCCGGCAGGCCCCGCAGGGGGACACCGGTCCCGGGGTATCGGCGGTGACGCACAGGGCGGCAAACTCCCGGACCCCTTCCTTCACCGCGGCGAAAATGGCGCACCGTTCGGCGCAAAGAGTCAGGCCGTAGGAGGCGTTCTCCACATTGCAGCCGGTGAAAATCCGCCCGTCCGCCGCCCGGACCGCCGCACCCACGGCAAACCGGGAATAGGGGCTGTAGGAATGTTCCCGCACGGCACAGGCTGCTTCAAAGAGTTCCCGGTCCAGTTCAGCCTCCATACTTTTCCTCCGCCAGGTCCAGTTCCCGGAGGATTTCTTCCTCCCGGGCCCGCATCACCCGTTTGTCCGCTTCTTCCATATGGTCATAGCCCAGCAGATGGAGCATGCCGTGGACCGCCAGGTAGGTCATTTCCCGGGTAAGCCCGTGGCCGAATTCCTCTCCCTGTTCCACCGCCCGGGGCGCAGAGATGATCACGTCCCCCAGCAGGTGTTCCGCTTCCCCGTCTTCCACTTCCGGTTCCTCGTCCCCTTCGTCCAGGGCGAAGCTGAGCACATCGGTGGGGCGGTCAATGCCCCTGTAGTCCCGGTTCAGAGTATGGATTTCTTCATTATTCACAATGGTAATGTCCACTTCCGTATTGTCCGTCAGATTCTCCTTCCGGGCCACAATGTCCATGGCCTTTTTCAGGGTCTCTTCCAGTTCTTCAGGAATGGCGATTTCCGTCTGGTTGTTTTCCAGGGTAACGATCATTTTCCTTCTCCTTTATTTTTCTCCGCCTGGGCCTGCCGGTGTTCCTTCCGGGCCCGGTCATATTTTTCATAGGCGCGGATAATGGCCCCCACGATTTCGTGCCGGACCACATCCTGTTCCGAGAACCGGACGATGCCGATGCCCGGCACCCCGTCCAGTACCTGGGCGGCATTCACCAGCCCGGACTGCCGGCCGCTGGGCAGGTCCACCTGGGTGGCATCCCCGGTGACCACCAGCTTGGAGCCGAACCCGAACCTAGTGAGCGCCATCCGCATCTGTTCCGCCGTGGTGTTCTGTGCTTCATCCAGGATAATGAAGGCATCGTTCAGGGTACGGCCCCGCATATAGGCCAGGGGTGCCACTTCGATGATTCCCCGCTGGAGATTCTTCTGGAAAGCTTCCATCCCCAGCATTTCGTACAGGGCATCGTACAGGGGCCGCAGGTAGGGATCCACCTTTTCCTGGAGGTCACCGGGCAGAAAGCCCAGTTTCTCCCCGGCTTCCACCGCCGGACGGGTCAGGATGATCCGCTCCACTTCCTTGTTCTTCAGGGCCTTTACCGCCATGGCCACCGCCAGATAGGTCTTCCCGGTGCCGGCTGGACCGATGGCAATGGTAATGTCGCTTTGGGCTATGGTCTTCAGGTACCGCATCTGGCCCAGAGTCTTGGCCTTCACCTGGCGGCCCCGGACAGTGGTGAGCACCGTGTCCGTGAACAGCTTGTGGAGCTGCTCCTCCTGGCCCTCCCGGACCAGCCGCAGGCTATATTTCACATCGTGCTGGGTAATGGGCATCCCCTGCCGGTACAGGAACAGCAGTTCCCGGACCAGCCGTTCCGCCAGTTCCACGTCCTGGAGAGTCCCCTGGACGATCAGCTGGTTGCCCCGGGGAATCAGCCGGCAGCCCAGGCTCTGCTGCATTTCTTTCAGATATTCATCCGTTTCACCCAGGACCGCCACCATTTCCCGGGCGTCCTGGAATTCAAACCGTTTTTCCGTCACTTCAGGCAAATTCTCTTCCTCCTGTTTGGGTGCAAAGATAGATTGACTGTTTCTTTTCATTATATCGTTTCCCGGAGAAAAAAGAAACAGGAAACCCACTTGACAAAAAATGGGATATCGTTTAAAATAATTTTGTTGCTTATGGAACTATAGCTCAGATGGTTAGAGTATCACGTTGACATCGTGGGGGTCACTGGTTCGAGTCCAGTTAGTTCCACCAGTTAAAAAGCAGAGGCTGCCGGAAGGCAGCCTTTTTTGTTGACAGCACGACAAAAAAGAGGCCCGCAGGCCTCTTTTTTCTTATTTCACCGTATTCCGCAGGGTTCCGATTCCTTCGATGGAACATTCCACCACATCCCCGCTCTTCAGGAACTGGGGCGGATTCAGACCAATGCCGGTACCGGCCGGGGTCCCGGTGGCGATGATGGTCCCGGCCCGGAGGGTCATTCCTTTGCTCAGTTCGCTGATGATGTAGGGGATCCCATGGACCAGGTATTTGGTATTGCTGTCCTGGCGCAGTTCCCCGTTCACCCGGCACTGGATGGACAGGGCCGGCGGGAAGTCGAATTCATCCGCCGTAACGATGCAGGGTCCCATGGGGGCAAAGGTGTCCAGGCTCTTTCCGAAGTACCACTGCTTGTGGGCCACCTGCACGTCCCGGGCGGTTACATCGTTGATGATGGTATAGCCGAACACGTAATCCGCCGCGTCCTTTTCTTCCACATCCTTGGCTTCTTTCCCGATGATCACGGCCAGTTCACATTCATAGTCCAGTTCCTTCACCACATTGAAATGGCCGTCGATGGTGCCCTCCGGATCCACTGTCCGGTCCACCCGTTTGGAGAAGTACACGGGCACCTGGCGCTGTACGATTTTTTCCGGCACGTATTCATCAGGCAGTTCATCGTCGTGGGATTTGTAGTTGATCCCCAGGCAGATAATGTCGTTCCGGGGATGGGTAATGGGCGCCAGGATCTTCACCTGATCCAGAGGAACCGCCCCCATGTCCACCCGGGCAATGGCCAGCAGTTCTTCAAAATCCGTCTGCTGGATCAGATCATACATGGTTTCATACTTGTTGGCCGGGATCACAAATTTCCCGTCTTCGGAAATGATTCCCACCTGTACGTCGTTGTCATATTCGAAGGTTACGATTTTCATGGCGCTCCACTCCCCTGTTCCAGATTGTCCATCCAGAATTTTATAGTCTTATGTATTCATTGTACAATGTTTGTGATAAAATTACCAGTATATGAGGGAAATCTCTCTAACTGTAAACCATAATGTTATAGAAGGGTTTTCTTTTTATAAAGGAGGACGATGCCATGTTTGCCGGGTATCAGCTGGATGACGGCCACGGGGATTACAACCGGAGCTATGAACGGAACTGGGATATCGACTACGCCGACTATTCCACCGACCACAGAGAAAACAACTACCGGAACTACGAATGGAAAGTGCCCAAAAGCAAAAAAGAGCGGGTACGGAACATATTGAACCATTACGAATGAAAAAGGGGCTGCCCATGCGGCAGCCCCTTTTGTCCATTCCCACTGCACAATAAATTGATTCTAATTGGTGAAGTTCCTTTCCATACGGACAAATTCTCTGTTAATTCCCGCATCTGTCTTTACTGTGATAACACTTTGAAAAAATAATGTATGAAGTATACAAAAAACTGTTGACAAGAGCGTGAACAAGTGATAAATTACGTACCATCAACAAGCATCCGATTTGATCACGGCACTTGCACTCAGGTGTCGGATTTTTTACGAAGGAGTGATGATGATGAACGGATTAACGCTTGTGTGTCTTGCCATTGTAATCTTCGTCTGTGCGTACATGTTTTATGGACGCTGGCTGGTCAAGACCTGGGGAATTGAACCGGATGCGAAGACTCCTGCCTATCGCTTCCGGGATGACAAGGACTTTGCTCCCGCTTCCCGTTTCACGGTATTTGCCCATCAGTTTTCTTCCATTACTGGTGCCGGCCCTGTAACCGGTCCCATTATCGCCGCCATGTTCGGTTGGGTTCCTGCATTCTTGTGGATTATTGTAGGCGGCGTATTCTTCGGGGCTGTACAGGATTTCACCGCCCTTTATGCTTCCGTGAAGAACGACGGCAAAGGCATGGGTGCCCTGATTGAAAAATACGTGGGCCATACCGGCTGCAAAATGTTCCTGATGTTCGGCTGGCTGTTCTCCCTCTTGGTCATCGCCGCTTTCTCTGACATTATGGCCAGCACCTTCAACGGCTTCTCCAAGACCGGCGAAATGATGGGTCCCAACGCCTCCGCCGCTTCCATTTCCATGATCTACATTGCCGTAGCCATGGTCTTCGGTGTAGTGACCCGCCGTTTCAACATCCACGGTTCCAAGGAACTGATTCTGGGGATCCTGTGCATGGTGGCCATGGTGAGCCTGGGCATTGCCCATCCCATCTACGCTTCCCGTACCACCTGGCTGTATGTGACCTACGCGTACTGCTTTGCTGCTTCCATCATGCCCATGTGGCTGCTGATCCAGCCGCGTGACTATCTGTCCGTATTCCTGCTGCTTGGGATGATCCTGGCCGGGGTTGTAGGGATTATCGTGGGGAATCCTTCCATCAATATGCCTGCCTTCACCTCCTTTGATGTGGCCGGCAAGCCTCTGTTCCCCATCCTGTTCGTCACCATCGCCTGCGGGGCTGTATCCGGGTTCCATTCCCTGGTTTCCTCCGGTACTTCCTCCAAGACCATTTCCAATGAAAAAGACATGCTGCCTGTTGGCTACGGCTCCATGCTGATTGAATCCACCCTGGGTGTGGTTTCCCTGGTTATCGCCTGCTCCGTGGCTGTAAACGGCCAGCTGCCCAAAGCCACTCCGTTTGCCATCTTCGGCAGCGCCATCGGCGGATACTTCACCATGTTCGGTATTCCCAAATACTACAGCACCTGCATCGTGACCATGTGCGTATCCGCTCTGGCCATGACCACCATCGATGCGGTAACCCGTATCGGCCGGATGATGCTCCAGGAAATCCTGGCTCCGGAAGAAGGCAAGGAACAGGGTTCTGTGGCCAAATTCCTGAGCAACACCTATGTGGCCACTATCGTGACCCTGATCCCCAGCTACCTGCTGTGCCTGGGCGGTTACATGAACATCTGGCCGCTGTTTGGTGCTGCCAACCAGCTGCTCAGTGCTCTGTGCCTGGTTGCCCTGGCAGTATTCCTGAAGATGACCGGCCGGAAGAGCTGGATGCTCTACGTGCCCATGACCTTCATGTTCTTCGTGACCATGAGTGCCCTGTGCCTGTCCATCTATGGCATCTACAAGAAAGCCATGGCCGGCGTGTTCTTCCCCATGGTGGAAGGCCTCCAGCTGGTAGTGGCCCTGTGCCTGATGTTCCTGGCCATCAACGTGGTCCGGAGCTGCACCAAGGAACTGTTCACCGGCAAGGTGGAAGTTGCCGACAAATAACAAAAAGACTGCCCCCGCGGGCAGTCTTTTTTCATCACTCCAACAAAAAGGCGCTGTGAAAAAATCATCCACAGCGCCTTTATTTCGCTTGCGTCAGCTGGCTTCCATCGGCTAGTGACTAGTGACTAGTGACTAGTGACTAGTGACGGGGTGTGAAAAAACATATTTTCACACCCCCTTTTTTACCTCCCCATCATCCGCAGGAACTCCGCTTCGTCCAGGATGGTCACACCCAGGCTCTGGGCTTTGGTGTATTTGCTGCCCGGGTCGGCGCCGGCCACCACATAGTCGGTCTTTTTGCTCACGCTGCCGGTGACCTTGGCTCCCACTTCCTGGGCCATGGTTTTGGCAGTGGCCCGGTCCAGGGTGGGCAGGGTGCCGGTGAACACCAGGGTCTTCCCATAGAAGGGATGGTTCTCGTCCTGGGCCGGTCCGGAGGTCATCTCCATGTTCAGCCCCAGTTCCTTCAGCCGTTCCACATAGGCCTGGTTCATGGGATCGGCAAACCAGGTGACCACGCTTTCCGCAATCACCGGCCCGATGTCCGGTGTCTGGGCCAGGTCTTCCTGATCAGCGGCCATGAGCTTGTCCATGGTTCCGTATTTCCGGGCCAGGGTATGGGCCACCTTGGCCCCCACATGGCGGATTCCCAGGGCAAACAGCAGCTTGTCCAGGCTCTGGTTTTTGCTGGCTGCAATGGCACTCACCAGGTTGTCCGCGCTTTTCGGCCCCATCCGGTCCAGGGTCTCCACCTGTTCCCGGGTCAGCAGGTACAGGTCCCCCGGGTCCTTCACCAGTCCGGCGGCGGTAAGCTGGGCCAGCACGCTGGGCCCGCAGCCGTCGATGTTCATGGCGTCCCGGCTGGTGAAATGGATCAGTCCTTCCCGTCCCAGAGCCGGGCAGTGGGGATTGGTGCAGCGCCAGGCCGCCTCCCCGGCTTTCCGTTCCACCTTCCAGCCGCATTCCGGGCAGGTTTCCGGCATGTGGAATTCCTTTTCTTCCCCGGTGCGCTTTTCCGGCACCACCCGGAGCACTTCCGGGATGATTTCCGCAGCCTTGTTGATGATTACATGGTCCCCGATCCGGATGTCCCGTTCCCTGATGAAATCTTCGTTGTGGAGGGTGGCCCGGCTGATGGTGCTGCCGGAGAGCCGCACCGGCCGGAGCACTGCAGTAGGGGTCAGCACCCCGGTGCGTCCCACCTGGATCACTATGTCTTCCAGCAGAGTCTCCGCCTGTTCCGGCGGGAACTTGTAAGCCATGGCCCAGCGGGGATCTTTGCCGGTGGCTCCCAGGATGTTCTGCTGCCACACGTCGTTTACCTTCACCACCACCCCATCGGTATCGTAGCCCAGGACGGCCCGGCGCTCTCCGTGTTTTTTAATCAGTTCATTGGCTTCCTGGATGGTGTCCACCAGTGTCCGCCCTTCGGTGGTGGTAAACCCGTACTGCTGGAGCATATCCATGGAAGCGTTGTGGGTGGGCAGGTTGCCGGCTCCCACCCCCACGCCATAGGCAAAGAAGGCCAGGGACCGCCGGGCGGTGACCCGGGGATCCAGCTGGCGCAGGGAACCGGCCGCCGCATTCCGGCAGTTGGCGAATTCCTGCTCCCCGGCTTCCTGCCGTTCCTCATTCAGCTTCACGAAAGCCTGCCGGGGCATGTACACTTCTCCCCGCACATCCAGCAGTTCCGGGATTTCTATCCCCGGAATGGGCTTCAGCACCTTGGGGATGTTGGCGATGGTCCGGACGTTTTCCGTGACGTTTTCTCCCACCACTCCGTCCCCCCGGGTAGCAGCCCGGACGAACCGGCCGTTTTCGTAGATGATGCTGCAGGCCAGCCCGTCAATCTTGGGCTCCACCACATACTGGACTTTGACATCCTGAGGCAGCCCTTCATGGACCCGCCGGTCGAATTCTTCCATCTCTTCCGGGGAAAAAGCGTTGGCCAGGCTCAACAGAGGCGTCATATGCCGGACTTCCGTGAACCCGGGCTTGGCATAGCCCCCCACATGCTGGCTGGGAGAATCCGGCGTCACCAGTTCCGGATACTCTGCTTCCAGGGCCTTCAGTTCCCGCATCATGGCGTCGTATTCCGCATCGGTGATCAGGGGATTGTCCTGGACATAATACAAATAGGAATTTTTCTTCATGACAGCCCGCAGCTGGTCGATCCGGGCTGCCGCCGCCTCTTTCGTCATTTCACTCATACTGCACCGCTCCTCAGATCTTCTCCAGGATCTTGTACTTGGTGGCCAGCTGTTTGATACCGCTGCCCGGAAAGGCCACGGTCACCAGCTGTCCTTCGCTGCCGTCGGGACGGGCCTCGATGATGGTCCCCGTACCGAACTTCTTGTGCCGGCATTTGTCCCCGGGACGGAATTCCGGCACCGCTCCTCCTTCCGGCACGAACCGGCTCCGGGGAGCCGGCGTATCCAGGATGCTGCCGCCCCGACTCCGGGCAATGGTCCGCAGGCTGGCATGGGTACCGGTGCTGCCCTGATGGCCCCGCTGGCCCCCGTATCCCCCATAGGTGCTCCGGCGCACTGCCACGTTTTCGATCAGGTTCCGGGGAATCTCCTCCAGGAACCGGGAAGGCGGGTACATGACCACATGGCCGTACACCATCCGGCTCCGGCAGTTGGTGAGATACAGCCGCTTCTTGGCCCGGGTGATCCCCACATAGCACAGCCGCCGTTCTTCTTCCAGTTTGTCCTCGTCTTCCAGGCTCCGCTGGCTGGGGAACAGACCGTCCTCCATGCCCCCGATGAACACCACCGGAAATTCCAGACCCTTGGCGGAATGGAGGGTCATCAGGGTGACGGAATCCTGGGTCAGCTTGGCGTCATCGATGTCCGCCACCAGGGCCACATGGTTCAGGAAGTCTTCCAGGGTCTTGTTGTTTTCCTCCCCGGGATCCTTGGCGAATTCGTCGGCAATCCGGAGGAATTCGTTCAGGTTGTCCAGCCGGCTCTTGCTCTGGTCGGATCCTTCCAGACGGAGGGCTTCCAGGTAACCGGATTTTTCCAATACCTGCTCCATCAGATCCTTCACCGGCAGGGTATCCTTCACCCGGGCCAGTTCCTGGATCATGTCACTGAAGGCCTGGATCTTGGGGAAGGCCCGGCCCAGCAGTTCCCGGGCCTGGACGGTCTGGAGCACTTCCGGCAGGGTCATGCCGCTGTCTTCCAGCAGGGTCCGGACCTTGGCCACCGTGGCTGCCCCGATGCCCCGCTTGGGTTCATTGATGATCCGTTCCAGCCCCTGGATATCCCGTTCGTTGGACAGGAAACGAAGGTAGCTCAGGGTGTCCTTCACTTCCTTCCGGTCGTAGAACTTCAGGCTTCCCACCATTACATAGGGGACCCCGTTGTTGATCAGGTTTTCTTCGAACATCCGACTCTGGGCATTGGTCCGGTACAGGATGGCCATATCCCCCAGTTTGGTTCCTTCCCGCTGGAGCTTCCGGATCTGGCCCACCACGAATTCCGCCTCTTCCCGGTCGTCCCGGGCCTGGTAATAGGCAATGGGCTGGCCGTTGCCGTTTTCCGTCCACAGGTTCTTGGGACGGCGGGCGGCGTTGTGTTTGATCACCTCATTGGCCGCATCCAGGATCACCTGGGTGGACCGGTAGTTCTGTTCCAGTTTGAAGATCCGGGCCTGAGGGTAGTCCTTTTCGAAATCCAGGATGTTGCTGATGTCCGCCCCCCGCCAGCCGTAGATGCTCTGGTCGATATCCCCCACGGCGCACAGGTTGTTTTCCGGTGCGGAGAGCAGCTTGGCCAGCAGGTACTGGACATGGTTGGTGTCCTGATATTCATCGATGAGCACGTAGTGGAACTTGTTCTGGTACTTTTCCCGGACTTCCGGTACGGTCTGGAGCAGTTTCACCGTCAGCAGCAGCAGGTCATCGAAATCCACCGCATTGCTCTGGACCAGGTGCTTCTGATATTCGGCATAGATCTCCGCCACCTTTTTGGCGTGATAGTCCTCCGCCTGCCGGGCAAAGGCCGCCGCGTCCACCTGAGCGTTCTTGGCGTTGGAAATGGTGGCCAGGAGCCCCGGAAGAGGATAGAATTTTTCGTCCAGGTTCAGTTTTTTCAGGGCTTCCTTCAGCACATTCTTGCAGTCGGAGGGATCATAGATGGAAAAAGAAGTGGTGTATCCGGGCAGTGCATTGATATCCCGGCGGAGCAGCTGGTTGCAGAATCCGTGGAAGGTGTACAGCCACACATCCTTTGCGGAAGGCCCCACCAGGGCATCCACCCGCTGGCGCATTTCCTTGGCCGCCTTGTTGGTGAAGGTGATGGCCAGGATGTTCCAGGGCTTGACCCCTTTTTCCAGGAGATAGGCGATTTTGGTGGTCAGGGCCTTGGTCTTGCCGCTGCCGGCCCCGGCCAAAATTAAAATAGGCCCGGCAATCTGACGGACTGCCTCAGCCTGCTGTTCATTCAATGAAGCTAAAAGGTCTCTCATTTTTTCCTCGATTCTATGTTTTATTCCCTAATATTCTAACAGATTCGGTGTTTTTTTGCTATAATAGAAGAATCCTTCAATTGAACCTGTTTGAGAAAGGAAGTTATCAATGGAACAATTCTGCGAAAAAGTTTTCCACCTGAAGGAAAACCACACCACCATGCGGACGGAAATCATCGCCGGGATCACCACCTTCATGACCATGGCCTACATCCTGATCGTGAACCCCTCCATCCTGAGCGCCACCGGCATGGACAAAGGGGCCCTGCTGACGGTCACCGCCATTGCCTCCGCCCTGGGGACCTTCTTCATGGCAGCCTTTGCCAACTACCCCTTCGCCCTGGGACCGGGAATGGGGCTCAATGCCTACTTTGCCTACACAGTCTGCCTCCAGATGGGGAACACCTGGGAAATGGCCCTGTCCGCCGTGCTGGTGGAAGGGATTATCTTCATCATCCTGTCCCTGACCTCCATCCGGGAAGCCATCTTCAACGCCATCCCCATGACCCTGAAACAGGCCATTTCCGTGGGGATCGGTCTGTTCATCGCCTTCATCGGCCTGCTGAACGCCCGGATCATCGTGGCCAACCCGGCCACCAAGGTGTCCCTGTATTCCTTCACCAAATCCGTGGCGGACGGCACCTTCCACAGTGTGGGGATCACCGTGCTGATTGCCCTGGCCGGGATCCTGCTCTCTGCTTTCCTGATCATCAAAAACGTCCGGGGGAACATCCTGTTCGGCATCCTGGGCACCTGGATCCTGGGGATGATCTGCGAAGCCACCGGGCTCTACGTGCCCAATCCGGAACTGGGCACCTTCAGCGTGTTCCCCAACCTGTCCGGGGGACTGGCTTCCTTTGCCCCCATTAATCCGGCGCCCCTGTTCCTCCAGCTGGACTTCTCCCATGTGCTGAGCCTGAACTTCTTCGCCGTGATTTTCGCTTTCCTGTTCGTGGATACCTTCGATACCCTGGGGACCCTGATCGGGGTGGCCGCAAAAAGTGACATGCTGGATGAAGAAGGCCACCTGCCCCGGATCAAGGGAGCCCTCATGGCCGACGCCTGCGCCACCTGCACCGGGGCCCTGTTGGGCACCAGCACCGTGACCACCTTTGTGGAAAGCGCTTCCGGGGTATCCGAAGGAGGCCGCACCGGGCTCACCGCCATTACCGTGTCCGTGCTGTTCCTGCTGTCCCTGTTCTTCTCCCCCTTCTTTATGGCCATCCCCTCCTTCGCCACCGCTCCGGCCCTGGTGATCGTAGGCTTCCTGATGTTCTCTTCCGTGACCAAGATCGACATGGGCGACCTGAGCGAAGCCATCCCGGCCTACATCGCCATCATCGCCATGCCTTTCGCCTACAGCATCTCCGAAGGGATCTCCTTCGGGGTCATCACCTACGTGATCCTGAACCTGCTCACCGACCACAAAGACAAGATCAGCGGCCTGATGTACGTGCTGGCCATCCTGTTTGTGCTGAAATATGTGTTGTTGTAAGACATAAATCAAAGGGGCTGTGAAAAAATGATTCTTCATTTTTTCACAGCCCCTTTTTTATTCCTTCCTCTCCGGCTGGGGCGCCAGCATGATCCGGATGATCTCCTTGTCGGTTTCCTTCATCCCTTCCCGGCCCAGCTGGCTTACGTTCCGGATGGTGGCTTCCACCCCGTTGTTCACGATTCCGTCCCCGCTCTTGAACTCGTTGCCGCTTTTGTACATGGCATAGCCCAGGAGCCCGGCTTCCACGCTGGAAGCAATCTTGGCGGCGCAAGAAGCCTTGGCCCCGTCGCAAATGATCCCGGACACAATGGCCAGGGAATTCACCAGGGTATGGGAAATGGCTTCATACCCTTCCCCGTGGAGATAGGCGATGCCGCAGCCAGCGGCGCACCCGGCGCTGACCGCCCCGCAGTAAGCGGACAGCCGGCCGATGCCGGTCTTTTCGTGGATGGCGATCAGGTTGGACAGCACCAGGGCCCGGTACAGCTTTTCCTTGTCCACATTCAGTTCCTTGGCATATTCGATGACAGGCACCGATACGGTGATTCCCTGGTTGCCGCTGCCGGAATTGATCACCACCGGCAGTTCGCAGCCGTTCATCCGGGCATCGGACCCGGCCGCCGCCTTGGCCACTGCCCGGTTCTTGATGTTGCTGCCGTAGGTCCGCAGCAGCACGGACCCGATGTTGGCCCCGTAGTTCCCCAGCAGCCCCTCTTCGGAAATGGCGCTGTTGCACTGGATCTGGGGATCCAGCATGGGCTTCACGTCTTCCACATCGCAGGTGTTGGCGAAATCCAGGATGTCCCGGATGTTCAGCAGGTTCTTGTCCGCCAGGCCCACTTCTTTGGTTTCATCCTGGCAGCCGGCGCCCCCGTCCTTTTTGGCTTCGTAGACCGTTTCCCCGTCTTTCTGGATCAGCACGATGTTGGTATGGTACTGGGCGATCCGTACCAGAGAGGAATGGTCCCCTTTCAGGAGCTTCACGATAATGTCGAAGATCAGCCCGTTGTCCACCGCTCCCACCTGGATGGGCACGTTTTTCAGGAATTCCTTCATGGCCTGCTTCTGTTCCGGGGTCACTTCCGCAATGACTTCCAGCTGCTTCTCCGATTTGCCCCCTACGATGCCGGCGGCTGCCGCAGCCTGGATGCCTTTCAGCCCGTCGGTATTGGGCACCACCACGCTCTTCACGTTCTTGATGATATTGCCGCTGACCCCGATTTCCACCTTATCCGGCAGTGTACCCAGGATTTCCCGTGCCTTGGCCGCCGCATAGGCGATGGCGATGGGTTCGGTGCAGCCCATGGCCGGCACCAGTTCTTCCTTCAGGATCTGTACATAGGTTCCATATTTTTTATCGGTCTTCTCCATTTTTTCCGCTCCTCTTTTCTTATTTCCGGTTGAAGGTCAGCCGCATCTGATGCCACACCACGTCCCCATGGGTGGAATCAGAAATCCCTTCATCCACAAACCCGAATTTCGCATAATAATGGACCAGCCGGTCCTTGCAGGTGAGCACCACCCCCTGCCGCCCTTCCTTCTGGGCCGCATCGATGAATTTTTCCAGCACCTGGCCGGCCAGGCCCTGTTTCCGGCGATGGGGATCTGTGTCCACCCCGAAGATCATCTGCCAGGCCCCGTCTTCCTGATGCATGTCCGCTTTTTCATACATTTCGTCCGTCAGGTCCGGCTGATCCGTCACCAGGCCGTTTACAAAGGACACCAGCTGATCCCCGTCCCAAAGGAGAAAAAAGTGGTTGGGATAAGCCTTCACCCGCTCCTCGATGGATTCCCGGGTAGCCGCTTCTGCCTGAGGGAAGCAGACGGCTTCCAGATGGGCAATGGCGTCCACGTCCTGGGGTTTTGCACAACGGATTTCCATATCAGTTTTCCTCCTCTTGCTGGTTTCTGTTTTTGTTCTGGAGAATGTCCACAATGGTTTTCTCCGTTCCGTCCCCCGGATTTCAGCGTACAGCGGGTCGCTGTCCCGGAGAGCCAGGTACTGTTTCAGGTCAGCATGGCTGGCCAGGATATCCACGAAATCGATCTCCGCGCCGGCGGCGGCCAGCTGGTTCAGGGCATAGAGGGTGTCAGGGCAGCAGTGGCTGCCGATTACTTTGATCTGCATAATGATTGCTCCTTTATTGTACACTATTGAACAGGAATTCTTCCAGTCATTCTTTGGTTCCGCAGCCACAGCCCCCGATCTGGGCGGCAATGGCAGCTTTTTCCGGATCGGTTTTCCGCTCGGATTTCTTGTCCATCCAGCCTTTGCCTTCCACCATCCGGCTGATCATCATGGAAGCCACCGTATCCCCGGAAGAGTTCAGGCAGGTGGCCATGGGAAGAACAGCATCCGGACCGGGTACCCGGAGAAGCCAATTACGACATCCGGATGTATATGGACATCCTGGACGAGGAGAACATCCAGATCTGCCAGCACACCTACACCGGCCGGATCACCCATTACGGGGCCCTGACCAATAAGGATCTGGCCCAGAAGCTCACCATCTCCAAAGAAGACATCCGCCTGCTGAAGCTGTACAATCTGTTTGTGGTGTTGTAAAAAAGAGGCTGTGAAAAAATGATTTCTCATTTTTTCACAGCCTCTTTTACTCTATTCTATTTGGTGCGGCTGACAGGGCTTGAACCTGCACGTCGTGGACACCAGATCCTAAATCTGGCGCGTCTGCCAATTCCGCCACAGCCGCATTTGGGTATAAAAAATGGTGATCCACCCGGGACTCGAACCCGGGACACCCTGATTAAAAGTCAGGTGCTCTACCAACTGAGCTAGTGAATCACTTGGCTGGGGCAGCTGGACTCGAACCAACGCATGCGGGAGTCAAAGTCCCGTGCCTTACCGACTTGGCTATGCCCCAAAAAGGTAAAAAAAAATATGGGGTGGATAGTGGGGATCGAACCCACGCGTGCCGGAGCCACAATCCGGTGTGTTAACCGCTTCACCATATCCACCATATTTTCTTTAGTGCCGCCATCCGACGACTCACTTATTCTAGCATGGAAAGGCGGAAAGTGTCAATAGCTTTTTTCCACTTTCCGCAGATTTTTTTAGTCGATCCCGGCGAGACTCCGATGGGCCAGGCCTACTCCCAGTTCGTTCAGGTTCAGGACCCCTACGCTCATGTACACGGCCACACAGAGATGTTCCCCATACCGGGCCACCCCGATCTTGCCCCCCACATTGAACCCGATGGCTTTTTCCATCATCTGTTCCAGGGCTTCATGGGCCGCGCCGGCCACGGTGCCGGCTCCCACATGGGTATCGGTGACGATGTTCTGCCGCTCGGCTGCCACCACCGCCCGTTCCACGATTTTTTTGATGGAAGGCAGGAACTCCCCGCCGAAATCCACCGCCGCTGCCCGGAACCCCTGTTCCCGCAGCTGTTCCTTCAGCCGGTCTTCCTCTTCCCGGGTGGCCGTCAGGGCCATCCGCAAAGCCGCCCGTCCCACATCGATGCTTGCAATGGGTCTGTTCATGGTACCACATCCCTTTCTGCCCAGAATACAAGTACTCCTATTATACCAAGATTCCCTTGTCAGGGAAAGCCGGGACTGGTAGAATGAGGGGATAACAAAGGAGGAATACCCCATGTCCGTCATTATGGCAGAAGAACTCCGTGCCGGCCTGATCCTGGGCGACCGGGACAATGACCAGTACCTGTACATGCCCGGAAGCGAAATCGGCAGCGACGACCCTGTATGCATCTTCGAAGAACACGGGAACAAAACCGATCTGCACCTGGCCGAAGCCGTGGAACTGGCCAAACGCCTGACCCTGAAGCCCACAGAGCACCCGGTATATGGAAAAAGGGCCTATTGAAAAAGGGGGCTGTTGCGTATGCAACAGCCCCCTTTTATCTTTCCTCCAACCGCTCCCGGATTGCTTCCAGGAATTCCTCGCTGTTGACCTTCTTTTTGTCCGGCAGGGTGGATACGGCCACCAAATCCCCGGTCATGATTCCTTCTTCCAGGGTCTGGATGGTAGCTTTTTCCAGCCGGTCCGCAAAGTCTGCCAGATCCGTGAGCCCATCCAGCTGGCCCCGTTTCCGCAGGGCTCCCGTCCAGGCAAACAGGGTGGCCACCGGGTTGGTGGAGGTCTTTTCCCCTTTCAGATACCGGTAGTAATGGCGCTGTACCGTGCCATGGGCCGCTTCGTATTCATAGCAGCCGTCCGGAGACACCAGCACGGAAGTCATCATGGCCAGGCTGCCGAAAGCGGTGGCCATCATGTCGCTCATCACATCCCCGTCATAGTTCTTGCACGCCCAGATCATGCCTCCTTTGGAGCGGACCACCCTGGCCACCACATCATCGATCAGGGTGTAGAAATATTCGATACCGGCGGCTTCGAATTTTTCTTTGTAATCAGCGTCATAAATGGCCTGGAAAATATCCTTGAACCGATGGTCATAAATCTTGGACACCGTATCCTTGGTGGCAAACCACAGATCTTCCTTCTGTTCCAGGGCATAGTTGAAGCAGGACCGGGCAAAATTGCTGATGGATTTGTCCGTGTTGTAGACCCCCTGGACAATCCCTGCATCCTGGAAGTCCATAATGGTCCGGCGGGTTTCCTTCCCGTCCGCCCCGGTGACCACCAGTTCCGCCTTGGCCGGGCCCTCCACCCGGATTTCCGTGTTCTTGTAGATGTCCCCATAAGCGTGCCGGGCAATGGTAATGGGCTTTTCCCAGGTGGGGATCAGGGGCCGGATGCCCTTCACCATAATGGGTTTCCGGAACACCGTTCCATCCAGGATGGCCCGGATGGTACCGTTGGGGCTGGCCCACATTTTCTTCAGGTTGTATTCCTTCACCCGGGCTGCATTGGCCGTAATAGTAGCGCATTTCACCGCCACCCCGTATTTTTTCGTTGCCAGGGCCGAATCGATGGTCACCTGGTCGTCTGTATCATCCCGGTGCTTCATCCCCAGGTCATAATATTCCGTTTTCAGGTCCACATAGGGAAGGATCAGGATATCCTTGATCATCTTCCACAGGATCCGGGTCATTTCATCCCCGTCCATTTCCACCAGCGGGGTTTTCATTTGGATTTTATCAGCCATGGGAACACTCCTTTCCAACTGCAAAACAAGCACATCCATATCTGTCCTTATGATACCACAGTCAGGAAAAAAGGAAACATACAAAAAATCCGAGGGCAGGTATCGGATAAATTTATGGGTGGGGAATTCAGTGGTCAGGTGGGCATCTTCTCCCCAATCGCAGGGGGCGCAGGCCCAGCGCTTCGCCAGCCTGGTTGCGTGCCCCCTACAGTTTATGCTGTTTCAAATTCAATTTGCAAAAATTGATTTCCATCAGCTGCTGACCGTTGACCGTTGACAGCTGACAAAAAAAGGGACTGTTGCTCATGCAACAGCCTCTTTTTCTTATCCTTTGAACGCATCCGTCAGCGGCGGTACGATCTGTTTCTTCCGGGACAGCACCTTGGGCAGATGGTAATGCCCGTCGGCTTCGGCCTTGCCGAAGGCTTTGTCCAGGATGTCCTGGTTCTTCCCGGCCCACAGCAGTTCGGTGACTTCGTCCATGATGTCGGTGACCATCAGCAGGCTGGTGTCGGCTTCCCCGCCATCCACCATGGCCTGAAGGGCTTTCTGGAGTTCCGGCCATTTGGCTTTGGCGGCTTCCCCGTTCATCACGTTCACCTGGGCCACAGTGACTTTCCCCTGGGGGAAGTCGAATTCTTTCATATCCCCATGGCAGATTTCTTCAGCGGTCATGGAGTTGATGGCGGAACCGGCCTGGAGCATTTCCAGGGCATAGGCCTGGGGATCAGCGATGCCGGCGATCTTGGCCAGGGCACCAGCAGCTTCCTTGTCCTTTTCCGTGGTGGTGGGGGACTTGAAGTACAGGGTGTCGGAGCTGATGGCAGAGAACAGCAGCCCGGCGATTTCTTTGGGCAGGGTCAGGTTGTTTTCCACAGCCACATTGTACAGGATGGTGGCAGTGCAGCCCACCGGCTGCATCCGGACAAACAGCGGGTTGGAAGTGACGATGCCGCCCAGCCGGTGATGATCGATGATTTCCACCAGATCCGCCTTGTCCAGCCCGTCCACAGCCTGGCTCATTTCATTGTGGTCCACCAGGATGATCTTCTGGCCTTCTTCCACCTTTTCCACCAGTGCAGGAGCGTCCACTTTCCAGTAATCCAGCACGAACCGGGTTTCCGGGTTCACGTTCCCGGCCCGGCAGGCAGTGACCTTTTCGCCCAGCTGGCCCTTGATCCAGGTATAGCTCAGGGCAGAGCAGATGGAGTCCGTATCCGGGTTCTTGTGCCCGGTGATGATGATGTTTTCCATAAAAGCATCTCCTTGTATTTTACTTGAACCGATATATTATACCACAGTCCCGGGAGCCCGTGGAAGCAAAACGCCACAGGCATTTTGCATTGAATGAAAACGCAGCCTTCGGCTGCCCCTCAGCCGCATCCTATTCCTCCGGTACCGCAAACCTCCCCATCAGCCTTCTGGCCTGATGGTACCCATCCATGGCGGCGCTCATGATGCCTCCGGCGTAGCCGGCCCCTTCTCCCGTAGGATACAGCCCCCGGCAGTTCACCGACTGGCCATCCTCTCCCCGGAGGATCCGCACCGGAGCCGAAGTCCGGGTCTCCACCCCGATCATCAGCCCCCGGGTGCTGAACCCGGGCAGCTTCCGTTCAAAATCCGCCAGCCCGTGCTCCAGGGATTCGATCACGAAATCCGGCAGGATCTTCCGCAGGTCCGCCGGCACCAGCCCCGGCCGGTAGCTGGGACGGAAGCCCACCTTCAAATCCGGCGCCGTTTTCTCCACAAAGCTCCGGCTGCTCTGGGCCGGTGCCCGGTAATCCCGGCTCACCTGCCAGGCCAGATGCTCATACTTCCGCTGGAATTCCATGCCCCCCAGCGGTCCCGCCGGGAAATCCCCCGGGTCCACACTCACCACCAGGGCGCTGTTGGCCAGGCCCGTATCCCGTTTGAAGGGGCTCATGCCGTTGACCACCAGGCCTCCCTGTTCCGAAGCGGAAGCCACCACCTGGCCCCCGGGGCACATGCAGAAGGAATACACCGCCCGTCCGGTTTCCTTGTCGTGGAAGATCAAAGCGTAATCCGCCGCTCCCAGTTTGGGATGGTTGGCGAACTTCCCGTACTGGGCCTGGTTAATCAGAGCCTGTTCATGCTCAATCCGTACTCCCACCGCAAAAGCCTTGGCCTCCAGATGGACGGACCGTTTCAGCAGGGTCTCATAGGTGTCCCGGGCGCTGTGGCCGCAGGCCAGGATCACTCCGTTGGTATCCAGCCACTCCCGGCCATTCAGTTCCACCGCCGTCAGCCCCCGCTCCGGATCCACCCGGAAATCCGTCACCTGGGTCTCGTACCGGATCTCGCCACCAGCCTTTTTGATCCGGCTGATCAGCCCGGTGACCATGAGCCGCAGTTTGTCCGTGCCCACATGAGGTTTCTGTTCCGTCAAAATTTCTTCCGGGGCCCCGGCTTCCACAAAGGTCCGGAGCAGATGGCCCATAATGGGGTCGTTGACCCGGGTGGTCAGCTTCCCGTCGGAAAAGGTCCCGGCGCCACCGGCTCCGAACTGCACATTGCTCACCGGATCCAGTTTCCCGGTTTTCCAGAAGGTTTCCACGTCCTTCACCCGGTGCTGCAGGTCCCGGCCCCGTTCCACCACCAGAGGTGCGTACCCCTGCCGGGCCAGTTCCAGGGCCGCCACAAGGCCCGCCGGTCCCAGGCCGATTACCACCGGCCGTCCCATGAGTTTTTCCGTTCCCAGCACCGGCGCCGGTTCCGGTTTTTCCTGCCACAGGCTCACCTGGGGATCCCGGAGCAGCCGGTCCAGCACCCCGGCCGCTGCTTCCACCCGGGCCCGCACATGGTACACCAGGCAGATGCTGCTTTTCCGCCGGGCATCCACCGCCTTCCGGACCACCTGGACCTGCCGGATGGCCCGGGGGGCCAGATGGTACTTCTTCCCGATGATCTGTTCCAGGGTATGGCTGCTGTCCAGCCCCACCCGGAGATTATTGATTCTGATTTCCACTGGCTTTGCCATCCTGCTGTTCCGTTCCTTTCTGCAAGGTGATTTCCACAATGACGCTGTGCTGATCCGCCAGCACCTGATCCGGGATCTGGAGCGGCATCTTCAGTTCCACGTCACTGGTAATGTTGTTCAGGACGATGGGGGCGGTGAGGATTTCCCGGATGCCCCCCAGCACCTTGGGTTCCGCCGTCAGCCGCACGCTATCCGGGGTGATCTTCACGCTCTTGATGGTGACCCCGTCCGGCAGCTTCCCGGACATATTGGCCTTCACCGGAAAATCATTGGTTCCCAGCTGGCGCACAATGGTCACCGTGGTCTTGATCTTCCCGGGCACCACCTTCACATCATACATTTCCCGTCCGGTCCGGTCCACTGCCACAGCCGTGGCTTCCGTGGAGAAGTTCCGGTCGTGGTGGCTGATATCCACCATCACCAGCACCTTGTCCACCTGGGAGATCCGTCCGCTGGCCCCCTTGATGGTCACCTTGGTGGGGGCCAGATCCATCTGGCTCACTGTGACCCCGCTATTGGGCACCCCTACGATCCGGGGTTCCAGGGTCATGGTTTTCTCCGCCAGGGAATCAGTTTCCAGCTGGAGCAGGCTGGGGTTCACTTCCGCCACTTCTCCCACCTTCACCGTGGCCTGGACGTTGTAGGTGTTCCGCCCCTTGGGGGCATCCGTAAAGTCGATGAAGGCCTTGATGTCCCCTTCCCGGAGCACGGCAATCTGGGACCGGGTCCCACTGACCTTCACGCTCACCGTTTCCGGCAGGTCCTTCACCACCATGTCCTCCGCCAGGTTCTGGGCCGTGAGAGGCACCTGGAAGGTCTTGGTGGTAATGGGATTCTGTTCGTTCATCACATAGACCCAAAGGATGCAGGCACAGACCACGGACATGATCCGCATCAGCCAGGAGTTCCGGTTGGGGTTCTGATTATTTTTCACCATGGCTGCCGCCTCCCTTCTGGTCATCAGAGGATGGGTGCTTCTTCCCCAGCTTGGCCAGGATGGTGTCCTTCCAGTTCAGCATGGGGGTCTTCATCACCGGCCGCAGCAGATCCTTCACATCCCCGTGGGTCAGGTACCGCTGGAGAGCACCGCCCCGGGCCAGGGAAATGGTCCCGGTTTCTTCACTGACCACCAGCACCAGGGCATCGGTCTGTTCCGAAAGGCCGATGGCCGCCCGGTGCCGGGTGCCCAGTTCCTGGCTCAGGTTCCGTGCTTCCGTCAGAGGCAGCAGACAGCTGGCCGCCGCGATCCGGTCCCCCCGGATGATCACCGCCCCATCGTGGAGGGGGGTGTTGGGGATGAAGATGTTTTCAAACAGGGCCGTACTGATCAGACCATCGATGGGAATCCCGGTTTCGATGTAGTCGTCCAGTCCCGTTTCCCGTTCGAACACCATCAGGGCCCCGATCTTGTTCCGGCTCAGGTCGTCAGCGGTGGTGGCCACCGCTTCCAGCATGTTTTCCACCTGCATTTCATTGAGCACCGTGCTCCGGCGGAACAGTTTCCCCCGGCCGATCTGTTCCAGTGCCCGGCGGAGTTCTGGCTGGAACACCACGGGCAGAGCAAACATCACTATAGTCATGAATTTTTCCAGGATCCAGTTGATCACATACAGGTTCAGCCATTTGCTGATCAGCATGATCACCAGCAGCATCAGCAGCCCTTTCACCAGGGATGCCGCCCGGGTATTCTTCAGCATCTGGTACAGCTTATTGAGAAAAAACGCCACCACCAGGATGTCGATCACATCCAGCATGGTAATGGTGTGGAGCAGGCCAATCACATGTCCTCCCATACTTTGTCCTCCTTCTGGCAGGTTTCTCTATCAGAAATGGTACAGAAATTCACCTACAATATAATATGATAATTATACGATGAAGACGAAAAAATGACAATCATTCGTGGTATACTGTGGGCAAATCCCATTTGCACAGAAAGGAACCTGCTTATGAACATCCTTGCCCTGGCCCGGGCCGAATTTCCGGAAACCGTCCGGCTCCGCCGCCATTTCCATGAAAACCCGGAGCTGAGCTGCCGGGAAGTGAACACCATCGCCTTTTTGGAAGCCTATCTGAAAGAGCTGGAGATCCCCACCGTCAACGTGCCCGACGGGGGTCTTCTGGGGATCATCGACAGCGGAAAACCCGGAAAGACTCTGCTCATGCGGGCGGACACCGATGCCCTGCCCATTGCCGAAAGCCCGGAGAACCTGAAAGAAAAGAAAGTCTGCCTGTCCCATGTGCCCGGAGTCTCCCACGCCTGCGGCCACGACGGCCACATGGCCATGCTGCTCACCGCCGGCCGGATCCTGGCGGCCCACAAAGAGGCCTTTTCCGGCAAAGTGGTGCTGTGTTTTGAACGGGGGGAAGAAGAAAGCGGGGACATCCAGAACCTGCTCCCCTACATCGTAAAAGAATCCGGCCTCACCATCGACGGCTGCTACGCCACCCATGTGCGCTGGGACCTGCCTGCCGGGAAAGTTTCCATTACCCCGGGGGCCGTCATGGGAGGGGGCTGTTCCTTTGTGATCCGGCTGAAAGGCACCTTCGGCCACGGAGCCCGGCCGGACCTGGCCAACAACCCCATGGACTGTTTCGCCGCCCTGTACCAGCAGCTGAACGAATTCCGCCAGCGGAAGGTGGATCCCTTCGAATGTCTCACCTTCTCCCTGGGCTTCGTCCACAGCGGAGAAAAATACAATGTGATCCCGGAAGACCTGACCTTCGGAGGCACCGCCCGGTTCTTCAGCTACGAAAAAGCCGGAAAACCCTTTGCAGACTTCCTGAAAAAAGCCCTGGCCGGCAATGCGGAAATCTACGGCTGTGAAGCGGAAATCCAGCACATGCCCGAAGCCCTGTTCGAGGCCCGGAACAACCCGGCCTGTGCCCGGTTGGGACGGAAGGCCGTGGAAGATGCCTTGGGGAAGGACGCCCTCCAGGATCCCCAGCCCTGGATGGCCTCCGAATCCTTTGCTCTGTTCCTCCAGGAATACCCGGGGGTACTGGCCTTCACCGGTATCGCCAACCCGGAAAAAGGCTGCGGCGCCAACCACCACACTCCGGAATTCGACATGGATGAACGGGGGCTCATGACCGGTGCCGCCATGGGCGTAGCCTACGCCCTGGCCTTCCTGAACACCGACTTCGACCCGGAATTCACCCCCAACCCGGAACCGGTGGAGCGGCTGGCCAGGAGGAATGTATAAAGATGGGTGTGAAAATAACTTTCACACCCCTGTCAACAGTCAGCTGTCAAAAAAGAGCTGTGAAGAAATGAGAAATTCATTTCTTCACAGCTCTTTTTCATATCCTCTTTTTCAATTCTTCCAGCACTTTTTTCTGTTCTTCCACCGCTTCTTTTCCCAATTCCACCTGTTTGGCGTTGTTCTGGGGAGCGGGGCCGCCGTAGCTGGTCCGGGCCGCCACGCAGTTTTCCGGTTTCAGGCATTCCAGCAGATCCTTTTCGAACAGAGGACTCATTTCCTTGTATTCCTCCAGGGTCAGCTGGCCCAGCAGCTTGTGTTCGGCAATGGCCTTGGCCACCGCTTTGCCCACCACCGCATGGGCTTTCCGGAAGGGCATCCCCTTCCGCACCAGGTAGTCCGCCAGGTCCGTGGCATTGGAATAATCCTTGTGGACTGCTTCCGCCATCCGTTCCTTGTTCACTTTGGTGGACAGGATCATGTCCCGGTACACCTGGAGAGAGAACTTCACCGTGTCGATGGCATCGAAGAACCCTTCCTTGTCTTCCTGCAGGTCCTTGTTGTAGGCCAGGGGCAAACCCTTCAGGGTGGTCAGAAGCGCCGTCAGGTGGCCGTACACCCGGCCGGTCTTCCCCCGGACCAGTTCAGAGATATCCGGGTTCTTCTTCTGGGGCATCATGGAAGAGCCGGTGGCAAAAGCATCATCCAGCTCGATGAACCCGAATTCCGTAGAAGACCACAGGCACATTTCTTCACTGAGCCGGGACAGATGCATCATCAAAAGAGAAGCAAAACTGAGGAATTCCAGCACATAGTCCCGGTCGCTGACCGCATCCATGCTGTTCCCGTACACCTGGGAGAAGTGGAGTTCTTCCGCCACCTGGAACCGGTCGATGGGCAGGGTGGTCCCGGCCACTGCACCGGCCCCCAGGGGCATGATGTCCGCCCCGTCCCACACGCCCTGGAGCCGGCGGAAATCCCGGCGGAGCATGTTGAAGTAGGCCAGCATATGATGGGCAAAGGTAATGGGCTGAGCCCGCTGGAGATGGGTATACCCGGGCATCAGGGTCTTCAGGTGCTTTTCCGCCATGGTCAGCAGGGCTTCCTCAAAGGCGATCAGCAGATCCATGATTTCGGTGACTTCCCGTTTCATGTACATGTGCATGTCCAGGGCCACCTGGTCGTTCCGGCTCCGGGCCGTATGGAGCCGGGCCCCGGCGTCCCCGATCTTGTCCGTCAGGGCCGCCTCGATGTTCATGTGGATATCTTCCAGCTGGGTGCTGAAGTCGAATTTCCCGGCCTGGATCTCTGCCAGGATCTCCTTCAGTCCCTTTTCGATGGCTGCCGCATCCTCCTGGCTGATGATCCCCACCTTGGCCAGCATATGGGCATGGGCGATGCTCCCCCGGATATCCTCATGGTACAGCCGTTTGTCGTAATCGATGGACGCGTTGAAGGCATCAACCAGGGCATTGGTATCCTTGCTGAACCGTCCACCCCACAGTTTCGTCTTGCTCATTATTTCAGTTTCCCCTGTTTCATCAGTGCTCTTACGGTGAGCGGCAGACCGAACAGGTTGATGAAGCCCTGGGCATCGGCCTGGTTGTACACTTCGTCTTCCCCGAAGGTGACGTATTCCTTGCTGTACAGGGAGTACGGGCTGGTGCTGCCGGCGGTGATGATGTTGCCTTTGTACAGTTTCATCTTTACGGTACCGGTGACGGTCTTCTGGGTTTCGTCCACGAAGGCCTGGAGAGCTTCCCGCAGAGGAGAGAACCACATGCCGTCATAGACCAGTTCCGCATACCGGATGCCGATCTGTTCCTTATAGTTGTAGGTGGCCCGGTCCAGGCACAGGTTTTCCAGTTCGTTGTGGGCGTAGTAGAGGATGGTGCCGCCGGGAGTTTCGTAAACCCCACGGTCCTTCATGCCCACCAGCCGGTTTTCCACCATGTCGGCGATGCCGATGCCGTTCCGTTTGCCGATTTCATTCAGGGTTTCCATCATTTCCACCGGTTCCATCTTCTTGCCGTTGACGGCCACAGGAACCCCCTGTTCAAAGTCCAGGGTCAGGTATTCGTCCTTGTCCGGAGCGGCTTCCGGAGTCTGGCTCATGATGTAGATTTCAGATTTGGGTTCGTTGGAGGGATCTTCCAGGTCGCTGCCTTCATGGGACAGGTGCCAGATGTTCCGGTCCATGCTGTAGTCCTTTTTCTTGGTGACAGGCACCGGAATGTTGTGGGCGGCTGCATAGTCGATGGCGTCATCCCGGGATTTGATGTTCCATTCTCTCCAGGGAGCGATTACCTTCAGCTGGGGAGCCAGAGCCTTGATGCCCAGTTCGAACCGGACCTGGTCGTTGCCCTTGCCGGTAGCCCCGTGGGCAATGGCGTCCGCCCCTTCCTTCAGGGCGATGTCCACCAGGTATTTGGCAATGATGGGCCGTGCAATGGAAGTCCCCAGCAGGTATTTCTTTTCGTAAACGGCGCCGGATTTCACCATGGGCCAGGCGTATTCTCTCAGGAATTCGTCCCGCAGGTCCAGGATGTAGGCCTTGCTGGCCCCGGATTTGATGGCTTTGTCATGGACGGGAGCCACTTCTTCCCCTTGTCCGATATCCGCCGTTACGGTGATGACTTCACAGTTGTTGTAGTTTTCCTTCAGCCAGGGAATGATACAGGAGGTGTCCAGGCCGCCAGAATAGGCCAGGACAACTTTTTTGATGTCTTTTTTATCCATTGCAGGTCTCTCCTTTATTTGTTCTATCCTTTTATTTTACAGCACAGCGTCACTCATCAGCAAGGCCATAATGGCTTTTTGCACATGGAGACGGTTTTCCGCTTCGTCGAATACCGCGGACTGGGGTCCTTCGATCACATCATCGGTGATTTCCTCTCCCCGGTGGGCGGGCAGGCAGTGGAGCACCATGGCGTCCGGACGGGCCAGGTCCAGCAGATGCTGGTTGATCTGGTAGTCGTGGAGGGCCTTTTTCCGTTCTTCCCGCTGGGCTTCCTCACCCATGCTGGCCCACACATCCGTATAGAGCACATCGGCTCCTTTGGCCGCGTCTTCCATATCCTCCTGGACGGTGATGGTGCAGCCGGTAATGGCCGCATCCATCCTGGCCTGGGCTACGATATGAGGATCCGGCTGGTAGCCCTTGGGGCTGGCGCAGACCATGTTCATGCCCACCTTGGCGCAGGCGAACATCAGGGAATGGGCCATGTTGTTGCCGTCCCCCACATACACCAGCTTCCGGCCCTTCAGCACATCCTTGTATTCCAGGACGGTGAACATGTCCGTCAGGGCCTGGCAGGGATGGAGCAGGTCCGTCAGGCCGTTGATCACCGGCACCGTGGCGTAATCCGCCAGTTCCTTCACCGCATCATGGGAGAAAGTCCGGATCATGATGCCGTCCACGAAACGGGACAGCACACGGGCCGTATCCTTCACCGGTTCTCCCCGTCCGATCTGGGAGGTGGCTTCACTCATGTAAATGGGATGGCCCCCCAGCTGATGGAAGCCGGTTTCAAAGGACACCCGGGTCCGGGTGGAGGCTTTGGAAAAGATCATGGCCAGGGTCTTGCCCTTCAGATATTCATGGGGTTCCCCCAGTTTCTGTTTTTTCTTCAGTTTTCTGCTCACATCCAGGATGGTGGCCACTTCCCCCACAGACAGATCATGGATGGAAATCAAATCCTTGTTTCTTAAAGCCATAATATACCCTCTTTTTTATCAGAATTCTGCCAGAAGCTCATCCAATCCCTTCAGCAGTGCATCAATATCTTCTTTTCCGATGATCAGCGGAGGCACGAACCGCAGCACATTCCCCGCCGTGCAATTGATGATGAACCCTTTCTTCAGGGCTCCCTGGACCAGGGACGCGCCGGGTTTGGCCAGTTCCAGTCCCAGGATCAGCCCCAGGCCCCGGACATCCGTCACTTTGTCCGGATACTTGGCCTTCAGGGCTTCCAGTCCCTTCTTGAAATAGGCCCCGGTTTCCCCTGCCTTTTTGTCCAGTTCCCCTTCCTTCATGGCCTTGATGGCCGCATAGCAGGAAGCGCAGGACAGGGCGTTGCCCCCGAAGGTGGAACCATGGTCCCCGGGTGCGAACACATGGGCCAGTCTTTCCTGGACCAGGAAGGCCCCCATGGGGAAGCCGCCGCCGATGGCCTTGGCCAGGGTCAGCACATCCGGTTTCACACCGCTGTGCATCCAGGCGAACCAGTAGCCGGTCCGGCACACCCCGGTCTGGATTTCATCGAAAATCAGCAGGGCATCGTGCTTTTCACACAGTTCCTTCACCTTTTCCAGATAGCCGGCAGGAGGCACATGGACGCCCCCTTCGCCCTGGATCGGTTCCAGCAGTACCCCGCACACCTCATCATCCATGGCCGCTTCCATGGCTGCCGTATCCCCGAAGGGCACGTACACGAACCCTTCCGGCAGGGGAGTCAGTCCTTCATGGTAGTGGTCCTGGCCGGTGGCCGTCAGGGTTTCCATGGTGCGCCCATGGAAGGAATCCCTGGCGGTGATGATCTTGAACTTTTTGGGGGCCTTGCTGTGGCCGTATTTCCGTGCCAGTTTGATGGCCCCTTCGTTGGCTTCCGCACCGCTGTTGCAGAAGAACACCCGGTCGAAGGTGGTCACTTCGCAAAGTTGTTTGGCCGCTTTGGCCTGGATTTCATAATAGAACAGGTTGGAGCCGTGCATGATCCTGGCCGCCTGGTCGCTGACCGCCTTCACCAGAGGAGGATAGGCATACCCCAGGGCGTTCACCGCGATACCCGCCAGAAAATCCGTGTATCTGTTCCCGTCCGTATCGTACAGGTAAACCCCTTCCCCATGGTCCAGGGCAATGGGGCTCCGTCCAAAGACCGGGAGATAATATTTCTCCGTGGTATCCATGATTTCTTTCGTATCCATTGTTCGCGCTCCCTTTCAGTCTCTTACAACTTCCGTGCCCACACCCTCGTCGGAGAAGATCTCCTGGAGAATGGAATGTTCCTGCCGCCCATCGATGATATGGGTCTTCACCGCGCCCCCGCTGAGTGCGGAAATGCAGGCCTTCACCTTAGGGATCATGCCCCCGTCGATGCTTCCCTTCACAATCAGTTCCTGGGCCTTTTCAAAGGTCAGGGTGGACAGGAAGGTGCTTTCATCCTTGTGGTCTTCGTAAATGCCCCGCACGTCAGTGAGCATCAGCAGCTTTTCCGCCTTCAGGGCGCCGGCCACTTCCCCGGCCACGCTGTCCGCGTTGATGTTGTAGGTTTCCCCGTCCGGTCCGATCCCTGTAGGAGCGATCACCGGGATGTAGTCGTTTTCCAGCAGCAGGTTGATCAGGTCCGTATTCACCTTTTCCACCGTGCCCACAAAGCCGATGTCCACCAGGTTCACCTGGCCGTTTTCATACACATCCGCCAGATGCTTCCGGGCCTCGATGAGCTTGGCATCCTTGCCGTTCAGGCCGATGGCCTTGCCCCCCAGCATGTTCAGCCGGCGGACCAAATCCGTATTGGTCTTGCCCACCAGAGCCAGTTCAGCGATTTCCACCGTTTCCTTGTCCGTGACCCGGAGGCCGCTGATGAATTCGGATTTCTTCCCGGCTGCCTTCAGCATGGCGGTAATTTCCGGGCCGCCCCCATGGACCACCACCGGGCGCATGCCGGCACAACGGAGGAAAACGATGTCCTCCAGGACTTTATTCTTCAGATCATCGTTGAGCATGGCATTGCCGCCATATTTCACAACCACCGTCTTGCCCTTGAAAGCGCTCAGATATGGCAGTGCTTCAACTAATATGTTCATTTCGTTGTTCTTGATCTGCATTGCATTTCCTCCTACTCCAATACCAGGTCTTGGGATTTTTTGTCCGGGTTCCGGAACCATACAGAATACGCTTTATCAGGCCATGACTTTCCTTGCTGTCCCGCTGTTTTCCCTTATGCTGCATTATTATACGCTTCAATGTATAATTTTGCAACCATTTTTTCGTATTTTTTCAGGTGGAAGCCCGTCCTGATATGTGTCTTCATTATAGTACGAAAGTGCCGCCTCCTGCACCTTTTTTTCCAAAAAGAACCGGACAATTTTGTGAAGCGTTGTAGTTCCGCCTCCTGACTCCCTTTTCCCGAATCCATTGGATTTTTCTCCCGGTATCAAGTACAATGGATACCAGTAAAGGGGGAACAGTCCATGCGCAAATTGTTATGCATCCTGGTGGTGCTGGCCGGTGCCCTGTGCTGGCACATGACCCGCCCCGCCACTATCCATGAAAAAGTGGGAGCCCCGTCCCGGCCCGCCGTCCAGGCCCAGGCCCTGCCCGCCGGCACACCCCGGCCCGGCTGGGTGGCCGATCTCCCCCAGCCCCTCCAGCTGTTCTGGCAGGGCTGGCACATCCGGGACATCGCCCGCAGCCGGATTCCCCGGGAGGACTGGGTCCCCCTGGACCAGATTTCCCCTTGGCTGCCCAAAGCCCAGGTGGCGGTGGAAGACAAACGGTTCTATTCCCACCACGGAGTGGATCCGGACGGGATCATCCGGGCCACCCTGGTGAACATCCAGAACGACGAGGTGGTGGAAGGGGCCAGCACCCTTACCCAACAGCTGGTGAAGAACCTGCTGCTCACTTCCGACCAGACCCTGGGCCGGAAAGCCGCGGAAGCCGGCCTGGCCTTCCTGGTGGAAGCCCGGTGCAGCAAACAGGAAATCCTGGAAATGTACCTGAATACCACCTTTCTGGGTGCCGGGGCCACCGGGGTGAAGCAGGCCTCCCAGGTGTACTTCGGCAAAAAGCCCAAAGACCTGTCCCTGCCCCAGGCCGCCACCCTGGCCGGACTCCCCTACGCCCCCACCGCCCTGAACCCCTACACCAACTGGCAGGGCTGCAAAAAGCGCCGGAACCTGGTCCTCAACCGGATGGCCCAGCAGGACATGATCACCCCGGAACAGCTGGAAGACGCCCTGAACGAGCCGTTGGGGATAGGGAAATAAAAAAGGGGGTGTGAAAAAATGCTTTTTCACACCCCGTCACTAGTCACTAGTCTCTAGTCACTAGCCGATGGAAGCCAGCTGACGCAAGCGAAATAAAGGCGCTGTGGATGATTTTTTCACAGCGCCTTTTTTTCATCTCTTCTTCAGCTTCTCCCCCATCAGCCGCTTGTAGATTTCCACCCCCGGCTGATCGTAGGCATCCACATCCGCCAGTTCCCCTTCGTAGGCGATGCTGAGCATCAGGAAGAAGAACAGCTGGCCCAATGAATATTCATTCAATTCCGACAGCCGGATCAGAGCATTCATCCGCCGGTCACTGGCCAGGGCCTCCTCATTGGCCTCCATGGCCACTTCCAGGGCCCGGCCCATGTCCAGTCCTGCATATTTGGCATATTCCCCGATTTCCGGGAACGAGTTCCGGATCTTCACCCGGCCCTTCCAGCTGTCGATGAACAGGAACTGGACCGCCTTGTCCCGGCGCCCGTCCTGGTGGAGCTGGGTCTGGGCATGCATGTCCGTGGTGCCGATGGCCACCACCGGCGTCCGTCCGTAGAACACCGTGTTCCCTTCCCGGTCCTTCCGTTTCCCCAGGCTTTCCGCCAGCAGCTGCACATACCATTCGCCCAGGGCCTTCAGCCGCATGGCATAGGGCATGAACACTTCCGTCACCGCGCCGTGGTCCCGGGCCCCCAGGAATTTCAGTACCGCATTCAGGAGGGCCGGATTGGTGTCCAGTCTGTCACCCCGGCAGGCCTGGTCCATCTCCCGGGCTCCCCGGAGCAGTTCCGGCAGATCCATCCCCAGCACCGCTCCCACGATCATCCCCGGGGTGGAAAGGACGCTGAACCGTCCTCCCACCCCGTTGGGCACATCGAACATGGGCCATCCATGCTTCCGGGCCAGCCGGTTCAGGGGCCCCTGTTCCATCCGTTCGTCGGTGACCACTGTCCCATCCACCTGGAACAGATCTCCCTGGTCCTGGAGCAGGCCGTAGAAATAGAGGAATGCCGCCGTGGGTTCCAGGGTGGTGCCGGATTTGGAAATGGGCACCAGCAGCACCCGCAGCCGCCGCCCCTGCTTTTCCCGGCACGCCCGGGCCATGGCTTCCAGCCGGATTCGGATCCCTTCCGCGTCTTCCGGATCCACATTGTTCCCGGCAAAGAAGATTTCCGGCCGGGAAGCCGCCGTCTGGCCGGCCCAGTACCCGCTGGTGCAGCAGTCATAGAGCACTTTGCCCCCCAGATAGGAGCCACCTACCCCGCAGAATACCACCGCATCCTCTTCCGCCCGGGTTTTGGCCCCCCAATCCACCAATTTCCGGAGCAGTTCCGGCGTATTGGGAGAATCACTCCCCGGATAAGGAAGACGGGGAAAGAATATCGGTTCCGGATTCCCATCCTTGGACAGATGGTTCTTCGCCCATCCTTCCTTCCGGATTTTCTCCACTCCGGCCGCCGCCTGACGGATCCGGGGCGCCAGCGCCTCCACTTCCTCTGGAGAGATCCGCCCTTCGCCCAGCATATTGGCTGCATGATAAGAAAAACCTTTTGAAAAGACAATTGTTTCCTGCATGGGTATCCGCTGCTCCTTCATTTGTAAAGTTTTTAAAGTTTATGTAAAATATCATACCATTTTATACAGACAAGTGCAACAGAAAAAGATAGAAAACGATTAGTTTTTAAATGATTCCGAATATTTTGTTCGTCTTCCGTAGCACAGGTTCCACCCGTAGCAGACGACTGTCAAGACAGTATTACATATGTTCGAAAAAAAGAGGGCAGCACTGCCGCCCTCCTACATCTCCCATTCCACTTCCGCACCGGCAAACAGGGCGTGGTCCTTGTTCCCCTGTTTCACCGCTGCATACCCCAGGGTCCCGTTCAGGTACAAAGCGTCCTTCAGCTTCTTTCGTCCCGTAAGCCCCAGCTCCTGGATCACCGGACCATTGCCGCCCCGGTCCTTCTCCGTCCGCTGGTAATACAGACCCAGCCGGTCCGCCCCCGGGAAGTAGTGGTTCACCCGGGCATAGTACTTCCGGGCATCATTGCCCATCCAGTCTCCCAGCATGTCCCCGCTGTAGGTCCATCCGTCCTGGTAGGTCCCATGGACGTACCAGTCCTGATTGGTATGGGCCATTTCCGCCACCAGGTCCCAGGAACCGTCCCGGGTCAGCTGGGGCAGATACACTCCGCCCCGGTAGCCCCAGTCCGAAGGCATCCCGTGAGCCTGATCCTCTCCGTACATTTCCCCGTAGAACTGGACCCCGGGCAGCCGCACCCGGAAATCAAAGCCCCCGATATCGTCCCACTTATCCCTGCTATCCGCATTATGGCCATAGGTCCACTTGCCCCAGTCATGGGAATCCAGCCCGTTGCCGTGGCCCCCCAGCAGGGAAATCCGGGACATCCCCAGAGTAAACCAGGATACCGGGGTCACATCCAGCCGCAGCCCCAGGAGCCCTGCATGGTCATAATCCTTCCGGCCCCAGGCTGCCGCATCCGCTGCCCGGTCCCCGTCCAGCCGACCGTAGAACCCGTGGAAATCCACCTGTCCCAGGAACTTCAGAAAGCCCCCGGCCTGAATGGGTTCGTTCAGATGAGCCTGGATGGTGGTGAGGGGCTTCATCCCGTTCCCCAGCAGCAGGTTTCCGCTGGCCCCCTGGCCCCAGGTCATGGCCTGTTTCCCGGCTTCCCAGGCCCAGGCCCCGGTCCGGGTCTTCACATAAGCCTCCTCCAGGCTGGCCGTGCCCTCATTGTCCTTGTCCCAGGCCGCCCGGCCCCGGATGCCCAGCGCCACCTCATGGCCCAGATTCCCGGAAGCCTCCACATCCCCGTACAGACTGTCGTTCCGGCCCTTTTTGTGCCCGTTGTTCCCGGCAAAAGGCGCCCATGTACTGGCCGTCCGGCGGTCCCCATAAGAAAACCGGTCACTGTGGAGATAGCCGGTGCCCACCCGGACATTCCGCACCTGGAACCCGTCAGATGCGGCCTGGCCATCCTGCAAAGAAGCCAGTTCCGGAGCCACGAACTTCTCCAGATCCGCCAAATCCGCCGCCAGGTACCCGGGCAGCGGCTTGTCCCCAGCCCGTTTCTGGGCCTCCAGAACCCACCGGGCCATCTGGAGCCGGCTGTAAGGCCGGGCACCGTTGGGAAGAGAAGAAAGATAGCCCATCCCTGAAAGTTTGTCAATGGTTTCATAATAATGGCTGTCCACCGGCACATTGGCCGCAACCCGGGCCAGCGCAGAAGCCGGCAGAGTCCCAACCCCCAGTCCCAGAGAAAGCAGCACAGCAAAAGTACGTTTCATGGCACAAAAGTCCCCTTTTCCGTCAATATCTATTCAGCAAAAAGCAATGTGTATTCAGGGTATTATACCATATATGAGGGGTAAGTGGTTAAGTGGTTAAGTGGTTAAGTGGGTAAGTGGTTGGAAAACGCTTTGGGCGTTTCCGTCAGAATGGAAAGCGGCAATGGCTTTTTTAATCCGACCAGGATTGGCGATTTTAACCCGACTGCTATTGGCGTTTTTAGCCCGCCTGTAACACAATTAAATAAATAAGGCCTTATGGACATGTTTTCCCATAAGACCCCTACTTTTATTCATTTATGCTTTTATAGCCAGACAGATGGCAGCAAGGAAGCATAACACACTCAATCCAACCAGGCATTTATTGATTCCTTCAGATTTTACCATCGATTGCACACATCCAATCAATGCAAAAATACTGCCAACCGTTCCCAGATTGAAAACAAGCAGACGAATCAGATACGCTCCATCAGAACCTTCTTTTACCAAATTCACATTAATATTAATCAAGCTGAACAAAGCCACGAAAATCGTCATTAAAACCATGACGTTTCCATAAATTCCCTTTTCCAGATCTTTCAGGTCTTTCAATTTATCCTGTACTTGATGCATTGCTTTTTTATATTGATTCGTATAGCCGGCCATACCTGTAAAATCAAATTCATCTTGAAAGGTACCTTGATAGGGCTGATCAACTGCTCCATCCACAGGAGAAAAATAAGCAGCTGCATATTTCTCGCCTGCCGATAAAATGATTTTTTCATTAGAAAAATTGGTCAAGCGGAAAAAGACTCGTGTATGATGCCCCGGATAATAAATCGGGCTCTCCAAGTTTAGTCCCTGGCGTAACTTGGAATTCCTTATATTAACTACAGCCGACAAATTAGCCGGCAAATTGATTGTTTCTTCTGTCGAAACAAAAACCGATTCCAAAGGAAGAAGTTCTATTTTAACTTTACTTTCAGCTTCTCCATTTTTCAGCAAATGAAACTGCCGGGCCGTTAAATCATAAGAGACCGGTCCTATAGCATCTTCTTTAAAAGGAGTAATCAGAGAGCTATTGAGTTCTTTTATCTTGCTGTCTGCAATAAACACATCCGTACCTCCCTGCTATAATATATTTTATTATACAACATTTCCGACGAAAAGCAATGATGACGCCGCATTTCGGTATGTGTCAGTGGGAGACATTAGGCGTGAGACGGAAAATCGGCAATGGCTTTTTTAATCCGACCAGGATTGGCGATTTTAACCAGACTGACATTGGCGTTTTTAGCCCGACTGTAATTGGCTATTTTAACCCGACTCTAACAAAGAGTAACACGAATGACTCGAAAAAACGACACGTTGCACACCGTAGAGAAATTCGTTTTTTCGTGCGATATTTTTAACATCCATATTATCTCAAACTGAAGGTGGTGATTCCATACACCGGATTTTTAAGCGCTTACTAACAAAAGACGTCAGACCGACCCTTGCGGGCCTTTCAGAAGTCAGACGTCAGCTTGATCCGCGACTAGAAGTTCGGTCCTACATCTAAGCTGACATCTGACGTCTCAAGGCCCGTCAGGGCCGTTTCTGACTTCTTGTCATCCCACTATGCGGCTCAATGCTTTATGCAGCATTTGCGTTCAGTTTTTCTATATTCTCTTTCTTATTTCTCTCTGAGTACAAGATATAATCAGCGCCCTTATTGCGAATGGCATCCAAATACTTTGAATCAATCGGCTTTTTCTGGTCGTTGATGATTGCCAGTCCGCTGACACTTTTTTGAGAAACCCTCTCTCTTCCCTCTTTGATGTCGCCCCAGTCGAACAAGAACGATGTTAAATTGCTCTTGTTGATCACATTGAATGTATTAATGAGGATTTCCCGTTTCCTTCCAGCAATCTGGAAAGAGAACGTAAATTCCAATCCCGTATTTCCTTTTGCAATGAAACCGGGCGTATAAATAATTTCCTGCTCTTCTAAATAATTTTGTACATCTTCTTTGAACATGGAAATTGTATTGGGTTTGGACAGCACATAAAAATCCGATATCTCCAAAATTGCACTCAAAAAATTATGTTTTGCCTGCGCAAAATTTTTCATATCCGTTTCCAGGATTAGCTCCTGATTCTTTTCTCTGATTCCATAATTGATCATGATTTGATTCATGAGCTTTTGTTTGGTCTCAGAGCGGGACAAATTAACCCCTGCCAGGCTCAAATTCCGCAAGGTTTCTCCATCATCGGACAAATAAATCTTTCCGTCTTTATTGCAGCAATAGATTTCAATGTAATCATTGAACATATTCAAAAAAGGCGTACTAATGGAATACCACTGATCATCCACCGGGGTGGCTTTCATATGTTCCTTTAAAAACTCGAAATAATTTTGAAGAGCTTTATCAATCCAGTTCATAGAAACAACCTCCCCTCATAAAGAAATTTTGTATCCAAATGGATCACTCGCTGAAATGCTTCTAACGCACTAATAAAGGAATCCATATCCATAATTTCTTTTACGGGAAATTTGCTGATACGTAACGGAATGGCCCACGCCAATGGTTTATATCCCTGTACATGAAAATGGATATGGTTTTCCTTAATATCCTGTTTTGCATATGGCTTTGCAAAATTCGGGACAAATTCATTGCATTCAACAGGATTTTGATGCGTTCCCTGATAATCCACCCGTAAAAGGCCAACAGGTTGTGTGTTCTCCTGAAAATGAAGCGTTATTTTCAAACGTCTTTTCCCTTGAAAAATCTCCAACAAAAACAAATGATATCCATCTACAGAACGAAGAAAAAATCTTTCTGAAAGGCGACTGCCACTTTTGAGCATATACTGATTCTGTGGTTCATCATCGACAATAATTTTTTTCGGAAGCATTAATAATTTTTCAGCTTCTTCATTTGTTAATGTACTCATGAGAATCATCCTTATCTACTGTTCAAGCCGTTCAACATTCAATTGAGGATTATGTGATTTACCGTCATTATACCATAATTATCCTTCTTGACATGCTGAAAATCATGTCAAGAAAAATAAGCCATGGCTTTTTTAATCCGACCTTAACACCTCAGGGATTTCAAGAGAAGCAGAACCCACGTAGACGACCATCTTCCCGCAGGAATGCTGTTGCTCCTGAGCCATAGAGACGGGCGCAAATTGAGTAGTACAGGCGGGTGCCTGAGGATTGACCAACAGCGCTTCCTCTCTCAGTCCCTTGATCCAGTAATACATGGCATGATGGCTCATCTGACGTGACCGACAGAACGCCTTGATGCAAAGACCGCTTTCCTGTTGCTCCTTTAAAATCTGGCTCCAGTATTCCAGAGCCTTCTGATGTTTTATGCGTTGGATTTCACCCAAAACAAAACCATCTCCAGAAATGAGTGACACGAATGGCTCGAAAAAAACGACACGTTGCACACCGTAGAGAAATTCGTTTTTTTTCGTGCGATATTTTGAACATCCGTATTATCTCAAACTGAAGGTGGTAATTCCATACACCGAATTTTTAAGCGCTTACATAATAAAAGAAAAAAGCCCAATAATCAGCAAATACTCTTTCCACATAGGATTCCCTCTCTAATTATAAATTCAACAGACCTAAGAATGCCCTTACCTTATCATAAACAGAATCATTTAAGTTGCGATATTTCTCCAAAACATCATTCACCCAATTCGGCCCATGCGAACTGATTTCTTTAACAAAGCATTCCAGTTCACCTACCGGTACGATAAATAAATTATGTTCTCTGGCGACTTGATTAATCTTGTTAAAAGCTTGACTCGGCTCACCCGCAGGAATCGCATTTTCACCAGACTCTTTTAATATACTCCAATAAGATTTCCCCTTTAACATTTCTTTAATCTTCCGTACATCATTTTCCGTATAGTAATCGTTTCCTTCCCCCTTTTTTGTTATCTGTTCAATTTCGGTAAGAATTTCTTTTTTCGGTTTCATGCTTAACTTAGACTTTCTGTTAACGGCATCATAAAAGACTTGGTAATCCTTTTGAATCGAATCCCAATCAATATGACAAGCCTTACATATTTTTTCAAATATAATTTTATTATTAAGCACATCAAAATCCGTAATAACCTTTGTCTCTACGCCTAAAGATGATAACGCATTTAAAATCACAGGGATCCTCTGTTTGCCACCGGAATAAGTAAAGAATGTATCAGCATATCTCCCCTGTTCTTTTTGCAAATGGTCATTCATAATAGAATAAAACCGACAATCAGAATCGCTTTCACAAAGAATCACGTTTTTGTAAAAGAGTCCTTCCAGAATATTGGAATATCTCAAGATTGGATCACGCCATACCCGTTCTATATCTTCTGCATTTAAAACTGATGCATGATTTATATTCTGATTTCTTGTTATCCTTACAATTTTAACCCTTTCAGATGCTGTGTCTAAAAGCCCTTGGATCAGCTGTTCACTATGTGTGGAAATGAAAATCTGTTTTTTCCCCGCACTTAGTTCTCCTATCAACTGTCCCATGATTCTGGCTTGTGGTGGATGAAGAAAAGCTTCAGGTTCATCAATCAGATAGACCCTATAAAAATCTAAAATCAGATACAGTAAAATACCAATGAATCCTTTGATTCCATCACCTTGTTCATGAGCTTGGGGATATTTATTCAGTTCAACTCCGTACGCTTCTACTCTTTCCGTTTCATCATTATAATCCTCGGCAGCCAAATGAATCTTGCCATCTGTCACCATAAGAGGAATCTGGCTTCCAAACAGCACATTAGGTTCGATAGATTTATGAAATGCCCTCTTAAAGTATTCAGAGAATTTTTTTCTAATAGAGGGTTCAAAAGCAAGATAATGAATTGGATGTGCTCTAATAGCATCACGTCTAATCAAATCTGCTGGTCGGCAAACTGAAAGGCGCTTTTCTGTATCGATATTACAAACGAACAAATCCCTTAATACCTCATGCTGCCTACAGCCACCCTCCATATAATAAGGTATATTTGTTATAGAAAATCCCTTACCGAGTATATAGAATATGTTATTATTTGTCTGTTGAAAACATGTTCCCTTGTCTTTAACAAGATTAATAACATCCTGTGGACACCCTTTAACCAGAGCATGCAGATTCTTTAAAATAGAAACATTTTCATCCCCTAGACCATAATAAATATCTTTTAATGTCTGACTTTTTCCTACATTATTGGCCCCCACAAAAACAATAATGTCATCCGTGCCAATATCTTCTACTTTACTTCCATCATTAAATTCAAT
This sequence comes from Acidaminococcus fermentans DSM 20731, assembly GCF_000025305.1. Lineage (NCBI taxonomy): Bacteria > Bacillati > Bacillota > Negativicutes > Acidaminococcales > Acidaminococcaceae > Acidaminococcus > Acidaminococcus fermentans. The sequence goes on along the minus strand of NC_013740.1, from coordinate 688,364 downwards.
TTCCGATACATATATTCCTGGTTCTGTATCATTTGGATTTATTTTCCACTCCATCTAGCAACCTCCATTATATTCATATTCCTTCAAGTCAAGTTTGGTCTCGCAGCGTTCTTTTATATTATCTTTATTAAATTTATATTTCTCTATAAGATTCACAATAAAATTAACCCACTCACCTGTATATAAATAATCATTGTGTGGTTCATCATACAAACAATATTTATCAATAGTATCAAATTTATCCTGAGAATTTGTTTCCGGTCTAACTCCAAAAGATTTCCATAAGCAAGTGTGATTAGCTATATTAAGTGATTCACCAGTTCTCTGTTTTACTTTTTCTATCACATCTGAAGGCTTTAATAAATCAACGTTTGACGCATTTTTATACACAATTTTATCCTTTATAATTGCGGTGACCTTTTGATAACTTTCTCTATCCTTTTCATCTATTGCATTCCAATTTACAAATTCTAAAGCCATATCGTGCCTGTTCGTATTACTCACCTTAGGAATTAATAAAAGTTTTATACTATATTCCTGACTGTCATAAACATCCTGATTTAAATCAGTTTTATATTTATCTATATAATTCTTTAAATCCCGTATTTCTTTGGACAATAACATTTTTTGTGATATACTCTGATTTTCAGATCTTCTATGTGAAAATTGCAACGCAAAAGCCAAACACCCTTCAATAGCATAACTATCACCAAAAAGTTCGTTTAGCAGCTTTTCATAGTTAAATAGAAGTGCTTGACATTCACCGAATACATACATATCCAAATCAGAACCACACCAAAATGAATGTTCTATTTTATTTCTAATCCCAATGAAAAAATATAAATTTTTTCTGACAGCTTCGCTTAATTTAAATTCTGGTTCTCTTTTATTAAACTGTTTTATACACTCTTTCAAATCCCAAGCTCTTTTTTCTCCATTAACTTTTTTATATCTTCCATTTTCAGCCTTATAAAAATACTTACTCCCAATTTTTGCTTGAAAATATGCATGCAACAATTTAGTCCATCCAATAATCATGAGTACAATATAATTTTCGCTTCTATAAAGATTATTTGGACGATTATATGTTTCGACAGCTGTCAATACACAGGATCTCGAATTTTCTAAGATGCTCTTTGCTTTTCCTTGACGCAACGCTATAGTCATGAATTTTACCCCCAAATTATTAAAGTGAAATATTAATAATATCTAAATTGCACTCAAATTTTACATCCGTCAAATTTATCTTCAGACCATTATATGAACTTCAGTTCGTTTTTCTATAGAATATCATATTTTTTCATAAATGCAAAGAGTTCCATAATTATGTTTCTATTCATAACAAAATGGCAGAAGGCCCTCAGCTTTCTGCCATTTTGCTATCATCTTCTTACCTTCCCAGCAATCCCCCGAATTTTCTCCTTCTCTTCCTCATTCATAGCCAACCTGTAAATCACAACACCATACAATACCGTGTACCCCAGTACCTTTCCAACAAACAACACTTTCCCCATTCCGACAATCCACTCATTGCCCACATCCCCAAGCAAATCAAAACAGGGACGGTAATCCGACCAATCTGTCTCCAGAAGCCGGGGATATCCAGACCTATGTGTTTTTTGTAAAACCAGTTCATCACAACTCCATTGCCCAGAAACATGGAGAGCCCTGTAGCAAAGGCACAGCCGATGCCTCCGAAGCGGATGGCCAGAGGGATTGCCAGGAACAGGTTCAGCAGGCCGGTGCAGAAGTAGACTCTTGCTCTGGAATCGTACCGGTTCATGGCTTGTAAAATAGAGAGTCCGACGTTCTGGATCAGGTCGATGGTGAAGGGTAATATGGGCGGATTTACAATGTAAGTGCAACAAAATAAAGAAATGACACATAGACTTCTGGTATAATGGTGTCTGCCAACTCAGATCCCAGGAGGAGCTATGTGCCACTACAAACATCTTACACTAATTGAGTGCGAAAAGATACTACTTTTTTATGATGAGGGGAAATCTGTCACTGCCATTGCTGAGTTACTAGGCAGAAGCAAGTCTACAATCTCGCGAGAGCTGCGCCGTACTGCCAGTGATGATGAGTACATTCCAGCTATCACATACACACTGAATCGCTCATGAGTTCACCCCAGTCACTGAAATACTTGTTGCTGGTCATAATTATGGTGCCCCGCTCATAGCGGGCGCAGACAATCTGGAACAGCAATTCTGCCTGTTGCCGGCTCAGCTGCATATAGCCAACTTCATCTATCACCAGGATATCTGGCCGGGCGTAAAATTTGCAGCGCCTGGACAGCAGCCCTTTTTCCCGTCGTTTTTCCAGATCTTCAATAAGATGGGCTAGCGTAATGAAGTATGCGGTTTTGCCGTGGTGCAGAGCTTCTACCGCAAACGCGGTAGCCAGGTGTGTCTTGCCGACCCCCGGCGGGCCCAGCAGGATCAGATTTTCACCTCGTTCCACAAAAGCAAGTGTACGCAGTTCCTGGAGCTGTTTCGGATTCAGGCTGGGCTGGAACGAAAAATCAAATTTCTCCAGTGTCTTCACGGCCGGGATCCGCACCCCCTTTAGGTCAATTATAGTCCGGCCTTAACTGCATTCATATATTGAATCAATATATCCACTGATATGCTGAAAAAGGATTAAAGTTTCACTTGGCGGTATGAGTCCAATACAATATAGGAAGATGCAGGGCATTGCGGTGTAGGTCCAAAAAAATATCCGCACCCCCATGGGTCAAAAATATTCCGCCCTTGACACTAAGCAACTTTAAATATTAATCTAGCTCTATACTTTCTTCTCCTTTCAGATAAATATCAATACGATTTTCAATGCTGACTTCATTTACAATCCAACCTTTTGCCTGACACATCTGTATAAAAGTTGCATATCTATTAACCCCATTGATTTCTTTTAGAGTGACCACCAAACCAAAAGGTATTCCTGATTGTACAGATGAAGACAATCTATTTTTACAGTAGATTTTAATTCCCCACATACCTTTTTCATAGACTGTCCGAGGTTTGACAGTGGACTTCAACACATCAGAAACAAATTTAACATTATCCCATTTCCGATAATCTCTCCTTGCATCAATTTCATAAATACCATTCCCCCCTTTTTCGGCTTGTAAATTCCCATTAATCGATTTAATATATGGCTGGTTATTTTTTTTATTGGTAGCAACTCGGCCAAAATGAAAATCCAGTTCTGTATTTGTATAATCAACACCTTGATTTCGGTTACATAACGGAAAATAAACCAAGGTCGCCCTTGCCAGATAGGGAAATTTATCATCTGTTATAGGAATCGGCAATTGATAATTATAGGTAGTATAGTTTTCTGTCGTTCCATAAACCAAAAATTTAATTTCGTCATCTTCTGATTTTAAGATGTCTTGAATGGATCTAGGTAAAACTCCGTACCCTTTTTTATTGTCAATTTTGCAATGCCATCCTGCTGCGGAATCAATTAATAAAGCTTTGGCAACTTCACGGCTCAACCCCATCACGTAAATCAGATAGGCAACTTTTCGAGTAACCCAAGGTGCTGCAAATGAAGTTCCAGTGTTATATGCTTGTCCCATATCGTCTTGACAAACAACCATATAATCTTTACATTTTCCATCCCCACCATAATAACTTACATCTGGTTTTACAAAAAAGGACAAAACAGGACCGGTCCGCGAATAGGATGCACTTTGGCCTTTATTATTTACAGCATTCACTACGATACCATTTAAAGAATCCGCTGGAGCTCCTATTCTATAATTGGGGTTTCCTTCTTGACCATGCGGCAAATTAGTCCCAGCTATTACAAAAATGACGTCAAATTCATTTTGTAACTTATCCAATTCAGCTGCTTCTGGAGAAATAAAATTTTCATTGATCTCCAAAATAGATCCTAAAGACAAATTCCATACTTTAATATCCTTATTCAAGCTTATAATTCTTCTAATATTCTGAATTACAGAAAATGAGCTAAATCTTCCGGAAAGAGCTACGCCAAAATGTCGGACTCGAAATCTCCCACATCCATCATCATACTGTGGATTCCCCTTAGGTCCATCCACAATAATAGATGTAACTTCCGTTCCATGAGTGTAATCTTTATCTTGGATTGGAATCCCATCAGGAATGTAATTAATATATTCTACCCATTCATGAAAATACACGTTCTCTCTAAATGGAGTATCGATAACTCCGACAATCGGTTCATTTTTCGGAGACGGAATGATTCTTTCTTCCTGATCCGAAATAAGTGGAACTTCTTCAGGCACATAAGTTGTCAAGTCATTAACACCCATAGAAACCAGATAAGGCGCTTTATCCAATAATATTGCAAGTTCCTCAGGTCGCATTTGTATAGTCAGTTCGTCAATAATCCGTTCTTGTGGGATATAAATACCAAATCTTGCAAGAAGCTTCCTTGTTGGAAGGTTTTCATTAGTTTTATAAATCGTTACCAAAGTATCCTCTTGGACATCTTTTACTACTCTATCAATCTGAAAATATGACACATTCGAACCATCAATGATCACTTTTTGAAATGGATACCTTTTTATCTTCTTACTATGGAAATTCTTCTTAATGGATTCAAACTTGTTATAATCTATAACTCCGTCATATTCATTTTGAATAACCTCTGCAGTTATTTTTAGTAGATTGATTGCTTTTTTTACTATTTCCAATGGCAAAAAATATGTAAACACATGACATTTCTGCTCTGATTTATCATCTTTTTTTTCAAATTTTGCTCCAACAACAAAATCATTGGGTACTGATTTTCCTTTGGAAAATAAAAACTGTAGCCGCATGGATTTAGGAATCACCCTATCATGATGTGCACTTAATAAAGCCCCTTCTAATTCTGTATGTTTTTCCCAATAAGAAGAAATTTTTTCCAATTCATTAGCAAGTTCTGAAAGATGTTTTGCTTCCACCACCTGTTTTTTCTTCAGGCTTAGGGAACCTCCACCAGGAATATTTTTCATATGCTGAAATTCACCTTTTAGCTCAAGCAGATTGTTCATCAGACTTTGCCTCCTTTAATTCACGATCAATGGTGCTTTTTGATTTTCCAGTCAATATGGCCATTTCTCTAACTGTGAAATTGTCTTTTCTCAACTGTTGTAAATTATTGGAACGTTTACCCGTAATCTCACTATATAGCCTTCTAAAATAATCTTCCTCGTCATTCGGGTTGCTGAAGGCAATAGCCGTGCGAATCATATTTTTTAAATCCCCTGGATACGGTAAATTCTTCTTTAATTGCATGATTTTCCGAAATAAACGAATATCCCGTTTTTTCAGATGCGCCTGGTCTAAATAGCGATTTAAGATTTTTTCAGCAATTGTAAGTAAATCCTCATTTGTATATCGATTAAAACTAATAACAGAATCAAATCTCCTTAATAATGCTTTATCAAAATACATGACCAGGTTAGTTGTAGCCACTAAAATAACTTCTTTATCCAGTTGGTCCAAGCTTTTTAATAAAGCAGACGTCGCTCTTCCCATTTCTCTTACATCATGATTATTGGTTCTATCCAAAGCTAAAGCATCAATTTCATCAAACAAAAAAATAGCCTTTTGTTTTTCATAAAATCCATTCATCTGCTTAAATAAACAATCAATATTTTTCGTAGTTTGTCCTAATTTACTATCAATAATTTCTGAAAAATTGATTACATAAACATCCCTTTTTAAAATTCTCCCCAATTGTTTCACGGCTTCTGTCTTTCCTGTTCCAGGGGCTCCCTCAAAAAGGAATCGGTGAAGACCCATATGATAGTTAATAGCATTTACAAGGCCCAATACATCATTCGTAATGGAATCTGGCAATAACAACATTTCTTCGAAGTCAGTTACTTTTTCAAAAAACTGTGGTTGATCCAATATTGTCGTAGAATCCTGTACTTGTGGAATAAATGAGTTTGCTTCTGATAAAAGCGACATGATATAGAGTGCAAGTTGGGTATCACCATTCTGATCAAAATCATGAGCAATTTGAATGGCGGTCGTTTTAAAACCAGTTTTATTGCCCTCTACAAAACACCTGATTAAATTTATAATATCTTTCTTTTTCATCACACTCCAGCTCCTTCTGCCTCTTTGTATCAGTATATCCTTCTGGGACAAAAAAGTCAATTTGGGGACAAAAATAAAATTCTAAATACCATTTCATCAAATCAATGGGACTTAGAATTTTATACTCATGCTTAATATATCTTAACTGGAAGCAATAATACTACCCTATCTTTTCAACAAATTCCCCATCTCATTTCCCATTCTCCACATCACAATCCCGGCCACTACCCCTGCCCCATCCAGACACACATCCTTCCAGGTGGCCGTCCTTCCTCCGGCAAAATATTGGAAGATTTCATCCATGGATGCAACAGCGATGCCCAGAGCGATGATGCGCGCCGAAAAGTTTTTTCCCCATCTTCTCCAACAGTACAGACTGGTAAAAAGGCCCAAGGATGAGTATTCCGTTAAATGGGCCAACCGGCGGATCCCCCCCATCGTTGAGCCAGATTCCTATTCGATTTCCCGAAAGCAGCCTCTGGACCATTTTCAGTACCCATTGGCTCTCCCTGTGGGAGAGGCTTCCTTGCTGGAAGGATTGGAGCCAGATAAAGAGAATAGTCAGCAAAAGAAATGCCAGAAGCCCATATGCTTTTCTATTTTTTTGCGTCATCAGAGATACACTCTTCCTTGTTGACCGAGGATATCCATGCTGCTATTGGTTTGTCCTCTCCATCAAAACTTGAACGTATCCCGAATCCCCAGCCACTTTGTATCTTTCTCGCTCAAATTCAGCGGTGTGCCATCTTCCATCTGGTATCCTTCGCTACTGGCAGAGCCAGGGTATTCTCCCACTACCTGAGGCCATTTGATCCCGATTTCCGGATCATTCCAGGCCATGCCGCCTTCGTCATTGGGATGCCAGTAGTCGTTGACTTTATAACAGAATTCGGCTTCGTCGCTGAGTACCAGGAATCCATGGGCAAAGCCTTCGGGAATCAGGAACTGTTTTTTGTTTTCGTCGGTCAGTTCCACACCATACCATTTCCCATAGGTCTTGGAATCCGCCCGCAGGTCCACGGCTACATCGAATACGGAACCCCGCACTGCACGGACCAGTTTGCACTGGGGACAGTGTTTCTGGAAATGCAGTCCCCGCAGCACACCTTTGGTGGACATGCTCTGGTTGTCTTGGACAAAATCAATGTGGAACCCGGCTTCCTCCATGTCCTTCTTGTTATACGTTTCCATAAAATATCCCCGTGCATCCCCATGCACAGCCGGTTCAATGATACAGAGGCCGTCAATGCCTCCCACGTTTTTCGTCACTTTAATTTGCATGTTTTTCACCTTTCCTGGTTGAAGTGGTTAGGTGATTAAGTGGCTAAGTGCTTTGTTGTCTTTGATTTTCCTTCTTTCGAAAGAACTACGCTTCATAGACAATATCACCGACCCGATTAATAGCCAAAACACTGATTCCAAATCACTTAGCCACTTAACCACTAATGTTATAAATCACTTAGTCACTTAACCTCTGGCTAAGCAATGCTATCCTCCATCTCCATTCGGCCATCCAACGACGAACGATGAACGACAAACGATGAACTACTCCAGTTCCTCCAAATACCGTCTCACCCCATCCCGCCAATCCGGCAGGGGCTGGAAGCCCTGTTCCTTCAGCTTGCTCTTATCCAGCCGGGAGTTGAAGGGCCGTCTGGCTTTACTCAGACCATACTCTTCCGTGGTCACCGGGATCACTTTCGTGGAATACCCGGCCTGGCGGAAGATCTCCGTGGCAAAATCATACCAGGAAATGTACCCGCCCTCGTTGGTAGCGTGGTACGTTCCGTATTTTTCCGTCTCCAGCATATCCACCAGCAGCCGGGCCAGATCCGCCGTGTAGGTGGGCGTACCGATCTGGTCATTGACCACCCGCAGGGTGTCGTGGTTTTTCCCCACTTTCAGCATGGTCTTTACGAAGTTGTTTCCATTGCGCCCGAACACCCAGGCAATGCGGACGATGAAATACTTCTCCAGCAGCTCCTTCACCGCCAGTTCCCCGTACAGCTTGCTCTTGCCGTATACGTTCAGCGGTGCGAACTCCTGGCTGTCTGCCTTCCAGGGCTCGGTTCCCTGGCCGTTGAACACATAGTCCGTAGAGATATACATGAACTTGGCATCCAAAGCCTGGCAGGCCCGGGCCAGATTCCGTGTCCCGTCCACATTCACGGCAAAGACCTTATCCTTGTTCTCCGGTTCCTCGGCAGCATCCACGGCCGTCCAGGCTGCACAGTGGCACACACAGTCCGGCTTGATCTCCTGCAGCACCCTATCCACTGCAGCATCATCAGTAATATCCAGCGACACATAGGGCAGCTTTGCCACAGCGTCAGCCATGCCCCGATACTCTGGCGAGGACCCGCACCCCACGGCCTCATATCCCCGTTTCTGTAATTCCAGCATCACATCATACCCCAGTTGTCCATTGACGCCGGTGACGAGAGTTTTCACGATTCAGGACCTCCTTGGGTAGTTCATCGGTTACCATACATTTTTTCGTAGTAGTTCTGATATTCCCCACTAACAATCTTTTCCCACCACTCCTGGTTTTCCAAATACCACTGGATGGTTTTCTTGATTCCGTCAGCAAACTTTGTCTCCGGCAGCCAGCCCAGTTCGTTGTGGATCTTTGTGGGGTCGATGGCATACCGTCTGTCATGCCCTTTCCGGTCCTTTACGTACGAAATCAGGCTTTCCGGTTTGCCCAGTTCTTTGCAAATCAACTTTACGATATCGATGTTCCGCATTTCATTGTGGCCGCCTACATTGTATACTTCTCCCACCCGGCCTCTGTGCAGAATCAGGTCAATGGCCCTACAGTGATCTTCCACATAGAGCCAGTCCCGGACGTTCAAACCATCTCCATACACCGGCAGGGGTTTGTCATGGAGGGCATTGATGATCATCAGAGGAATCAGTTTCTCCGGAAAGTGATAAGGTCCATAGTTGTTGCTGCACCGGGAAATGGTCACCGGCAGTCCATAGGTCCGATGATAGGCCAGAACCAGCAGATCCGCCCCGGCCTTGGAACTGCTGTAGGGGCTGGACGTATGGATAGGCGTGGTCTCCGTAAAGAACAGATCCGGACGGTCCAGGGGCAGATCCCCATAGACTTCATCCGTAGAAACCTGGTGATACCGTTTGATTCCATATTTCCGGCAGGCATCCATCAGCACAGAGGTCCCAATGATATTCGTCTCCAAAAAGATTTCGGGGTTCAGGATGGACCGGTCCACATGGGATTCCGCCGCAAAGTTGACCACAATGTCAGGGTGTTCTTCTTCGAAGAGACCATAAACGGCATCACGATCACAAATGTCCATCTTTACGAAGCGGAAATTCGGTTTGTCCATGATAGGTTCGAGTGTAGAAAGGTTTCCTGCGTACGTTAATTTATCAAGACAAATGATTCTATCTTCAGGATATTCCTTTAACATATGGAAGATGAAGTTAGAGCCGATGAACCCGGCCCCGCCGGTGACAATGATGTTCATTATCTTTTCCTTTCTTATCATAATCTATAAGTGATTAAGTGGCTAAGTGAGTAAGTGATTTGGGCTCACTGAATCCTTTTCGTGTCGAAAGTTCTGTGACTCCGATACAATCATCTCAGCAGTAGATTCTTTAGATTATAATCACTTAATCACCTAATCACTATCTTTACATCTTTTTTTCCAGGCTTCTAATCAACAAGTTCAGAAGCATTCCTACTTCGTCACTTTGCTGTTTTACCGTTTGGAATTCTTTTGTGGGGATATATTCAAATGAATGGCACAGCATTAAGTGAGTCATCAGTTCTGCATTAGAACCTTTGGCTATATACAGAAAATGAACAAAATCTTTTGTGGTTCTCCTTGATTGACCTTCTGCTATATTGGCGGGTATGGATACTACGGCCCGCCGCATCTGATCACTCAAAGCATATTTTTCTTCCTGGGGCAATTTACGAGTTAAGCAATAAACGTTTTTTGCCAAATTCATTGCTTTCTGCCAAACCATCAGATCCTGGTACGATATAACAGCCACTGCGTCAACTCCTTTGGTTTTCACTGAGCCACTTAATCACCTAATCACTTAACCACTGCCTTTACAAGATCACTCCCGCAGCACGCGCCCTTCCACCACCTTCTGGAGATACTGTCCGTACGGGCTCTTGCCATACTGCTTGGCGCTTTCTTCCAGGATGGATTTGTCGATCCAGCCGTTTGCATACGCCACTTCTTCCGGCGCCGCAATCTGGATTCCTGCTCTGGTCTCCACTGCCTTTACGAACTCCGAGGCCTCGGACAGGCTGTTGATGGTCCCGGTATCCAGCCAGGCGTAACCTCTTCCCAGGGTCACTACCTTCAGATTCCCCTGTTCCAGGTACATCTTGTTCAAATCCGTAATTTCCAGTTCTCCCCGTGCCGAAGGCTTTACTTTTTTTGCATATTCGCAGACTTTGGCATCATAGAAATACAGTCCCGTCACCGCATAGTTGGATTTGGGATACTGGGGTTTTTCTTCGATGGAAATGGCCTTGCCCTTTTCATCAAATTCAATGACCCCGAACCGTTCCGGATCATCCACATAATACCCAAATACCGTAGCCCCCGTTTCATTTGCCGCCGCTTCCTTCAAATGCTTCGTCAGCCCAGCCCCGTAGAAGATGTTGTCCCCCAGAATCATGGCACAACGGTCCCCGTCAATAAACTCTTTCCCCAAAATAAACGCCTGGGCCAGCCCATCGGGAGAAGGCTGCACCTTGTAGCTCAAATGGATTCCATACCGGGACCCATCCCCCAGCAGCCGCTCAAAATTGGGCAGATCTTTGGGTGTGGAAATGATCAGAATATCCCTGATGCCAGCCAGCATCAGGGTAGTCAGGGGATAGAAAATCATGGGTTTATCGTATACAGGTAACAGCTGTTTGGATGTTACCATGGTCAATGGATATAAACGGGTGCCGGAACCACCGGCGAGGATTATACCTTTCATTTTACGCCTCCAATATATTCATAATCATAAATCGATATATTTCTTTGCTTATCTAAAACTACTCCTTTAGCGCTCTTAGAATCTGCTGCAGATTGCATCTATGAATCAAAACAAAAACTGCGTAGGCCACTCCATAAACCACCATGCATAAAAAATTGTCAAAGGCCCATCCACTGACAATAAAAATAGTACACATCAACAAATCCTCTATCATATTCTTTCGAAAGTTCAACTTGAGAAGCTTAGTTATATAGTACTCAGACAAACCACATCGGAAAGCATAAATTATCACGATAGAAAAAACAGCAACATCTAAATTGTGCCACATCCCAACTGTGAATACTGTAATAATTAACGAAAAAATAACACTTACTATATTAATTTTCAGCATGAGGAATTCCTCTCTCATACTTTTTAAATATGTATTAATCAAAAGAGACACTTTACTTGCAAAAACATATACAGGGAAAAGAATTCTCATATACACCAAGCTATCCGCATACTTTGGTAGCCACAATGAAAGAATATATCGAATAGGGTAATATCCGATAAGACCGGCGAACAACAGAAATGTCAAAACACTTCTAATGACCGTATATGTCTCTGACCTTTTATCTTCATCCATTTGTTTTACAATAGGAAAAAAGACAATACTCACTGAATTAATAAATACCATAAAAAAATTAGAAATTCCTAATGTCAGAGAAATCTTACCAAAAGTAGCCACATCCCATCCTATAGAAATACCATAGCGTACAATACCAATAATTAATATACTGGCAGTATTTGCTAGCATCAATTTGCTTCCCACGTTTAGATTTTTATAAACTTCTTGTTGAATAGCAGCAAAACTATCAAAATGAGGGCTCAAAAGGCTACGGCATAAGTAAACTCCCACCACTGCCATAGAAACTACTGCAAAAACCTGAGCCACATACATATATCGAAATTGATTCCACCCTAAAATTACCAAAAAAGACAACACTCCAAGAAAAAATATGATACGCTCTGTTATCAGCAGCCTTGCATACCCCTTTATACGGTTAGTCATTTGCATTATGAAATTACAAAGATTATTAAAATTAACAAAAGGCGCGAGCCAAATAGCACAAAGTAAAGCTAATCTTCGATCAGAATTAACCACAAAAACCTGACTAAGGATACTGATTACTACTACTAGTACTATCTGCAAAAGAATAATACAATAAAACTGTCCTGCAAATGTTTTTCGGTCTAATTCATTAAATGTTTTACCTGCATATCGAAGATAAATTCCATCTTCCCATCCAAAATGAAGAAATCCCAGATAAGAATAATAGAACAAAAAAAGCTGCCAAAGACCATAATCATTAACCGATAAAAGCTTTGGTACAAACAGGACCATAAATACAGAAATTAGAAGAGAAATCAAATTAGCAGAAAAAGAATATGAAATGTTCTTTACAACTTCTTTCAAATTCACCCAGCATCTCTCCTCATAATTAAAATACACAAATTTCAAAGACCTAATTATTTTTATAACTAGCTTCTGCAAGTACATTAATCTGCTGTAGCCATATATCTAATTGCTTCTTTAAACTTTCCTCAGTCCATTCCTTTTTGTTGGAAACATCCTTAGTATCCTTCGTTTCTAAATGTCTCAATACATGCGTTGGGTTGAGCGTGTATAAAAAACAAAGAACATACCGTGCATACTCTTGCTTTTTTTCGTTAGTCAACATACTAAAGAAATTCATATCATTAAAAGATTGTACCCTTTCTTCAAGATGGCTTTCTCCATTTAAAAAAAGGCGTATCATACAATTCCTATAGAATTCACGGTGTTTTTCATTTTTTATTTTATCAAGGACCATATTCTTATTAAATAACTCAGTTCCGCCCACTTTATATGCAAAGGTACTATACGCTTCCATAACCCGTCTCAGCATGTTACCGATTTCTGAATTCAAATTCTCACATGACATTTCTTTTGCAAATTCATAAATTCGTTGCAGCAAAAAACTGTATTCATGATATTTTTTTTCATTGATAATAGTAAGCTTAAGCTCTTTTGCTTCCAAAATATAACTTATGCTTTTTGATTCGTTTCCATCCAATTCATTGGCCATACTATCAAACATCTTATGTAAATCAAATAAAACCTGCATATCATGTGTTAAAACAAGAATTTTAGTATTTTTATTACCTTTTTTGAATTTCAATAACTCCTTTCGCAACAAAGATATAACACCTATTCTATTTTCTCTGTCAAAACTTGAAATAGGATCATCAATAACCAGGAAATACTCTCCCTGATAAAAGTTCTTCTTTTCTTTTTCTTTTTTTATATCCGAGAAAAAATACCCCAATGCGATAGCATTTCTTTCTCCTACTGACACATCTTCAGGCTTTACATCCATATGGTTTACTTTAATTTTATACTCATTGCTTGAACTATCATATTCGATTTGAAGCCGATCTGTTGACAAAAAGATGTATGCTAAAGAGGCATTGATTTCATCAACAGCAATTTTAACTTGCTTCTTTTTTTCTTCCAGTTCATTGATGACTTTCTGGATTGCACTTATTTTTCTTTTAAGACTATATACATTTTTTTCCTGTAATTCATATCGTTTTTTGGCCTCTTCCAATTCTTTGGTTAGTTCATAAATTTCCCAAAATGCTATATTATCATTGAGTTTCTCTAACTTTTCCTCTAAGTTTCGATGCTCTTTTATTGCCTTATTATAACTTGCTACTGCTTCATTCAATGCTTGAATATACTTAATCGCACTTTCATACGCTACGTTAAATCCAACTGCATTGGTTTCCACGATTAATGCTTGATATGGATTATTTATTTTTTTCTCCAGTAAGCCATTTACAAAAGCAATTTTACCTTTTAATACATCAATTGCATTTTTACAGTTTTCAACCAGCCCAGCCTTGTTCAGAGATTCAAATTCTCTCCACTCAATAGCCGGTATTTCGTTAATTCTATATTGATTCAATTGATTCGAAACATTATTTTTCGTTTGAACTTCCAACACCTTGCTGAGAGCCTTTATTAATTCCTTTTTTCTTTGAGGATCTATCTTTTGCTGGCAATAAGGACACCGTTCTACTTTCTCTTTTTCAAATTCATTTTTTACATCCTTGATAAAATCTGTACCTTTTTCCTGTAGTGTAGCTGTAATCAAAAGAATTAATTCATCCCGTTCCGTAATTTTAGGTTTTTCAACAACTTTCGCCAACGCATCAACAAATGCAACTTCATCAAATGAATTCTCTCCAAGATATATTGATTTCGAAATGGGGAGCGCATTTTGAGATGTATTTTGAAAAAGATGGAGTTGAGTATTAAATATTTCTTTTTTATCCTGTATCCAGCTATTAATCCAGTTATGCTGTTCTTCCCGTTTACCACTTATAGTTCCTGGTATATCCCGTGAAAATTTCTGGTGAGAATTTATATTATCAATCGTGCTATTATTTACTTTCGATTTTGCTTTATTATTACGGATTTTTCTAAGACGATCTGCCCAGCCACCATCTTCTCTTAATTTTTCATATATATTATTTATTATGAAGAATTTGCTTTCTCTATTCTTAAAATCTGTCAGTTTATTCAGCTTATCTTCCTCTTGCTGAAATTCTGTAGTTTCTTTATCCAACAATAATTTTTGTTCACCAATCTTTTCTTCTACATCTTTTAAATCTCCAAGAATAACAATGGAATTTAAACCAGTAGAAGAGTGAATTCCTACCATTCTCCGGATATAATCTTCATCAAAAACAAAAATATGTCTGGATGCATCATCTATGTTTAATTCATTTTCATTAGAATCTAGAAAAGCTAGCCTTATTCCATGGTTATCTGTCTGATTAGCACAATTATAAATACCCCTGGCAATTGTGCTTTTTCCTGCCCCATTTTCCCCGTATATTAGAGAGACTTTCTTCCCACTAAACAGGTTAAAAATTGTCTCGTTCTGAAAATTTGCGCCCTTAATTTTCACTGAAGAAATATCTTTAACCGTAGCCATCTTATCCTCTCTAATACTAATTAAACTTATTATGAGTGTCTATCGATAAAATAATACAATTCCTGAATCCATCTCATTTGGGAAATCTATAAGCAAAAAGCTATCTAGAAAGAATGCGATTTTCGTGAACTTCCTTTAAGAAGGATAAAATCGTTTTATCGTGTTCAATCATATAATTTCTGTTTTCCTTATAATATAAGGATTTCAGCAATAAAAGACGAATGTAATAGCACATCTGCATATTACGTAATGTCTTATCAGCCTCTTTTAAGCCATAAAACTTTTCACAAAATATCAGGATATTTTGAAATAGTTTCTTTTGCTTTATATAATTAACATTCTGTACTTCACTAGCACCGCCTAAATGGATAAGCGATACATCCGCATTAAACACAATTCTTTTATTTAAAAACGTCTGTATTTTTTTACAAAGGTCCATATCTTCCGTATACATGAAATATTCTTCAGAGAATCCATGGACAGCATTAGCATCACTTGTACGCATTATCATTTCAGCACCAATTACCCAGTCTGGCATATAATAATCTTTTTGGATTTTATAGTACTCCGGGGCAAATCTACGGCATAAGCATTTAGGCAACAATTTGCCTAAATGAAGAATATTTATGATAATTGAGTGTGAATTGATAAATGAAAGACATGAGTTTTGCCAGCTCCCATCTTTATTGGTTAAACGACAACTCACTAGCCCAATTGACATATCATTTTCCAAAAACTTTATTGATGGCAACACAATATCTTCAGTAAGAATAACATCTGGATTTATAAAACAAACATACTTAGATTTAACATATTTTAATCCCAAATTATTAGCTTTTGCAAATCCTAAATTTTCACTGCTTTCAATCAGCTTAACTTGAGAAAATTCCTTTTTTATAATATCCCGAGTATTATCTGATGATAAATTATCTACTACGATAATTTGAAATGGTATTGGAGTAAGGCAGATTATAGAAGAAAGACAGTCCCTTATTTCTTGTTCATTATTCCAAGTAACAATTATAAAAGAAATTGCTCTATTATTAACCATGATGTCACCTTCATCCATTAATCATTATTTCTATAGTTTCAATTTCCTCTTTTTACAATTTTAGCAGGGATTCCCACACATGTAACATTATCTGGCATATCTGTAGTTACTACAGCATTAGCGCCAACTTTAACATTATTTCCAATCGTAACTCCCCCTAAAATTTTAGATCCGGCGCCAAATAAACAATTATCACCGCAAACTGGTGCGATTGGAACACCATTGCGGACAGTACCACCAAATGTTACTTGGTGTAAAATCGTGCAATTCTTTCCAAAATATGTTCTTTCGTGAATTACTATGCCATTTAATCCATGAGGCAACCGTGGAGGACTATCAAAATGTGCTCCGTAACCTATCCCAGTTCCGATAAATGCACAGTGATATTCATCCATAATTTTTATAAAAATTAAAAATATGCATTTAATAATTTTGGGATACTTTGAACGAGGATTAACCACTATCGCCCGCATTTTCCAATACAAGCTGTGATTATATACTTTTATCAGGCTCATTCCAAAACTATCTATTAATTTGATTCCTGTAATTTTCATTTATATTCTCCCAAATATATGTTGCATTTTTTAAAAAGCAAATTCATAAGGAAATAATTGTAACCAATCTGGTCTTACAATAAACGTGACTATTTGATACGCAGATAATAGTACTATCAAGCAAATTACCCCAATCTTTCTAATATAACTAATATATTTAAAGGAATTCGAAATATAAATAATTCCGAACGGAACAAAAAATCTTTCAATTCTATTAAATGGATTGAATATCAATCCTAAGAACGAAATTCCTACAAGTATAAAATATAAAAATTGCATTTCTTTTTGCTTATTCCAAATAAGTGGTATTTTCCAAGCAACTAAAATATAAAATGAAACATTAAATATGAAATCAACAATACTTGCTATACGCACTGGCCCTTCACCATACTCCGAATCAAAATAATAATGACTATATGATTCCGGTATATATGACATTATCTGATTCATAAAGATAGCCAGAAATATAAAAATTACTGTTAATATAATTTTATTTTCTAATAGTCGGTTAAGAATCTTAGATCGAAGTAATAGAATAATGCTGCAAACCAATGATGAATAATGGAACATTGTTGCTAAAAATAACCAAAAAAGAGATTGCTTTTTTTTACCTTTTAAAACATCATCTGCGAAAATATAAATAAAAGAAATTGCCAATGAAGCTCTTACCGCACTCCATGACCAATAACATAAACCGGAAACGAACCATAACAAGCACCAGCTATATTTATTTTCACAGTTTGATCTGTAAAAGTAAAACGTACATATTAAATTAATTGATGCTGAAACAAAAAGTAAAGCCGTATAATCCATAGAAAATCGGCTAATAATATAATTTAATAGAGAATACCCAGGCTCAAAACGAGTATTAGATACAATTTCCCATGGATCGTCAACGTAAAAAAAACTTCTAAAGAAATCTACATACCGAATTGTATCATTGCCAACAGTCTCAGCCCTAAAAGCAGATAAGAAAAAAGTGCTGCCCAAAAAGGCAAGTGCAAGTAAAAAAACAGCAAATTTATAATTGTTTTTATCTATAGAGAAAAGGAATAAGGCAACTGCCATAAATAGCAAAATAAAATGTATCTCCACTTTTATCTCCCTAATATGTGATAATACTCATTTACAAGTTTATCAACTTCGCAATTTATATCGAAAATGCTTCCACTCAAATCTAGTATTGTACTTTTTCTTTGGAAGCGCCGATACTTGATAATAGCTTCAGCCCAAGTTTTAGGCGAGGCATTTAATCCTAAATAATTGCAATTTACAACATCTACAATCTTAGGCACTTCTAAAGAGCAGAAAACAGGAAGTCCAGAAGCCTCAGCTTCAACACAAGCCATTCCCAACCCCTCGAATTTTGATGGTAAGACAAATACATCCATCATCTGATAATAATTATATATATCTTGATGCTTTCCGGCAAAGATAACATTGTCAAATATCTTTAACCTTTTACTTTCATTAATAATTTGCTCTTTCAGACTTCCATCTCCAACCAATAATAAAACTGCACCAGGGTTGAGAAGCAGGAATTCTTTAAAGATTTTTAATAAAAAGATATGATTCTTTTCAAGTTCGAATCTACCAACGTGACCAATAACAAAACTCTTATCTGATATTCCCCATTTACGACGCATCTGTTGCCGTATCTCAGGATTATAATCAAAATCCTGTAAATTTATAGCATTATTCATGATATATGATTCTTTTGATTTAAAAAGATTTTCTACTCTATTAAACGCAAAATTATATGCTTTTGATGAGCACGCAAAATATGCATCCGCAAATTGAAAAGAACTAATTGTCAACAAATAATTCCTAATTCTTGCTGACGGACGATTCCCCCATTGTGAGGCGTGTTCGTGCATTACTAATTTTGCATGTGTATATTTTTTTACAAAGTAAGCCAAAAAACCATTTAAAAAAATCTGGTTGTTATGAACAATATCATATTTAGAACCATAGATTGAAAAGAATTTATCCCATGCTCCTATTGAACATTTTGATAAGGTTGGCTTCGAGACATAAAATACTTTTCCGCCCATCTTTTCGACTTCCTTAATTAAATTCTCATCTGCCTTGTTAAAATAAAGAAAGTCAAATTGAACTTTCGATTTGTCCAATTTACGATAATAATTCATTAATACAGATGAAACTCCACCACTATTGACAAATCCAGAAAGCACTTGCAGCACATAAATAGGTTGGTTTGATATCATGTTAACCTCAATTTTCTTAGAAAAAATCTAATATCTTTATTAACTCTATAAAGCAGATATCACTTATACTATCAAATCATTCCTTTTTAATCTCTTTCAAATAAATCCCGCGTATACACTTTCACTTTTACATCATCAAGACAATGATCATATCTGTTGGCAAGAATACAGTGACTTTCTTTCTTAAACTTTTCCAGATCATTGACTACCTTACTCCCGAAGAAAGTACTGCCATCTTCTAGAGTCGGTTCATAAATAATAACTTCTGCGCCCCTCGCTTTAATCCGCTTCATGACCCCTTGAATAGAACTTTGACGGAAATTGTCGGAATTGGATTTCATGGTTAGACGATAAACACCAATAGTCATGTTTTTTTCTTTAGACGGTTCATATTTGCTGTTATCGTGATAATAGCCGGCCATTTCCAGGACTCTGTCAGCGATGAAATCTTTACGGGTCCGGTTGGAATCTACAATAGCCTTAATAAGGGTTTCTGGCACATTTTCATAATTGGCCAGAAGCTGCTTGGTGTCTTTAGGCAGGCAGTATCCACCATAACCAAAAGAGGGATTGTTGTAAAATTCGCCAATTCTAGGATCCAGGCAGACCCCATCGATGATTTCCTGGGTACGCAGGCCTTTTACTTCCGCATAGGTATCCAGTTCATTGAAATAAGATACCCTCATAGCCAGATAGGTATTGGCAAAAAGCTTCACAGCCTCAGCTTCTGTAAATCCCATGAAGCGGGTGGGAATGTCTTTTTTGATAGCGCCTTCCTGGAGCAGGCCGGCAAAGGTATGAGCGGACTCTACCAGATGTGCATCATCGGGATCAGTCCCTACGATAATACGGCTGGGATAGAGATTGTCATAAAGTGCCTTGCTTTCCCGCAGAAATTCAGGACTGAAAAG
Source organism: Acidaminococcus fermentans DSM 20731 (assembly GCF_000025305.1). Classification (NCBI taxonomy): domain Bacteria; kingdom Bacillati; phylum Bacillota; class Negativicutes; order Acidaminococcales; family Acidaminococcaceae; genus Acidaminococcus; species Acidaminococcus fermentans. The sequence goes on along the minus strand of NC_013740.1, from coordinate 668,526 downwards.
TATATTTTTCGTCCCCATCTTCTCCCGAATCTGCTTTGTATAACCTACCGGAACCGTAGATTTGATTATCATAATGGCATTGGGATTGTACTCCATAACCAATCTGATAACGGCTTCTACGGAAGAAGTATCGAAAAAGTTTTTCTGAGAATCATAGTTGGTAGGAGTGGCGATAATCACAAAATCCGCCTTTTTATAGGCAGCTGCAGCATCAGTCGTAGCCGTGAGATCCAGATTTTTTTCTGCCAAATATTTTTCGATGTAATCATCCTGGATAGGTGATTTTCGATGATTCACCAAATCTGCCTTCTCCGGAACGATATCTACAGCGGTTACATGACTATGCTGCGCCAAAAGCGTTGCCAATGACAAGCCTACATAGCCGGTACCAGCAACTGCAATTTTTATCATCGTTACTCCCTCCATACTTACAACTTGAGTTTATCTCCCATCATATTATTAAATTTCTCTGTAAAATAAGGAAAAACACAACAGGCGGGAGAAAATGTCAATTCGCCAAATAATACCTTCCCATGCAAATTATATAAATCTACTCGAACAAATTTGAAATCCTCTGCCAATAATTTAGCTATATACAACATTTCATCCAAGTTTTCCGGCTTGGGTACATCTCCCCTTCCCGGAATTTCAGAATTTGATTTTACTATTTCAGGTATTGGATTCCACTCAATATCGAACAAGTCCAGTGTACATTTCATGGGCTCATCTTTTTTGAAGATACGACCTGTAATAACTAAAATAAACTGTGGCTCACCATTTAAGCAGTGAATCTTATAATCCACCAAATCCGTCATTTCTTCAAGATATTGCTCCGCATAAATTCTATGAGGAATTTTTGCATAGTGAGGCTCTACAGAATAGGTACCGTAGGTCGTATCAAGCCAGTATTTCATTTCTTTTTTACATTCCCCAATATCCAACTTATTTTTATCAGGAACGAAATAATTCATCTTACAGCCATGAGTCGCCTTTAAAACAAAACTTGCTGGTAAGCTGTCAAAATCAATTTCATCTATATTATTCCAAGGACCTCCGGCTAATGGAACAAGGAGTTCATTATTCCCCTCCGTTTTATTAAGAACATATTGTCTCACTGCATATTTATCAGTACACTGTGTTGCCAAAGAGTTTTGTCCATGAAGTTCAAGATAAGAAACCTTATCGGCTAAAGTCTTTGGATGAGAAAGATCAAGATATTTATGGAACCTTAAACGGGTGTCGAATTTCTTAGCACAATCAATTCCCATAGTGCAAGTAATTGCAGATAATACCTGACTGTAAACCTTTTTTAACATAAATTGCCCACTTTCTTACCTATATGCTTTTTTGACGAGTCCAATATGTGTGCCCTTCACAAAAGCCCAGCATCCCAACTCAAAAAAGCTTCGCAAAACCCCATGATGTTCAATATCATGGTAGAGTTGCCAGTGGTATTTTGCCTGTTTCAACTTATTGCTGCTGACGGAACCCTTCCGTCCGGTCCGATACACCCCCAGCACTTCCTGAATGCCTGCACAAAAGGTGGTTTTCTTTAGAATCTGCAGCCAAAGGGCAAAATCGTTTCTCTTTTTTATAGGAGGAACCTGGAACTTTCCCAGAATTTCCTGATCATATATGGCTGTCAAGTTTCCAATGGGATTGGAAAGTCGGATGCATTTTGCGTAATCCGTTTTTTCTGGAGGAAACAACGCATAATGCAAGCTGTTCCCTTCATCATCCATGCAGGCATATGCACTGCAAGAAAAAGCAGATTTCGTATTTTTCATGAAAGAAATCTGCTTTTCCAGCTTTTCGGGCAGCCACAAATCATCACTGTCCAGAAAAGCAACATACTTTCCCTCAGCCCGTTCGATTGCCACTGTCCTTGCAACAGCAGGACCTCCATTTTGGGAAAGTCTATAGTAGTGGATTTGTGGATATTTTTCCAGATAGGGTTTCAAAATTTCTTGTGTATCATCTGTGCTACAATCATCAACAATCTGCAGTTCCCAATCGGTTATTGTCTGAGCCAGGACTGAATCGATGGACTCCAATATGTACTTTCCACAATTATAGGTGGGCATAACTACACTGACTAGCACTCTTTCTCTCCTCCATGCACCGGCTCCACCTCCGCCGTCACCTGCCCTTCGGCCACCCCTTCTGTGCTCTCTTTCATGAACAGGATCTTCACCGTGGCAAAGATGATCTTGAAATCCTCGAACAGGCTGGGCCGGGCGATGTACATCAGATCCAGCAGCAGTTTATCGTAGGGGGTGGTGTTGTACTGGCCATAGACCTGGGCGTAGCCGGTGAGTCCGCATTTGGCCTGGAGCCTTAAATTCCACTCGGGCATTTCCTGGGCGTACTGGGCGGAGATCTCGGGGCGTTCGGGTCTGGGGCCTACGATGGCCATATCCCCTTTCAGGATGTTCAGCAGCTGGGGCAGTTCGTCGAACCGGACGGCCCGGATGAACCGGCCCACCCGGGTGACCCGGGGATCGTTTTCGCCGGTGCTGAGCCGAGCCACTCCGTCTTTTTCGGCATCCATGCGCATGCTGCGGAATTTCAGGACGGAGAAGATTTTGCCGTCTTTGGTGAGCCGTTTCTGGCGGTAGAAGATGTCTCCCCCGTCGGTGATTTTGATGGCCACGGCCACGCAGAGCATCACCGGAGAGAAAATCACCAGTGCCACCAGGGACAGGACGATGTCGTAAAGGCGTTTGAAGAACAGGAATTCGGGACTGGGGTTATACCGCTGGACGGCCATCATGGGCAGGTGGAACAGGTGGACTTTTTTGGCGCTGTCCATGATCACATCCCCGATCCTGGGGATTACATAGGTCCCGATTTTATGGGCCACACAGTATTTGGTGATCCGATTCCGGTCATGGCTGTGAAGGCCGCAGCAGAACACCACTTCGGCCTGTCCGATGGTCCCGGGAAGGTGTTCCATGCATTCGTCCACGGTGACCACGGACTGGACGTCGAAATGGAGATCCATGCCGTACTGCTTCACCAGTTTGTCCACGTTCTGGCCCTGGCCCAGGATCACCACGGTCTTTTTGGGCGGGAACACCCGGAAATACCACTGGTGGGCTGCCACGGTCCACAGGGTGATCAGGAAGAACTGGAGCAGAAAGGTGGGCAAAAAAGGGAGAAAGCTGATGTAGTGCCGATTAATCAGGAGGGTGATCAGGTACAGGATGCCGTCGCTGATCAGCGCTGCCAGTCCCTGACTGTACACCAGCTCATAGATCCGGCTGATGGGCACGCTGTAACCGTTGTACAGATGGGAGGTAAAGTAGTAGAACAGCCCGAACAGGAACACCATGATCAGGTTCCCTGCATAGTAGAAGGGATGGATGATATGGGATTCATAGAAATGTTGCCAGCAGAGCCAGAATGCCCCGGTGACCAGCAGGATGTTCAGTCCATTCAGGAGTTCCTGCAGTATTTTGTTGTACATGGATGTATTCATATAGCGGCTCATTTGGACCTCCTTATCGTTGATTGTTCATCGTTGGTCGTTCATCGTTCATCGTGGGATTGTGCGGAAAGCGGGCCGCCCGGCGTGCGGCCCCTACGGGTTATTCTTCCCGCTTCCCCTTTTTCTTGTGATGCTTTACGTGGTTCTCGTCGTAGTAGTCGTAATAGTAATAGCCGTACCCGTAGCCTTTGTGCTGCTGGGGAACGCCGTTTAAGACGACCCCCAGGATATTGGCTTTGCCGGCCTGGAGACGTTTTTTGGCTTCCTGGACCTCTTCCGGAGCCACCATGCCGGAATGGACCACCAGCACCACTCCGTCGGCCAGGTTCCCCAACAGGGCGGCGTCGGTGACGGCCAGCACCGGAGGCAGGTCGATGAGCACATAGTCATAGGCGTTGCCCGCCCGGTCCAGCAGCTGTTCCATTTTTTCCGATCCGATAAGCTCGGAGGGATTGGGCGGCACGGGGCCACTGGTCAGCACATCCAGGTTCCGGAACACGTTGGGATGGACCACCTGGGCAAAGGGGACTCCCTGGGCCAGGCAGTTGGTGACCCCCTGGTTGATGACCCCGAAGATCTTGTGCTGGACCGGCTTCCGCAGGTCGCAGTCCACCAGGAGGACTTTTTTCCCGTCCTGGGCCAGGGTCAGGGCCATATTGGAAATGGTGGTGGACTTCCCTTCCCCAGGGACGCTGGAGGTGAAGCAAATGTATTTCAGGTCCTGACCGGCTCCTGCAAACTGGAGGTTGGTCCGGATGGCCCGGTAGGTTTCCGCAATGGGAGACTTGGGGTCATTTTCCACAATGAGTTTTATTTCTTCCATAATTTCCTCCGCAGGCCGGCCCAGAATCCTTCTTCTTCCGGCTGTTTATGGTCTCCCGCTTCCGGGATCACCCCCAGGACGGGCAGTTCCAGATACTGTTCCACATCGGCAGCAGTACGGATTTTCCGGTTCAGCAGGGTCCGGGCGATGGTGTAGCCGGTGCCCCCAAAGAGCCCCAGGAACAGGGCCAGCACCAATGTCAGCAGCTTCCGGGGTTTGATGGGTTTATCCGGCAGGGTGGCTTCGTCCACCACCTGGACTTCGGTAGGCACCATCACTTCCGCCACTTTGGCTTCTTCCAGCCGTTTGGCCAGCATCACATAGATTTCCTGGGCCACGTCCGCATCCCGTTTCACCTGCAGGTACCCCTGCTGGGTCTGGGGCAGCCTGGCGATTTCGTCGGCATTCTTTTTTTCCAGCTGGTCGATGGCGTTGTTCTTCCCCTGGGCCACGGCAATCAGGGCCTCGTTGGTGAACTTGTCACTGAGGAGCTTCTGCTGGACGCTGCTGGAAGATGGCGCCTTCTGGGCGATGATGGCCTGGATTTCCTTCCGGAGGCTGTACCGGGCGGCCCCGATCTGCCGGTTGATTTCCTTCATCTTGGGGTTTTCGCTGGTGTATTTGCCGGTATAGCCGGCTTTCTGGGTTTCCAGATCCACCAGCTTGTTCTTGGCCTGCTGGATGGAGGGACTGTCGGCCAGGGCGGCACCGGCGCCGGCCAGCTGGTCGTTGATGGACCCCAGGGCGGCCTGGGCCGTTTCCATATCCAATTTGTTCTGGGCCTTGGCCTTGTCCAGGTCGGTGATCCGTTCGGCCAGACTCTTCATCTGGTTGTCGGTGGAGAAGATCTTGTGCTTCACCTGGTAGTTCTTCAGCTTGGTCTCCGCATCATCCAGTTCTTTTTTGGAGGATTTCACCCGCTGTTCCAAAAATTCCCGGGTGGCGGAAGATTCCGCGTGGGACAACTGGGCCAGCCGGTCCAGGAACCCCTGCACCAGCAGCTGGTTGGCTTCCTGGGCCTGTTCCGGACTTTTGCCGGTAACGTCCACTTCCAGGATTTCCGTATCCTTGTAGGGCTTGGTGACGATGTGGCTCTTTACGTAGTCTTCGTACCGGGGGTACTTGCCGTCTTTTTCCTCTTCGGTCTGTTCGATTACGGGAATCACCACATGACGGCTTTTCAGAATTTCCGCATTGGTGTTCATCTGCTGTTTGGTCAGCTGAGCATTGCCGATGGGCAGCTGTTCCATAATGGAGCTGGACAGGCCTCTTTCCTGTTTGATCCGCAGCAGGGCGGTGGATTGGTAGGTGTTGGGGACAATGAGCAGATAGGCCACGGCCAGGCCCAGGAAGCCACCGGTGATCTTGGCGATGGTTTTCTGGTTGGTCCGGACGATCTGCCACAGTTCCCGCAAATCGATTTCCTGTTCGTTCAAGATGGTTTCTCCTTTCCTCAGTCGTTGTTGTCTTTGATTTCCGAAATCATGTAAGCACCGCTGAGGAACGGAACGATATCCCGGGCGAAGTCGATGCGGCCGTTTTTGGTCAGGTAGAGGATGTCTCCCTCTTTCAGTTCCAGGTTGTCCTTCAGGTTGCCGGTTTTCAGCATGTTGTTCAGATTGATCTTGATGGCCTTGTTGGTGTCATCCTGGTGGATCAGAAACACCTTCTTCTTGGCCGCATCCCAGGTGAACCCCCCGGAAGCCCCCAGCGCGTCCATAATGGTGTGACCCTTGGTAAGTTCATAGGTGCCGGGCTTCTTCACTTCCCCGAACACATGGACCCGCACGCCCCCCAGTTGGACGATATTCACGGTCACATCCGGTTCCACATAGTACCGGGACAGTCCGTCCCGGAGATACCGGGTGAACTGGTCCACGGTCATGCCGCTGGCCTGGATCTGCCCCACCAGGGGGAATGATACGGTGCCGTCGGGCCGGACTGTGTAGGGTGTCTCTTTGGAGTTCTGGAGGTTGGAGCTGATGTCCTGCTCCTGGACAATGACGATGTTCAGCTGGTCACCGGGACGGAGGGTGTAGTTTTCCGCGCAGGCCGGAAGGGCCAGGGATGCCAGGGCAAAAGCCATGGCCAGGATTTTCTTCTTCATGGGGTCTCCTTTGTTTTTTATGATCAGACAGTAACTTTTCCGTAAACAGCAGGTTTTGTACAGGAAAGTCATTCTGTTTTGAAATAACGTAAGAGAGGGCACAGGTAAACGCCTGTACCCCCCCCGAAAAGTTGTTCGCAAGTTCTCTATTCAGTTTACAGCAAACCGCAAATGTCTTTCTTTTACAGGCAGTGTTCCAACTTTCTATATACATTCGTATAATGAGATATATAGTAGTATAGCAAAAGAATGGACTGTCTGCAACAAAAACTTGACAAAAGGGAAAATCTGGTGAATTTTCATCGCCATCTGAGGTTTTCTCCGCGTATTTTGTTGATTTTTTCCAGAGGATACTCCTTCCAGGGAGGGGAAGTTTTCCATTAGTTTTATTGTACAAAAATTGATGGGTAAAAATCCTCCCTGAATGGGCTTTCAGCCAAAAATCCTGGACCAGAATCCCCGTTTTTTCTTTGAGGGTTCGTGGGGCGGATCGGGATAGAACACCCGGCCCTGGAGCAGCAGACTGCCATGGGCATCGCAGTCCCCCAGGAATTTTTCCCCACCCGGCAGGGCCGCAATGGCGGCATCGGCCTTCCGGGTATCGGGGCTCCGCCAGTTGGTCCGGTGGGCGTCGCTGCCCAGGAAATGGACGGCGCCCCGATCGTAGAGCCAGCGGGCGCTGCGCTGGGCGGTTTCTCCGAAGTCCCCCAGAAAGCTGCCTTTGTTGCTCTGGAACAGGATGCCCTTTTCCACCCACTGGAGGACGGCATCGGGATGGGACATAATGTGCCGGTACCGTTCCGGGTGGGCCAGGATGGGCAGGTAACCCCGGAGCTGGAGCTGATACAGCAGGTTCCAGGTTTCCAGAGGGGCTGCCGTGGGCAGCAGTTCCACCAGGAGATAGGCGGTGCCCGCCAGGCAGTACGCCCTGCTTTCCCCGGGCCCGGGCAGGTAGTTGAGGGTGTCCGCGTCCAGGCTCACCTCCGCCCCGCTGTGGAGCCGGATGGGGATACCGGTATCATCCGCGGCCTGTTGGAGCTGTGCCAGCCGTTCTGTGATGACGTCCCAGGAGGGACAGATGCCCCGGCGGTGGAAATGGGGGGTGGCGAAAAGTTCCCTGGTCCCCGCCTCCGCCGCCTGGCGCAGCATGTCCAGGGACATGGAACGATCCCGGGCCCCGTCGTCCCCGGGGATGTCGTACAGGATATGGGAATGGATGTCAATCATAAGTTGGTACCTCGTAAAAAGGGTTGCTGCATGAGCAACAACCCTATCAATGTTTCATCCAGGTCCTGGGATAGAACAGGATCAGCATGGGCAGCAGTTCCAGTCTTCCGGCCAGCATGTCGAAGATCAGCACCAGTTTGGAGGGGAGGCTGTAGTCTCCGAAGTTCCTGGTGGGCCCTACCCCTGCCAGGCCGGGACCGATGTTGTTCAAGGTAGCGGCCACAGCAGTGAAGTTGGTCTCGAAATTGAACCCGTCCAGGCTCACGGCCAGGATGGACAGGAAGAAAATCAGGAAATAGGTGATCAGGAAGATGTAGATGGAATTGAGCATTTTGCTGTCCACGGACTTCCCGTCCATGCGCATCCGCTGGACCCCGTGGGGATGGAGTACCTGTCCCAGTTCCAGGAAAATGGACTTGCAGGTGAGCACGACCCGGCTCACCTTCACACCGCCGCCGGTGCTGCCGGCGCAGGCCCCCACCACCATCAGGAGCACCAGGATGGTTTTGGAAAAGCTGGGCCACAGGTCAAAATCCACGGTGCTGAACCCGGTGGTGGTCATGATGCTTCCCACCTGGAAAAAGGCGGACCGGAGGGCCTGTTCCAGGGTGTCGAACCGGTCCCGGATCTGCCAGGTGATGGCCAGCCCGGAAGCCAGGATGATGCCCACATAGGCCCGGACTTCTTCCATGGCCAGGGCTTCCCGGAACCGGAAAATCAGGGACAGATAGTAGAAGCCGAAATTCACCCCGAAGGCGATCATGAACAGGGTGATGATCCACTGCTGGATTGGCGTATAACTGGCGCAACTGTCGTTGAGGATGCCGAAGCCCCCGGTGCCGGCGGTACCGAAAGTGATGCACAGGTTGTGGAACCAGTTCATGCCGGTAAGGGCCAGCAGGGCGATCATCAGCAGGGTCATGCCCAGGTAGATCTTGTAGAGCACAATGGCGGTGTTCCGCACCCGGGGCACGAACTTGGACACGTCCGGGCCGGGGCTTTCCGCCTTCATCAGATTCATCTGGGTGCCGCCCCGGTTGGTGGGCATCAGCATCAGGATGAACACCAGCACCCCCATGCCCCCGATCCAGTGGGAAAAGCTCCGCCAGAACAGGGAGGTGTGGGACAGGGCCTCCACATCGCTGAGGATGGAGGACCCGGTGGTGGTAAAGCCGGAGACGATTTCAAACACCGCATCCACATAGGAAGGGATCTCTCCGGTGAGCACAAAGGGAATGGCGCCGTACAGGCTCAGGAGCACCCAGGACAGGCCCACGGACACGAACCCTTCCCGCTGATAGATGGCCCTGTTCCGGATTTTCCGCCGGCTGGTCACATACCCGATGGCCAGGGCCAGGAGGGCCAGGGCAAAATAGATCATCCCCTGGTCTTCTCGGTAAATGAGGGAAATCAGGCTGGGCAGCAGCAGCAGGGCTCCTTCGGTACAGAGGATCCAGGACAGCACCCGCCCGATCACAGGATAATTCATGGCGTTCAGACTCCTTTATGCCAGGATGTTTTCGATTTCGTGGAAGCCCAGGTTGGTGGTGACCACGATCACCGTATCCCCCGCCTGGAAGGCATCCTGGCCGCCGGGGATGATCAGTTTCCCTTCCCGGACGATGCCGGCGATCAGCACGTTCTTTTTGATCCGCATATCCGCCAGTTTGGTGCCGATCAGGGAGGATTTGCTGTCCAGAAGGAATTCCAGGGCCTCCACCCTGCCGTTCATGAGCCGGTACAGGGTCTCCACATTGGATTCCATACTGTTGCCGGCGGCCCGGACGTACTGGACGATCTGCTGGGCAGTGAGCTGTTTGGGGTTGACGATGCTGTCCAGCTGGAGCCCTTCGATCACGTCCCCGAAATCCACATGGTTCACCTTGGTGATGACTTTCTTGCTGGAATGCTTCAGTGCGTACAGGGACAGGATGGCGTTGACTTCGTCCATGCCGGTGCAGGCCACGAAGCCGTCCATGCTTTCCAGGTGTTCTTCCCGGAGCAGCTCCTCTTCGGTGCCGTCCCCGCAGTCGATGGTGGCCCCGGGCAGGGCTTCCACCAGTTCTTCGCACCGGGCCATGTCCCGTTCGATGATGGTCACTTCCGTATGGCTCTTCAGGAGCATCTTGGCCAGGTAGTAGCTGAGCTGGCCGCCCCCCACGATCATGACGTTTTTGCATTTGTTGGTGCGGACGCCGATTTTCTTGAAGAAGGCCTGGGCATCCCGGGGCATGGCGATGATGGTGAGGATGTCCCCCTGCTGGATCACCGTATCCCCGTTGGGGACCAGGATGTTGCTGTTCCGTTCGATGATGCACACCAGCAGGTTCACTGTGAGATGGGCAATTTCCTTCAGGGACCGACCGATGAGCACGGAGCATGGGGGCACCCGGAACCGGAGCATGTCGATCCGGTCCTTGGCAAAGCTGACGATTTCAATGGCGGAAGGGAAGTTCAGCAGCCGGGAAATTTCCTTGGCGGCTTCCATTTCCGGGTTGATGGTCATGGACAGGTTCAGCCCCTTCTGGAGGTAGTGCCGTTCGTCGGAATAATGGGGACTCCGGACCCGGGCGATGGTATGGCACTGATGGTTGTTCAGTTTGGCGATGACGCAGGTCAGAAGGTTCACTTCGTCGCTTTCGGTGACGGCGATGAGCATGTCCGCATGAGCCAGGTCGGCCTTGGCCAGGATGTTGAAGCTGGAACCGTTGCCCACGATCCCCATTACATCGTAATTGGTGGAAATATTCCGGATGATGGTGGGGTTGGTGTCGATGACGGTAACGTTGTTGTCTTCCTGGGTGAGCTGGGAGATGATGCTCCGTCCCACTTTCCCGCATCCTACAACTATGATTTGCATGGTTGAACTCCTTTTACGCAAGCGCTGCCGCGCCTGTGTTCAATTGTCAATGGTCTCTTGTTAATATCTCCTACTATACATCAGCTGTTTGAAAAAATCCACAGTTTTGTTACATTTCGTACAAAATTGCTGTTACTTTCTTTTTTTCTTCCTGGGAGTGGATTTTTGGGGGACTTTCGGGGTTCGGGGACCAGGAATCCTTTTCTCCACCCCCAGGGCCAGCAGCAGCCCCAGGATGCCGGTGGCCAGCTGGAGAGGCAGGAAAATGGACAGGGTTTTGGTGACGGCGCCCCAGGGCAGCTGGAGCAGCCGCAGGGCCCCCACCATGCCGATGGCCAGCACCAGGGTCTTGCCCAGAGGTGCCCCCAGGAACAGGGCCGATCCCTTGGACCCGGTGCGGGTGAGTTCCACGTACATACCATTGCCCAGGGCGATCACCGGCACCACCGGCCCCAGGATATGGCCCTGGAAAAAGGCGATCACCGCCAGGGCCACGCAGATGGTCCAGGCCAGGACCCGGGTGGTGTACCGGCCGGCCAGTACCAGGGTGGCGTTCACCAGGGTACCGATGAGCAGGGTCATGACGGGCACCGGCAGGGGCAGCACCAGCCGCAGCTGCTGGCTGAGCGCCCCAATGGCCAGCAGCAGGGCCCCCCGGACCAAAAGACGGACAGAATCGGACAAAGGTATCGGCTCCTTTCTTTTTGATGGTACAATTGCCAATTAATGCACAAAAGCCTTATGCTTTTGATGCCCTGAACCGGTGCCAGAGTTCCGCACATCCCCATGACAGCAGGAGTACGGCTATATAGAACGCTTCCATAGGTACTTGCTGTATCCCTGCTGTCCGGTTCAGCACATATTCCAGCTGGTCGATGAATATGGGGTGGATCAGGTAGATGGGAAAGGAGCGGCCACTCATTTCTTTTAAGGCCCCTTTCAGGGGATATCTGCCGCTCTGGATCACCATACTGAAGAACAGTACCGAAGCGATGGTATACACCAGCCCCGGCAGGCTCAGCTGCTGCAGGTAGTTCACGGTATTTTCGTAGGGCATCTGCCATTTGAAGGTCCACCGATAAAAAAGCCAGGTGTTGAATCCGGCACTGGCGGCAAAGAACGCCATCAGCAGGGCCTTGTGCCGGGTAATCAGCTTTTTGAATCCTTCATAATGTCGGGCAATCACCCCGCCCAGCATGAAGATGAACAGGTAGAAGAAGGGGAAATAGTTCAGCCGGTAATTGCACAGGTTCAGCAAAGCCGGGCTGGAAGCAATCCAGTCCGGATAGGTCCAGAAATGGAAATTTCCTTCAAACAGCAGCACCTGGGCCACGAACAGCAGGGGCAGGGCCACTTTCAGCCCGATTTTTTCCATGGCTCCCATCAGGCTCCGCCACAGGGGGAACAGCAGGTAGAACCAGATCAGGATCACCAGGAAGTAAATGTGGTACTGGGCGGTGCCGAAGAACAGGGAAAACAGGATGTTGGACGGATCCAGCACATTGGGGTCCCGGTTCAGCAGGGCATAGTAGCACAGATAGAACAGAGAAGCCAGCAGATACGGACGGCCGATGCTCTTCATCCGCTTTTTCAGGAAGCTTCCATAATGGAGAGGTTCTTCCAGGGGCTTACTGTAAAAAAGCCCGTAGCCGGAAATGAAAAAGAAGGCCGGCACACTGTAGCGGCTCAGGATGTTGGTAATGAGCACCAGGAAGGGAGAAGCCACGGCGTCGCTTACCGCCATGCTTCCCACATGGATGGCAATGACCCCCAGCATGCAGATGCCCCGGAGGTTGTCGAATACAAGGTTGCGCTGTTTCACAAAAAGCTCCTTTATGGTTTACAGGAATATGGATTCCGCAGGGGCGTCACCAGCCCTATTGGAATGAATCTATCTTATTAATTATAATGACCAGCGACTCGATTCTCAACCCCCTCTTTGAGATCCTCCAGAAACGGACGGACCAGGCGGGATTGCCAAGGCAACCCTGGGTCCGCCCCTACAGGTTCTCACCGGCCAGCCGAGGGCAAGGAGCCGGAACCGTTTGAAATCAAAACAAAAAATCCTGCCCCAATCGGCAGGATTTTTTGTCCCCAACGGCCGTTGACCGTTGACAGCTGACTGCTGACGGTACTGTTGCCCATGCAACAGTACCAGTTATTTCACATTGATCTTCCCTGCATACACGCTCCCCGTGGTTACGTCCAGGGTTACCAGGTCGCCGGTTTCCAGGGCTTCCATGGCTCCTTTGGCTCCTACGATCACCGGGATGCCGTAGTTGATGCCAATGATGGCGGCGGGAGAGGTGAAGCCTCCTTCTTCGGCGATGATGCCGCCAGACTGGGCGGCGCAGGTCCCCATTTCATTTTCCAGGGCCGCCACGGCCAGGATCATCCCGGGCTTGAACTGCTCCAGATCCGCTTTCTTTTCCACCCGCAGGACGATGCCGCTGGCGGCTTTCTTCCCGATGCCCTGGCCGGACACGATTTTCTGGCCCACATTGACCACCTGGATCAGGTTGGTGCTGCCCACCTTTCCCACGTTCATGCCGGCGGTGACCACCAGGGAATCGCCTTTTTTAATCAGCCCTGCGTCCAGGGCATTTTTCAGGGAGGCTTCGATCAGCGCATCGGTGCTGGCCTTGTTTTCCCCTTTGAGCGGTGTCACGCCCCAGTACAAGCTCATCCGCCGCAGGCTTTCCTCTTTGGGAGAAACCCCCAGCACATGGGCTTTGGGACGGTATTTGGCCACCAGACGGGCGGTGTAGCCGCTTTCGGTAATGGACATGATGGCGTTGGCTTCCAGTTCCTGGGCGATCTGCACGGTGGCATGGCTGATGGCATCGGTCATCTGGACCTGGGCCCCGATGCCCTTGTGTTTGAACACAGTGACATAGTCGATGGCGTCTTCTGTCCGTTTGGCGATCCGGGCCATGGTCTGGACGGCTTCCAGGGGATAGGCCCCGGATGCGGTTTCTCCGCTGAGCATAATGGCGTCGGTGCCGTCAAAGATGGAGTTGGCGATATCGTTGGCTTCCGCCCGGGTGGCCCGGTAATTGGTGATCATGCTTTCCAGCATCTGGGTGGCGGTGACCACCGGCTTGCCCAGGGCGTTGCATTTGGCGATGATTTCCTTCTGGACAATGGGCACGTCTTCCATGGGAATTTCCACCCCCAGGTCCCCACGAGCCACCATGACCCCGTCCACCACCTGGAGGATGTCATCGATGTTGTCCACCCCTTCCTGGTTTTCGATCTTGGCGATGATCCCCATGGGGGACCCCAGTTTTTCCAGGAGACGGCGGATTTCCATGGCGTCATGGGCATTCCGCACAAAGGAGGCGGCCACGTAGGTCATGCCGTGCTGGGCGGCAAAGGTAATATCGGAAATATCCGCATCGGACAGGAAGGGCAATTTCAGGAAAGCCCCGGGCACTGCCACCCGTTTCCGGGAGGAGATTTCCCCGCCGTTCACCACGATGGTATGGATTTCCTTGTCCGTGGTGGACTGGACTTCCAGGGACAGTTTTCCGTCGTTGAGCAGGATGGTGTCCCCCCGCTTCACTTCTTCCGGCAGACCGGCGTAGTTCACATGGGCCTTTTCCGCCGTCCCTTCCACATCCTCCGTGGTGAGGATGAATTCATGGCCGGGCACCAGGGTGGTCTTGTCCCCTTTGAACAGCCCCAGACGCATTTCCGGGCCTTTGGTATCGGCCACATAGCCCACCAGGCGCCCTGCTTCCTTTTCCGCTTCCTTCAGCAGGTTCAGCCGGGCTTCACATTCGCTGTGGGAGCCATGGGAGAAGTTGAACCGGGCCAGATCCATCCCGGAGCGGATCATATCCACCAGCAGTTCTTTTTTGTCCGTGGACGGCCCCAGGGTGCAGATGATTTTTGTTTTCTTCATGAAATGTTCCCCCTCTGAAATATTCATGATGCGCAGGGAAAAAGCAGTGTGTGCTCTTTCCAAAAAAAGTCCGGACTTGTAACAAGCCCGGACTTTTCAGTTCCGTGTGTACTATTAGGATTCTTTGAAGGCCTTGATCTTTGCAGTCAGCAGAGGCAGGATCTTCAGAGCATCGCCAACGATACCATATTTGGAGATTTCGAACATAGGAGCGTCCGGATCCTTGTTGATGCAGACAATGGTATCGGATTTGCTCATGCCGGCTTTGTGCTGTACAGAACCGGAAATACCGCAGGCGAAGTAGATCTTCGGGGTAACGGTTTTACCGGACTGACCAACTTGCCGGGGATGTTCGATGAACCCTTCATCCACAGCTGCACGGCTGCCGCCTACGGCACCGCCCAGAGCATGGGCCAGGTCATACAGCAGGGAGAAGTTTTCTTTGGCTTTCATGCCGCGGCCGCCGGAGCAGACGAACGGTGCATCGTCGATGGCCATTTCGCCTTCGCTGACCACTTCTTCTCTGCGGATGCAGGTTACCCGGTCATCCACATGGTTCTTCAGGGTGTAGTTGATCACTTCGCCGGTACGGGAAGCATCCGGTTCCATGGCCTTGAAGGTCTTGGGACGAACGGTACCCATCTGCGGACGATGTTCTTTGCACAGGATGGTAGCCATGATGTTACCACCGGCAGCAGGACGGGTCCATTCGATCAGGCCGTCTTCTTCAGCGTCCAGGATGGTGCAGTCTGCGCACAGACCGGTGTTCACCCGGGCAGCGATACGGGGCCCCAGGTCACGGCCGTCGTTGGTGGCGCCGATGAATACGGAAGAAGGCTGATATTCATCGATCATTTCACAGAAAGCATTGGTGTATTCGTCAGTGGAATAGTATTTGAAAGCAGGATCCTGGCAGACGTAAACCAGATCAGCGCCCCGGGCAATCAGTTTGGACGGAACGTCTTTGGCATCGTCGGTGATCAGGACAGCGGCCAGTTTCTGGTTGCATTTGTCAGCCAGTTTCCGGCATTCGCCCAGCAATTCGTATACAACGTGAACAGGTTCGCCTTTGTAATGTTCAACATAGACCCATAAATCTTTTTCGTTACCGGTCTTTAAACCTTTCGTGTTAGCCATTTATACCCAACCTCACTTCGTAATAATCTTGTCTTCGATCAGTTTGTTAACCAACTTATCGACTGCCACAGCAGGATCTTCATCGTCGAAGATTTCACCGTGTACCTGGGTCACTTTCGGAGTGAAGCTCTTCATAACCTGAGTCGGAGAGCCGGCCTTGCCGATGATGTCCAGAGGAATTTCCAGGGCGGCAGCAGTGTAGACAGGGATTTCAGCCTTTCTGGCTTTCATCTTGCCTCTAATGCTGGCAAAACGCAGATCTTTGCTGCGCATTACGGTAACCACGCAGGGCATCTTCATGGTGAAGGTCATGGACATTTGTTCATTGTCTCTGTCCACTACTACGGTGTCATCTTTGACCTGAACTTTCAGGGCAGCGGTGACCTGGGGCAGACCCAGATGTTCAGCGATTTCAGGACCGACCTGAGCGGTATCCCCATCGATTGCCTGACGGCCGCAGAGGATCAGATCAGGAACGCCGAAATGTTTGATGGTGTTGGCCATGGCAGCGGAAGTAGCCAGGGTATCAGCACCGCCGAAAGCTCTGTCGCTGACCAGTTTGGCTTCATCAGCGCCTACAGCCAGGCAGTCTCTCAGGACAGATTCTGCATGAGGCGGCCCCATGGTGATGACGGTTACATGAGCGCCCAGTTCATCTTTCAGCTGCAGGGCAGTTTCCAGAGCGTACTGGTCATAGGGGTTCATAATATTGGTTACACCATCTCTGACGAGGTTGTTGGTAACCGGATCGATCTTCATTTCAGCGGTATCCGGTACCTGTTTAACACATACAACGATGTTCATTACAAAGCGACCTCCTAAAAATCATATAGTACAAAACCACACAGCCCCATTGTAACACGTGTGTTCCCGGTATGCAAGGGATTGCAGGAACTTGTCAGACTAGCGTTTCAAATTTCCCCATCTCGTGTATACAATCTGTATAATGGCATTTTCTTTTGTTTTCTCTTGATTTCTAAATTAAGAGATAATTTAATCCAAGTTCTGTAACGGAAATTTCTACAGAATTGCACGACAAATAATGGGTGAATTTTTGTGAGCATAAGGACTTCCTTATAGAAAAAGGGATTGCTGCCGGCGCAGCAATCCCTACCATTCCATGCTCCCCTTCCCCAGCACCCGTTCGATGGCATCGGCGAAGCCGGGGGCATCCAGATCCACCCAGAAACGGGGATTGGTCCGGATGACTTTTTTGGTGTCGGCCACGTGGAGGTATACGGGGTTCTTGCCGTGGAAGGCGGCGAAAATGCCCCCCAGCTGCTGCTGGACCGCCTGGGTGTTCTTCCCCGGCCTGATGTGGAGATGGACTTCTTTGGCTGCTTCCTGGAGGGGCTCCACCCGGTTGGCAAAGATCCTGGCCTGCTCCTCGTCCAGCTTCAGGATGCCCTGGATCATCACGATCCGGTCCTTGTCGATGTTGGCCCGGCTGGCGGCATAGGCCCGGGGAAAGGCGATCACCGTCAGGCTGCCGGTCAGGTCTTCCAGCACAAAGGAGGCCATCCGGTCCCCGTTTTTGGTGGAGCGGAGCCGGAGATCGGTGATGATGCCTCCCACGGCAATCCGTTCCCCATCCTTGTAGTTTTCCTCCGTGCAGCGGATTAGGGGGGTGAGCCGGCGGAGGGCGTTCCGGTAAGCATCCAGGGGATGACCGGTAACATAGAACCCGATCAGTTCCCGTTCCAGCCGGAGGATCTCAGCTTTGGGGATTTCCGGCAGGTTGGGGATGGGAATGGTGTTGGCACTGGCGATGTCCTCTTCTCCAAAGAGGCCCAGCTGGCCGGTGATCCGGTCCCGCTGTTCACTGGCCGCCGCTTCCAGGGCCGGGTCCATAATGGCCAGCAGCTGGCTCCGGCGCAGGCCGAATCCGTTCATGGAACCGCATTTGATCAGGGCTTCCACCACCCGCTTGTTCACCTTGGACAGGTCCACCCGGCGGGTGAAGTCAAAGAAGTCCCTGAAGGGCCCCCGTTTCTTCCGTTCCTCCAGGATCACGGTGACCGCCGCATCCCCCACGCTTTTGATGGCCCCCAGACCGAAGCGGATGGTGTGGCCGTCCACGGAAAACCCGGCTTCACTGGTATTGATGTCCGGAGGCAGTACCTGGATGCCCATGTCCCGGCACACCCCGATGTACCAGCTCACCTTGTCCGCCACGGTGATGATGCTGTTCAGGAAGGCGGCCATGTATTCCACTGGGTAGTTGGCCTTCAGCCAGGCGGTGTGGTAGGCCACCAGAGCATAGGCCGCAGAATGGGATTTGTTGAACCCGTACCCGGCAAAATGCTGGAGCAGGGCAAAGATCTCGCTGCCCAGTTCCCGGCTGATGCCGTGGAGTTTCTGGGCGCCGTCCAGGAATTTTTCCTTCATGGAATCCAGCAGCTTGGCCTTCTTTTTCCCCATGGCCCGGCGCAGGATGTCTGCTTCCCCCAGGGTGAATCCCCCCAGGGCGGATACGATCTGCATCACCTGTTCCTGGTAGAGGATGACCCCGTAGGTGTCGGCCACAATGGGTTCCATCAGGGGATGGAGCACCTGGGCCGTACGTCTGCCGTGACGGCCGGCGATGAAGTCTTCGGCCATGCCGCTGCCCAGGGGCCCGGGCCGGTACAGGGCCACCAGAGGGATCAGATCCTCGAACCCTTCCGGAGCCAGCTGTTTCATCAGCCGGGTCATGCCGTCGCTTTCCATCTGGAACACCGCCGCCGTATCCCCCTTACAGAGCATCCGGCAGGTTTTGGGATCGTGGAGATCGATGGTCCGGATATCCACCTCCGTCCCCTGGTTCTTTTTGATCATCTTCAGGGCATCGTCGATGACGGTGAGGGTCCGGAGCCCCAGAAGATCCATCTTCAAAAGCCCCAGGCTTTCGGACCGGTCCTTGTCGTACTGGGTGCAGATGTATTCATGTTCGTCGTCGCTGCTGGAGGTGATCTGGAGGGGCACATAGTCCGTCAGTTCCCCAGGGGTGATCACCACCCCTGCTGCATGGGTGGAAGTGTGCCGGGGCATCCCTTCCACTTTCTGGGCAAAGTCCAGCAGCTGGGCGATGCTGGGATCCCCGTCCCGGAGTTCCCGAAGTTCCCGGCTGCCTTCCAGGGCGCCTTTCAGGGTGGTCCCGGGGGTATTGGGAATCAGCTTGTTCACCTGGTTCACCACGTTCAGGGGGATGTCCATGGCCCGGCCCACGTCCTTGACGGCGGCTTTGGCGGCCAGGGTCCCGAAGGTGATGATCTGGGCCACATGGCTTTCCCCATATTTCCGGGCCAGGTAATCCACCACCAGATGGCGCTTCACATAGCAGATATCCGTATCGATATCGGGCATGCTCACCCGTTCCGGATTCAGGAACCGTTCAAAGATCAGGTTGTATTTCAGCGGGTCGATGCTGGTGATCCCGGTCAGGTAAGCCACGATACTTCCGGCGGCGCTGCCTCTGCCGGGGCCCACCGGGATGTCGTGGCGCCGGCTGTAGTTGATGAAATCCCACACAATGAGGAAATAGCCGGAATACCCCATCTGTCTGATGATGCCCAGCTCGTATTCCATCCGTTTCCGGGCGGTGCCGTCGTCCTCCGGATACCGGGAGGGAAACCCCTCTTCGCAGAGTTTCCGCAGGTAACCGTCCATGGTCTCTCCCGGAGGCAGGGGAAATTCCGGCAGCAGCAGATGGCCGAATTCCAGCTGCACATTGCACCGCTCTGCAATCTCCAGGGTGTTGTCCAGGGCTTCCTGATCTTCCGGGAACAGTTCTTCCATCTCTTCCCGGCTCTTCAGGTAGTAGGAATCGTTGTTGAACCGCATCCGCTGGGGATCCAGGTACCGGGTGTTGGTCTGGATGCACAGCAGGATGTCCTGGCCGGAGGCGTCTTCCTTGCGGATGTAATGGAGGTCGTTGGTGGCCACCAGTTTGATGCCGTGCTTTTGGGCCAGCCGGCGGAGTTCCTGGCGGACAGTGGCTTCTTCCGGCAGCCCGTGGTTCTGGATTTCCAGGTAGTAATGGTCCCGGCCGAAAATGTCCAGGTATTCCAGCATGGTCTTTTCGGCGGTTTCCAGTTCACCCCGGAGGATGTGACGGGGCACTTCCCCGGCGATGCAGGCGGACAGACAGATGAGCCCTTCGCTGTACCGGCGGAGCACGTCCTTGTCGATCCGGGGTTTGTAGTAGAAGCCCTCCACTTCGCCGATGGACACCAGTTTCATCAGGTTCTGGTAGCCGGTGCGGTTTTCGGCCAGGAGGATCAGGTGGTACAGCTTGCTCCGGGTTTCCAGGCTTTTATCCAGATGGGAACCGGAAGTGATGTACACTTCGCAGCCGATGATGGGTTTGATGCCGGCTTTTTCACATTCCTGGTAGAATTCGATGACCCCGTACATGACCCCATGGTCCGTAATGGCCAGGGCGGGCATGCCCAGTTCCTTGGCGTACTGGACCAGTTCCGGGATCCGGCAGGACCCATCCAGGAGGCTGTATTGGGTATGGGTATGTAAATGGACGAATTGGTTCATGGGGACTCCTTTAAAAAGGGGGTGTGAAAAAATCACACCCCCGGTCACTGGTCTCTTGTCACTGGTCACTAGACGAAGGTAGGCAAACGCGGCTGCCGTTGCTAACCCACCACCAGTGACCGGAAGCTGTTGCCCAGGCAACAGCTTCCTCTTATCCTCTGATCGTATTCACTTCTCCCGGCAGGTACATGGTGACTTCCGGGGACACTTCGGTTTCTGTGGCGCCGATGGTGTAGGCCACACCGGCCAGGTAATCCTGGGCCCGGATCTTGTCCGGATCGGGCAGGTCATTGAGACACATGAGCAGACCCTTGCCTTCCAGGATCAGCTTTCCGTAGTCCACGATTTCCTCCAGGCTGGCCGGCGTCCGCAGGCACAGATCCAGGTTGGGCGTGTCCAGAAGCGTCAGTCCGTGATTTTCCTGCTGCCCCTTCTGGGTATTCCGGGTCTTATCCGATTTGAAACTGGCAAACATAAGGACATCCCTCCCTTCTTCGTATCTTTTTATTTTACACCAATTTGGGGGAGAAAGCAAAAGGCGCTGTGAAAAAATCATTCACAGCGCCTTAAATTTGCCAGCGTAAGCTGGCTTCCATCGGCTAGAGACTAGTGACTAGTGACTAGAGACTAGTGACGGGGATGTGAAAATCATTTTTTCACATCCCCTTTTCATTACGCCCGTGCGTTCCGTGCTCTGGTGCGCGCACGTTCCATACGGGACAGGATTTTCTTTCTCATGCGGATGCTCTTGGGGGTAACTTCCACGGTTTCGTCGTCGTTGATGTGTTCCAGGGCCCCTTCCAGAGAGAAGGTCTGGGGCGGAACCAGACGGACGGCGTCATCGCTCCCGGCAGCACGCATGTTGGATACGTGTTTCTTCTTGCAGGGGTTCACGTCCATATCGTCTTCCCGGCTGTTTTCGCCGACGATTTCCCCTTCGTACACTTCTTCACCGGGGTTCACGTACATGGTGCCTCTGGCCTGGCATTTATCAATGCCGTAGGCCGTGGTGGTACCGGCTTCAAAAGCCACCAGGCTGCCCCGGGTACGGCCCGGGATATCGCCCTTGTAGGCACCCCAGCCGGCGAACACGTGGTTCATGATGCCGTTGCCCTTGGTATCGGTGAGGAACTGGTTCCGGAAACCGATCAGGCCCCGGGCAGGGATCAGGAAGTCCATGCGCAGGTAGCCGGCCACTTCCGTCATGTTCTGGAGTTCAGCTTTCCGGATCCCCAGTCCTTCCATGACAGCGCCCATAAAGTCCTGAGGCACTTCGATGGTCAGGGCTTCCATGGGTTCCAGCAGCTTGCCGTTTTCGTCCCGGCGCATGATAACGGTAGGTTTGCCCACCTGCAGTTCGAACCCTTCCCGGCGCATGGCTTCGATGAGCACGGACAGGTGCAGTTCCCCACGGCCGGACACCTTGAAGGTATCGGCGCTTTCCGTATCTTCCACCTTCATGGAAACGTTGGTTTCCACTTCTTTGTACAGACGATCACGGAGATGACGGCTGGTGATGAAGTCCCCTTCCTGGCCGGCAAAAGGACTGTCGTTGACGGAGAAGGTCATGGACAGGGTGGGTTCGTCCACCTTGATGCCCTGGAGCTGTTCCGGATTGTCCACATCGGCAATGGTATCCCCGATTTCCGCAGTGCTCAGACCGATCAGGGCGATGATGTCCCCGGCTTTGGCTTCAGGCACTTCCACCCGCTTCAGCCCTTCGTAGGTGTACAGACGGCCGATCTTCTGGTTGGTGCGCTTGTCATCGTGCATCAGGCACACGTTCTGTCCGTTTTTGATGGTGCCGCGGACCACACGGCCCACCACGATCCGGCCCACATAGTCATCGTGGTCCAGGGTGTTCACCAGCATCTGCAGGGGAGCGTCCACGTCCACATCAGGAGCGGGAATGCTGTCGATAATGGTGCGGAACAGGGGTTCCAGGTTGTCGCTTTCGTCGTCCATGGACAGCTTGGCAACACCCTTCTTGGCGGAGGCATAAACCACCGGGAAGTCCAGCTGGTCGTCGTTGGCGTTCAGTTCGATGAACAGATCCAGGACTTCATCCACCACTTCTTCCACCCGCTGATCCGGACGGTCGATCTTGTTGATGACCACCACCGGTTTCAGGTGATGTTCCAGTGCTTTCCGCAGCACGTATTTGGTCTGGGGCATGGGGCCTTCATAAGCGTCTACCAGCAGCAGAACGCCGTCCACCATGTTCAGCACCCGTTCCAC
Organism: Acidaminococcus fermentans DSM 20731; assembly: GCF_000025305.1. Taxonomy (NCBI): domain Bacteria; kingdom Bacillati; phylum Bacillota; class Negativicutes; order Acidaminococcales; family Acidaminococcaceae; genus Acidaminococcus; species Acidaminococcus fermentans. The sequence goes on along the minus strand of NC_013740.1, from coordinate 646,210 downwards.
TTCGCCGCCGAAATCGGCGTGGCCCGGAGTATCCAGGATGTTGATTTTGCAGCCATCATGCATAACGGAAGTGTTCTTGGCCAGGATGGTGATTCCACGTTCTCTTTCCTGATCGTTGGAGTCCATGACCCGTTCCTGCACCTGCTGGTTGGCACGGAATACACCGCTCTGTTTCAGCATGGCGTCCACCAGGGTAGTCTTACCGTGGTCGACGTGAGCGATGATGGCAATGTTACGCAAATCGTTTCTAATCATAAAAGCCCAATCCCCTCTTATTTCCAGATAAATCAAGAGGATGCTTGTCAGGAAGCATCCTCAAAGTAAACTGCATCATTTCGACTTTCCTATTATATTCTTTTCCCTTTCAGATGTCAAATATCTGTCAGAGAGTTTTCATCACATCGTCAATGTATTTGCGGATTTTTTCCATCTTGGCCCGGATATCGGGAATCCGCCGGGGATCATGGGTAATGAGCTGTTCCAGACGGCCCTTGTAGGCCAGGTAATCCTTTTCAAAGTTCCGCAGATAATCCCGCATGTTCTGGATGGCCGGTTCGCTGGTGATCACCCTGGTTTCCTCAATCCGCCAGTCAGTGCCGTCGATGATGGCCGCATCTCCGAAGTTGGGGATGTAGGTGGCAGTGCCCAGTTCCGTGTTCAGCAGATGGGCAAAGGCGCTGGCCGCATCGTATTCCCCATGGACCACGAAGAAGGCTTTGGGCTTCTGCTGCATCCCCTTGTACAGGGCCAGCATCTGATCCCGGTCCGCATGGGCGGAGAAACCGGACAGGTTGTAGATCTTGGCGCCCACCACAATGTCTTCGCCCATGATCTTGACTTTTTTGGCCCCGTCGATGAGCCGGCGGCCCAGGCTGCCTTCCGCCTGATACCCGGCGAAGATCACCGAGCTGTCCTTCCGCCACAGGTTGTGTTTCAGATGGTGGAGCACCCGGCCGGCATCGGCCATGCCGCTGGCGGAGATGATGATCATGGGGCTGGGCATGTCGTTGATGGCCCGGGATTCCGCCGGGGTTTCCGTGTATTTCACATTGGGCATGTCGATGAGACGGCCCTTCTGTTTCTGGAAGATGGTCCGGGCTTCCTCATCATATTCCTCCGGATTGTACAGCATCACCTGGGTGGCCTTGATGGCCATGGGGCTGTCCACCATAATGGGGACCACCGGCAGCTGGCCGCTGTTCATGAGCTTCTGGAAGTAGTAGAGCATCACCTGGGTACGCCCTACGGCAAAAGCGGGGATGATCACGTTGCCCCCCCGGCTCAGGGCGTCCTTCATCACATCACACAGTTCCTTTTCCCGGTCGATCTGTTCATGGATCCGGTTCCCGTAGGTGGATTCGGTGATGATGAAATCCGCACCGGAAATCTGATGGGGATCATCCAGGATGGGTACATTGGGCTGGCCCACATCCCCGGTGAAGATCAGCTTGGTCTTCTTCCCGTTTTCTTCAATCATCAGGTTCACCAGGGCGCTGCCCAGGATATGGCCGGCCACCCGGAAGCGGAAGGTGATCCCCGGGTACAGTTCCACATCTTCATCATAGTCGTGGGTAATGAAATGCTTCAGGGCCAGATAGGCATCATCCGCCGTATACAGGGGTTCCACGGCAGATTTCCCGGCCCGGAGCCCTTTCCGGGTGGCGATTTCCGCATCGGATTCCTGGATGTGCCCGCAGTCCGGCAGCAGGATCTGACACAATTCTTCGGTAACCGGCGTGCAGTGGATGAAGCCCTTGAACCCTTCCTTGATCAGCCGGGGCAGCAGGCCGCTGTGGTCGATATGGGCATGGCTCAGGATCACCGCGTCAATTTCGCCCGGATTGAAGGAAAAAGGCTTGCGGTTCAGGTCCCGGATCAGTTTGGGGCCCTGGAACATTCCGCAGTCCAGCAGGATCTTTTTTCCGTTGACTTCCAGCAGGTGACAGGACCCGGTAACGATTTTATCCGCGCCCAGGAAGGTGATTTTCATGAAGGATCCCTCCTTGTTCAAAAGTTTTTGCCTGACTCTTTCAGGGAAAGTACCTATAGTACGGCACGATGTGGTACAATAGTTCCATGGATTGACCAGAAAGGGTGTACGTTATGAAAAAGTCTCTATTTTTTCCTCTATTGATTGTTTCTCTGCTGTCGGTGCCATCCCTGCTTTTTGCTCAGGAAGCCGGGTCCGGTGCGGAAAAACCGGCAGTTTCTGTTGCAAATAATACAAAAACCGCTACACCCTCTGGGACTGTTTCCCAGGAGGTCCTCCCCACTCCTCCCTCGGAAGATGCGGCTGCCTGGACCCTAGTGGGCGGCAACAGCAGCTATGAGGTGTATTACGATACCCGGAGCCTCCAGTACGACGAAAAGACCGGGATCATCACCATCTGGAACAAATGGGTGCAGAAGGGAGCCGTGGGCACGGGAAGAACCATCCTGCTTCAAAGTAAATACGATGTGCGTCTGCGGGTGGTGTCCGATCTGGTCCAGTACACCTACAACGGGCTGGGACAGGAAACGGGACGGGAAAAAGTGGCTGACCAGTCCTGGTATCCCCTGAGCCCCAACACCCTGGGCATGGAACTGTGCCAGGCGCTGAAAGGGTATCTGCTGAATCAGTGAAAAAAGGGGGTGCTGCACGTTCTGTGCAGCACTCCCTTTTCTGTCAACGGTCAGCTGTCAACGGTCAGCTGTCAGCAGCCGTTGGAAATCAATTTTACAAATTGATTTTGAACAGTAGAAACCGTAGGGGGCGCAGGCCCGGCGCCCCGCAGCACACATAGTCAACTGCCAGTTGACGGAGCTGTTGCCTATGCAACAGCCCCTCTTTCATTTCCCTAAAAACACCGGTTTACGTTTTTCCAAAAACGCTTTCATCCCTTCTGTCTGGTCCAGGGTGGCGAAGCAGTTGCCGAAAACCTGGGCCTCGTAGCTGAGACCGGAAGCCAGGTCCATGGACAGGCCCCGGTTGATGGCATCCTTGGCGGAGCCGATGGCAATGGGCCCCTTTTCCATGATCTTCCGGCACACGGCTTCACAGGTTTCCATCAGCTGTTCTCCCGGCAGCACCCGGTTCACCAGACCGATCCGGTAAGCCTCCTGGGCATCAATCAGATCCCCGGTATAGATCATTTCCTTGGCCCGTCCCTGCCCGATGAGCCGGGCCAGGGTCTGGGAACCCCCAAAACCGGGGATGATCCCGTACTTCACTTCCGGCTGTCCGAATTTGGCCGTGGTGGACGCATACCGGAAATCACAGGCCAGGGCCAGTCCCAGGCCCCCACCCAGACAATACCCGTGGATGGCCCCGATAACGGCCATGGGCAGATTTTCGATGGCATTGAACACTTCATGGCCGAACCGGGAAAAAGCCATGGCCTCATGGGCCGTCATCCGGCTCATGGCCATCAGATCCGACCCGGCCACAAAGGCCTTGTCCCCGGCCCCCTGGAGGATCACTGCCTTTACCCGGGAATCCCGTCGGATTTCTTCGATGCACCCTTTCAGCTCCCGCAGGGTTTGGAGATCCAGCGCGTTGAGGATGTCCGGACGGTTGATGGTGATGACAGCCACCCCGTCATCCTGGACCGTCAGCAAAAGATTTCTGAAGTTAACCATAGTCGCCTCCTAAAAGTTGGATTTTTTAGAATATTGTATCTTATTAAAGCCGGTTTTGGCAAGGGGAAAGAGGGAGGGGAATTCACAGCCCCGGTCAGCGGTCAACGGTCAACAGCCCCTGCGGTTCCGGTTGATTTTGAAGTGCCCTGATCCGTAGGAGGCGCAGGCCCGGTGCCCCGCCCTGTGCATCGGCAATCGGCATCCAGACGGGCTGCCCGGCGTGCAGCCCCTACGGGTCCGAGTGACAGCTGACCGTTGACAAAAAATTCCGCATCCATCAGATGCGGAATTTTCTTAACCGGCAGCTCCCTATCCTCCCGGACCGTTTCCAGTCGAGTACTTTCGGCGTATAAGGGCTTAACTGCTGTGTTCGGCATGGGAACAGGTGGATCCCCTTAGCTATCGCCACCGGATTATGTTACTGAAGGCATGAGCCCTCAAAACTTCATGAAGAGACATATACGTTCTTTCGGACGTAACGTTACGAGCTTCTTTCGCTCACTTGCTCTTTTATTTCGTATGCCTCAGCCGCTTCGCGGTAGGCGACTCACTTAAGTCAAGCCCTCGACATATTAGTACAGGTCAGCTTAACATATTACTACGCTTCCACACCCTGCCTATCAACCTGGTAATCTTCCAGGTGTCTTACCAGCTTACGCTGTGAGAGATCTCATCTTAAGGATGGTTTCACGCTTAGATGCTTTCAGCGTTTATCCGTTCCGGACGTAGCTACCCAACTGTACCCCTGGCGGGATAATTGGTACACCAGCGGTCCGTCCACTCCGGTCCTCTCGTACTAGGAGCAGCCCCCTTCAAATCTCTTGCGCCCGCGATGGATAGGGACCGAACTGTCTCACGACGTTCTGAACCCAGCTCACGTACCACTTTAATGGGCGAACAGCCCAGCCCTTGGGACCGACTTCAGCCCCAGGATGTGATGAGCCGACATCGAGGTGCCAAACCTCCCCGTCGATATGGACTCTTGGGAGAGATTAGCCTGTTATCCCCAGGGTAGCTTTTATCCGTTGAGCGATGGCCCTTCCACTTGGATGCCACCGGATCACTAAGCCCTACTTTCGTACCTGCTCGCCGTGTTTGGCTCGCAGTCAAGCTCCCTTCTGTCTTTACACTCCGCGCGCGGTTTCCGTCCGCGCTGAGGGAACCTTTGGGCGCCTCCGTTACTCTTTGGGAGGCGACCGCCCCAGTCAAACTGCCCGCCTAACACTGTCCCGGCGATCGTTACTCGCTCGGTTAGAATCCCGATAATTGAAGGGTGGTATCCCAACGTCGGCTCCGGCAATCCCAGAGGACTGCCTTCCATGCCTCCCACCTATCCTGTGCATCAAGTATCAGAACCCAATATTAGGTTACAGTAAAGCTCCATGGGGTCTTTCTGTCCAGTCGCGGGTAACCTGCATCTTCACAGGTATTTCAATTTCACCGGGTCCCTCGTTGAGACAGTGCCCAAATCGTTACACCTTTCGTGCGGGTCGGAACTTACCCGACAAGGAATTTCGCTACCTTAGGACCGTTATAGTTACGGCCGCCGTTCACTGGGGCTTCAGTCGAATGCTTTGGGTCGAACCCGGACATCCTTCTTTAACCTTCCAGCACTGGGCAGGTGTCAGCACCTATACTTCAGATTTCTCTTTCGCAGGCACCTGTGTTTCTGGTTAACAGTCGCTTGGGCCTCTTCTCTGCGACCACACCGGGCTCCGGGAGCAAGTCCCTTCACCTTTGTGGCTACCCTTATCCCGAAGTTACGGGTACATTTTGCCGAGTTCCTTAACGAGGGTTCTCCCGCGCACCTTAGGATTCTCTCCCCGCATACCTGTGTCGGTTTACGGTACGGGCGGCAGCTTTCTCACTAGAAGCTTTTCTCGGCAGCGTAGGCTCAATCCCTTCGGGAACAAGTTCCCTCCGCATCACGCCTCAGCCTCAGTTACCGGATTTGCCTGGTAACCAGCCTACACGCTTGCACACGATCTACCAATCTCGTGCGGACCTGCCTTCCTGCGTCACTCCTTCGTTCAAACGATCACTGCCGGTACTGGAATATCAACCAGTTGTCCATCTCCTACGCTCTTTGCCTCGGATTAGGTCCCGACTTACCCTGAGACGACGATCGTTGCTCAGGAATCCTTATGCTTTCGGTGGAATGGATTCTCACCATTCTTTTCGCTACTCATGCCAACATTCTCACTTCCCACCAGTCCACCGTCCCTTCCAGGACGACTTCAACCCGATGGGAACGCTCCTCTACCACGCATACCTACGTATGCATCCATAGCTTCGGTTCCATACTTTAGCCCCGGGAATCTTCGGCGCAGGGCCTCTCGACCAGTGAGCTATTACGCACTCTTTAAATGGTGGCTGCTTCTGAGCCAACATCCTGGTTGTTTATGAGACCCCACATCCTTTTCCACTTAGTATGGCATTGGGGACCTTAGCTGATGGTCTGGGCTGTTTCCCTTTTGACAACGGGACTTATCTCTCGTAGTCTGACTCCCAGGCTCTGCAGCATAACCATTCGTAGTTTGACAGGGTTCGGTAACCATTACAGTCCCTATCCCGATCAGTGCTCTACCGCCTATGCTTACTGCCTGAGGCTAGCCCTAAAGCTATTTCGAGGAGAACCAGCTATCTCTGCGTTCGATTGGAATTTCACCGCTACCCACGATTCATCCGAAAGTTTTTCAACACTCACCGGTTCGGTCCTCCACACGATTTTACCCGTGCTTCAACCTGATCATGGGTAGATCACTACAGTTTCGGGTCTACGAACACCAACTATCCGCCCTTTTCAGACTCGGTTTCCCTACGGCTCCGCATTTCCTGCTTAACCTCGCTGGCGCCCGTAACTCGTTGGCTCATTCTTCAATAGGCACGCCGTCGCTTGCGCTCCGACTGCTTGTAGACATACGGTTTCAGGTTCTCTTTCACTCCGCTCCCGCGGTTCTTTTCACCTTTCCCTCACGGTACTATGCGCTATCGGTCACTAAGAAGTGTTTAGCCTTGGAGGGTGGTCCCCCCGACTTCCCGCAAAATTCCTCGTGCTTCGCGGTACTCTGGATACTGGCCACTCATTCAATCTTTAATCTACCCGGCTCTCACGGTCTGTGGCTCACCTTTCCAGGTGATTCGACTAGATTGGACTTCGCTTATGCCAGTCCGTAACCCCAGGGAGCCGAAGCTCTCTGGTTTAGGCTCTGCCCTCTTCGCTCGCCGCTACTGTGGGCATCTCGTTTGATTTCTCTTCCTCCGGCTACTTAGATGTTTCAGTTCACCGGGTTCCCTTCCCGAAGGATACCATCCCATGACGGATGGTGGGTTCCCCCATTCGGACACCTACGGATCAAAGCCTGCTTGCGGCTCCCCGTAGCTTTTCGCAGCTTACCACGTCCTTCATCGGCTCTTAGTGCCAAGGCATTCACCGTATGCCCTTAGTAGCTTGACTTAAAATTGCTTCGATAAATTGTCCGCTCCTTTGTCGCTCGTCGTTCGCCACCCTCGACATACTGGAGTATAGTCTCCGATGGCTCTCTTCCTCGCTTCGCGGATCAGAGCAATTTCTCTTTGCAATTTTCTGGTTCAGTTTACTAAGGAACTTACGTTCCCTGGTATTCTCGTTACTCGTTTCTAAATTCGCATTTAGATCAGAGGTGCTTAGACATTCATCACAATGTCCAAGACTTTGTTTTGTCTCTTCTATGAAGTTTTCAAGGTTCATGTGGTGGAGACGAGGAGAATCGAACTCCTGACCCCCTGCTTGCAAGGCAGGTGCTCTCCCAGCTGAGCTACGCCCCCGCTATATTTCAGCTGTTCAGAAGAACAGATGAAAACTATTTCAACAATCCATTTCAATTCAAAAATTGGTGGGCCTAAGAGGACTCGGACCTCTGACCTCACGCTTATCAGGCGTGCGCTCTAACCAGCTGAGCTATAGGCCCATGGATTGCCTGAGGGTAAAACCCTCAAAACCAAATATTGTTTTGACAGATGTGCGTCGACGAGAATAGAAGTGAGTCCTTGGACTCCTTCGGTTCTCCATAGAAAGGAGGTGATCCAGCCGCTCGTTCTCGAACGGCTACCTTGTTACGACTTCACCCCAATCATCGGCCCCACCTTAGACAGCTGACTCCTAAAAGGTTATCTCACCGGCTTCGGGTGTTACCAACTTTCGTGGTGTGACGGGCGGTGTGTACAAGGCCCGGGAACGTATTCACCGCAGTATGCTGACCTGCGATTACTAGCGATTCCAACTTCACGCAGGCGGGTTGCAGCCTGCGATCCGAACTGGGGTCGGGTTTCTGGGATTGGCTCCGCCTCGCGGCTTCGCTGCCCTTTGTTGCCGACCATTGTAGTACGTGTGTAGCCCAAGACATAAGGGGCATGATGACTTGACGTCATCCCCGCCTTCCTCCAGGTTATCCCTGGCAGTCTCCTATGAGTCCCCACCATTGCGTGCTGGTAACATAGGATAAGGGTTGCGCTCGTTGCGGGACTTAACCCAACATCTCACGACACGAGCTGACGACAGCCATGCACCACCTGTTTTCGTGCTTCCGAAGAAGGGAACCCATCTCTGGGTCTTTCACTCAATGTCAAGCCTTGGTAAGGTTCTTCGCGTTGCGTCGAATTAAACCACATACTCCACCGCTTGTGCGGGCCCCCGTCAATTCCTTTGAGTTTCAATCTTGCGATCGTAGTCCCCAGGCGGGGTACTTATTGCGTTAACTCCGGCACAGAAGGGGTCGATACCTCCTACACCTAGTACCCATCGTTTACGGCCAGGACTACCGGGGTATCTAATCCCGTTTGCTACCCTGGCTTTCGCATCTCAGCGTCAGACACAGTCCAGAAAGGCGCCTTCGCCACTGGTGTTCCTCCCAATATCTACGCATTTCACCGCTACACTGGGAATTCCCCTTTCCTCTCCTGCACTCAAGACTTCCAGTATCCAACGCCATACGGGGTTAAGCCCCGCATTTTCACGTCGGACTTAAAAGCCCGCCTACATGCTCTTTACGCCCAATAATTCCGGACAACGCTTGCCACCTACGTATTACCGCGGCTGCTGGCACGTAGTTAGCCGTGGCTTCCTCGTCAGGTACCGTCAACACCAAAATGTATTATAGATCGGTGCTTTCGTCCCTGACAACAGAGTTTTACAACCCGAAGGCCTTCATCACTCACGCGGCGTTGCTCCGTCAGACTTTCGTCCATTGCGGAAGATTCCCCACTGCTGCCTCCCGTAGGAGTTTGGGCCGTGTCTCAGTCCCAATGTGGCCGTTCATCCTCTCAGACCGGCTACTGATCATCGCCTAGGTGAGCCGTTACCTCACCTACAAGCTAATCAGACGCAGGCCCATCTTCTGGCGATAGCTTACAAGTAGAGGCCATCTTTCATCCTCTCTCCATGCGGAAAGAGGATCTCATTCGGTATTAGCATCCCTTTCGGAATGTTGTCCCCAACCAGAGGGCAGGTTGCCTACGCGTTACTCACCCGTTCGCCACTAAGAACATTCCGAAGAAAGTTCTCCGTTCGACTTGCATGTGTTAAGCACGCCGCCAGCGTTCGTCCTGAGCCAGGATCAAACTCTCCAAAATAGAGTATTTTGAAGAGCCGCTTGGCTCTTGAAAAACTAGCTTTGATTTTTTAACCTGGTTGTCATCCAGGTGACTCGATCTCATCACCGTAAAGGTGACTTGACCCGCACATCTGTCAACAATATTCAGTTTTCAGGGTTCTAACCTTGTCGCTCATCGGCGGCTTGATTATAATATCACGGGAGTAGATTTTTGTCAACTATGTTTTCTAAAAAAATTGGAAGGGATTGGCAAAGGCTCCTTTGCCAATCCCTTCCTGCGGCCGCTGACCGTAGACAACTGACCGTTGACAAGCTGATTTACTTCTTCTCCACCTGGAATTTGAAGTTGTCGATGACGGGACGGTGGTCTGCCCCGCCTTCCTTCACGTCCTCTGTCAGCAGAGCCTGGAGGATGATGGCCATTTCCAGCCGTTTCTTCTGGATCCGGCACCCGTAGGCATAGGGTTTTTCAATGGTGCCATTGGCCAGATCCGCATTGGCATGGCAGCCGCCGCTGCAGAAGAACCGTGCCCAGCAGGTCCGGCAGTCTTCTTTTTTCATCACGTGCATGTGACGGAAATACTGGACCATGTCCTTTTTCACAATGCCCGTATCCAGGGTCCCCATCTTGTATTTTTCCCGGCCCACAAACTGATGGCAGGGATAAATGTCCCCTTCGGGAGTAATGGCGAAATATTCATGACCGGCACCGCAGCCTGCCAGTCGTTTGGCCACGCAGGGACCGTTGTCCAGGGCCACGTTGAAGTGGAAGAAGTCAAAAGCTTCTCCCGCCCTTTTCCTGGCCAGATAGGCCCGGGCCAGTTTCTCGTATTCCTTGTCCAGGGTGGGCCAGTCTTCTTCCGTCAGCACCCAGGGTTCCGTGGTGCCCACCACCGGTTCCATGGAAATTTCGGATCCCACGTCCAGCATGGCCAATACGTCATCGCAGAAATGGGTGTTGTAATGGGTATAGGTGCCCCGCAGGTAGTAGTTCTTTCCGTGACGGGATTCGATGACCTTCCGGAAGCCTTTCACAGCTGCATCATAGGACCCTACATGGCCCGGATAGGGACGCATGTTGTCATGGGTCTTTTTGCTGCCGTCCAGGGAAAGCACCAGCATCACCCGGTTGTCGTTGAGATACTTCACGATTTCATCGGTGAGCAGGGTGCCGTTGGTGGTCAGGGTCAGTTTGATGTTCTTCCCGGTTTCTTTTTCCCGCTGGCGCACATAGTCCACAATGTACTTCACCACGGGCATGTTCATCAGAGGTTCTCCGCCGAACAGGTCCAGTTCCAGGTTGTGCCGCTGTTTGCTGCCGGCAATGGCAAATTCGATGGCCTTCCGGGCCACTTCCTTGCTCATGAGAGCCCGATGGCCCCCGAAGTCCCCGGTATCTGCAAAGCAGTAGCCGCACCGCAGGTTGCAGTCGTGGGCCACATGGAGGCACAGGGATTTCAGCACCGGTTCATCGGAAAAGGTATCCGGCACCGGAAAGTCCGGAGAAAACAGCAGACCGGCCTTCTGCAGTTCCTGGAGTTCGTCCAGGGCTTCAGCCACGTCTTCCGCCGGGTATTTGCCGGCAAAATGGGCTTTGGTCGCTTCGGCGTTGGTGCCGTCGTAAAAGCCCAGAATATCATAAATCATGGCGTCGATAATGTGCACGGCGCCGCTGTTCACGTCAAGGACCACGTAATTGTCGTCCAGATGCATTCTATGGATCAAATTTCTGTCCGCCCTTCTTATTGATTACAAGAAAATAGCTCCCTGCGCATGCAGGGAGCTTCCGCGCATAATATAAATTATGCTTTTTCGCAAACCTGGTTGCCTACCGTGCAGGAAGTTTTGCAGGCAGACTGGCAGGATGCCGGGCATTCGCCGCAGCCGCCGGTTCTCAGGGTCTTTTTCAGCATTTCTTTATTCACAGTCTTGATTCTTTTTGCCATCATCGATTCCTCCCTATCTTCTTGTTTACTATCCATTTTATCTGTTTTTCAGAAAGAACGCAAGTCTTTCAACCGTTTCTATCTTTCTTACAGATGGAGTTTGCCTTTCAGTTCGTAATATTTGTGGATGAGCCAGTCCGTATCCAATCCGGTCTGGTCGATGTAGCTCTGGATCTGGGCCCGTTTCAGATCATACTGGAAGCAGCCCAGGTTTTCCGGTTTGTTCTGGAACACATTTACCCGGCGCAGCCGCATCAGATCCACTTTGTCCGTGTTCACCCCCACACGGCCGTCCACCCCGGCAATATAGCCGGCTTTTTTTACCTGGGCCGCAATGGCGTCGCTGGCAGATCCGTTGGGATAGGAGAAGGTGAGTCCTTCCGGCGGATTGTAGATGCCCCGCATATGCTGCATGGAGCTGGTCAGTTCATAGTCCACCTGTTCCGGTGTCAGGGACTGGAGGGGCTTGTGGTTGAAGGTATGGGACCCCAGGGCCCAGCCGTACTTCAGCAGTTCATGTTCCTGGTTCCAGTCCAGATAGCCGGGCCAGCCTTCATACTTCACGGCCATGTACATGTTCCCCACAAAGCCGTATTTTTTCAGGATGGGGGCCGCATAGGTCAGGTTGTCCAGGTAGCCGTCATCAAAGATCAGGACACATTCCTTGTGAAACTTCCGTCCTTCCTTCCGGCCCTTGACATATTCCGCCAGGGTCATGGTCTTCCAGCCCTGTTCTTTCAGATATTTCATCTGCTCATCGAACTGTTCCGGAGGCATGGTATAAGGGTCATCATGCCCCGGCTCTACCCGATGGTAGGCAAAGATCGGCACGGTTTCCTCACAGAAACGGGGAAAATCCCGTTTTACATATTCATAGCCCCCATAGGCAAACCCGGCCAGAGCTGCCACAATCGCCAAGAAAATAATCAGTTTTTTCATTGCTCCCCATCCTTCAGTTTTTCCGCCAGCTGTTCCAGTTTCTTCAACCGGTGATTGAAGCCGGATTTTCCCACATTGTCTTCTGTCAGGGCCGCCAGTTCTCCCACAGACAGGTCCTGATGGTCTCTCCGGAGTCTGGCTGCCTCCTGGAGCGGTTCCGGCAGGGTGCTGAGCCCCACTGTTTCTTCAATGACCCGTATGGCATTCAGCTGCCGCACCGCCGCCTGGACCACCTTGTTCAGGTTGGCGGTTTCACAGTTGACCTGCCGGTTCACCTTGTTCCGCATATCTTTCAGCACCCGGACATTTTCAAATTCCAGGTAGGAATTGCTGGCTCCGATCAGGGACAGGAACCCGGCAATGGCGTTGCCTTCCTTCAGATATACGATATAGGAGTTTTTCCGGTCCACGATCCGGGCCGGAAGGCTGAAGCCCTTCATGATTTTCTGGATAAACTGCCCCATGTCCAGGCTGTCACAGATCAGTTCCAGATGGTAATCGCTGATGGGCTTGTTCACCGAGCCCCCGGCCAGGAATACCCCCCGGAGAAAGGCTCTCTTTTCCCCTTCTTTTTTCAGCAGGGCGCTGCCCGCCTCCTCCAGAGGAGAAAGGAGATGGAGCCGGCTCAGGGCAGTCCTTGCCTCATCGGAAGGGATCACATGGACCTGGTACCGATTGTTCTTTTTCAGACGGCGGCTCCGGGTGACGATGACTTCCGTCTGCACGGGAAAATTGTTTTTCAGCAGCCGCAGCACCCGTCTTGCCAGGGCCGCGTTTTCCGTGGTGAAATGGATCCCCACTTTCCGTCCGCTGAGGGAAACCGCCCCGCTGATCCGCAGCAGCCCGAACAGCTCCGCTTTTTCACAGTCATGGTTCTCCCCTTCTGACCGTGCGATTTCATTTTTCACATCATGGGAAAAGGACATGGTCAGTGCTCCTTCCTGGCATGCTTCCGCAGTTCCTGCATGGTCTGCCGGGCGAAGAAATAGTCGAAGAACCGGATGCCCTTGCCGAACAGCTTCAGCCGGTAAATCAGGGCAATGATGGTCTTGGCCAGCTTCAGGGGATTGTGCCGGACCAGGTCGCTGTCATTCAGCAGTTTGGCCGGTACACAGTCGATTCCCAGCTGTTCGATTTTCTCCACATCCGGAGAAACGGGCATGGCCCCTTCTTTTTCGTACTTGGCCAGGATATCCGGAGAGGCCTTCTGCTCGTTGACCACCACATAGTCCAGGCACTGACAGCCCATGTGCCGGATCAGGGCCCTCACATGCTCATAGGCCCCATAGCCATCGGTTTCCCCGGGCTGGGTCATCACATTGCACACGTAGATCTTCACGGCCTTGGACCGGATCACTGCATCCCGGATGCCGGGCACGATCAGACTGGCCAGCACGCTGGTATACAGGCTGCCGGGCCCCAGGATGATGGCATCGGCCTTCAGGATGGCATCCACGGCCCGCTGGGACGCCCGGGGATTTTCCGGTTCCGTCATCAGCTGGACGATTTTATGGGGCGAAGCGGTAATGGAGCTTTCCCCCACCACGGTGCTGCCGTCGTCCATTTTGGCCTTCAGCTGGATATTGTCCGTGGTGTTTGGCCATACATGGCCCCGCACTTTCAGGATCTCGCAGGTGGCAGCGATGCCCTTTTCCATGTCCCCGCCTTCCACATCACTCATGGCGGCAATGAACAGGTTGCCCAGGTTATGGCCGCTGAGGGCACTGCTTTTGAACCGGTACTGCATGACTTTTTCCATCAGCGGTTCCGTATCGGACAGGGCCACCAGGCAGTTCCGCATATCCCCGGGAGGCAGGATTCCCAGTTCTTTCCGCAGCCGTCCGGAAGATCCGCCGTCGTCTGCGGTGGTCACCACAGCCGTACAGTTGTTGGTAATGAGCTTGATGCCCCGGAGCAGTACGGAAAGTCCCGTCCCGCCGCCGATGACCACCACGCTGGGTCCCTTGTCCAGCTTCTGCTGGGTAAAGATCAGCTCCCGAAGGGATTCCTTTTCTCCGGGCATCACCGCATTGATAATGGTCTTGATCACATGGGTGGCCCCCAGGCACATGCACAGGATCCCCAGGACCACACTGAAGGCTCCCAGCCCGGTAATGGTGGACTGGTAATACTCTCCTCCCACGGAACTGATGAACTGCAGCACCAGGGCTTCCAGGAGCCCTACAAACTGATAATTGAAGATTAAAGTGACTCCCACACAGGCCAGTACCGCGCCCAGCGCAAAAAGAAAGAGCCAGCGCTTCAGGTTCAGCCCCGGGTACAACCACTTAATCCATTTCATACGCATTCACCTATTTCTTTATCAAATCCCTATGGATGACCTGCACCCCGTACCCGCATTTTTCAATGAACCGGCCCAGGGCATTGGCAATGAACACACTCCGGTGCCGGCCGCCGGTGCAGCCCACGCCGATCATCAGCTGGCTTTTCCCTTCCTGGACATACTGGGGCAGCAGGAACTGGATCAGGCTGAACAGCTTCTCCTCGAATTCCCCTGTCACCGGCTTTTCCTGGATGTAGTCCATCACCGGCTGGTCGTTGCCGCACAGGTTTTTCAGTTCCGGGATGTAGAAAGGATTGGGCAGGAACCGCACATCAAAGACCATGTCGCAATCCAGGGGGATCCCATATTTGAACCCGAAAGACTGGACCACAATGTTCATGGGGGGCAGTTCGCCGCCCTTGCCGAAGAGCTGGACAATTTTCTGCCGCAATTCCTTGGTGGTGGTCCGGGAGGTGTCGATGATGGTGGTGGCCCTCTGCCGGATCTGGCTCAGGATGTCCCGTTCCCGGGCAATATCCGCACTGAGCCCGTTTTTCCCCGCCAGCGGGTGGCGCCGGCGGGTTTCCTTGTACCGACGGATCAGGGTGGCATCATCCGCATCCAGGAAGACCAGTTCGTAAGGTACGCTGCTCTGGTTCAGCTGGTCCAGGACCCGGTTCAGATCCTTGAAGAATTTGCCGCCCCGGATATCCACCACCAGAGCCAGCTGAGCCCCGCCGTTCTTGTTCTGCAGGCACAGTTCAATGAATTTGGGAATAAAGGTAGGAGGAAGATTGTCCACGCAAAAATAGCCCAGATCTTCCAGGGTCCGCATGACCTGCGTCTTCCCCGCCCCGGACATCCCTGTAATCAGTAACGTTCTCGCCATTTGCATCCACCCCCTGAAAAGTATAGAACGTTTTTATTATACAATGGAAAAAAAGTCTGTGTAAAGTCCCGGTGCATTCCTTCAGACGGGCACTTCCACCTGCCGGGTCAGGATGGTCCGGATGATCCGGGCCACTCCGTTCCGGGTATTGGGCGCCGTCACCACCCGGGCCGCCTCCCGCACCGGATCGCTGGCGTTGCCCATGGCCACCCCGAAACCGGCGTGGGAAATCATTTCCAGATCATTGTCCGAATCCCCCACACAGAGGATTTCTTCTTCCCGGATGCCTTCCCGGGCAGCCAGGGCCTGGAGGGCATGCCATTTGTTGGTGCCGGGGGCCGTCACTTCCAGGAACCCTTTGGAAGAGCTGACGATTTTGATCTTCCCTCTATACTTCTCTTCCAGTTCCGGCCGCAGGGTCCTGACCTGATCGGAAATCACCAGCAGTTTGTGGGGAGCCTGGGGCAGATGACGGATGGCTTCCGTCTTTACTTCATAAGGCACCCGGGAAAACCGGGAATAGAACCGGACTTCCTCACAGTCCCGGGGAGCCCACAGGGTGTCATCCACATAGGCCTGGACATAGATGCCCCATCCCAGCAGGTCATCCAGCACGGACTGGGCCACATCCAGGGGCAGGGGCCACTGGCCCAGGTTCTCTCCGGTTCCGGGATCCCGGATCAGGGCTCCGTTGTAGACCACCAGGGGATGGGTCAGCCTCAGTTCCTGAGCGTAAGGCAGGGCCGACCGGTACATCCGGCCGGTGGCCAGGGTCACATAGTATCCGGCAGCCACTGCATCCTTGACTGCAGCCGCATCTTCCGGAGCAATATTCTTTTCTTCATCCAGCAGGGTGCCATCCAGATCCATGGCAATCATCTTCAGGGACATGCATTTTCCTCCTTCGGGTTTTCCAACAAAAAAGGGTTCTTTGTCAAATGTTGGGGTAAGCTCCAATTCATCTACCACATACGGACGTGAGCGATTTTTGCTCACGTCTGTTTTTATTTTAATTTCACCATCGAAAGCAGTAAAATCCGAGAACGGAATCGTTCAAAGTTGCGAAAACCAAATGCTACTCTCTTTAACACCTTAATCTTATTGTTCATTCCTTCCGTAAAACCATTCGAATACGCTTGACTCAATCCTTCCAAAATCTCTGTCTTCCAATCAGTGAACGTCTTTATAACACTCTTGAATTCTTCAACCCCACTTTCTTCGACTAATGATAACCAACGAGATAAGAATGAAGCAACAGCAGACCGTTCTTTCATAGAAAATACCTTAAAGAATGCCTCTTTTAAGGCATAGGCTCTCTGTAATTCTTACGGTGGAAACAGAGACACCATGGCTTCTGGCAATGGCTTTAAAGCTCGCCAGTTCAGAACAGGCTTGGATGATACTGTTCTTTATATCGTTAGAACGCCGCTGGTAATGCTCGACGCCAGGAATTTTTTCATAAAATGTCTTATGGCAGCAAGGGCAAAAAAATCTTCTTTTATGAACAATAGCAGAAACAGGATGGGTGTTCCAGTGCCCTAAGAGGACTTTTGGGTCCCGATAGTCCTTACTATGGAGAATTTTATGATGACAGTAGGGGCAACGAGAAGCTGTAGAAGTGAATTCCACGTAAAGGAGGTGGCTGGATCCCAATTTTTCAAATTCTTTTATGGAACCCTCTTCCCAATGGAAGCTTTTTTCGATAAAATGAAAGAAAGACATATCTATTCTCCTTTCAGTTCTTCGTGGTGGTTGAGGTGAAATGTAGCTTAGATATGTCTTTATTTTACCGTAAGACAAGGGGTCTTGTGAACAGGAGTGTCCACAAGACCCCAACATTTATTATAGAACCGTGGTTGCTGAATTCCAGCACGCCCTGGAAGTACACCCTGCGGTGGAACACATAGTTCATGGCCTCCTGGACGCCCCGGAACAGTTTATCCCGCAGCAGAGGGTCCTCCGTCTGGAGCAGGGCCTTATACTCCTCGTCCGTGAGTACGGAATATTCCTTCAGCTTGTCCACCAGATCCACAATGCCCACCCGTCCTTTCGATGCGTCAGTTAGATATATTTATTATAAAGCCTAACTGCCGGCCTTGTCCACACCTCCAAATATTGACATTCCTACGATTTCTTATTATTCTTATGGTATAAATATTTTGCATAATATCTTGCTTGCCATACATGCCCAGTGAAAGGAGCGTCCTTATGGAAATCCGCACCCTGAAATATTTCCTGGCGGTGGCCCGGGAACAGAACATGACCGAAGCTGCCAATTTGCTGTTCGTCACCCAGCCTACCCTGTCCCGCCAGATGGCCGACCTGGAAAAGGAACTGGGCAAGAAACTGTTCATCCGCAGCAACCGCAGCACCACCCTCACCGAAGAAGGGATGCACCTACGCCAGCGGGCCGAAGAAATCCTGGCCCTGGTGGAACAGACGAAAAGCGAGATTAAGGATGAAGATCTGAACCTGACCGGCTGCATCCGCATCGGGGCCGGCATCACCTATCTGGTCCACTATCTGACGGATACCTTCGCCGACCTGCGCAAGGAGAATCCCCACCTGACCATCGAAATGCTCACCGGCAACGCCGATATCATCCAGGAAAAGCTGGAACACGGCCTGCTGGATTTCGGCCTGTTCATCCAGCCCTTCAACGTGGAAAACTACAATTATCTGGAGCTGCCGGGCAAGAACCGGCTGGGCATCGTCACCAGCATCCACAGCCCCTGGGCAAAGCTGGATGCCGTCACCCCGGAAAACATTCTGGGAATCCCCCTCATGACCTCCTCCCGGCACAACAACCGGTCCTTCGACCTAGAAGGCTGGTCCAAGGGCAAGATCTCTGTAGAGAAGCTGAACATCGTGGGCACCATGGACCTTTCCTGCAACACCAATCCCCTGGTCTTCCAGCAGGTGGCCAACTTGCTGTGCCTGGACCGGCTGGAGCACCACGAATCCCCGGAATTGAAATTCATCCCTCTGGAGCCGGCCTACGAAGTCTCCAGCCTGGTGGCCTGGAAAAAGTACCGCCTGCTCAGCCATTCCAGCCAGGTATTCCTGGAACGACTGAAGGAGAAAGTCAATCCAGAAAAATAATATCAAAAGAACCTGTCCTGTTTCCAGGGCAGGTTCTTTCCTTTGGCTAGAGACTAGTGACTACTGACTCGAGACTGTTTCAAGCTTGCTTCTCCAACTGGTACAGCAGATAATCCAGGTTCGTCAGCCGTTCCTGTTCCCGGTGCACCTTTTCCAGCAGGCAGCGCCGGTATTTCCGCAGCTCCAGGGTCTGCTGCTGTGTCCCCTCCATCTGCTGGACTTTCCGGATGACCTCATCCGGGCACCCGGCAGCCTCCAGATTCTCACGAAGTTTCTCGTCCATACCTGTTACCTCATCTTGATCTTGTTCTTTTCTTCAAAATTTGCCTGTGGCAAATTTTCTCCTTCGGCTGGTGACTAGTGACTAGAGACTAGTGACTGCCTCAAGCTTCGTACACTTCCTTGGCCAGCCGGAATGCTGCCCAGGCTTTGGGCCAGCCGGCGTAGAAGCCCAGCTGTGTGATGATCTGGACCATTTCTTCCTTGGTCACGCCGTTGTTCCTGGCGGACGTAATGTGGTATTTCAGAGAACTGTCCGTGATGCCCTGAGAGATCAGAGCGGATACGGTAACGATGCTGCGGTCGTGCAGGCTCAGTTTGTCATTGGCGCTCCACACTTCACCGAACAGGATGTCATCGTTGTAGCGGGCAAATTCCGGGGCGAATTCCCCCAGCACGTCTCTGCCTGCGGTTTGCACGATTTTGACCGGTTTCTTCGTTTCATTTTCCATGACTGCTGCCTCCCCATAATGTATGCCCATGCAAGTCGTCATGACCAGGGCCAGCGCGAAGCCAGCAAATTGTTTCAAGCGTTCGTCCATCATGATTCCTCCTTCGGGTTCTCTCTTGGGTGTATCATAGCAAATCTGGAGAGCCATGTTAAATGCTTATCGTTCATCCATGGAAATAGGAAAAACGTATGGAAAAAGGGGGATGTGAAAAATCATACCTCTTATCAGCTGTTTTACCCCTCAAAGGGCTTCACGTCCTTCACCGCATCCGCCAGGGTCAGGGGCTGGCTGCCATGGTCCAGGTCCAGCAGCACATACCGGTCGCAGCCCATGCCCAGTTCCTTCATGTAGCTCAGCTGGCGCAGGCCGTGGCGGCTTTCCATCCGTTCCACCAGGGCGTGGCGATCTTTTTCCGGCAGGGCATAGACCAGGTCTACGGAAGCCTGATCGGCCGCCAGGATGTCCGTGGACGCCAGGATACCGATGTTGGGCGTCACCACGGGCTGGGCCCCGGTCCCTTCGCAGTCGCAGGATACGGACATGTTGCGCAGCACATTGATGTAGGCGATGTGATTGCCGAAATGGTCCGCCGTGGCCTTGGATGATTCCGTCAGCCGTTCCATGAATTCTTCCTTATCGATGCCCCACTGGCTGCCGCCCTCGCCGGAATGGATCATCTTCTTGCCGATGCGGCCGTCGGCACAACCGATGCCGATATTCTTGTCGGAGCCGCCGAAGCCGCCCATGGTATGGCCCTTGAAATGGGTCAGCACCAGCAGGGAATCGTAGTTCAGCAGATGGGAACCCACGGACATCTCCGTGAACCATTTGCCTCCCTTGACGGGCAGCATGGTGGTCCCCTCTTCGTCCAGGATATCCACCGGCGCGAAATCCCAGCCGTTCACGGCCAGGGTCTTCCGGTGTTCTTCCGTGGTGTACCGGGCTCCGCCGTAATAGGTATTCGTCTCCACGATTCTGGCATTGGGCAGCTTCGCTTCCATGAGCTGCTTCACCCAGGGCCGGGGAATGATGTTGGGGCCATGGGGCTCGCCCGTATGCAGCTTGATGCCCACCCTGCCGGTCATGTTGCCGGCAATGGTCTCATAAATCTTCAGCAGGCCAGCCGCTGACAAGTCCCGGGTGAAGTACACCACGGATTCATTGCCCTGCCGTTGTTCCGGCGGGATGTATTTGTCACCGCCCGTACCGGCCACTTTTTCCTTGCCGGTGGCGGAGCTGCCGCCTCCCGTCAGCTGTGCCGAAGAAGCCGTCTGTTTTGAAAAGCCACAGCTACTCAGGACCAGGGCCAGTGCCCCCAGTCCGGAGATCTTCAAAAATTCTCTGCGGTCCATAAGGGATCCTCCTTTTCAAAAATGCCGAAAACGGAGCTGTGAAATTAATCCACATCTCCTATTCTTACGCCAGGTTTCCAGAAATGGAGCCGTTCAGCAGCACCCCGTTCGTGATGTTCAGTTTCGGGTAGGCCTTGCGCAGGTCCCGGTACGCCTTGGAAATACTGCTGCCGCCGCTGGTGGCGAACAATACGATGTCCACGCCGGTCAGCTTGTTCTGTTCCAGGAAGCTGCGGATGATGTGGGGCGCCGTGTACCACCAGATGGGGAAGCCGATGTAAACCGTGTCATACCCCGTCAGATCCAGCCCGTTTTCCTTCAGTTCCGGACGGCTGGCGGGATCGTTCATTTCCACCGTGCTCCGGGCCTTTTTGTTCGTCCAGTTCAGGTCCGCGTTCGTATATCTATCTTTGGGAGCGATTTCGTACAGGTCCGCCCCCACCACTTCAGCCAGTTTCTTCGCCTTGGCGGCTGTAACCCCGCTGGCAGAAAAATAGGCAACCAGTTTCTTCGTCATCATGAATTCCTCCTCCAGGATTCTTCCGGTTCCAGCATACCAAATCCTTGGCACAATGTTAAATGCTTATTGCCGATACGTTGCCATAGAAAAAGAGTATCCTTTTTTTTAAATCAGTTGTTTTTCTTTCCAGGATTCCAGGGTCGCTGCCGCCGTCATCATCATGCATTCCTCCTTCTATCGCTTACAGATTGGCCCCCAGTTGTTCTGCGCAGTTCAGGATGACGTCATGCATGGACAAATTCCTCCTTTACACCCGTCCAGCCATAGCCGTGTTGATGGCCTGGGCCATGGTCAGCTTCATATTCCAGTCGCCATGGATGCCGTCCAGGGCCAGTTCCGTCGGAAGGTCCTTCTGCTCGTCGAACTGGGCCGCCACATCGATGTGGTCCCGGCTGCGGATGTAATCGTTCACCTGGGCAAAGGACTGCCGCCAGTTTTCGTAGGTGGATTCATCAAAAGCCTTCTGGATGTTGGCCGGATTGATGGGCGGAAGCGTCAAATAGATGGGGGTGATGCCCCGCTCTCTTGCCTTCTCACCTATAGCGTCCAGATCCCGGATCACATCCTCCGCCGGTACGCCGGCCCGCAGGCTGTTGGTCCCACCCATGATCAGCAGGTATTTCAGCCGGAAGGCCGGTACATCTCGATCGAACCGTTCCAGCATCATGGCGCTGGTGTCCCCGCTCTGGGACAGGTTGATGGTCCGGAAGCCCAGATAGTGGCTGTAGCTGTAGGCGTAATCCACGGGGCTGTAGGAAAGGTGCCCGCCGCCGTGGGAAATGCTGTCGCCGTAGATGCCCACCTTGATATCCCCTTTGGGAACGGTGGTGAACTTCTGGGCTTCGCTCCATTCCCCCATAGGATTGCCGGCATCATCCATGCCTCGCACCCGCCAGTAGTAGGTGCCAATCCGGGGCTTTTCATCGTACAGGTCCGTCAGCTTCGTAGTCTGAGCGAATACCCGGTACCGGGAAGGAGCCGTCCCATTGGGATTTTCCGGCCGATGGTCCGTAACTTCCACCTCATACTGGGTGGCGCCGGGGTTGCCCGTATAGGCATATACAGGGTACAGAAGCTCGGAGCCGTTGTCGTCCATGCTGCTGCGGGGCACGGGGGCGTTCCGGGTCACCTTCTGGAGGCTGCCGCTCACGGGCTGCATCTGGGAGTAAGATCCCACCGGATTGCCTTCCAGATCGTAGGCCCGCACCCGGTAATACAGAAGGGGCTGTTTCTGCTTCCCCTTCAGTTCTCCCATGGGCAGCAGGATGGCACTGCCATACACATGGCCGTTGCGATAGATGGCGTCCGGACTGGGTTTGTCCGGATCCAGGCTGGCGGGGATGCCATCCAGGATCTCCACTTCGCTGCGAACCGCATCCAGCCGCTCCCGCCACTGGAGCAGCCCCAGGTCCACGGTGGCCGCCTGGACCGTTGCCTCCTGAGAAATGGTCGTATCGGTAGAAAGCCCAAGGCTCCGGCGGACGGTGCAGTTGCTCCCCAAAAGCAGCGGGACCACCAGAAGTGCCAGCAGGTTGGCTTTTAAAGAGTGACATACGGTCTTTTTCATGGCTTTTCATCTCCTTCCTTTTTGTTGTCCCTAGAATAACACGGTGTCAGTGGTATGTTAAATACTTATAATATATTATTTGATATACGATTTTTTCATCTTTATAAAATAAAAAAAGCCCTCGGAGGACCTGGGAACGGTCTCCCCTTACGGGTAGACCCTACGAAATTTTACCGTACGGTATATTGTTTTCGTAGGGACGGCCCATCAGGGACGTCCGAACCCAGGTCTGGAGGGTTTTATTCTTTATTCTTTGCCAGCGTGAGCTGGCTTCCATCGGCTCATGGCCCTTGCCATCGCTTTCAGCGACAAGCAGATAGCCTCCGCTACATACCTGCCATTTACCGTCCCAGCCCGAACCGGATCATGCCGTAGCTCAGCTCGTAGAGCAAAATCAGCGGCACGGCCAGCAGGCACTGGGTCACGATGTCCGTAGTAGGCGTCAAAATCCCCGCCGCCACGAAACTGCCGAAGATCACGAATCGTCTGGCCTTCCGCAGCTGCTCCGACCGGATGAGCCCGGCCAGGGCCAGGAACAGCAGCGCCAGCGGCAGGTTGAACAGCACCCCGAAAGGCAGCACCAGCATCACCATGAAATCCAGATAGCTTTCCAGGGAAAGCAGCGGCTGCACTGCCGGGGACGTGAACTCCAGGAAGAACGCCAGGCCCCGGGGCAGCACGATTTCAAAGGCGAAGACGCAGCCGCCCACGAACAGCAGCACCGAAAAAGGGACGAAGGCCAGCAGGGTCTTCTTCTCTTTCTGTGTCAGCGCCGGCAGCAGGAACGCCCACAGCTGGTAGAACCAGACTGGAGAAGCCAGCAGCAGCCCGACCACCGCCAGCACCTTGAAATACGTCATGAAGGCTTCGGCCGGTTTCAAAAAGTACAGGGTCCCGGCCGAACGGGTGAGAAAGGCCATGATCGGGTCCATGAAGAAGAACGCCGCTACCATGCCGATTCCCACGGCCAGCAGGGATTTCAGGATCCGCCGGCGCAGCTCCTCCATATGTTCCACCCAGGTCATATCATCAGTCCTGCTTTGCGTCCGGCTTGCCATCCTTTCCACCTTCTTTTTCCCGGCTTTCCACGGGAGCATAGAAGGCCTCCTTGAACTCCCGGATGCTCTTGCCCAGGGCGCTGCCAATGGTGGGCAGCTTGCCCGGTCCGAACACAATCAGCCCGATGATCAGGATCATCATCAATTCTGGTACGCCCAATCCAAACATCATGTCCTCCTTCCGGATCCTTCCAAAATCCACACTGCGTTTCCGCTGATTCTTGGAATCACTTTACGAACTATTTCTTATGCCAGACAGGTTTTCACCTGCTCCAGCCAGGCTTCCACCTGCTTCTGAGGCGTCACCTGGGTACTGCCGCCCTGGGAATCGAACTGTACAGCCAGCTCCGGTCCGAACTGGGCTCCGGGGCAGGCCTTCTTCAAATCGGCCAGTACATGGGCCGGCCAGCCGCCGTGGGTGGCAAAGGGGATCACCAGCTTGCTCTTCATATCCTCCTCATGGAGGAACGTCTTTATGGCCGGGGCCATGGTGTACCACCAGGTGGGCGTGCCCAGGGTGATGGCATCGTAGTCCTTCACTTTAAAGAAACGGGGCGCCAGGACGGGTTCGTAGCCCCGTTGCACATCCTTTTCCGCCTGATCCACCACCACCTGGTAGTCCTGTTCTTTATAGGCGGTCTTCGTATCGATCCGGGCCAGGTCGCCGCCGGTAACCTTCTGCAGCTCCTCCGCGATCTTTTTGGTATTCCCGTTGGACCAGGAATAATAGACAATCAGCAGTTTCTTCATAATTTATTTTCCCTCCTGTATCCGTTGTCTTCAGCATACCAGAAATTCGCAGTAATATGAAATGCTTATTGATTCTTATGCATGATACGAAAAATGTATGGATAAGTCACGAGTCTCGAGCTTATGGAAAGAACCCGCCCTTAGCGGACGGGTTCTTCTGATTTTATTATTTAAATTTTCTCCATCGGCTAGAGACTAGAGACCATTGACTAGAGACTGAGAACCGCAATGCGGCTCTCCCTTATTTCAGTCCCAGGCTGTCGACCCAGCTGTTCACCTTGCTGTCGTCGATACCGCCGGTGAAGCCCATGCCGCTCAGCCAGTTGCCTTTGCCGCCGGCCATGGCCTTCAGCTTACCCACGCTGCCGCCCATACCGCTGCTGGCGGAAGTGCTGAAGGGGATTACCGTCTTGCCGGTGAAATCGTTGCTCTTCACGAACTGGTTCAGAGGCCAGGCTGCTATGCCCCACCAGATGGGGTAGCCCACGAATACGGTATCGTAGTCTTTCCAGTTGGCCGGTTTGGCATTCTTCAGAGCCACATCCTGCAGTTTGGGATCCTCGTGTTCTTTATACACACGGGCGCTCTTGTTGTTGTAGTCCAGGTCCGCTTCCGTGTAGGGCTGCTGGGGGTCCAGCAGGTACAGGTCGCCGCCGGTCTTCTTGGCGATGTCCTTGGCTACCTGTTCCGTCCGGTGGCTGTTGGTATAGTACACCACCAGTACCTTCCTGGCTTTGGCCGGTGCCTTTTCCCCAGCGGCGGTCTGGGTGCCGCCACCCGTGGTATTGCTGGCCTGGCTGCCACAGGCGGTCACGCCCAGCAGGCTTACGGCCATGCAGATGATAGCAAAAAATTTCTTCAGTTTCATTGTGGTTTCTTCCCCTTATTTCAGCTTGTTGTATTCGTCCGGATCCACGGCTTCGCACCATTCGTTGCTGCAGCCTTCACCGGGTACTTCCAGGGCCAGATGCTGGAAGGCACAATCCTTGGCAGCGCCGTGCCAGTGCTTCACTTCCGGCGGGATGTTCACCACATCGCCCGGTTTCAGTTCCCGTGCCGGCTGCCCCCATTCCTGGTACCAGCCCCGGCCGGCGGTGACAATCAGCATCTGCCCGCCACCCTTTGTGGCATGGTGGATGTGCCAGTGGTTCCGGCAGCCCGGTTCGAAATTCACCACAGCCGTGGGCACCTGTTCCGTGGTCAGCATATCCAAATAACTCTTGCCGTCGAAATATTGGGCATAGGCCGTATTTTCCTCGCCCAGCCCAAAAGGCGTATGTTTCAGCATTTCTTTCAGATCCATCGTTCTTTCCTCCTTCAAGAAATCCGGCGATTCTTTATCCGTTGGCTACAGCATAGCACACCTCTGCTACAATATAAAATGCTTATTTGGTTTTGTGCAATATACGGAAAGTGTATGGTTGGGATTTTACAGGTTCTTCCCGAAGAATTCCTCGAACTTGGCCAATTCCTGTTTCACATAATCAGGCTGCCAGTAGGTCTTGATGTGGCTGGCGCCGGGGATCAGGTACAGTTCCTTGTCTTTGGCATTCGTTGCCTTCTTGAAGGCATCTTCCGTCATGTACAGGGTGTCTGCGGCGCTGCCGGCTACCATGAGCAGCGGCTGGTTGATCAGATCCATATGGTCTTCCACATCGAAGGTCATCAGCTTCAGGAAGAATTCCTTCGTGTAGCTGCCCGTAGCCCGGGACGAACGGTAAGATAAGCCGTAGTAATCGATGCCGTCCTTGTACAGTCCTTCCGGCTGGGCTTCCATGATTTTTCTCAGTTCAGCATCATCTTTGTGAGGCGGAAGGAACCCTACGTATTCCACATGCCCCTTCAATTCCTCGTTGCGGGCTTCGGAAGCTTCTGCCAGTCGCTGCTGGATGGTACCGATCTGTTTGTCCTGGAAACCGTTTCTCCGTACCCGGCCGCTGTTGAACATGGACAGGGTGGCAACGGCCTTGATCCGTTTGTCCGTCTGGCTGGCCGCCTTTGTGATGCTCTCCCCCACCAGGGTGAACGCGCCGCCGATCAGTACGGAAAACAGCAGAGACGTATGCAGGATTTTCCGTGCAGCGGCCTTATTCCCTCCGCCGATGGCCTGGGCCAGCAGGACGTTGGACCCCCGAGAAAGGCCTACCAGCAGAGAGATCAGCGGGAAATCACGGGCATGTCATTGCCCACTGCCGCCATAGCATCCGCCCCCACGAAATTCCCCCAAATGAGCACATCCGTGGCATTGACCAGCTGCTCACAGATAATGGTGAAGGCCACCGGCAGGGCAAAGCGAAAAAGTTTGCCTGCCAGCGGCCCCTTCAGGAAACTGTCAGTCATGGATCTTCATCTTGCCGATGAACAGAGCTCTCTGGGGATCCATTTCATCATAAATGGGGCTGGTCTTCGTATCCAGGCTGCGGATGGCCTGCATATCGGCCTCATCCAGCTGGAAATCGAATACATCCAGGTTCTCCTGCATTCGTTCTTTATGGACGGATTTGGGGATGACCACGATGCCCCGCTGTAGCAGCCAGCGCAGCATCACCTGGCCAGTGGTCTTACCATGCTTACGGGCGATTTCCTGCAGGACCGGGTTCGTAAAGACGTGATTGGCCCCTTCAGTAAAAGGTGCCCAGGCTTCCTGTTGGATGCCCTGCTGCTTCATGAAGGCTTCTTCCGCCCATTTCTGGTTCCACACATTGGTCTCGATCTGGTTCACAGCCGGTTTGATTTCGTTGCAGTTGAACAGGTCGGCCAGCCGTTCGTTCCAGAAACTGGTGACCCCGATGGCCCGGATGTGGCCTTCTCTATACAGCCGTTCCATGGCCCGCCAGGACCCGTAGTAATCGCTGTAGGGTTTGTGGATCAGATACAGGTCCAGGTAATCCAGCCCCAGCTTTTTCATGGAAGTATCGAAAGCCTTCAGGGTATTGTCATAGCCGTGATCCTGCACCCACAGTTTTGTGGTGACGAACAGGTCCTTACGGGGAATGCCGCTTTGTTTGATGGCAGCCCCAACCCCTTCTTCGTTGCCGTAGGAGGCAGCGGTATCGATCAGCCGATAGCCCAGTTCCAGGGCCGTTCCCACGGCTTTTTCCGTTTCTTCCGGTCTGGTCTGATAGACCCCGTACCCCAGCTGGGGCATCTTGACACCATTGTTCAGCGTTACAAATTCCATCGTGCTTGACTCCTCTCTAATCCGATTATCTCTCAAAGGGCAGATGCATCTGGGCATACTGCTCTTCCAGGGCATCACTGGCCGTATAATACCGTTTCGTACCATCCAGTTTGGCGATTTCCTGCATGTCTGCCTCCGTCAGGGCAAAATCAAAGATGTCGAAGTTGGACCGTACATGGTCCGGATTTTTAGAACCGGGAATGGTCAGCACATCCATCTGCACCGCCCAGCGCAGGATGGCCTGGACAGGGCTCTTGCCATATTTTTCCGCCAGCTTCCCGAATACCGATTCATGGATCAGCCCCGCGTCCCCATGGCCCAGGGGATACCAGCCCATGAGCTTCGTGCCATATTCCTTCAGCCGGTCCATCTGCGCGTGATGGGCGAAGTACGGATGGGTTTCCAGCTGGATTACATGGGGCTTGATTTCTGCCGCTGCCAGCAGTTTTTCCAGTTTGGCATCGTGGAAGTTGGAAATGCCCAGAGCCCGGGCTTTCCCTTCTTTGTACGCCCGTTCGATGTTCTGATAGCCCGCCACGAAATTGCCTGCCGGCTGGTGGATGAACAGCAGATCCACATAATCCAGTCCCAACCGGTCCAGGGTATCGGTGACGGCGTTCTTGCTTTCATAAACCGTAGGCCACAGTTTGGTGGAAATGAACAGATCTTCCCGTTTCACCAGACCTTCCCCGATGGCCCGGGTAATGGCCTTGCCCACCGCCGTTTCATTCAGATAGCCGTTGGCAGTATCGATCATGAGATATCCGCAGCGGATGGCTTCATAAACGGAGCGTTCCGTATCTTTAAGGCTCAGCTGGAACGTGCCCAGCCCCAGGAGAGGCGCCTTGACGCCGTTCGCTAACGTTGTGTATTCCATGGAAATCATCCTTTCATTATAACTTAAACGTTGGATTCTTTTTGTTGTTCTCTTTCTGACAGGTATTATCATAGTGCATTTTTCCTACAGAGTACAGTTCTCGTTTCACAGAGCAGTATATGTTTTATGCATACTACAACTTTCAAAAAAAACTCTTCTGTGCTACACTGACAGAAGAGGTGAAAACGATGCTTGAATTGAATCAGCTGGAACAGCTGCTGACTTTTGCCCGCTGCGGCACCCTTTCCGCCGCAGCCGAGGAACTCCATCTTTCCCAGCCGGCCCTGAGCCGCTCCATGCAACGCCTGGAAGCCGAGCTATCCGTGCCCCTGTTTACCCGGCAGAAGAACCGGATCGTGTTGAACGAAAACGGGGAACTGGCCGTGGAATACGCCCGGAAAGTGGTGGAAGACGCCCTGGATATGAAGGAAAAACTGGTGGCCCAGGAACGGGCCCGGCATACGATCTTCGTGGGTTCCTGTGCCCCGGCGCCTCTGTGGACCCTGCTACCCCAAATCTCTGCCGCCTGTCCGGATATGACCATCACGTCCGAAATTCGGAATCTGGACCGTCTGCAGAAAAGCCTGGAAGACCACACCTACCAGCTGGTGGTGCTACCCTTCGCTCCGAAGGACCCGAAGCTTCTCTGCCGCAAGCTGGGTGAAGAACATCTGTACTTCACCCTGCCGCCCGCCCATCCCCTGGCCAACCGGAAGAGCCTGCACCTGGCCGACCTGGACGGAGAGACCATGCTGCTGCGTCCTAACCTGGGTTTCTGGGGCCCCATCGTGAAGCAGGCCATGCCCCGTACGAAATTCCTGGTCCAGGATAACGAAGCCTTCAACGAACTGGTGAAGTTCTCCATCCTGCCCTCTTTCGTCACCGACCTGAGTCTGCGCCGGGAAGGGCCGCCCCCGGACCGGGTGGTGGTCCCCATCGACGACCCCTGCGTGCAAATCACCTATTACGCCTGCTGTGAGAAGAAGCTGGCGAAGCGGCTGAAACTGGGATTGTAGACTTACCCTTTCCACCACGCCCCGGAATCGGACGGTCTGTCCAACAGCACCAGGGCCCCGATTTCCGGGGTCAACAGGCGGTACGCTTTCCCCCGGCTGGCTTGCCGCAGTTTTTCCATGGGTTCCTGCCAGGGATGACGGGCCAGGGCGAATTTGCTGTTGTGAGCGGGAATGACCAGTTTTGCTCCCACGTCTTCTGCGGCCCGGGCCGTTTCTTCCGGCAGCATGTGGATGGCATGCCAGGCCAGGTTGTACTGCCCGTTTTCCGCCAGCACACAATCGAACCCGCCGAACTTTTTCCCAATGGCCTTGAAATGACTGCCGTAGCCCCCATCCCCCGTATAGTAGAGGCTGCGTTCCGGGGTGAGAAAAGCCATGCCGCACCACAGCGTGGGGTTCTGTTTTAAGAAACGTCCCGAAAAATGCTGGGAGGGCAGGATGTGGACCGTCAGCGTATCTGCCAGCCGGATCTCCGTATCCCAGTCCTCCTCGTGGATGATCTTGGGAGCAAAGCCCCACTGCTCCAGATAGGCACCCACACCCAGGGGGCAGACCACCTGACGGACCTTAGGCAGAAGAGCCTTCACCGTAGGGTAATCCAGGTGATCCCAGTGGTCGTGGCTGATTGCCAGCACATCAATGTCCGGGAAATCATCGGCCGTATACACGTTGGAACCGGGAAAAGCCTTGTTCACGAACCAGAGGGGGGAAGCGAAGCTGCTGAACACCGGGTCGATGAGGATGCGGTACCCGCCCAGCTGCACGTAAAAGCTGGAATGGCCCAGCCACACCACGGCGTCCTGCTGCCGGGGCAGGGCCTTCAGGTTCGTCTTTTCCGAAGGCAGGGACCCGTCGGGCCAGAGCCCCTTTTTATCACCGAACAGGAATTTCCAGGTGGCCGTGAAACGATTTTCCCGTTCTCCTTCTTTCTGCGACATGACCGGCACCGGTACCAGGTTCTCGAAATGGTCCCCGTGGTAATGGGGGGAAGCCTGCATGCGCCGCAGCCGGTCGCCGGTGGGCAGCTCGCCGAACTGGGGCAGATGCAGATACCGGTAGACTCCGCCCGCCGCGGTAGCGGCCAAAAGGCCCAGACAGGCCAGGATGAATTCACGTCTCGTCATAGGGTATGGGTTCCTTCCTGATAAAATCTTTTTCAGCATTTCAAGCATACCAGAAACGGGGCAGGAAAACCAATGCTTATTCGATCATCCTATCCATACAAAAAACGTATCCTATCCATTTCAGCACTCCTGGGGCGGGTCGCCTTGACCCGCCCGCAAAAAAAAATCCGCCCGAAGGCGGATTTTTCCTTATGCTGCTGACTAGTGACCAGAGACTGGTGGTGGCTGCTCCGCTCACATCGCCCGGCGGAAGATTTCCCGGATTTCTTCTTTCGTCAGTACCCGGTAGCCGCCGGTCAGGATCAGCGTACCGTTCA
This sequence comes from Acidaminococcus fermentans DSM 20731, assembly GCF_000025305.1. Taxonomy (NCBI): domain Bacteria; kingdom Bacillati; phylum Bacillota; class Negativicutes; order Acidaminococcales; family Acidaminococcaceae; genus Acidaminococcus; species Acidaminococcus fermentans. The sequence goes on along the minus strand of NC_013740.1, from coordinate 615,348 downwards.
CCAGGTCGTCCAGCATGTCTTCCGTGGCGCCCAGATCTTTCAGGTGCAGTACCAGACCCAGCTGCTGCATCCAGTCTTCCATCTTTTCCAGCCCTTCCTTGGCGATTTCCTCATCGGTCTTGCCTTCCGGCCGCACATCCCATACCACTTTGGCGAACCGCACGAATTTGGGCAGCCCGTCCTTCAGGATGAACCGGTAGTAAGGCAGGGAAACGGCAGCCAGAGTCATGCCATGGGTGGCATTGGTAACACCCCCGGCAGCCTGGCCCAGCATGTGGACCATCCAATCTGTGGATTTTCCCTTGGCAATCAGGGTGTTCAGGGCCCAGGTGGCATCCCACATCAGGTTGGACCGGGCTTCGTAATCCTGGGGATTCTTGACGGCAGTCCGGCTGGCTTCCACCACATTGCGCATGAGGCCTTCGGCCAGGTAATCGCTGGTGTTGTCATCCGTGCCGGAGAAATACTGCTCGCAGATATGGTTGAAGATGTCATAGATACCGGCCACCATCTGGTACTTGGGCAGGGTCATGGTATAGACCGGGTTCAGGATGGAGAACCGGGGCATGATTTTTTCATCGGCGAATACCTTGCCCATCTTCAGCTTCTTTTCCGGATAGGTGATGACGGCCCCGGCATTCATTTCCGAGCCGGTCCCCACCATGGTCAGCACCGTGCCCACAGGAATGGTCTCGCAGGTGGGTTCTTCAAATCTCACGAAATATTTTTCCCAGGGGTCTTCGTCGCAGTTCACAGAAACGGACAGAGCCTTGGAATAGTCGATGACGGAACCGCCGCCCACGGCCAGGATGAAATCAGCGCCGTGCTTCCGGGCAATGGCGATGCCTTCCCGCAGCTTGTGGATGGTGGGGTTGGACATAACGCCGGCGATTTCGGCCACGTCCTTGCCGGCTTCCGCCAAAATCTTCGTCACCGCATCATAGATGCCGTTCTTTTTGATGGAACCGCTCCCGTAGACCAGGACCACCTTCTTGCCATACTTGGCCAGTTCAGCCGGCAGGTTCTGCAGGGCATCCTTACCGAAGTACAGTTTCGTAGGGTTGCAGTAGGTGAAATTTCCTAACATGATATTCTCTCCTTTGTAATCAGCAATTCTTTTTCCAATACTACCAACATAACAGAAACATACGGGAAAATGAAATGCTTATTGGGTTGGCCATTCCATACATAAACCGTATGACAATGGAAGCGGGTCGATCAAAACGATCGACCCCTGCTGTATTGCGTTACCGCAAATCACTTCAAATACTTCTGGAAGAATGCCGTCATTGTATCGAAGGGAATCTTTTCCAGATTGTCGTAGAGATCCGTATGATTGGCCCCCGGGATGATCAGCAGTTCTTTGTTATCGCCTTTCAGCTTCTTGAAAGCATCTTCTCCGAAGTACCGGGAATGGGCCTTTTCCCCGTGGATGACCAGCACGGCACTTTCGATTTCATCCGCATAGGAAAGCAGCGGCATATTCATGAAGGACAGGGCACTAGTGGCATTCCAGCCTTCGTTGGAATTCAGGCTGCGGGGATGGTACCCGCGTTTCGTCTTGTAGTAGGCATAGTAATCTTTCACGAACTGGGGAGCATCGGCCGGTAACGGATCCACCACGCCTCCGGCCCGTTTGAACGTACCCGTGCGGAAGTCTTCCGTCCGCTGGGCATTGAGAGCCCTGCGACTTACCATCCGCTCCTTTTTCAGGGTGGCGGCATCTTTCGTATAATCGAAATATCCGTTGGCCATCACCCGGCTCATATCGTACATGGTGGAAACCACCGTGGCCTTGACCCGGGTATCGATGGCCGCATCGTTAAGTGCCATGCCGCCCCAGCCGCAGATGCCAATCAGGCCGATCCGGTTGGGGTCCACGTCTTTTTCATTGGACAGGAAATCCACCGCAGCGGAAAAATCTTCGGTATTGATGTCCGGAGACGCCACATTGCGCACCCCGTTCACACCCCCGCTCTCGCCCGTAAAGGAGGGATCGAAGGCGATAGTCAAAAAGCCCCGTTTGGCCATTTCCTGGGCATACAGACCGGAAGCCTGCTCCTTGACCGCCCCAAAAGGTCCGCTGACGGCGATAGCGGCCAGTTTGCCCTTCACATTTTTCGGCTCGTACAGATCGGCAGCCAGCTCGATGCCATACCGATTGCGGAACGTCACTTTCCGATGATTCACTTCTTTGCTTTCTGGAAATACCTTATCCCATTCCTTTGTCAGTTTCAATGGACTTCCTCCCTGTTCCTTCGTCTGGACGGCTGCCTTAGCCTGTTTCGTCTGTGGAGCCGCCTGGGCCTCTGCCCCAAATACCCCCAGGGCACAGGTCATCCCCAGCACAGCCATTGCCAGGACCCGCTGCAGCTTCTTTTTTCCGTTCATAAAAAACACCTCTTTCTGTATTCCAAACCAGTCATTTGCTCTTTCCAATGGTTTCAGTATACAGCAGAAGGTGATTTATTACCAATACTTATATGATTTTGTTTACTATGCTTAAAAGGTATATTAATTGTGAGGTCCGAACACTTCCTCCAGCCGGGCATGGACCACGCCGGCAGCCCGGGAAAAGACCTGATTCTCCTTCCAGATCAGGTAGTTATGAGAATGCAGGGCCGGCTGCAGCGGCCGGAAGGTCAGCTGGGAATGATGATCCCCATCCAGGGCCAGCAATCCCCCAAAAGAAAACAGCAGACCCATGCGCTGCTCCGCAAGGAAAGCTGCATTATAGATCAGATTGTATGTGGCCCGCACGTTCAGCTTCTCCGCCTCGATTCCCAGCCAGTGGTTGAAGATATGATTGTTCAGCAGCTGGCGGGACAGGATAACCGACTCTCCGGCAATATCAGCCGCGGTAATGGCGTCCTTCCGGGCCAGAGGATGATCCTTGCGCAGATAGATTCCCCAGGTATCGTCATAGGGGATTTTGCGGTACACCACCCCTTCCGGCGGCGTCTCCAGGCACAGGAGCCCGAAATCCAGCGTCCCCCGCTGCAGCCCGTCAATGGTCTGTTCCTCGTTGCCACTGTAAAAATGGAAATGGACCTGGGGATAGGCACGGCCCAGGGGCGTCAGGGCCTCCATCACCAGCTTCATGGCCTCCGTCTCCCCGCCGCCGATGTACACATCTCCGGCCACGAACTCCTCCAGATGGGCGAACTGGTCCAGTGTCTTTTCTTCCAGGGTGGTCATTTCCTCAGCCCGGGCCTTGAGAAAAAGCCCGGCTTCCGTCAGTTCTATCCGGCGTTTGGACCGGATGAACAGCGGCGCTCCCAGTTCCTTTTCCAGATCCTGGAGCTGCCGGGAAAGGGTGGGCTGGGTCACGTGGAGTGCCTCTGCCGCCCGGGTGATGTTCCCCTGCCGCGCCACCTCCAGAAAATACCGCAATACACGAAGTTCCATACCGGTTTACACCTTCCTTTCAAGATACCGCGAGTCGATCACGACGATTGCCCTCTGCAGTGTCCCCCTGAAAGGGGGAAAGGACAAAAAAAAGGCTGCCGCTTTTGTGCGACAGCCCTTCCGGCTTTTTAGGCTTCTTCGGAGAACTGATCTTTGCCTACGCCGCAGATGGGGCAGACCCAATCTTCCGGCAGATCTTCGAATTTGGTGCCGGGAGCAATGTTGTGTTCCGGATCACCGGCAGCTTCATCATATACATAACCGCAAACGTCACAAACGTATTTTTTCATTGTGTTTATCCCCCTCAGGATTATTTGTTTTCGCCCTCGATTATACCAGAGCTTCTGTCTTGTGGCAATAGGTTTTACAAGATTTTTCAATAAAAGTTATTGAAAAAGAATCTTTTATTTTTCTTTTGTGCCGGCTCCCGTTTCCAGCAGCGCCGTTTTTTCCAGCAGGCTGCCCTGGAGAAAGGTATGGACCCGCTCGGCTACAGTCCGGTTCATGGTGTCCACTGCTGCCAGATCCTCCACCGAGGCCTGGCGCATGGCATCCAGGGACCCGAACCGTTTCCACAGGGCCGCCCGGCGCTTGGGCCCCAGTCCCTCCAGATGGTCCAGGACCGACACCAGGTTCCGTTTCCCCAGCCGCTTCCGATGGTAGGTAATGGCAAACCGGTGGGCTTCGTCCCGGATATGCTGGATCAGGTGCAGGGCCGGGGACATTTTGTCCAGCAGGATGCTGGTGTGGGCCCCTTCCTTGAAGATTTCCTCTTCCCGCTTGGCCAGCCCGATCACAGGGACTTCCTCCGGAGTGATGCCCAGCCCCCGGATCACCTCACAGGCGGAACTGAGCTGCCCCTTGCCCCCGTCGATGATGATCAGGCTGGGCAGATCCTCCAGATCCCGGTACCGCCGGTACACAACTTCCTGCATGGATTTGAAGTCATCAGGCTTGCCTTCCGTGGACCGGAGTTTGTACCGCCGGTAGTCCTTCTTGCTGGGGACCCCGTCCCGGAACACCACCATGGAGGCCACGGTTTCCCGGCCCTGGTTGTGGGAAATATCGAAACAGTCCATCCGTTCCAGCGGTTTGGCCAGTCCCAGGGCTTTCTGGAGCTGTTCCGCCGCATCCAGGCCGGTCTGGCCAGAAGCATGGCCCCGGCGCAGCCTTTCTTCCAGGTTCTTTTTTGCGTTGTTCACGGCCATAAGCACCAGGTCGTGCTTCAGTCCCCGCTGGGGCACCAGCAGGTTCACCGGCTTTTCGCAAAGACTGCTCAGCCACTGCCCCAGCAGGGTCCGGTCACTGTCGGCCAGTTCGGCACTGACCAGGATTTCCCGGGGCGGCCGGTGGTTTTCGTGGTAGTACTGCTTCAGGAAATCCCCCAGCACTTCCCCATCCGGCTCACCGATTTCCTGATCCAGGAAAAAGCTGTCCCGGCCCAGGATCTTTCCGCTGCGGATGAAGAACACCTGGACGCAGACTCCGCTGTCATCCATGGCCAGTCCCACCACATCCCGGTCGCCGCTTTCGGTGGTGGCCTTCTGTTTTTCCGCCAGTTTCCGGAGGCTCAGCAGAGAATCCCGGTACCGGGCCGCCGCCTCGAATTCCAGGTTGTCCGAAGCCTGCTGCATCTTGGCGGTGAGATCTTTTTCCAGCTGGGTCACCTTCCCGTCCAGGAGCAGCAGGACGGCATCCACCATCTGCCGATATTCACTGACCGGCACCTTCCCCGTACAGGGGGCCAGGCACCGGTGGAGATGGTACTGGAGACAGGGCCGTTTGGCGTTCAGGTTCCGGCAGTGGCGCAGGGGGAACATGGTCCGGATCAGTTTCATGGTGTCCCGGAGGGCTCCCGCGTCGGCAAAGGGCCCGTAATACCGGGCCCCGTCCTTCAGCACCCGCCGGGTGAGCACCATCCGGGGATAGGCTTCCCCTACGGTGATCTTCAGATAGGGATAGGTCTTGTCGTCCTTCAGATCGATGTTGTACCGGGGCCGGTACTTCTTGATCAGGTTGCACTCCAGGATCAGGGCTTCCATCTCACTGGCGGTGACAATGGTTTCAATGGAGGCCACATGGGCGTTGATGGCCCGGACCTTGGGGGACACCTGGCTGGCCGGGCGGAAATAACTGCGCACCCGGTTCTTCAGGATCACCGCCTTCCCCACATAGATCACCTTGCCGGAGGCATCGTGCATGATGTAGACCCCCGGGGCGTTGGGCAGCACCGCCAGGGTCTCTTTGATGGCATCGTTCATTCCAGTACCTTCTTTACATACTGGCCGGTGTAGGATTCCGGCACCTGGGCCACCTGTTCCGGGGTCCCGGTGGCAATCACCGTGCCGCCCCGGTCGCCCCCTTCCGGCCCCAGGTCGATGAGCCAGTCAGCACTTTTGATCACGTCCAGGTTGTGCTCGATGACCACCACGGTACTGCCCGCATCCACCAGCCGCTGGAGCACTTCCAGCAGTTTGTGCACATCGGCCATGTGGAGGCCGGTGGTGGGTTCGTCCAGGATATACAGGGTCCGTCCGGTGTTCACCTTGGCCAGTTCCGTGGCCAGTTTCACCCGCTGGGCTTCCCCGCCGGACAGGGTGGTGGCCGCCTGGCCCAGACGGATGTACCCCAGGCCCACGTCTTCCAGCACCTGAAGCTTCCGGAGGATCCGCTGCTGGTTGCTGAAATACTGACAGGCCTCGCTGACGGTCATATCCAGGACTTCCGCAATGTTCTTGCCCTTGTAGCGGACTTCCAGGGTATCCCGGTTGTACCGGGTGCCTTTGCACACTTCGCAGGGCACATACACATCCGGCAGGAAGTTCATCTCGATTTTCAGCATCCCGTCCCCATGGCAGGCCTCGCACCGTCCCCCCTTCACGTTGAAGCTGAACCGGCCCGGCTTGTAGCCCCGGAGTTTGGCATCATTGGTGGTACTGAACAGGGTCCGGATCAGGTCGAAGGTGCCGGTGTAGGTGGCCGGGTTGGACCGGGGCGTCCGGCCAATGGGGCTCTGGTCGATGTTGATCACCTTGTCGATGTGCTGGATTCCGTTGATCCGGTCATGGGCCAGTGGCCGTTCCCGGGCTCCCATGAGCTTTTTGGCCAGAGCCTTGTACAGAATATCGTTGATCAGGGTGCTTTTGCCGCTGCCGCTGACCCCGGTGACCACCGTCAGGGTCCCCAGAGGAATGGACACATCGATGTCCTTCAGGTTGTTGGCCCGGGCTCCCTTGATGGTGAGTTGTTTCCCGTTTCCTTTCCGCCGCTCTTGGGGCACCGGAATCTTTTTCCGGCCGCTGAGATACTGGCCGGTAATGGATTCCGGCACCTGGCTGATTTCATCCGCCGTGCCCTGGGCTACCACATAGCCGCCGTTTTCCCCGGCTCCCGGTCCGATGTCGATGATCTGGTCCGCCGCCCGCATGGTGTCCTCGTCATGTTCCACCACAATCAGGGTGTTTCCCATGTCCCGGAGATTCTTCAGAGTTTCCAGCAGCTTGTCATTGTCCCGCTGGTGCAGGCCGATACTGGGTTCATCCAGGATGTACAGCACCCCCACCAGACCGGAACCAATCTGGGTGGCCAGCCGGATCCGCTGGGCTTCCCCGCCGGACAGGGTGGCCGCCGCCCGGTCCAGGGTCAGGTAATCCAGCCCCACATTGTTCAAAAAGCTCAGCCGGGCCCGGATTTCCTTCAGGATCTGTTTGGCAATGAAGGCGTCCCGATCCGACAGCTGCAGTCCGTTGAAGAAAGCCAGACATTCCCGCACCGGCATCCGGCACACCTGCTGGATGTTCTTTCCATCCACGGTGATGCCCAGGACTTCCGGACGAAGCCGGGCCCCATGGCAGGTGGAACATTCGATGGCGGTCATGAAGGATTCATAGTCCAGCCGCTGGCTTTCACTCATGGCCTCTTTCAGCCGCCGTTTCAAGACCGGGATGATCCCTTCAAAGGGTGTATTGTGTTCGTTGATTTCCCCCATGAGATTCTGGTAGGAAAAGGTGAAGATTTCGTCCGGGATCCCTTCCAGAAGCTGCTGCTGGAACTTCCTGGGCAGATCCTTCCAGCAGTTCTGGAGGGAATAGCCCCGGCTTTTCAGCACCGCCGCCAGCTGGCAGAGAAAATAGGATTTCACATTGGAGCTGACCGCCGCAATGGCCCCCTGGTCAAAGGGTCTGGTCTTGTCCGGGATGATCAGATCCGGATCGAACTCCATATGCTGTCCCAGGCCCATGCAGTCCGGGCAGGCGCCATAGGGTGCGTTGAAAGAAAACAGCCGGGGTTCGATTTCCGGCAGGCTGATGCCGCATTCCGCACAGGCGAACTTTTCGCTGTACACATGGGTCTCACCTCCGATCTCTTCGATGGCCACGGTCCCTTCTCCCAGTTTCAAAGCGGTTTCCAGGGAATCGGTGAGCCGGCTTCCCAGTCCCGGCCGGGCCACCAGCCGGTCCACCACCACGGAAATGGAGTGTTTCTTCTTTTTGTCCAGCTGGATTTCCTCATCCAGGGTATACAGGTGGTCATCCACCTTCACCCGCACGTATCCTGCCCGGCGGACGGTTTCCAGGATGTTTTTGTGTTCCCCTTTCCGGCCCCGCACCACCGGTGCCAGGATCATGAATTTGGTTCCTTCCGGCAATTCCAGCACCTTGTCGGCAATCTGCTGGGGGGACTGGCGTTCGATGACTTTCCCGCACTGGGGACAATGGGGGATCCCGATCCGGGCAAACAGCAGCCGGAGATAGTCGTAGATCTCCGTTACCGTTCCCACCGTGGACCGGGGGTTCCGGCTGGTGGTCTTCTGGTCGATGGAAATGGCCGGGGACAGTCCCCCGATATAGTCCACATCCGGTTTGTCCATCTGTCCCAGGAACTGCCGGGCATAGGCCGACAGGCTTTCCACGTACCGGCGCTGGCCTTCCGCATAGATGGTATCAAAGGCCAGGGAGGATTTCCCGCTGCCGGACAGACCGGTGATCACCACCAGTTTGTTCCGGGGGATGTTCAGGGATATATTCTTCAGGTTGTGCTGCCGCGCCCCCTGGATTACAATGACATCTTCATTCATGAGCTTTCCGCTGCTCTCCTTTCAGCAATATCAGCTGGTCCCGGTATTCCGCGGCCAGTTCGAAATCCAGCTGTTTGGCCGCTTCCTTCATTTTCTTTTCCATGAGCCGGATCTGCTTGTCCAGCTCCCTGGGCTTCAGTTTCTTCACCGTTTTGGCCGTATAGCCTTTGGCGGCGGTATTGTCTTCCTCCACCTTGGTGAGCTTGATCAGATCCACCACTTTTTTCTGGATGGTCCGGGGCACAATGCCGTGGACCTTGTTGAAGGCCTCCTGTTTTTCCCGGCGCCGGGCGGTTTCGCTGATGGCCCGCTCCATGGAACCGGTGATGGTGTCCGCATACATGATCACCCGGCCGTGGGCGTTCCGGGCTGCCCGGCCGATGGTCTGGATCATGGCCGTATCACTGCGCAGGAACCCTTCCTTGTCCGCATCCAGGATGGCCACCAGGCTCACTTCCGGCATATCCAGCCCTTCCCGGAGCAGGTTGATGCCCACCAGCACATCGAATTTTCCGGCCCGGAGATCATGGATGATTTCCGCCCGTTCGATGGTGGCGATGTCCGAATGGAGATAGCGGACCCGGACTCCGGCGGTGGTGAGGTATTCCGTCAGATCTTCCGCCATCTTCTTGGTCAGGGTGGTCACCAGCACCCGTTCCTTCTGGGCCGTCACCTTGTGGATCTCGCCCAGCAGGTCATCGATCTGCCCTTTGATGGGCCGCACTTCGATTTTGGGATCCAGCAGCCCGGTGGGCCGGATGATCTGTTCCACCACCTGGTCAGTGGTTTCCATTTCGTAGGAGCCCGGGGTGGCGGACACATAGATGATCTGTCCCCGCTGGGCCTGGAATTCATCAAAGGTCAGGGGCCGGTTGTCAATGGCCGAGGGCAGCCGGAAGCCGTACTTCACCAGCTGTTCCTTCCGGGCCCGGTCCCCGGCGTACATGGCCCGGAGCTGTGGCAGGGTCACATGGCTTTCGTCGATCACCGTAAGGAAATCCTTGGGGAAATAGTTCACCAGGGTAAAGGGCGGTTCTCCCGGTTTCCGGCCGGTGAGATGCCGGGAGTAGTTTTCTATGCCGCTGCAGTATCCCAGTTCCTGCATCATTTCCAGATCGTAATTGGTCCGCTGTTCCAGCCGTTGGGCTTCCAGGAGCTTGTTCTCCCCCTTCAGCACCTTCAGCCGTTCGTTCAGTTCCCGGCGGATGTCCTTCCGGGCCCGCTCCAGGTTCTCGTCGCTGGTCACATAATGGCTGGCGGGAAAAATGGCCACATGGGTCCGTTTGTCCACCACCTGGCCGGTGAGCACGTCGATTTCTTCCAGGCTGTCCACTTCGTCCCCGAACAGTTCGATGCGGATGGCTTTTTCCCCATAGCTGGCGGGCACCACTTCGATCACGTCCCCCCGGACCCGGAACTTGCCCCGCTCCAGGGACAGGTCGTTCCGGTCATAGCGGATCTTCACCAGTTTTTCCAGGATGGCATCCCGTTCCACCGTCTGGCCGATGCGCAGGGACAGGACACTGTCGTAATAGTCCTTGGGCCCGCCCAGGCCGTAGATGCAGGAAACCGACGCCACCACGATCACGTCCCGCCGTTCCATCAGGGCGGAAGTGGCCGAGTGGCGCAGCTTGTCGATTTCATCGTTCATGGAGGAATCTTTCTCGATGTAGGTATCCGTGGCCGGGATGTAGGCTTCCGGCTGGTAGTAATCATAATAGGAAACAAAGTATTCCACCGCATTGTTGGGGAAGAATTCCTTGAATTCGCTGCACAGCTGGGCTGCCAGGGTCTTGTTGTGGGCAATGACCAGAGTGGGCTTCTGGACTTTCTGGATTACCTGGGCAATGGTGTAGGTCTTGCCGGTACCAGTGGCCCCCAGGAGCACCTGGGTGTGCATCCCTTCTTCCACCCCTCTGGCCAGGGCATCTATGGCTTCCGGCTGATCTCCCGCCGGAGCAAAAGGAGCATGAATTTCAAAAGGCATAATGGTTTCTCCTTGTTCTTTCATATTCTTCTCCATTATATCATACGGAAAAACTACTGACTGGCAAGTCAAAGTACTTTCTTTTGTCCGTAGAGATAGTGTATAATAAAATGATACTGTTACAAGGAGGAAACCATGCATTTTTCGTTGAAATCGGTCCTGGCAGGCGGACTGCTGCTGTTTTCCCTGATGGGAACTGCGGAAGCTTCTCCCAAGATCCTGTATGTCCCTCTGGACAACCGGCCCGTCTGTCTGGAATATACGGTGGATACCGCCAAAGCCGCAGGCTATCCCCTGACGGTGCCGCCGGAAAAGGATCTGTCCGACCACCGGGGTTCCGGAAACAATGAAGCCCTGTGGAACTGGCTGGAAAAGGAGGCTCCCCATGCGGAAGCGGCGGTGATCGCCACGGACAGCCTGAACTACGGCGGACTGGTGGCATCCCGGAAGCACCACCATCTGGAAAAATATCTGAAAGCTAAGGTCCAGCGGCTGGAAAAGCTGAAAAAGGACAATCCAGGCCTGAAGATCTACGCCTTCAGCACCATCATGCGGACGCCCAAGCAGAGCATCGGCAAGGTGGAACCGGGATACTACGAGGAATTCGGTCCCAAGATTTTCCGGCTGTCCCAGCTTCAGGACAAGGAAGACCAGGACGGCTCCCTGACCTATTCGGAGATCCAGGAACGGCAGACCCTGCTGGCCCAGATTCCCAATATGGTCATGCAGGACTGGCGGACCCGCCGGCTGATGAACTTCCAGACCAACAAACGGCTGATCCGGCTGTGCCAGAACGGGGTTTTCCACTATCTTGCCCTGGGCAAGGATGACGATGCCCCCCTGTCCCAGACCCATATGGAAGCCCGGCACCTGAAATATGTGGGAGATGGGATTACGGAGAACCGGTTCCAGATCCTGCCCGGGGTGGACCAGGTGGGGCTTCTGCTGGTGACCCGGGCCATCAATGAAATCCGGGGAGAGAAACCCAGGGTCTATCCCCTGTTCGCTCCCGGAGTGGGCGGTGACACCATTCCCCTGTATTCCGACGAACGGGCGGAAGATTCAGTCCGGAACCAGATCCTGGCCAGCGGCGGAGTGGAAACTTCTCATCTGAAAAAAGCGGATCTGGTGCTGGCAGTGAACACACCGGAAAATGGGGTCTGCCTGGATTCCACCGCCAATGACAACGCCCCCTATGCCAGCCGGATCAACCGGGAATTCGCCGCCGAACTGGCGGAACTGGAAACCCGGAAACCGGTGGCCCTGGCGGATATTTCCTATGCCAACGGCGCGGACAACGGGTTCATGCTGGCCATGACCGACGCCAAAGCGCTGCTGGGCCTGACCGCCTATTCCGGCTGGAACACCGCGGACAACAGCATTGGCTATGCCCTGAGCCAGGGGATCCTGGGAAAACAGATCAGACCGGAAGAACGGGAACGGCTGCTGAAGACACGGCTCCTGGATGACTGGATCTACCAGGCCAATGTCCGGTACCGGATCAGCCTGGGGATCGACCAGCATGATTTCAAGCTGAAATACGATCTGGGCAAATACTACAACCGGATCCTCAGCGGCACCAGCCGTCTATTCCGCCAGTATGTGGAAGACGAACCCACTTTGAAAGGCACCCCCTATACCGTGGAATTCCCCTGGAACCGGATGTTTGAGGTGGATGTAAGGGTGAAGTGAGGGAAACGATGCCAGGCATCGTTTCCCTGTCAGCGGTCAGCTGTCAACGGTCAGCGGCCGAATGATAAAATTTGCAGGCAAATTTTGAAACAAACCAATCAATCAATTGGGCGTCCGTATGAACCCGGCCGCCCGTAAAAAAAGATATTTACAGGAGGATTTATTTTATGGCCAAGAACAGCTCTTTCGACATCGTTTCCCAGATTGACATGCAGGAACTGGACAATGCTCTGAACCAGACCCGGAAGGAAATCGAACAGCGGTATGATTTCCGGGGCTCCAATGCCACCATCGAACTGGCGGACGGAGACCTGAAACTGGCTGCCGAAGACGAATACAAACTGGGTGCCATCCTGGACATCCTGCGGCAGCGGATGGCCAAACGGGGCCTGTCCCTCCGTTCCCTGGATCCGGGCAAGGTGGAACCGGCCGCCAAAGGCACCGTACGCCAGACCGTGAAACTGAAACAGGGCATCGACAAGGAAACCGCCAAAAAGGTCATCGCCGCCATCAAAGGGGCCAAAATCAAGGTGACCACCCAGCAGCAGGACGATCAGATCCGGGTTTCCGGCCCGAAAAAAGATGATCTCCAGGCCGTGATCCAGCTGGTCAAAGGACAGGATTTCGGAATCGACATGCAGTTTATTAATATGAGATAAGAAAAGAGGTGCTGCCGGGCAGCACCTCTTTTCTGGTCACGGGTCGCGACCAGGGAGGTGAAAATCTTCACCTCCCATTTTTTATTCCTTCTCCCCTCTTCCTCCGTTCCATGGGATGGATCAGCTGCCAGCGGAAACGGACGGCGAAAAAGCGCAGGGCCACCACCATGAAGGCCCCCAGCCAGGGCGCCAGGTCCTGGCTTTCATAATGCCAGCACAGGCACATGACCAGGCTTCCGGCCAGGGAAGCCGTGGCGTACACGTCCGTACTCAGGACACTGGGGATCCGCTGGGCCATCAGGTCCCGGAGCACACCGCCGCCCACCGCCGTCAAGAGGCCCAGCATAATGGGATAGACGAAGGTGTGGGGTCTGCCCTGGGACAGCCCGGTCAGAGTCCCGGTGACCGTAAAGGAAGCCAGCCCCACCGTATCTGCCGCAATATAGAAGAAGGTCACGATCTGCCGTTTCCGTCCGGCCACCCGATAGGAAGCGAACAGCCAGGACATGGCCAGGGCCGTCAGCACCGACAGCAGCAGATTCCCCGGATTCTCCAGGGCCATGGGCGGCGTATAGCCAGCCAGCACATCCCGGATCATCCCCCCGCCTACGGCAGTGAGCACAGCCAGTACCGTGATCCCGAACACATCCATATTCCGGGTCATGCCCACAATGGCTCCGGAAACCGCAAACGCAATGGTCCCGGCAAATTCAAACAGATTCCACAACTGCAGCATACAGCCTCCTTATCCCAATACCCGGAGCAGTTCCTCCGCACTGGTCTCTCCGGCCAGCACCTTCTCCCGTCCGTCATCCCGGAGGGACCGGAATCCGGTCTTCCGGGCTTCTTTTTCCAGTGCTTCTTCATGCCACCCGTCCAGGATTCCCTGGCGGACGGATCCTTCCACAAGCAGTACCTCCTGCAGGGGCAGCCGTCCCCCATACCCGGTATGCCGGCAGCGGGGACAGCCCTGGGCCCTGTACAGCGTCCGGGGTTCCTGCAGCCCCAGATAGCTCCATTCCCAAGCCTGCTCCTGTACAGTATACGCCTTTTTGCAGTGGCTGCACAGTCTTCGGACCAGAAGCTGCCCGGCCACCCCCTGGAGGGCAGAGGCTGCCAGATAGGGTTCCACCCCCATGTCCAGGATCCGGTTCACCGCTCCGGCTGCGGTGTTGGTGTGAAGGGTGCTCAGGACCCGGTGCCCGGTAAGCGCCGCCTGGATGGCCATGGCGGCGGTTTCCCCGTCCCGGATTTCCCCAATCAGGATGCAGTCCGGATCCTGGCGCAGGATACTTCGGAGACAGCGGCTGAAGGTCAGGCCGATTTTGGGCCGGACGGCCACCTGGCGGATTCCCGGCAGCTGATACTCCACCGGGTCTTCCACGGTAATGATTTTCTGATGGTCCCGGTCCAGGGCGGCCAGAGCCCCGTACAGGGTAGTGGATTTTCCGCTGCCGGTGGGACCGGTGACCAGGAACAATCCATGGGGTTTCTGCAGACACCGGTCCAGCCGTGCCCGGTTGTGGTGGCTGAATCCCAGCCGGGAGAGATCCAGGGCGACGTTCTCCTGGTCCAGGAGCCGCAGCACCAGACTTTCCCCATGGAGGGTGGGCAGGGAGGAAACCCTCACGTCCACCTGCCGGTCCTGCCAGGCTTCCTGGAACCGTCCGTCCTGGGGCAGCCGTTTTTCTCCGATGTCCATGCCGGAAAGAATCTTAAACCGGGAAACCAGCGGGTCCTGGAGATTTTTCGGCACGGTCCGGAGCTTCTGAAGCACGCCGTCCAGCCGGCAGCGGATCACCATCCCGTCCGTTTCCGGTTCCAGATGGATGTCACTGGCCCCCTGTTCCAAAGCCTGTTCCACCACTTCCCGGGCCAGGAGCACCGCCGGGGACACAGGACCGCTCCCTACCCTTCTTTCCAGAGGATCCTTCCACCGGAATGGTCCGACGTCCCTTTCTATCCCGCAGGAATGCCCAAACATAGCATCGACTCCTTTCTGACTGTCCATTCATATCCCTTTTTTTCCCTGTAATGACGGTTGGGGTAGGAAAGTTTCCTGAAATTTCCTATAATGGAACCTGATACCAATCAGTAAGGAGGTTCCCATGTTTTCCCACAAGATTTTGCCCACCGTCTCTCTTTCCTCCAGGATGGCCCTTTCCCTTGGTCTGGCCGTTCTGGGCACCGGATCCCTGCTGTTCCTGTTCCCTTCCCCCGCTCTTCCGGATTTTCCCTCCCTGCCCGCTCTGGCAGAAGCGGAAGGCCGGACATCGGAACCGGAAATCCGCAAACCCGGCAGACTTCCCCGGCGGGACCCCTTCCGCCCCCTGGATCATCCCAGCCTCCCGGCTTCTTCCAAACCGCCGGTAGTCCCGGCAAAGGCTCCCGTCCCGGCCGCTCCTGCTCCGGCTGCTCCACCGGCGCCGGCTCCCTGCCGCCGTCTTCTGGGAATCCTGGAACACCGGGGGAAACGCAAGGCGCTGGTAGCCCTGCCGGAAGGCACCCGGCTCCTGGGTCCGGGG